>NZ_JBNDLP010000004.1:0-1006066 GCF_050436125.1 Paraburkholderia sp. MM5482-R2 | reverse complement strand
TTGCCCCGGTTGCTGTTTTCCGCGTTAATGTAAGCGCTAACACTTCCAACAAGTAGCAATACCCACTTCATTCAGACATGTCATCGTCAAAAATTCTCGAAAATGTAAGCGCTACCATTCAATCTGCGGACCGGCATTCCTGGGACCGGATCGTCGTGGTCGGCAGTGCGAACATGGATCTCGTTGTCCACGCAGAGCGACTTCCGGCGCGCGGCGAAACCTTGCTCGGTGGCGCGTTCGCTACATTCGCCGGCGGCAAGGGCGCCAATCAGGCGGTGGCGGCGGCGCGTCTCGGCGCATCAGTGGCAATGCTCGGCTGTGTCGGCCGCGACGAATTTGGCGCGCAGCTTCGCGACGGCCTTCAGCACGAACACATCGACACCGCGCACGTGCACACGGTCGATGGCACGTCGAGCGGCATCGCCGTCATCACCGTGGCCGCGGACGGTGCAAATACGATCGTCGTTTCGCCCGGCGCCAACGCCGCACTCATGCCCGATCACCTGGACGCCGCGGCTGCCGGCATCGCTGACGCCGGCATGCTCATTTGCCAGCTCGAAGTGCCGCTCGATACCGTGCGGCACGCGATTGCGCTCGCGGCAAAGTTCGGCACCCCAGTGCTGCTGAATCCCGCCCCGGCGCAGGCCCTTCCAGATGCACTTTACGAACAGACCAGCTTTCTCATCCTCAATGAATCGGAAGCGGCGTTGCTGGCGCACGTTCCCGTCGATAGTCCCGCTTCTGCGCGCGAGGCGGCGACGCGTCTGCGCGCGAAAGGCGTGGAGACGGTGATCGTCACGCTTGGCGCGCAGGGTGTCTGGTATGCGACGACCGGAGAGGAAGGCCATCTGCCCGCGCTGCGCGTCGATGCGATCGACACCACGGCAGCCGGCGACACCTTCGTGGGCGGCTTCGCAGCCGAGCGCGTGCGCGGCGCGAGCATCCGCGGCGCGATCGACTTCGCTCAGCGAGCCGCGGCGCTCAGCGTTACGCGTCGAGGCGCGCAGGCATCCATCCCGACACAGTTCGAAGTGCGGGCGCAACCCACGTTCGCGGCGGCGGTTTCATAGACCCGGCTGCGCGACGTCGCAGTCCATTCATAAGACGACACGGAGACGACAGCATGAACCCAACCCCTGCGCCCGAACAGGCACCATCCCGCGTGCGCCGCGCCCAGATCGTGGCGCTTGCGCTGCTGATGGTGAGCGGCATCGTGAACTATCTCGACCGGGGGACGCTCGCGGTCGCCAATCCACTGATCCGCAAGGATCTCGGTCTGTCGCTCGGCGAAATGGGGCTGCTGCTATCGGCGTTCTCCTGGAGCTATGCACTGTTTCAATTGCCGGTCGGCGGCCTCGTCGACCGCATCGGCCCGCGCAGGCTGCTGGGTTGCGGCCTGATCCTGTGGTCGCTCGCGCAGGCGGCGGGCGGCATCGTGTCCACCTTCGGCTGGTTCGTCATCGCGCGCATCGTGCTCGGGATCGGCGAGTCGCCGCAGTTTCCGTCCGCGGCGCGCGTCGTGAGCAACTGGTTTCCGCTGCGCGCGCGAGGCAAGCCGACCGGCATCTTCAATTCAGCGTCGCCGCTCGGAACCGCGCTTGCACCGCTGTGCCTGTCGGTCCTGGTCGTCGAATTTCACTGGCGTTGGGCCTTCATTATTACGGGCGCGCTCGGCCTCGTGGTGGCGGTGATCTGGCTCGCGGTCTATCGCGACCCGAACCCGGCGACGCTGACGCCGGAAGAAAGGCGCTATCTGAAGGGCGACGTCGCGGAGACGAAGCCCGCCGAAAGCCTGAGCTTCGCGGACTGGCGCGCCCTCTTCTCGAACCTGACGACGTGGGGCATGCTGATCGGCTTCTTCGGCTCGGTGTATCTGAACTGGGTCTATCTGACCTGGCTGCCCGGCTATCTGACGATGCAGCGCCACATGACGCTGATCCACACGGGCATCGCGGCCTCGGTGCCGTTCTTCTGCGGCTTCCTCGGCGCGCTCTGCGCGGGATGGTTCTCCGACCTCATCACGAAGAAGAGCGCCTCGCCGGTGGCGAGCAGACGTAACGCGGTCGTCGTCGCGATGCTCGGGATGGTCGCGTTTACCGTGCCCGCCGCGCTCGTCGAAAGCAATACGATCGCGATCGTCTGCATCTCCGTGGTGATTTTTCTCGCCAACGCGGCGTCCGCCTGCTCATGGGCGCTCGCGACGGCCGCTGCGCCCGCCAACCGCGTCGGCTCGCTTGGCGCGATCCAGAACTTCGGCGGCTTTCTGGGCGGCGCGCTCGCGCCCATTCTCACGGGCTACATCGCGCAGGCGTGGTCCTTCGTGCCGGCTCTGCTGACGGCTGCCGCGATCGCCTTCGTCGGCGCCATGAGCTATCTGTTTCTGGTGCGCAAACCGATCGAAAGCGAACCGGAACCGGGCAGCCCGGCACGGGCACCCGCTTGATGAACTGCCCGTTCAACCCTGCTAAGGACAACACCGACATGACCCTCCCCACTTCTTCGACGCGCTCGTCGCAAACGATCGAAGGCATCGTGCCCGTGATGCTGACGCCTTTCGACGACGACGGCGCCATCGACTATGCCGGGCTCGAACGGCTGATCGAGTGGTATCTCGCGCACGGCTCGGACGCGCTGTTCGCCGTGGCGCAGTCGAGCGAGATGCAATTTCTCAGCCTCGTGGAGCGCGCGGCACTTGGCCGCTTCGTGGTCGAGCGCGTGGGCGGCCGCGTGCCGGTGGTGGTCTCGGGCCATGTCAGCGATGATCCCGACGCGCAGGCCGAAGAGCTGAACGCCGCCGCGGCGACCGGCGCGGACGGGATCGTGCTGGTGACGAACCGGCTCGATCCAGCCCGCTACGGCACGCAAGCGTTCTCAACGAACTTGCGCCGTCTGATGAGCCGCTTGCCTTCCGACATACCGCTCGGGCTATACGAATGCCCCGCTCCCTACCGGCGCCTGCTATCCGACGACGAGCTCGAGATGTGCATCGACACCGGCCGCTTCGTGATGTTGAAGGACGTGAGTTGCGATCTCGACACGGTGAAGCGCCGCGTTGCCCTGGCGAAGGGTTCGCCCATGAAGATCCTTAACGCGAATGCCGCGATTGCCTGGGATGCGATGAAAGCCGGATCCGCGGGATTCAACGGCGTGTTCACGAACTTCCATCCGGACCTGTACAACTGGCTGCGCAATCGCGCCGACGAGAACCCAGCGCTCGCCCGCGAGCTCTCGATCTTTCTCGTGGTCGCGGCGGTATCCGAGGCACTCGGCTATCCGGCGCTCGCGAAGATGTACCACCAGCGCATCGGCACGTTCCAGTCCATTCGCTGCCGCGCGATCGACTACGACGTGCGCGAACGCTTCTGGGCGCTCGACGCGGTGCTCGACAAGATCGTCGAAGGTACCGAGCATTTCCGCTCGCGCATCGCAGCGGGGGCCTGACGGATGCGCCGTTGTGTCGCGCCGCGAGTAAGATGACGGGCTCCCTGTACGAAACCTGAACGTCGATGCCTCGCTCTTCCGCCTCTGACTCTGCTCTCGAAGAAAAACCGTCACCTGCCGGGCGGGCGGCCGGGGCGCGCTCCCGCCGCAGCACGGGGCGCACGGTGCTGTCCGACGTGGCGAAGCTCGCGGGCGTGTCCACGGCGACGGTATCGCGCGTCTACAACGAGCCCAGCAAAGTGTCGGACAGCGTGCGCGAGCGCGTCGAGCGCGCTGCGCTGGAGCTGAACTGGTTTCCGAATGCAGCCGGACGTGCGCTCGCATCCACACGCAGCCACATTGCGGGCATCGTCATTCCGACGCTCGATGATCAGGTGTTTGCCTCGCAGGTGAGCGGCATGCAGGCTGCGTTCGCCGCGCGCGGCATCACGCTTTTTCTCGGGTGCTCGAACTACGATCCTAAAGAGGCTCTCTCCCAGGTTCAAGCGATGCTCGCGCGCGGCGTGGAGGCGATCGCGGTGGTGGGCGAAGCGCATCCGCCGGAGCTCTTTGATGCGCTGCGAGTCTGGCGCGTGCCCTACGTCGTGCTTTACGCGTGGCGCAAAGGCAGTCCGCACGATTGCATCGGCGTTGACAACCGCGCTGCGTATGAAGCGATCACCGAGCATCTCGTCGCGCTCGGTCATCGGTCGTTTGCGGTCTGCATCCAACCGACGCGCGACAACGACCGTGTGCAGGCGCGGCTCGCAGGCATCCGCATCGCGCTGGAGCGTCATGGCCTCGCGGTGCGGCCGGAGCACCTCGTCGAAGGTGAATCCACGCTCGATTTTGGCCGGCGCGCGTTGCGCTCGCTCTGGCAACAGCCGGGGTCGCGTCCGACAGCGATCATCTGCGGCAACGATCATATTGCGCTCGGCATTTTGCGGGAGGCGGAAGAGTTGGGCATCGCCATTCCCGAGCGACTTTCGGTCACCGGCTTCGACGATCTCGCGATCGCACGCGAAGCGCGCCCGCCCCTCACGACGATGTACGTGGACACGCGCGAGATCGGCACGGTCGCCGCGAGGCATCTGCTCGACGCGCTGGACGGCCGGGCAACGCGACAAGGATATGCGGTGCCTGCGGTGCTAAAAGTACGCGGGTCAACAGGGCCGTATCTCGATGCGGCTGGCAAAAGATGATGTCGTCGTGTGCGCTTGCGGAAGCAGACGTGCATTTTTCGAAGAATTGCTTATCGCTATCAGGCCAGCCGGCTTTGCAGTAAGGTTGTCGCTTTCATGTACCGAACGGCATGAACGGCTGAAAGCTCAATGACGGCGTTGAGTCCAGAGGCGGCGCGAGTACTCAAACGTCTGAATCATCCGCTCGCGTTCCGTGCAAAAAGCTGGTCTCGCCGACTTGGATATCCCGCCAAGCGCCCTATACTTGAAGAGAGCCGCGCGGAAGCCGGCCCCTGATGCAGAAGCGGACGAGAAATCGTTCATTGGGGCGCGGTAGCGGGGCCACGGAAACGCCCGTGTGAATAACACGGGCGTTTTCTTTTTTGTGCCCCGATCGTGCAGCTTGGGAAAGTGACCGGCTGGTCACGCCCGTTGATCAGCGGTCTTGCCTTGTGTTCCAAACCCGGAGCACGAAGATGGTGGCACGGGCTGGGCATATGCGGGTCTTATTTCGAGATGGATTTCGTATCGCCCGCCCAAACACACCCACTTGTGAACTTCGCGGGGCGGCGGGCCGTCATGCTCGTCCAGTTCCTCTCCGAGCCGGTGGTAATGGTCTTCGCAGGCTTCCTCGCTTCGGCCAGGAGTGCCTTAACTACCGCTCGCTCAGTCCTGCGAGCGTCAGGATCCGGTGGGTGCCAACGAGGGGGCGATAGCCGAGCGAACCACCGCTCGCGCCCTTCCCTCTGGTTGGTGCACGATGAGCGGGACACGTGCACCAACCCAAACCAATCGCGACCCACACTGGATCACGGGTAGACAAGTACCAGCGTCTACGCCAATGTAAAAATCGTTGCCGGGCAAGGACTTCCTGCCAACCTCCCCTGCCTGGCACAGTTGCTGCAAGCATGAGCTCAAACTTGTATTCAAGATTGAACTCATGCTTCCCGACGCCTTCTTCAAGGTTCGAGCGCTGCTCGAATCCTACGCCACCAAAAGCACGACGCCTCGCGACATCGTCGACACGGTGTTCGCCCGGATCGAAGCCTCCTGTCGCCCCGAAGTCTGGATATCGCGCGTGAGTGCCGCCGATCTCGGCAGCCGGGCTGCCGCGCTCGAAGAAGCGCGCGCGCGCCTGGGCGCCGCGATCTTTGAGCGGATGCCGCTGTTCGGCGTACCGTTCGCGGTGAAGGACAACATCGACGTCGCCGGCATGCCAACCACCGCAGCCTGCGACGCCTTCGCCTACACGCCCGCAGCCTCGGCATTCGCCGTCGATCGTCTGCTCGACGCCGGCGCCATCCTCATCGGCAAGACGAATCTCGACCAGTTCGCCACAGGCCTGGTCGGCACACGCTCGCCCTATGGCGGCGTGCGACAGTTCGAATCCGATGCGCACATCTCCGGCGGATCAAGCTCCGGCTCGGCAGTCGTTGTTGCGGCTGGGCTGGTTGCGTTCTCACTCGGCACGGATACCGCTGGCTCGGGGCGTGTTCCGGCAGGCTTCAACGACCTCGTGGGTCTCAAGCCAACGCCTGGCATCGTAAGCAAGCGCGGCGTGGTACCGGCATGCCGGAGCCTGGACTGCGTGTCGATCTTCGCGCATGACGTGGGCGACGCCTGGGAGGTTCTGCTGCAGATGGCGAAGTACGATGGAGACGACAGCTATGCGCGCCGAGTGCCGGCACTCGGACTGCCCCATGCACCACTGCGCCTCGCCGTGCCGGATCAGTTGACCTTCCAGGATGACGCTCAGGCGCATCAGGCCTTTGCCGCCACGCTCGACACGATCGCTTCGCGCCTTGCGCTTTCGCCAACAAGCGTGCCGTTCGAACCCTTGCAGCGAACTGCCGCGCTGCTTTACGACGGCCCGTGGGTAGCGGAGCGCCGTGCCGCGCTCGGTTCCTTCTTCGAGACGAATCGCGCCGACATCGATCCGGTTGTCGCCGAGGTGATTGCCAAAGCGGACGGCTACAGCGCTGTCGATGCGTTCGACGGACAGTATGCACTCGCCGCACTGCGCCGCGAAGTGGCAACGCTGTTCGAGGCGATCGACGTCCTCATCGTGCCGACCACGCCCACGCATCCGACCTTCGACGATGTACGTGCGGACCCGATCGGGGCGAACAGCCAGCTTGGCGTCTATACCAACTTCGTGAATCTGCTCGATCTGTGCGCTCTGGCGGTGCCGGGCGTTCGCCGCGCGGACGGCCTGCCAGCCGGCGTGACGCTGATCGCCCCAGCGGGCGCGGACCAGCGCCTGGCAGTGCTCGGCGCACGCGTCCAGGCGCTCTTCATGGCGCACGCTACACCCGACGACGCTGCCAGGATTGCCGCGCGACCGCTGCCCTTCGAAGAGCCGACGGTGACACTCGCCGTGGTCGGCGCTCATCTGCGCGGGCAGCCCCTCTGCTGGCAACTGCTCGAGGCTGGTGCGCGTTTCGTCGAGACCACCACCACGTCTTCGCACTACCGCCTTTACGCGCTCGCCGGTACGAAGCCGGCCAAGCCCGCTCTGGTGCGTACGCCGCACGAGGCCGGCCAGCCCATCGAAATCGAGCTCTGGGAAGTGCCGCTGCGCAGCTTCGGCGCATTCGTTGCCCACGTGCCGGCGCCGCTCGGCATCGGCAGCGTGCAGACAGCCGATGGACTCATCGTCAAGGGCTTTATCAGCGAGCCCTCGGCGGTCGCACCAGGCAGCGGCGCACACGACATCACTGCATTCGGCGGCTGGCGTGCATGGCTCGCAACGGCGGCCGGAACGCAAGCCCAATCCGATCGGCAATTCTGAATATATGCATTGAACTCACGAGGAGTCCAACCATGACAAACCGTCGCGATTTTCTCAAGGGCGCTGGCGCCCTCGCCCTTGGCAGCACGCTCCCATTCGACCTCGCTTTCGGTGCCGAGCCGCTTACGGTCGGCGTCATCTACGTCGGTTCGCGCGGCGATTACGGCTACAACCAGGCACAAGCGCAAGCTGCGGCTGTCATCAAGAAGCTGCCGAACGTGAAGGTCGTCGAGGAAGAAAACGTGCCCGAGACCGTCGCCGCCCAAAAGACCATGGAGGCGATGATCGAGCAGGACGGTGCGACGCTCATTTTCGCGACCTCGTTCGGCTACTTCGATCCCCATGTGCTGAAAATGGCAGCCAAATATCCGAAGGTTCGCTTCGCCCACTGCGGCGGTCTCTGGAAGAGCGGCAATCCGGCCAACATCTCCAGCTACTTCGGCTATATCGACGAATGCCAGTATCTGAACGGCGTCGTGGCGGGCCATGCGAGCAAGACGAAGAAGCTCGGCTTCGTCGCGGCCAAGCCTATTCCGCAGGTGCTGCGCAACATCAACTCATTCACGCTGGGCGCGCAGTCGGTGGATCCGTCGATCGCCACGCACGTGATTTTCACGGGCGACTGGTCGATGCCGGTGAAGGAGGCGGAGGCCGCCAACAGCCTCGTCGATCAGGGCTGCGACGTGCTCACGTGTCACGTGGACGGACCCAAGGTCGTGATCGAGACAGCCGAGAAACGCGGCGCGATGAGCTGCGGTTACCACGCAAGCCAGGCGGTGCTGGCGCCGAAGGGCTATCTGACGGGCGCCGAATGGGACTGGGCGACGCCCTACAAGCTGCTCGTCACAAACGCGCAGACGGGCAAGCCGCAGCCGAACATTCTTCGCGGCGGTCTGCGCGAAGGCTTCGTGAAGATGTCTCCGTATGGCGCGAAGGTGACACCCGATGCCCGCACGCAAGCCGACACCGTGAAGGCGAAGATGGTCGCGGGCGACTACGTCATCTTCAAGGGACCGATGAAGGACAACAAGGGCGGCAGCGCCATTGCGGCCGGCACGAGCTACGCACAGACCGATATCGCGCTCGAAAGCATGAATTATCTGGTTGCCGGTGTGGTTGGCCAGATCTGACGGCCGTAAGCGTCCTCGCCAGGAGTCGTGATGGCCGCATCCCTTTCTCCCGCTCAAGGGCCGTCGCGAAGGCTGCCTGCAAGTCTCGCGCGCCTGCTGCTTGCCCTGTTGCCTGCGTTGCCGACAGTATGTGCAATCGTGGCAACTCTGGCGATCTTCGGCATCTTCCTGCTCGTGCAGGGACAGCCGGCCATCCAGGCCCTTGGTCTCATTGGCGAAGGTGCGTTCGGCTCGTCGTTCGCATGGCAGAACACCTTGCTGCGCGCCGCACCGCTCATGCTTACGGCTCTGTGCGTCGCGCTGCCTGCCCAGGTCGGCCTGATCGTGATTGGCGGCGAGGGCGCGCTCGCGCTGGGCGGGCTCGCGGCCGCCGTCGTGCCGCAGTGCCTGCCGCAGGCTACGCCGTGGATCGTCGCGACGCCGCTGATGGCGATTGCAGGCATGCTCGCGGGGGGCCTGTGGATCAGCGCAGTGGGCGCGATGCGTCAGTGGCGTGGTGTCAACGAGACCATCAGCAGCCTGCTGATGTCGTATATCGCCATCGCCGTTTTCAAGTTTCTCGTCGAAGGGCCGCTGCGCGATCCCGCCAGTCTCAACAAACCGTCGACGCTGCCCCTCCCCGACGCCATGACCATCGGCTCGCTGCCGGGACTCGACGTGCACTGGGGCCTCTTCTGGGGCGTGCTCGCGTGTCTCGCTGCCTGGGTGCTCGTGCGCCAAAGCACGCTCGGCTTCGCCATGCGCGTAACGGGTGGCAACGTGCACACGGCGCGCCTCGTCGGGCTGCCCGTGGGCGGGCTCGCGCTCACCGCCTGCGCGCTAGGCGGCGCATCAGCGGGACTTGCCGGAATGTTCGAAGTTGCGGCCGTGCAAGGCAGCGCGAATGCGTCGCTGCTCTCGGGCTACGGCTATGCGGGCATCCTTGTCGCGTTCGCGGCACGCCAGAATCCGTTCGCCGTGATCGTGTGCGCCCTGATGGTCGGCGGCATCGAGGCGAGCGGCAGTCTGCTGCAACGTCACCTCGAACTGCCCGACGCCGCCACGCTCGTGCTGCAAGGGCTGCTTTTCGCGAACCTGTTGGCCTGGGAGGCACTTGCTCCCCGTCTTGCCGCCTGGCGCGTGAAACTTCAGGCCGCCGCGCTCGACACCTCGTCTGCTTCACTGGAGCGTACCCGCCATGTCTGACCTTCATTCGCCCGCTGCGGTACTGCTGATCTCGCTCTTTGCGGGGGCCATTCGCGTGAGTACGCCCTATCTGTTCGTGAGCCTCGGCGAGTGCCTCACCGAGAAAGGCGGCCGCGTGAATCTCGGTCTCGAAGGCATCCTGGTCTCCGGCGCGATGTGCGGCTATGCGGGCTCGTATCTCTCGGGTTCGCCGTGGATCGGCGTGCTCGCGGCGGCGGCGGCCGGTCTGGTGCTCGGCTGCCTGCATGGGCTGGTCTGCTCGCTGCCGCGTGTTTCCGATATCGCGTTCGGCATCGCGCTCATGCTGTTCGGCACCGGCCTGGCGTTCTATCTCGGCAAGCCGTTCATCGAGCCGCAGGCTGCGATGCTCCCGTCGATCGATCTCGGCGCGTGGGCCGCCTCGCAGCAAGTGCACAACGCGTTGCATATCAATCTGCTCTTCGTGATTGGCGTCGTGCTTGCCGTCGCTTTGCAGTGGGGACTGCGCTCGATGCGCTGGGGCATGACGCTGCGGCTCGTCGGCGAGAACGCCGAGAGCGCGCGTGCAATGGGCTATCCCGTTACGCGGATACGCGTCATCGCGACGGCGGTGGGTGGTTTCTTCGCGGGCGTGGGCGGTGCCTATCTCTCGCTCGTCTATCCCGGCAGCTGGAACGAGGGACTGTCGAGCGGGCAAGGCCTGATGGCCGTCGCCCTCGTGATCTTCGCACGCTGGCAGCCGCTGCGCTGTCTTTGGGCCGCGCTGCTGTTTGGCGCTGCCGGAGCGCTTGGCCCCGCCCTGCAGGCAATCGGCGTGACCAGCGGCTATTACCTCTTCAACGCCGCCCCTTACGTGCTGACGCTCGCGCTCATGATCATCAACTGCAGGCCGGACCGCACGCTGGCGGGCGCACCCGGCGAGCTGAGCCTGACGCGCTGAGCGCGGACAGCTTCCGACCGACCGACCGACCGACCGAATCCAGAATCGCCCGCGCTCGCGTAGCGCGCGACCGGAGAATCAACATGACCCGTACCATCGAAGCCCGTCCCTATTCCTGGCCCTACGACGGGAATCTGCGCCCCGACAACACGGCGCTCGTCATCATCGACATGCAGACCGACTTCTGCGGTTACGGCGGCTACGTCGACAAAATGGGCTACGACCTCTCGCTCACGCGCGCCCCGATCGAGCCGATCAAGCGCGTTTTGGGGCCGATGCGCGAACTCGGCTTCACGATCATCCACACCCGTGAAGGGCATCGGCCGGATCTGTCCGATCTGCCGGCGAACAAGCGCTGGCGCAGCCGCCAGGCGGGCACGAACGGTCTCGGCATCGGTGACATGGGGCCATGCGGTCGGATACTCGTGCGCGGCGAGCCGGGCTGGGAAATCATCGACGAACTCGCCCCGCTGCCGGGCGAAATCATCATCGACAAGCCTGGCAAAGGCTCATTCTGCGCGACGGACCTCGAACTGATCCTACGCACGCGCGGCATTGCGAATCTCGTGCTCACGGGCATCACGACGGATGTGTGCGTCCACACGACGATGCGCGAAGCAAACGACCGCGGCTTCGAATGCACGTTGCTCGCGGACTGCTGCGGCGCGACCGATAAGGGCAACCATGACGCTGCGCTGAACATGGTCCTGATGCAGGGCGGCGTGTTCGGCACGGTGTCCAGTTCGGCGGCGCTCGTCGCTGCCCTGGAGCAGTGACCATGATCACCGCGACACGCGCGCTCGGCGTCGAGGTGATCGGCGCGAGCAAGTCGTTCGGGACGTTCCGCGCACTCGATGACGTTTCGATCAGGGTTGCGCCCGGGACGGTTCACGCGCTGCTCGGCGAAAATGGAGCAGGCAAGAGCACGCTCGTGAAGGGGCTCGTGGGCTACGGCCCGCTCGATCACGGCACGATTGTGGCCGATGGAAGCGAGGTGCGCATCGCATCCCCGCGCGATGCGCAAGCGCTCGGCATCGGCATGGTCTATCAGCATTTCACACTCGCGGCGGGGCTCAGCGTCGAGGAGAACCTGCTCCTTGCGCGCGGCAATCTGTCATGGAAGATCGACTGGGCGGCCGAGCGCAACGCGCTCGACGCCTTCATGCGCCGCATGCCGTTTCGCCTCGAACTCGATGCGCCGGTCTCGTCACTCGCGGCGGGAGAAAAGCAGAAGCTGGAAATTCTCAAGCAGTTGTATCTGGAGCAGCGCTTCCTGATTCTCGACGAGCCCACCTCCGTGCTCACCCCGCAGGAAGCCGACGAAGTGCTCGGCCTCATGCGCACGCTTGCCTCGCGCGGTGACCTCACGGTGCTGATGATCACTCACAAGTTCCGCGAGGTAATGGCCTATTCGGACAACGTCACGGTATTGCGCAAGGGCCGCTTCGTCGGCACCTGCGCGGTGGCCGACACCGACCGCGACCGGCTGGCCGCCTGGATGATGGGCAGCGACGCAAGCGCGCAAACGCGTGAGGGCGCCGCTGAAGACACCGATGAGTTCAGGCTTGCGCGCCGGCCGAACTCGCCCGACGCTCCGGTGCGGCTCTCGCTATCGAGCCTTTCGGTCGTCGACGAGCGTGGGCACGCTGCCGTGCGCGAGGCGTCGCTGAGCGTGCGCGCGGGCGAGATCCTCGGGCTTGCGGGCGTCTCCGGCAACGGTCAGAAGGAACTGATCGAAGCGCTCGTCGGGCAGCGCAAGGCCCAGTCGGGCGCGATGGCCGTGGAAGGTTCGCCCTATGCCGCGACGCGCGAAGAGATGACACGCATGCGCGTGTTCGCCCTTCCCGAGGAGCCGCTGCGCAATGCTTGCGTGGCAGGCATGAGCGTGGCCGAGAATATGGCGCTGCGGGATTTCGACCGCGCGCCGCTGCGGCGCGGCGGATGGTGGCTCGATCGTCGCGCCATGCGCTCGCGCGCCGAGCGGCTGATCGCCGAATTCGACGTGCGGCCTGCGCTGCCCGAGCGCGCCATCGGCTCGCTGTCGGGCGGCAACGTACAGCGCGCCGTGCTGGCTCGCGAGCTTGGGCACGCAGTGAACGTGCTGATCGTCGCGAATCCTGTGTTCGGACTCGACTTTGCCTCCGTCGCGGACATCCACGCCCGCATTCTCGCGGCGCGCGATGCCGGTGCGGCCGTGCTGCTCGTCAGCGAAGATCTCGACGAACTGCTGGAGCTTGCCGACCGGATCGTGGTGATGGCCGAGGGACGTCTCGTCTACGAGACTGCAGCAAACGAGGCGGATCGAGTGGTGCTTGGGCGTTACATGGCGGGCCATGGCGACGAAGGCAGGCCGCAGACGGCTGAGCCGGCCGAGCTGCACGCAAGCGCCCTGAGCGGCGCACGAACGATACACAACGCAAACGGAGAAATGTCGCGATGACAACCATCGCCAGCGCAAAGCCCGCGCCGTTCACGTTCGACGCGCGTCATACGGCGCTCATCGTGATCGACATGCAGCGCGACTTCATCGAGCCGGGTGGCTTTGGCGAGGCGCTCGGCAACGACGTATCGCTGCTTTCAGGCATCGTGCCGACCGTCGCGCGGCTGCTCGCGCATGCGCGCTCGGCGGGATGGCAGGTCGTGCACACCCGCGAATCGCATACATCCGACCTCTCCGACTGCCCCCCGGCCAAACGCATGCGCGGCATGCCAGATGCGCGCATTGGCGACGCAGGACCGATGGGCCGCATCCTCGTGCGCGGCGAGCCCGGCAACGCGATCATCGACACGCTCGCGCCGATCGATGGAGAACTC
This sequence comes from Paraburkholderia sp. MM5482-R2, assembly GCF_050436125.1. Classification (NCBI taxonomy): domain Bacteria; kingdom Pseudomonadati; phylum Pseudomonadota; class Betaproteobacteria; order Burkholderiales; family Burkholderiaceae; genus Paraburkholderia; species Paraburkholderia sp. MM5482-R2. Next base: position 992,626 of record NZ_JBNDLP010000004.1, on the reverse strand, counting down.
GTCATCGACAAGCCCGGCAAAGGCGCTTTCTACGCAACGCAGCTCGGCGAGGAACTGTCGATACGAGGCATCACGCATCTCGTGTTCGCGGGCGTGACGACCGAGGTCTGCGTGCAGACTTCGATGCGCGAGGCCAACGATCGGGGCTACGAGTGTCTGCTGGTCGAGGACGCGACGGCAAGCTACATACCGGCGTTTCGCGAAGCGACGATTGCAATGATTCATTCGCAGGGCGGCATCGTCGGCTGGACCGCTCCACTCGACGCCCTGCTGGGGGCAGACGGATGACGATGGAAGTGAACCGGCCCGAGATCGTCGCGCAGGTCGCGGCAGCTTTCGAGGCTTACGAGCGAGCGCTCGTCGACAACGACGTCGAGACGATGAACGCCCTGTTCTGGGACGCACCCGAAACGGTGCGCTATGGCATCGCCGACATCCAGCATGGTGGCGACGCGATCCTCCGCTGGCGGGAAACCTGCGTGCCGGTGCCCCGCTCGCGGCGGTTGCACCGCACCGTGGTGACGGCGTTTGGCGGCGACTACGCGACGGTGAGCACTGAGTTCACGAGCGACACCACGCCTTTGACGGGCCGCCAGATGCAGACCTGGGCGCGGCTGCATGAGGCGAACGATATGTTCGGCGGCTGGACGATCGTGGCGGCGCACGTGAGCCTCATCGAGCCCGTTTAAGGGCGGATAATAGGGAGCTGGCCCCCGTCGCCCACCATTGCACCGACGCGCCGCACCACTCTCGACGTTATCGATACCTGACTCATGGACGACTTGACCGAAGCCGCCGCCGAAGCCCCCGCAGCATCTGGCACGAAGGTGACCTACAGCGCAAACCCCCTTGCCGAGCAGGTGTATCAGCTCATCAAGCAGGACATCTTCAGTTTTCGACTGTTTCCCGGCGACCGCTTTTCCGAAAACGACATTGCCCAACACTACGGCGTGTCGCGCACGCCGATGCGCGATGCGCTGTTCCGTCTCGCGCGCGAAGGCTATCTTGAGGTGGGGTTCCGGCGCGGCTGGAAAGTCTGCGATATCGACTTCAATCAACTCGACCAGTTGTATGACCTGCGCATCGTTCTCGAACTGGCGGCGCTCGAGCGGCTCTCGGGAGCGCCACACGATGCGATGGATGCGTTGCGAGCCGTATGGTGCGTTGACGAACGGGAACGCGAAAGCCGTCCGGCCACGATGTTCGTGCTCGATGAGGGCTTTCACCGCGGCCTCGTGAGTGCTGCCGGCAACAATGAGATGCTGCGCGTGCACAACGAAGTGACCGAGCGCATCCGCATCGTGCGTCGGCTCGATTTTCTCAAGGCGCATCGCACGAGCGCGACGTACGACGAGCATTCGGCGATGCTCCATCTCATCGATCGCGGCAAGTTTGGCGAGGCTGCCATCCTGCTGCGCGCTCACATTACGCAAAGCAAGCTCGAGGTGCGAAAGATCACGCTGTCGATGCTCGCGACTGCGCGCGACGAGAAGCTGCCCTTCGTCAGCTAGAGAGTGCCTTTCCGGGGCTTTGGCGCAACTATCTGGCGCGGTCTCCGGACACAGCCTTCAGCCTTCATGTCTTCGAGACGCCCTTGAAGGGGTAATCGTACTTTCCATGCAGAATTTGGCATTCCACCCCGGCGACTACGAGGAAGTCGAAGATCCGAGGGCTCGTCGGTACTTCGCGGTTCGCCGGTTGAGGCTAGCTGCTCGCTCGAGTCCCAGCCGACACGCGGCAGGTTTCGACTTCTCAGTGTATGCGCGCGAGGTTACGAAGGAGCGAATCGCCGTCCTGCGTCACGCGAGGTCGCACTGCCCCGCCGGCAAGCCTCTCCATGGTGACGAGCTGACGTTCAAGCAGCGTATCGAGTTCTTCCCGCTCGGCAATGTGGTCAGCCGAGTCCCTGACCAGCATTAATGTCGCAAATTCATGGGCGCTGAGCATGCTTGCCTCCTGATAGCTTGAGTAGGTGCTGTACGGATTGTGTTGGCTGAGACACTCGCTTTTGACGTCGCCTGCCGATTGCGCGCTCGCTGCAATGGCGCGGGGAGTTGATGGTAGGGGCAGCGCAGCGGCGGGGCAATCCAGGGTCGTCCCGCATATTGGGTCGATTGGGGAGTGCCGCACTGCAACAGATGCGGTGGCGATCACGCAAATACGGGGTTTCGGCACGCTGGAGATTGGGAGGATCGTCGACGTAGCCGTTCGGGCTGTAAGCCGCCTTCTCGAGTTGAGCCAGTTCGGCCGCCAATGACTACAATTTAGGGATAGTCGCATTCCCCAAGGAGGCTGCCATGGCTCAATCAATGATCAGTTTTTGGGTTGGCCTTGTGGTTCTCGTTGTCGTTGCATCGGCCTTGTCCAGGCGCTACAGGCACGATCACCCGGGAGAGAGCCTGAGTCAGTGGCTCGATACACATCATATGAGCTGGATGCATCGCAAGCACTAGCTGGCGGCGCGGGCTGACGCCGAGGAGCGCACCATGGCCTTCACCCTCACCTCACAAGCTTTCCACGAAGGAAGCGAGATTCCTCGGCGCTACACCTGCACGGGCGCGGACGTCTCCCCGCCGCTCTCGTGGTCCGGGGTACCCGCCAACGCGAAAAGCCTCGTGCTGATCGTCGACGACCCCGACGCGCCCGACCCGGCCGCGCCACGGATGACATGGGTCCACTGGGTGCTTTACAACATCCCGACGACGGCTCCCGGTGTTCAGGAGGGCGTGACTGCGGGCGCGCTTCCGGCAGGCACACTTGCAGGCACCAACGACTTCCATCGCACCACGTATGGCGGCCCATGCCCGCCCACTGGCCGTCATCGGTATTTCCATAAGCTCTACGCGCTCGACACCGTGCTGCCCGATCTTCACAAGCCCACAAAGGCGGCGTTGGAAAAGGCGATGCAAGGCCATGTCGTGGCGCACACCGAACTGCTCGGCACATTCAAGAAGTAACACGCAGCCCCCTGGACGCTACTTGTCCGGGATTGTCGATTCCGCGTCGATGACAAGAAGCGCATCCAGCAGCTTGAGAAGGAATTGCAGCGCAAGAAGGCGCTGGCCGAAGCGGCTGCGCTTGTGATTCTGAGAAAAAAGTCCAGGCGATCTGGGGATGTCCGCGCCGAATCTGGTGAGGGCTATTGCATATGGCTCGTCACTACATGGCCGCGCGGCGCTCTCCTACCCCAAGTCCAAAAACTCTCTGTACGGCGTCAATTCGCGAATTTACGTCGAGCTTTTCGAAGATATTTTTCAAATGCCACTTGACCGTCTCGGGTGCCAGTTTCAACGACCGGCCGATTTCCTTGTTCGAAAGACCGCGGGCAACGCACTCGACTACCTCAAACTCCCTCGCACTAAGAGCATCCGGTGACAGCGGCACGGCCTCAACATGCGCGGGCGACGCAGCCGGTGAGTTGCCGAAGGCATCAAAAGCTGTAAGCAGCCTGTCGACATACGCCGTTTCTGCCGTGGAAACATTCGCTGAAGCCAAGCGAAATTGCTGTAGCAACGCGCGCACGGGTGGCCCCTCATCAACGAAGCTGTTAATCATGCCGCTCTGCCTTCCGAGCCGTAGCGCTCGTTCGAGCGCACCAAGCGCCTTTTCGGACGCTCCACATTGCGCGAGCGCGCATGAGAACAGCAAGGAAACCACAGCCTCCGAATAGCGCCTGCCCGTAGCAGCCAGAGTATCGAGCAAAGGTGTGAGAAGCGTGACGGCTTCATCTGCACGATCCCCGGCGATCAGTACGCGAGCCTGCAGGAGACAATAGCTCGTCCAGGTGTCTACCGCGCACCCAGTCCGCCCTTCGCACATCATTGGCACGCTCTTGCTCAGTTCGTCGGCGATCTGTCTCGCTTGAGCAACGTTGCCTTCTACAAGGAGCAATCTTACCGTTTCGGCATCCAGCGCCAACTTCAGACGTAGCCAGTGTCGGGTTACGGCGGCCTGTCGACCGTCTTCGAGAATAGCCAGCGCCGAACCCATCTCCCCGTCGCGCCACAGCAAGCGTGCTGCAGACAGTATATGGCGCATCAAACCAGTTAGCGGCGAGGTTTCCAGTGCAGCGGTCGTGCGGCCCGCGATCATCCTCCGCGCTTCAGGCAGTTCGTTGCACTCATAGTAGATCGCAGCAAGGCAACTGGCCGCCCAGGTTGCGCAGGATGACGAGTGGCCCCATGCTTTTTCGATGCGGTGGAACATCGCCTCAAAAATTCGCCTTGATTCAGACAGCTCGCCATGCATAAATGCAGCAACACCGAACGACGAGCGTCGAAACATATCCGAGTAGTCGGGCTCCTGACCCTGTTCAACTCGCTCGCCGACGGCGTCGCGTATTTCACGTATCTGGTCGAACCTACCCCTGTGCATCAAGCCGAAGAGCTGCGCGAATTGCGCACAGCGCTGCACCCACGGCGCTGTAGGCGCCATTGAGGCTTGAGCAGCACGCCCTAGTTCGAGCGCCCGCTCGCTTTCCTCCACCATGGTGGCGATCAGTGCGCTGACCGCGTTGATCTCCGCCAATGCCGCTTCCTCTACCATGCTGGTATCCTTGCGACGCCCGCGAAAGAATTCGTTGTTAACAGCAGCAACCTCCCTCGAGGCGGCGTCCGGCTGAATCGAGAACACGAGCGCCCATGCTTTCGTCAGGCGCAAACGAAGCCGTTTCTGGATGACATCCGGTGGCAGTTTTCCGATCCATCCTAGCAACGTGTTCAACTCACCGCGCTCGAGCATCTCCGTCGCACAGTTTTCAACCCACTGTGCCGCCTGCTCGAGTTCGCCTGCAGCCAAGGCATGTCTGACTGCCTCGGGCCAAAGACGTGCTCCTGCAAACCATTGGGACGCACGACGGTGCAGCAACGGGACGTGTTGCGGCATCTGGCGAAGAAGGCGCCGACGAAGTGCGTCGGACAGGAGCGCATGATAGCGGTACCAGTGCCGTGTTTCATCCAGCGGCCGGATGAACACGCTGTGCCGCTCGAGCCAGTCGAGCTCGCCCCCGCTTCCACTTCCCTTGCCCATGATGGCATCGCACAACTCAGGGGCGAGTCGTTCAAGAATCGACGTATACAGCAGAAACTTCAGCATATGGAGCGGCAGATGTGCGAGCACGGTATCGTTCAGGTACGAATCGATTCCGGAGCTGACTCCGACCAGCGCACCGGCGACCTTGGCCGCATCGCCCACATCGCGTAGCGCAAGAGCAGCAAGTTGCAAGCCAGCGACCCACCCCTCCGTTGCCTCGTTCAGCAACTCAACACTGGTCCGGTCAAGCGGCACGGTGCCTGTCCGGTCAAAAAATGCCTGCGCATCGGCGATCGAAAAACGGAGATCGTCGACATCAATACGAACTAGTTCCTCTGGAGCTCGAAACTGACCAACTATCAAGGCCGGTTCACCTCGCACCCCGAGCAGGATATGCATGTTCTCGGGGGCATAGCGAAGCAGACGGGAAGTAATCGCAAGAACTGGTTTCGCAGTCAGACGGTCGGCGTCATCCAGCACGAGGAAAACGCGCCTGCCGGATGCAGCGATCCCGTTCAGGAGTAGTGAAATGACCGTTCTGATAGGAGTCAGCGGATCGTTATTAAGGATCTGTTGCGCTTGCGAGGCAATTTCCGCCGAGGCCCTGGCGAATGCGGCCACCAGGTAAGCGCAGAACTGCTGCGGATCATCGTCTTCTGCGTCGAGGCTGAGCCACGCAACAACATGCTTTCGCTGCGACAGCGCTTCACACCAACCAGCAAGCAATGTCGTCTTGCCGAACCCCGCCGGGGCGGTCACGACGGTGATGCTGCGAACCGGCTGCTTACGCAACCACTTAAGCAACACGGATCGTTGCACGCAGCCAGACGGAAGACGGGGCGGGAGCATCTTGGTCTGAATCAGCGACACGCTCCATGGGCGATCGGTACTGTCTGAAGACGCATGCATGTTTGTCCTCTACTGGCCCCCAATCCAGAAATAATAGCGCGAAATTATGCCAGCGCTATTGCTGCGACCCATTGCACGCCGCTCCGTCCAGGTCACTCAGCAGACGGACATCAGACCCGCGACCCCGCCGCACCGGTTCTGTTGCAATAGCGGAGGCTGGTACGCTGCGGGACCTAACAGGATGCCGCTCGAGATAATGTTGGTGTGCGTGCGTTGGTACGTGGCCTACCCGCTGAGCTTGCGCAATCTCGAGGAGATGATGGCCGAACGCGGGATCGCGGTCGATCATTCGACCGTGCATCGGTGGGCCATCAAGCTTCTGCCAGTGCTTGAAAAGGCATTCCGCCGCTGCAAGCGCCCGGTCGGCAAGAGCTGGCGGATGGACGAAACCTATGTGAAGGTCCGGGGCACATGGAAGTATCTCTACCGCGCCGTCGACAAGGCCGGCAACACGGTTGATTTCCTGCTGCGAGCCAAGCGGGACAAGGGAGCGGCCCGACGGTACTTCGAGAAGGCCATCGATCAGAATGGCGCGCCCGAAACCGTAACCATCGACAAAAGCGGTGCCAATCTGGCCGGGCTGCACGCCGTGAACGCCGAGCGTGAGACGCCCATCAAGATCCGCCAGGCCAAGTATCTCAAGAATATCGTGGAACAAGACCATCGGGCGATCAAGCGACGTACCCGGACCCATGTTGGGATTCAAGGATTTCAGTTCTGCCCGCATCTTGTTGAGTGGCATTGAACTCATGCATATGATCGCCAAGGGGCAGATGAGAGACTCCGGCAAACTCAAGCCATCGGCCGCCCGGCAATTCTACTCGCTGGCGATGTGAGCAATCCTTCTCACATCGCAATCGTCCACCAAAATCGCCTTACCGCGACTGAACCGTCTGGAGATGCGGCGCTTGCCGCGCTGCTCGCCGAGCGGCACGTCATGCGTGCGGCCCGACATTATCTGGACGCCGTCGCCAGGTAGTGTGATGGCCATTCAGCTTGCGCTCGCCGACCGGTTTGCTCGAAGCAACTTGACCTTTGTAGTAGCTACAGCGTCTATCGTAGTCACCGTGATGAGACGCGTCGAGGTCGAAACGGTGAACTCTTCTCTGCCGCTGAAACTGCGCATCGGGGGCACGGACTGCGCGTCTTGTGCGTTGAAGATCGAGAACGCGATGAAGCGGCTGCCAGTCGTGTCCGACATCAACGTTAGCTACGGCCAGGAAAGCCTGACCCTCACATTCGACGAGGACCGCACGTCGCTTGCCGCGATTGAGGCCAAGTCTCATGCGCTCGGCTTCACGCCGGTTGGCGGTCCCGTCAGTGAGCCGACTGGTGCCTCCGAGGCCGGCCGTTCGTCGTGGTGGCGCGCGAAGGCTCGTGCCCGGGTCCACACCTGCCCCACTCCGTAACAGGCGGCCCCAAGCATGCCAACGAAGAAACCGACTGGCCAGTTGGAGACATAGGAGAGGGCGATCGATGTCCACACCGTGACGAGCGAAATTCCAACCGACACGCATATCGCAAGAATCGGCCGGTCAGTCAGCGAGCGGGCCGCAGCCGCGGGTCCAATCATCAGGCTGAACACTAGCAGCGCGCCCACTACCGGGAGCGCCATTGCCGTCGCAAGCGCCAGGATGCTCATGAACGCAAGTTCCATCGCGCGGCTCGATACGCCTCTCGCCTTCGCCAGATCGGGCGATACCGAACTGAGCAGGAGTGGCCGGAAGAGCACAACCCCAACCGCAATCGAGAACCCGCTGATCGCGGCAACCGGCGCGAGATCGGTGTTGCTCACGCCCAGTACTTCGCCGAAGAGAAGGGCATAGACCGCTTGTGAATACTCGCTCGTCATGCTCAGGAACAGCGCCCCGAAGCCTAGCAGCGTGACGAGGCACAGGGCGGTTGCTACTTCGTGTCTTCCGCGCCGGCTCAGCCAACTGATTCCGATCACGCCGAGACCAGCGAAGACGATCAGGCCGAAGAGCGGATTGATACCGAGCAGGCTTGCCGCTGCAGCACCCGGAAAGGTGCCGAGCGGCAAGGCGTGCGCGGCGAACGAGGCGCCTCGAATCACCACGAAGAAACCGATGAATCCGGCGACCGCTGCCACGATGCTCGCCACGATCCACGTGTTGGTCATGAAGCTGGAGAACATGGTCAGGCCTCACCCGGTTCACGGGCGTTCAGGGCGATCCGCGCGCCGGTTGGGGGCTTCCGTGCAGGTCCGGCGCGACCTGTGATGACATACAGGGCGAAGATAAGCGTCACCACGAAGAAGCTCACTGGCCAGCCGTGCCCGGGTGTCCAGTAGTAGCTGTCGTACGCGAGCAGGATGCCACCCCAGGTCGTGCCCAGGCCGATTAACGCGGACAGACCCGTGGCCCAGCCTGGCCGCTTTGCCACCCTCAAGGCGATCGCCGCCGGACCTATCAGGAGTGCGGTCGACAGGATGGCGCCGACGGTAATGGCTGATAGGGAAACGGCCAGCGCCAGTACCAGCAGGTGCAGGAGTCCGACCGTCCGTACCCGCACGCCCATGACCGCAGCCAGCTCTGGGTCAACGGAGCTGAGCAGCAAGGGACGATAAAGCACGCCCGCGGCAATCAACGCCCCCATCCCCACCGTCAGTGCGAGCGGAATGATCGATGCCGGAATGGCGAACATGGATCCGAACATGACGGTGATCGCCGCTCCAGTCGTGCTTTTTGATGTCACGTCGAGGTAAAGAAACAGCGCGGCAAGGCCAAGCCCCGCGCCCAGCACGACGCCGGTCACAAGATCGCGCTCACGGGCGCGGCGCACCCGCACCAGTTCCATGCCGCCCGCTGCCGTGACCGCCATGATGAGAAATCCCAGCAACGGGTTGATGCCGAGCAGGAACGACGCAGCACCGCCCGCGCTGCTCACATCGGCCAGCGCGTGGCCGGCGAAGGACTGGCCCCTCATCACGGTGAATACGCCAATTACGCCGGACACGACTGCAGCGCCGCCGCCGACTAACATCGCGGTATGCACCGGTTCGCTGCTGAAGAAGCCCGGTTCAAAGATCAGGGTGAGCAGGGAATCCATCCTGAATCAGGGAACCTGCGCAATGTGGGCGGGGTCTCGCCGAACGGCGGCAAGCATTTCGGCCTCGCTGCCGGCGGCAATCACCAGCACGCGGCCGTGCACGCGGACGACATCGATGTGATAGCCGTACAGCCTGCTCAGGACCTGGGTACGCACCACTTCGTCCGTCGCCCCGCTCGCTGCGTGGCCATTGGCGAGGTAGACGATCCGGTCCATCACCGGCAGCAAGGGATTCATGTCATGCGCCGAAAGCAGGACCGCAAGCCCGTGCTCGACGCTCAGGCGGCGCAACAGCGCGACAATTTCGGCGACGCTGCGCATGTCGAGGTTGGCCAGAGGTTCGTCCAGCAACAGCAGCCGGGGACGGCGAACCAGAGCGTGTGCGATCAGTACCCGCTGCTGCTGGCCTCCGGATAGCTCCCCGATCCGCTGGTCCGCGAAAGGCTCTGCATCCACGGCCTTGAGCATCCCGTCGACCGCCTCGCGGCGTTTTTTCGACGGTAACGGCAAGCCGAGCCTGTGGCCCTCGAGGCCGAGCGACACCAGATCCCGCGCACGCATCGGGAGGTAGGGGTCGAGCGCGATCTTCTGCGGGACGTAACCCACCGAGGTCAGGCTGCGCGCACCATTGATCCTGATGCTACCTGCACTCGCTACCTGGAAGCCGAGGATCGTACGCAGCAGCGTGGTCTTGCCCGAACCGTTCGAACCGATAAGGCCGCAGAACTCTCCCGCTTCCAGACTGAAACTCACCTCATGTAGCACGCTGTGCCCCGGGAAAGAAACGCTCACCCGGTCGACCGCAAGGACCTCGTTGCCAGGGCACATGCCGCTCACTGCACAGCCTGCAAGGTTTCGGTGGACACGTTGGAAGTCACTGCCTTTTCCAGCGCATTGACTTCCGCCAGCATCCACGACTGGTAAGTAAAGCCGGGGGTTGGCATGGTCTCGTAGACGCCGACCACCGGAATACCATTTTTCCTGGCCAGATTGAGGAACGACTGTGTGAGCGCATCCGTGACCTGCTGGTTGTAGACGAACACCTTGACCTTGTGGTCCGTGAACAGGCTGTTCTGTTTCGTCACGTCCTGCGGAGAGGGATCGGTGCCGTTCATGATCGCCGCCTGCAGGCTGAAGGGTGTGGCGATATCGGTGCCGACCGCTTCGAGCATGTAGTTGGCGACCGGCTCCGTCACCGCGACAGGCGTTTTCGCGTAGTGCGCCTTGAACGATGCAATTGCAGCCAGCCAGGGCTTGAGTGATGCGTCGAACTTCTTCACGTTGGCTTGAAAGTAGGCTGCCTGCGCAGGGTTCAATGCGGAAAGGTCCGCTGCCACTGCCTTCGCAACCGCCGGCATGGTTTTCGGGTCGTACCAGAGATGCGGGTTCGGCGTGCTGTCGGGCAGGCCGAGCAGGTGTTGGGCGTCAATGACCTTGCGTTTGTTGTTGGGCGCGGCTGCGATGATCTTGTCGGCCCAGGCGTCGTATCCCACGCCGTTCTTGACGATCAGATCGGCGGAAGCAAGCTGCGCTGCCACCTTCGGGTTGACCTCGAACGTGTGTGGATCCGTATTGGGATCCGTTTCGATCGCGCTCACCTGAACGTACTTGCCGCCGATCTGGGCGATGACGTCGGCGTACTCGTTTTCGACACCGATGGCGTTGATTACGCCAGCCGCTGCTGATGCCGCCATGGCGCTTCCCTGATGCACGGCAAGCAGTACCAATGCAGCCGAAAGGCTACCGATGGGCTTTAGTGCGGCGCGCCAAACAAACCGGTCTGGCTGTCCTGAACTCCAGGATGCGCGGTGCTGAACGGAGTTGCAAAGCCTGGCGGCGATTTTTTTCATTGGCGTTCCTGGCACGAAAAATAACAATCCGATAGGATTAGATACGTTATAACATAACATATGTGGTGTCCAGCGTTCCCGGCAGACAGACTGGCCGTCCCGGACCGTGGCATCAGCGAGGCGGGCTGTCACCGCATGGGGGCATCTCGACCGTAACCATTTGCTCGGCGCCCGGGCACCTCGACGGGCGAACATGCTTGAGCGCGTGCCGCTCACAGGAGAATGCAATGCAAGATGCAACCGGCTTCCAGCGTATCCCGACGACCATCCTGACCGGCTTCCTCGGCGCCGGAAAAACGACCTTGCTCAACCGCATCCTGACCGAGCATCACGGCGGACGCGTTGCGGTCATCGAAAACGAGTTCGGCGAAGCGGGCATCGACAACGAATTGCTGGTGCAGGACGGTAACGAGCAGATTGTCGAAATGAACAATGGCTGTATCTGTTGTACGGTGCGTGGCGACCTGGTGCGCATTCTTTCGACGCTCGCCGCGCGACGGGAGACAGGAGAACTCGCGTTCGAGCGGGTCATCATCGAGACAACGGGACTTGCCGATCCGGCGCCCGTCGCGCAAACGTTCTTTGTTGACGATGTCGTGCAGGAGAAATACCTGCTCGACGCCATCGTGACGGTGGTCGACGCACGGCATGGCGGCGAGCAGCTCGACGAACATCACGAAGCGCAGGAGCAGGTCGGATTCGCGGACCGTATCCTCGTATCCAAGGTGGACCTCGTTGGCGAAGAGCAGGCGCAGCAACTGATGCGCCGGTTGCGGCAGATGAACCCGCGCGCGACGATCAGGCCGGCACATTTTGGCGAGACGGACCTGAAGCAACTGCTCGACATCCGCAGCTTCAGTCTGGATGCCATTGTCGACATCGAGCCCGATTTCCTTGAAGACGTTTCGCACGAGCATGACGACGATGTGACGTCCTTCGTCTACCGCACTACTGCGCCTCTGGATCAGGACAAGCTCGAGGCGTTCTTCAGCGCCACGGTGGCGATCTATGGTGCCGCGATGCTGCGCTACAAGGGTGTGCTGAACCTGGCGGGTGTCGACCGTCGCGCAGTGTTCCAGGGCGTACATATGATTTTTGGCGCGGATATCGGTAAGTCCTGGGGCGCGAATGAAACGCGCGAAACCCGGATTGTTTTCATCGGCAAACAGTTGCCACATGATCTTTTCAAGGCGGGCCTCGACAACTGTATGGTTGGCGAAGTCCTGCAGAACTGACACGAAGGATCGCGCCTGCTTGCCGCGCACCCGCCTCGGCCAGCAGGCTGGCCGTGTCGATTCATGCGATCTTCTTCACCACGTTTGAGGCTCCACTTTTCCCATGCACAAGCTCCCCGTCACCGTACTGTCCGGCTTTCTCGGCGCGGGCAAGACCTCGCTCCTGAACCACGTCCTGAATAACCGCGAAGGCAAGCGGGTGGCCGTAATCGTGAACGATATGTCGGAAGTCAACATCGACGCTCAGCTGATTCGTGACGGCGGCAGCCAGCTCTCGCACATCGACGAAAAGCTCGTCGAAATGAGCAACGGTTGCATTTGCTGCACATTGCGCGAGGACCTGCTGATCGAGATCCAGCGGCTCGCGCGGGAGAACCGCTTCGACTATCTGCTGATCGAATCCACGGGCATATCCGAGCCCTTGCCGGTGGCGGAAACCTTCACGTTTCGCGACGAACAAGGTCACAGCCTCTCGGATATCTCTCGCCTGGACACGATGGTGACGGTCGTCGACGCCCATAACTTTGTGCGCGACTACGGTTCCCACGACTTCCTGGCGGATCGCGGCGAAACGATGGGCGGGGAAGACCGCCGCACCGTGGTCGATCTGCTGACCGAGCAGATCGAGTTCTGCGACGTGATCGTGCTGAACAAGACGGACCTTGTGAGCGCAAGCGAGTTGGAGTTGCTCAAAGGCGTGCTGCGGGTGCTGAACGCCCGCGCGAAGATCGTCGAAAGCCGCTTTGGCCAGGTGCCGATCGGGCAGGTTCTCGATACCGGCCTGTTCGACTTCGAAGCCGCTGCGCAAGCGCCTGGGTGGCTCAAGGAGATGCGCGGCGAACACATTCCCGAAAGCGAACAATATGGCATCACCAGCTTCGTCTACCGCGCGCGCCGTCCGTTTCATCCGCAGCGTTTCTTCGACTGGATTCAGAGCGAGTGGCCGGGCGTCGTGCGCTCAAAGGGGTACTTCTGGCTGGCCTCGCGCAACCATGCGGTCGGCGAATGGTCGCAAGCCGGCGCGGTCTCGCGTCACGGACGCGCCGGGACCTGGTGGGCGGCCGTGCCCAGGCACGCCTGGCCGCAGGAGCCCGAAGCACAGGCTATCATCCGAAGCCGCTGGCATGAGCGTTTCGGGGATCGTCAACAGGAGCTGGTCCTGATAGGCACCGGAATGGACGAGGCAGCCTTGCGCGCGTCCTTTGATGCCTGCCTGCTAAGCGAGGACGAACTGGCCCGTGATGAAGTCGAGTGGCACAAATTTACCGACCCGTTCCCTGAGTGGACGCAGTAAGGTGTGTCCACCCAGGCAGTAACCTGGCACCAGGCATACTCAATCGTATTGAGGTACTTCGCCTGCCTGGCGCCGGGCACTCAGGCGAGCTCAACCGGGCCGTGGTCGTCGCAATGATCGCCGTGCGGATGGTGCAGGTGGCCGTTGACCAGGTAGTCGACGTGATCGCCATGCGGTACCGCTTCGTGGCCGCATGCCGGCCCGTGGACATGTCCCGACTCATGACCGCCGCAATTGGAAGTACATTGATCCGGATTTTTTGCGCTCACCTCCAGCCGGTGTTCGTCCACGTGATCGCCATGGGGGTGATGCAGGTGGCCATCGTGCAGATAGTCAGTGTGATCGCCATGCCTGATCGCAGTGTGTCCGCAGTTCGGACCATGCTGATGGTCATGATGGGCATGATGCGGTTCGTTACAGGTGCTCATAGCAGTGCTCCTCGACTCACGTGATAGTGAACGCATGACGTGGGCTTCGCGGCGTGCCCCCAATGGGCAACGGTTAATCCGGCCAGATGTTAAAGCGATCCTCCTTACGCACGCCGAAGTCAACGCCCTTTGTTTCCGTCTAGATGATGCCATGCCCCCGATGAAGCAAACGCGTCTGTGCTTTAATTAACCGGCGCGGTGGGTTCGATAGCCGGAAAATATCGGGGTTTGCCTTGCAGGTCAGCTGCAAAACCCGTCATTCCTCCTTCGGTGGCTCATCAAATTCGGACGGCGGATACTCACACTCGTGTTCAGCCATGTCGCTGATGACACGCTTTACGTGCTCGTCAGTTGCTACACAGAAAATCTGTTTTCCGCACCGATCGGCGCGCAGCCCCCGGGCTGCGCGCAAAAGCCGCAGGTGACGGCTGACGAGCGTTTGCGCCAGGCCATATCTTGCCGCGATGTAGGAAACGCACATCGGCACGCGAAGGCATGCTGCAATTATTTTCAGGCGGGTCGGATCGCCGATCTGCCGGAACATCTCTACCGGTTCCGCGACCTGGTCGTCGGTCAACTCGGATGCCTGCATTTTTGCATTCCAAAGAGTCGCGTCGCCAATAGATGACGCACCGCCGCATGCACGGAAATACCACGGTTGCCCGTCTCCTGCCAGGGGCCAGCGGGATATCGAAGTCGACCAATAGTTCTCGACACATTAACGTGGACGGCACCCAGGCGCGACGAAAAGGCTATGTACGAAGGGTCGAATTGGGCGATTAGCTATCCGCAACCGAGCGATGGCGGCTGCACCTTCAAGGTAGCCTTTCGATCGGAGCCAGGTCGAACGGCCGCGACGGGTTCGCGTAGCGTCGCTCGCAGCATCTGAAGCACGCGGCGCATATTCTTATCACACGATGCTGTGTCCGGCCAGAAGCAGCCGATCACGTCAGGAAAACGTATGCCTGCTTCTTCCTGGTGACCGGACGCCAAAGCGGCACGAGCCAATCGCAATGATCGCGCGCCTGGCGCGTCCCGGTGGGACGGTGACGCCCTATCGCGTATCGTGGATTCGCTTGCACGTGCCGTCCTCGCGCAAACAAAGTCCATCCATAAAGGCCGCTGCCCGAAAGGCGAAGCCGGGTCTAATGCAGTCAAATTCTTTCAATTCGCCTTCGTTCACCGGGGGAGAATTAGCATATCCCTCCACCCTATCTGGCATATACGCTCCTGCGGTATATCGGAGGTCATTCATGAGCCACACCATTCGTGAGAAACAGAAGCTTCTCAACCGGGTCCGCCGCATCAAGGGGCAAGTGGAAGCCATCGAGCGGGCGCTTGAGGCAGAGCGTGGATGCATCGACGTCCTGCAGCAGATAACCAGTTGTCGCGGCGCGATGAATGGCCTGCTGGCGGTAGTGCTCGAGGAGCATATCCGCACGTATCTCGTCGATGCCGAAATCCACAAAGAGCCGGCCGGCAGCGCGACTGACCAGCTAATCGAAGTCGTTCACAGCTATTTCAAGTAGAGCAGCACATGAGTGATTTCAAAGACTCGGCGTTCGGCGCAGGACACGACCACATCTTTCTGGGCGCGGCTCACGAGCAGAACGAGCGCAGGACCTGGGCGGTCATTGCGCTGTGCAGCGCGATGACGCTGATTGAAATCATCGGCGGCAATATGTTCGGCTCACTGGCGCTTGTTGCAGACGGTCTGCACATGTCGACGCACGCTGGAGCAATGCTGATTGCAGCCCTCGCGTACACATACGCGCGTAAGCATGCTGCCGACCCCCGCTTCGTTTTCGGTACTGGCAAGCTTGGCGATCTCGCGGGCTTCACGAGTGCCATCGTACTTGCCATGATCGCAGTGCTGATTGGGTACGAGGCTGTGTCGCGCTTTCTGCCGCCAGTATCGATTCATTTCGGCGAAGCGATTCCCATCGCGGTGGTAGGCCTGTTGGTCAACCTGCCGAGCGCGTGGCTGCTCGGCGACCATCACGGGCATGGTTACGAAGACGAGGCGCAGAAGATCTTCGCTCCGTCCGGTGTGTTTGCCGTTTCCATCTTCGAAGATGGCATCATGCGGTGCTCCAGCGCTTTAAGGGGTTGTCCCATGTCACGGTCGAGGTCCAGCCTGCTCAAGCGGTGGCGTGATCCACGATGCTACCGGCGCCACACACTTGTATGCCAGGAAACCTTGCGTTGAGCGTGCATAGGGATTCTGGTCGTAGCCGGTTATTGACCAGCTGAACGCGGTGGTATGCGTGGAACTTCGGGCGGCGACAACAAGCGCTCCTCCGGGCGAATCTGGCCGGAATCTCCGACGTACGTCCGACTCTATCTGTTGAAAACACCGTGGGTGCGCGGGCTCGTTCGCGGCCTCTTCAGCACCGTCGCGGGCGCCTGTCGTCAGGTCTCGTCGGCCAATTGACGCAGATCGTGCACAAATGCGTCGACCGGATCGTCGTCCGCACCGATCAGGCGCGCGCGCCCTTTCGCATCGAATATGTAGATCGCCGAGCTATGGGTTACCTCGTATCCACCGTTCGCGCGGGGCTTGTCAGCCTGGTACGCGACGCGATAGCGTTGCGCGAGCGCCTTGATCGCGCTGTCGGAACCGGTCAGGCCGACGTCGTGCTTTGCGTCAAACGCATCGACATACGCATGCATCACTGCGGGCGTGTCCCGCGCCGGGTCGACACTCACGAACAGGACCTTCACATGCTGTGCGGCGCCGCCCAGTTGATGCGTCACTTGGGCCAGTTTGGCCAGCGTCTCCGGGCATACGTCCGGGCAATGCGTGTAGCCGAAGTAGACGAGTGTGACATCACCTGCCAGGTTCGCCTGGCTAATCTGCTTGCCGGCGTCGGAGGTCAGCGCGAAATCCAGATCGGGCAAATGCCCCTGGACGTCCGTGAGCTTCCACGGCTCTTCATGGTGGCAGGCGGCAAGTGAAACAGAGAGCGTTGCGCCGACAACGAGACGCACACAGCGATCAAAGAATGGGGGCATGGATTGGTGCGGCATTGCCGTCGCAAAGATCAGGATTGGGAAGTACAGTCTATTGCGGAGAGCTTTCATTCGTCTGCCCGCGTAGTGCCTCATCCGCTTTACAACTCTCAACGACAAGGCTCCATTCGAGGGCCGTTGCGCCACAGGCCGCGTCACCCGAGCGCGCCAAAATGTCGCGCGTAAGGCGGGAAGCGAAGAGGGAATGCTTAAGGCTTCACCGGGTCGTCGATGTAGATCAGCGTCTTCAGGTGCGTCCAGCTCAATTCTCTCCGCACTGCGGAGACCATCGCTTCGTCGGCAAAAACCTCCGCAAGACGCATGCAGTGGCGCAACTGCTTGTCGCTCCAACCGCGCCCGTATTCGGCGGTAAGCTGACGCGCCAACGATCCGATCACCTGTTGCCCGTACTCCGCGCGGGCGCCCCGCAATACCTCTGCCTCAATACGATGCCCCACCTGCCAGTACAGCAGTGTCAGTTCTGCATTGATCGCAACGGCGGCCCGTTCGCGCGCCGAATCGATCAGCAGTCGGACTTCGTCAAGCAAGGAGGAAGGCGTAAGGTCGTTCATACTTTCATGCTCAGGTGTGCGGCTACCGCCGCGTTAAAACTGCCCGCGGACGGCCCAATCTGTCTTCAAACCCGTCACCGGGGCTTGCGCCGGCGAGTGTCCGAATTGTCTCCGCAGTGCGGAGACAATTACGGATACCTGTTCGGCCTCGCGGCCGTCTCCTCGCCCGGGCGAACCGTCCGCCCCCGGGTCGCATCTCGCGAATGATTGCAGGACGACTGCCCGATGTGACCATTCGCGGCCTCGCTCACCGATCAACGGTGCTGCACTTTCCGTGTCGCCATGTAGGTGTCGAACAGGCCCGCATGCAGCCGGCTGAGCTCCTGGCGCAGCCCGATGAGTTCATGCTGGTCGCCTTCGTGCTCCCGGCGCCGGATCTCTCCGAGCAGGGCCGTCGCGCGCGATGCCGCCTGGTCACGCTGCACGCGCGCCTCACCTAACCTGCCGGCGAGCGCCGGCTTCACCAACAGCAGCCATGCCGGGAACCACAAATAGTCGTCGACCTCGCCGGTGCCAGGGAATTCGGCATCGAAGCGCCGGCGCAGCGCGTCCAGCGAAGCATCACCCAAGGTGGGCAACAACGCCACGAACCTCGCCGGCGCCAGCCACGCCAGCTGCGCGAGCAGCGGCCACGCCGCATCCAGGCCGGCCGCCCGGTAGCGTGCCTCGGTCATCCACGCAAGCGGTGCCGGGATGCGCGACCAGGACTCGATGGCTTCGACTGCTTCAATCGCAGCCGCCCCGTCGCCCGCCAAAAGCCACAGCGGCACGGCGTGACTGTCTGCGTCGGCGGTACGAAACGGTAGCGATTCAGCCCGCTGAGCAAGCGCTCGCCAGCACGGCGTGAGCCACGACTGAACATTCTGCGCGGGCAGCACCCGCCGGGCGGCAGGTACGACCTCGTCCTCGAGATGCCGGCGTGCGCTGGCCAGCGTCTCGTGATCAGAAAAGGGCGTGGGCGATCCGCGTTCCAGCTCACGAACCAGCACGCTCATCGCTGGGAGCGCGCCATCGTCCGGATATTCGCCGGCGAGCAGCTCCAGTGCCGTTCGCGCCGCCACCGCATCGCGCCGCTGCAGCGGCTCCAGCACGTCGTTACGCAACATGACATCACGGCTGTCGGCGAAAATGTCGAGCTGCTGAATGGTGGGCTGCTGCATGTTCATCCCGCTCAGAAGAGCTGATCGTGAAGAGCGGCCAGATTAGCCCACTTCACCGTGCTGCGGAAGGTGCTTCCGTCTTCGTGCACCGACTCGATGATCACGCGCTGGCCGCTCGCTTCGGCGATCACGCGCACGGTCCGCTCGCCATAGCGCAACAGCGCGCCGATCGGCGGACAGACCGGGGCCTTCCGTCTCTTGCGCGGGCGGGTTCTATTTTCCATCCCTCTTTCCCCGCTTGCGGTGCACTACGGTCTTGCTGGCTGGCGCGGGCGTGACGCGCGGCGCGCGTGAAGGGCGTGTCGCCACCGGGCGCGCCGGGGTGGAGGCGGACTTCGCACGGGCTGGGCGGGCGTCGCGTGTATCCGCCTGCCGCAGTGCCGCCAGCTGTTGCTGCATCGTGACGTTCGTGGCCAGCACGGCATCGAGCCGTCCCTGCAGCACGCCCGCCTGGCGACGCACGTCCCCGAGCCGCGCCTGCAGCGCCTCGACCGCCCGGTGATGGTCCGCCCCGCGACTGTCGGCCCGCTTCACCGCGGCATCGAGGTCCTTCCGCAGCTTCGCGGCCGCACCCCACTCGCGGTCGATCTCCAGCAGCGCGCGCTTTTCCGATGCTCGCAGGCGCTCCTCGGCGCGTTCCGCGCTCTCGCGCAGCTTCTCGAGATCCCGCGAGAAACCTTCGCGCACCTTGTCCAGTTCACGGTCGCGCACGAGCGCCTCGGCCTTGAGCCGGACGACCTCGGCCTCGCACGCCTGCCGCGCCGCGTGGCCCTCGGTCTGCGCCTTTTCCAGTTCGCGCACCTCGACCTGCGCGGCAAGGAGCGTCGCCGTGCGCTGTTCGAGCGCGGTCTCGACGCGACCCAGTTCGTCGCGGGCAGCAACGACCGACCGTTGCGCCTCGACCTCGTCGCGCAGCGCGTCGAGCGCGGCTTCGGCAGAGGCGGTTGCGCGGGTCCAGAGCGCCGCGACCAGTTCGCCGGCGGCCGGCCCCAGATCGGCGGGCAGGTCGGGGTGTTCGATGCGCACCCGGCTCTTTTCGCGCAGTTCGGCCCAGAATTCACCGAGCACCTGGGTCGGCGTGCTCATGCTGCCGCGCTTCACTAACTGGTAAAGCCGGTTCGCGGTCGGCGCGATCCCGAAGCGGAAGAACAGTAGCGCGCAGACTTCGCGGTACAGCTCGCGGGTCTTCGGGAATTCGCCTTTCAGGCGGTCGATTTCAGCCGAGAGGCGGGTTTCGTCGGACAGGACGCCCCTCGATGCGCTTGAACTGTCCGCCGATCTCGACGGCCGCGATGGCAGCAACCGGGCGCGCGGGCATTCACAGATCGCCGCCCACGACGACCTGAATGCGGTCCGCGCATGGCTCGCGCGGGTCGCCGACAAAAAGGCCACCTTCGAGAATTACCGCAAGGAAGCCGAACGGCTGCTGCTATGGGCGATCGTGCAACTGGGCAAGCCGCTGTCGTCGCTCACGCACGAAGACCTGCAACTCTTCCGGCAATTCCTGAAAGACCCGTTGCCGCACGCGCGCTGGGTCGCCGACGGCGGGCGCAAATACCCGCGCCATGATCCGCGCTGGCGGCCGTTCTACAGGACGCTCCGGCCGAGTAGCCAGTACCAGGCGATGGTGATCATCAACGCGCTGTTCGCGTGGCTCGTCGAAGCCGGCTATCTGGCTGGCAATCCGCCCCGTAGTCGCTGACTATCACCACGCAGTTGCCTGAATGCAGGGCTATGTCACAGTTCGAAGAGTGTCTTGCGAACACACAACCTTGCCTCCCGGCTCCAATAAAAAACCGCCTCCAGAGAGGGGGCGATGAACCGCTCGCGAACCGTGCTTTTCGTATCGGATCAACGCGCCATCAATTTCCCCACAATGAGACTTGCGAGGATCTCTGCGAGCCTTGCCGTCACACCAGCTTGATCGATGTCGGGTCTGCTGTCAGATAGCCGACCGACGCGCCGAAGCGATCCCTGTAATTCACGCGCACAAGCGGATCGAGCGTGTCCCTGAGCGCCTGCGTATGCTGGCTGCCCCAGTCGCCGGCATGCTGGAAGTTGCTCATGATGTAGGTCCAGCCGTTGAGTTCGTCGACCGCATGCAGACCGGTCGATTCGGCGCCGGCGGGTGTCGACAGCAGACGCGTGAGCTGCTTCGTGTCGACGTTGTACGCCCACAGGAAATTGTTCACGTGGTAGCCGCTGTCCTCGCCGATAAAGAGCGTGCGCAGCTTCTCCGAGAATTTCAGGTTGTCCGGGTTGGCGACCAACTCCGGGTCGGCCTTGTTGCCGAGCGCGTCGGCGGCGATGTCCTTGCCGACCAGCAGCGCGCTGGTGTGCACCGGCACCCACTCGCTGTTGATCGCGGCACCCTGGTTATCCTTCTGGCCGCCCGCGAGCTTGTGCTGAAGCACGCCGCCGGCGTTGATCGCGGCGTCGACGGAAATGTTGCTCTCCGCGTTCCAGCCCTTCGCGTTGCCCTTCACCATCGAGTCGACGATGTTCTGCAAAGCGGAGTACGCGATCTTGTCCTTGATGTTGACCGTCGTCCCTTCCATCTTCGTGAAGCCCATGCTGCCGCCCGCCAGGTAAGCGTAGCGATGGGTTTCGAGGAAAGCCGCAACCTTCTCCTTGCCCGGCATGATCCTGACCCACTGCGCGGTGCCGCCGGCGAAGATCTTCCGGTAGTTAGCGTCGGCAGGATCGGTCCACTTGACGTCGATGACGTCCTGCGGCCGATTCGACTTCGCCATGGCCTCGACTTCCGCGCTCGTCGCGTGACCCAGCCTGATCCACGTCAGGTCCGCGCCCGCCGCGGCCGGATCGACCGAGAAGCCCGCGCCCACTTTCGCCACATACAACGTGCCGGCCGACAGGTCCTTCTCGTTGTCCGCCACGAACATGAAGAGGCCGCTGTTGGTCGCGTCGTCGCCCATCAGGACCGTGCGGTTGTCCGGCATCACCTGCACCAGTTCGTGCGAAATGCGCCCGAGGCAATAGTGCTTTCTGACCGAGCCGGTGCCATCCGCCTTGACCGTGATTTCCGGCAGATGACCATAGAGATACGGGTTGAAAGCAATGTTCGTGTTGCCGTACAGGTTATCGTTGAACGCCTTGTACTGCGCCAGATTGCTCGAGCTGGCCGTGAACGCATCCGGCTCGTATTCCTCGCTCGACAGATGCGTGTTCCACGGCGACAGGCTCGCGCCGCAGGTGATCCACAGTCCATTCGCGGGCGACGTGTCGACGTTGTGATACTTGACGAGCGTCAACTTGCCGGTGGCCGGATCCTGATCCAGCGTCAGCACCGCGATCGGCGACGGGAGGCGGCCATACATGTCACTGCCGGACTGCGAGCGCGTCGTGTATTCGAACTGGACCACAGCGAACACCGTGTTGCCCTTTACGCCGGCGACCATCGCGCCATCGATCTTCAGCAGCGACGTACCGTCCGGCGAGTCCGAAAAGAACTGGCGCCGTTGCGCGGGCACCGAATCGTCGTCGATCGGCTGGTTGTTGATGTCGAAGTACCCGCCTGCCAGCACGGTGCCGCCGTTGCCGTCCGGGACCAGATCGCCGGTCATGAAGAACGGCCGGTACGCGAGTTTGTAAGCCTTTTGGGAGCCGTCGGAATACGAAACCGTCAGGCCTGAGCCGACCGTGGTGGTTGCCATCAGCGACGGATTGGCGAGCGACGGCGCCGGCATGCTGGTGAAAGACGCCGAAGTGAAGTTCGCGACCGGGGTGGCAGGCGTAGTAGGCGTGGCGGAATTGGCCGACGGAGTCGCCAGATCGCCGCCGCAAGCGGTCAGCATCGACGCCGTGGCGATGCCGCCTAGCGGCAGCATCGGCGCACCGGCAAGTAGTTTCAGGGCCTTGCGGCGAGAAATGTCGAACGGCTCTGCCATGTTGTCGTGATCCAGGGTTCGGGTAGCGTGGGGGAATGCACAGCCGGCACGCAGTCAGCCCCAAACCACATGGTTCACGCTCGCGCCGCTATGACGCGAGGATTCTATGAAGTGAATATGAAAGTATATTGACAGGCTTTAGTAATTTTTGAATCACCCTGGTCAGCCGGCCTGCCCCGCCTCTAGCCCGGGCGGCGAAATTCGTTTTCGACCCAGGCCACGGCGCTCGCCTCGCTGAGCTTGAAGCTGGGCGCGACCTGCACTTGCGCCAACTGCTCGCCGAAGGTGTCGAGCGCGGTCAGCAGCGCGTACGGTTCGATGTCGTCCGCAACGATGTCCAGCGTGATGTCGAGTTCGTCGTTACCGTCCGCGCTCGCCACCCGCACTTCTTTATGGAGTTGCGCACGCAGTTGCTGCTCATGGCGGCGCAGGACTTCTGAGGCGGTCTTCACCAGCGTGTTGAACGCCGACGTGTCGAGGGGTTTCGGATCCTTCTTGTTGCGGCCCATCGTCCACGGCCCGACGAGCGCCGGTTCCGCTTCGCCGTCCTTGATCATTTCGACGGCCCAGCCTTCGTCGTCTTCGTTCTTGATGACGCGCGCGGTCCAGCCGTCGTCGCGCCACAGACGTGCTTCGTGCACGGCTTCGCCTAATCCGGACGAGCCTTCCGTCGTGGGATCAGCAGCGGTGTCGGACGATGGAACGGGTGTATGCAACGCTGCACGTTTGGCGTCGACACGAAGCCCAGCGCGAATGGCTTTTGCGCTTTACTTTTCCGTCCGGCGGACCGGTTCTGTTGCAATAAGGCGGTCGCCTATGATGTGCGGAACAGATGAACGACTGAAAGCTTGATGAAGACTCTGAATCCGACCGTTGCCCGCGTGCTCAAACGCCTGCATTACCCGCTTGATGTGATCCTGACTTGTGTTCGCTGGTATGTGGCCTATCTGCTTAGCCTGCGAAACCTCGAAGAAATGATGGCTGAGCGAGGCATCTCAGTGGATCATTCAACCGTGCACCGTTGGGCGCTCAAGCTGCTGCCGGTGCTGGAAAAAGCGTTTCGCCGCCACAAACGCCCCGTGGGCAAGAGCTGGCGCGTCGACGAGACCTACATCAAGGTCAAGGGCCAATGGAAATACCTGTATCGCGCCGTCAACAAGGCCGGCAACACCATCGACTTTCTGTTACGGGCCCATCGGGATAAGACTGCGGCGCGGCGGTATTTCGAAAAGTCGATGGCCCTGAATGGCGAACCCGAGACTGTGACGATCGACAAAAGCGGCGCCAATATGGCTGCGTTGCAAGCCATCAACGCCGAGCGCGAAACGCCCATCAAGATCCGGCAGACGAAGTACTTGAACAATCTCATCGAACAGGACCACCGCGCGATTAAACGGCGTACCCGCTCCATGCTCGGGTTCAAGAATTTCCGGTGCGCACGCATCCTGCTCGGCGGCATCGAGGTAGCTCACATGATCGCCAAGGGGCAGATGCAAAACAACGGGGCCCGACAAACTTTCGCCGAGCAATTCTATTCGTTGGTGAAATAGGTAGTCCTAGTCATATCCGGCTTTGCTCAAATTGCAATCGGTATCGCGACAAAACCGAACCTCTACTGCCGACTTCCACGCGCATCAATCCGAAGCGATAGCAATTCCCGCCTCCGCCGTCAACGACATTCTGGACGGTACCGGTCTGACGCTTACGATATATTCGCAATGAATTATCTCAAAATCAATTTCGTGATTGATGCGTACTGCATATCAAATAATCTTTCTCAGCGATGTCACCATAGCAAATTAATATTCAATTAAGCTAAGGTTGTTCAGGATTATGATCTGAACAGGCCTAATTCGCTTCTTTGACGAATTGACAAGTAAGAAGAAAATTTGATTTGGAGAGTCGGTTGATGAAGAAGTTGGCCGATAGATATGTAGTTGGAGAATTAGTACTGGCGGCTGCGGCAGCCTTGATTCTATCGGGGTGTGGAGATTGCATTTCTGACGGATCTTCGTCGTCCTTAGCTACTGCGGCGCCCTCCCCGGCGGTCTCATGGCAACTACCCGCGGGCGAATTGCCGCTCGGACCGCCGGGGCTACAGGAAGCGCGTACGACCACACAGGTCAGCCCCGGTGTCACGTATTACCAGATCACTCGCGGCCAGGCGGCCAGCACCGATTCCTGGACGGTCACGGTTCAGTTCGCGAAGACACAGATCGCTGCGGCCCCTGCCGCTGCAGCGATGGCGGCAGCAGGTTATCCGGTACGCTATGACCCGGCGGGAACCGGACCGGACGGGTCGCCACTTGGTTTCAACGTGTCGATCGGCCAGTATGCAACTCAGGCCGCTGCACAGGCTGTTGCAACGGCAATCGCTCAACAAACCAGCAACGCGTATAAGCCCACAGTCCGCAATACAGGTCTTGACGGTAACGCGTCGTCGACCGGGCCATGGCTCGTCAATGTCCTGGCCATTTCACCTACGTTCAAGGGAAACCTTCAGAACATAATCGCGGGCGGCAATGCATCCGGCAGCGGCGGCATGCTGGGCACGGGCGGCGAAACGCCCCAGGCAACGGCCGCGCGCCTGGGGGCCATTGCTGCAATAAACTCCGGTTTCTGGTCGACCAATGCCAACCCCGCCGGTGTCCAGTTGAAGGGTGCAGCCAGCACGATTGTCTCCAACGGCAAACTTGAGGGTATGGCTGCTAATGGAGAGCCGGGTGTTTCGTTTGCGCAGGTGGACGGGCACCCAACCGTCGCTTTCTTACCCAACCTGTCGACGACAGTGACCGTGACCAGCGCGAACGGCACGAGCACGCCAATCGTCGCGTTTAACAGCTCGATTCTTGGTCAGATATTCAATTGTGGCAGCCCGGATGAAACGCCTGCCCCGGAGCGTGCACACGACTACACGTGTACAAACTATAACGATCTCGTGCTGTATGACAGCAATTTCAACGGTGGCCTGACGTCCTCAACCACGGTTGATCCGGGCTACAGCGGGCCGACTTACGAAGTATTGGTGAGCAGCAATGGTCAGGTCCTGTCAGGAAGTGCGACGCTGGGGGCGCCCCCGCCTAATGGCGGTTACGCTTTGCAAGGGCTTGGTACGAGCGCCGCATGGCTGCAACAAAATGCGCCGGTTGGGACGGCGCTGACAGTCGCGTCGCAGGTCCAGTCGAACAACGCTCCGGTGACACTGTCGCCGGGCGTGTCGCTGACCGCTGCCGGCCCAACCTTGTTGCCGGCTGCGACAGTTCAGGGAAGAGCCGTGACAGAAGGCTGGTCGCCTGACTATGCAGGCGTCGATCGATCAAGCTTTTACTGGGGATGGTTCAACGCACGTAACCCGCGCACGATGATCGGCACGGCTGCGGACGGCACGATCCTGCTGGTCGAGACTGACGGACGGCAACCCGGCCTTGCTTTGGGTACGACAATCCAGGAAACAGCAAACGTCATGGAGTGGCTTGGGGCGAGCAAGGCGATCAATCTCGATGGTGGTGGGTCGAGCGCGATGATCGTGAACGGTGCGGATGTCGGTCACCCATCCGACAGTGCGCCGGCGAATCCGACACAACGGGCGGTAGCGTCTTCAATCGTATTGACTCGGTGAGCCACGTGGAGTTGACCCGCTTTCGTGGACACCTATCCTTTGGAACAGGAGGTGTCCATCATGGGAAAGCACCGCAACCCTTACCCTCCCGAATTTCGGGCACAGATTGTCGAGCTGGTCAAGGCTGGGCGCACACCTGAGGAACTCGCGCAGGAGTTCGAGCCAACCGCGCAGACGATCTACAACTGGGTGGCGCAAGCCGATCGCGACACCGGCAAGCGACGCGACGGCCTGACTACGAGCGAGCGTGAAGAACTTACCCGTCTACGCCGCAAGGTGCGCCAGTTGGAGCTTGAGCGCGAGATTTTGTCAAAAGCCGCGGCCTGGTTTGCACGGGAGACCGGAACGGTGCCCGACAAGGGTTCGAGTTCATGAGAACAAACCAGGCCGCCTGGCCCATTGCCACGATGGCACGACTGCTGGAAGGCTCCGCCAGCGGCTTCTACGCGTGTCTGAAACGTGCTCCATCGAAACGTGCATGCAGCGACGCTGAGCTGCTGGGGCGTATTTGCGCCATTCATGCGAGCTCGCGCGGCAGCTACGGCATGCCTCGCATTCATTTCGAACTCACCGAGCAAGGTGTGCGCGTTGGGCGCAAGCGGTTGCTCGCCTCATGCGCCTGGCGGGTCTATGCGGCGTGAGCCGGCGGCGCTGGATCAGCACCACACGGCGACAGCCTGACGCACGACCCGCGCCGGATCTCGTGCAACGGCACTTTGTGGCCGACGCGGGGTGCCGTCAATAAAGGGATTTTTTCGTACGCGTGCGACGTGAAGTCGCACCAGTTATTCAACTGGTTGCGGGTTTTCGACGGCCGTGGAATTTGTCTGCAAGCCGCGCCAGGACTGGATTTCAGGTCAGAGTAGCCAGATCGGCTAAAGTCCAGATTTCTGGACGCAGCGAATGACCCGAAGCCCATACTGGCAAGAGATTCCAACAAGATTGCGCCTGGAGCAGTTCGAGCAATTTGTCTGGCCGCATCTGAGCCTGGGCCGTCGCGGACCTCCCCCCACGCTGGCCTTGCACAAGATCTTCAACTACATCCTGCAGGCACTGTACATGGGTTGCCAATGGAAGATGCTGCCGATCGAAAAGAATGCCAACGGCCAACCCGAAATCCACTACACGCGCATCTACCGCACGTTTCGTCGCTGGCAGGCCGATGGTTGCATCGATGCCATCTTTTCGGGCTCGGTGCAGCAACTTCATCAGGACCAGCTGCTTGACCTTTCGGTCATCCACGGCGACGGCACCACGACGGCGGCGAAGAAAGGCGGCGACAATCTCGGGTATAGCGGGCACGAGCATCTGAAGGGCGACAAGGTGGTGGCCTTGTGCGATCGCAACTGCAACGTCATTGCTCCATTCATCAGCGTTCCCGGCAACCGCAACGAATCACCGCTGTTGCGCGACGCGCTGCCCAGCCTTACCGCCATGGCCCGCGCCATTGGCGCGGACCTGCACGGTTCAATCGTCAGCCTGGATGGCATCTACGACTGCAGCGCCAACCGCAAGGCGATCTTCAATCGCGGCATGACCCCGAACATCCCCGAGAATCCGCGCGGACGCAAAACACCGAAGCGGGGCCGCAAGCAGCGCTATGATCCGGCCATCTTCGAGGAGCGCTTCAGGACCATTGAACGGGTCTTCGCCTGGGAGGACAAGTTCCGCCGTCTGCTGCTGCGCTTTGAACGCATCAGTGACGTTCACTACGCGTTCAAGACGCTTGCCTATACGATGATTAACCTGCGCCACTACTGCTGAACCAGCGCGGCGCTCGCACTTCACTGACTGCGGCACGCGCCGTGATTGCTCACGCCTGTTGCATTTGCATTCCTGATCATAATGCAAACTCCGATATCGAGATACCAGTCGCTTTTCACAACGATGTTCCTGGCTTCGCACGATTACCAACGGTCATCGTAGTTCTTCCGTTCGCAATGGACGGAAACGCGCAACCAGTTGTCCGCTTCAGTCAGTTCAACGGCACATTTCACGGGCAGGCTGGCAATCAGGATGAGATGTCCTGTCAGACTCGCCATTCTGAAATTCGTTTACTCGACAGACTTAACCGAATTTTTCTTTATTGAACAACGCCATCAGCACCCCAGTGAAAGATTCAGGGTGTGCTTTTCACGGCGCGGCATCCGGTAGTCGTTTCCCGAAAGTCGAGGCCAGCTGCAAGTTTTTTGGGCCCTCGCCCATGTACAGACATCCTGTCGAACGGTATTTATTGTGATCGCTGTCGATCCGGGCAGCGATTTCAAATTTTCCGTCGACACACCCAAGTCCTTGTCCGTATTTGAGATGCACTCCGTGGAGCTGCGCTGACACCGGATGGGCAGCCGGTATTCATGGAGGAGGATTGATGCAGACAGGCTTGATGAAACGATGGGCGCAGGACGCGAGGAATAGATGCGTGCGCTGCGATGACAGTGTCCGGTCCGGTTCATTGGGAGGACGGCGCTCATGCTGACCCTTGTGCCCCCCCGCACCTTTACGGTCAGCGGTGCCGCGTTGCCCACGCTGCTCAATGGCGAGCCGGCCCTGCAGTTACGCACGATCTCAGGCGAGGAAGCGCTGTCGAAGATCTACCAGTACGAACTGGAACTGGTCACGACGCTGGATCCGCTGCTGTCCGACCATACCGCGGCCAATTTCGACCTGAAGGCAATGGTCGGAAAGGAGATGACCGTGACGGTCCAGCTCGACGGGATGGGTGCATTTGTACCGGGCATGCCAGGTATGACAGGAGCCGCCAATATCGGCGCCGGCGTGCGGGAGATTAGTGGCATCGTCACCGCAGCAAGCCTGGTCCGGCAGTTGGAGCGCCAGTTCCTGTACCGGCTGGTGCTCAGGCCATGGATCGTGCTGGCCGAACGGCGTACGGACTACCGGATCTTCCAGAACATCACGGTGGTCGAGATCATCGACGCGGTGCTACGCGGCAACTATCCATACACCTGCGAAAAACGCCTGGGTAACGTGTATCCGAATCTGGTCTACCAGGTGCAGTACGGCGAATCGGATTTTTCCTTTATTCAGCGCTTGATGGAGGAAAACGGCATCTACTGGTTCTTCGAGCATTCCAATGGCATCCACCGGATGGTGCTGGTCGATAACCAGGGGGCGCACAGGCCCGTGGAGAGCGCGGCTTACCGCACCTTGTGGTATTACCCGCCCGACTACAAGATCGACCGGGAATACATCAGTGCGTTCGACACCACCGAAAGCATCCAGTCCGGGATCTGGACGACCAACGATTTCGACTTCACCAGGCCGAAGGCCGATCTGGCGGTGCAGAACGCGCTACCGCAGGACACAGCGCACAACCGGCTGACGGTTTACGAGTGGCCGGGCGACTACACCGACCCGGCGCAGGGCGAGCAGTTCGCGCGTGTGCGCATGGAGGAAATCCGCGCGAAGGGCGAGCGTGCTGAAGGCCGCGGCAACCTGCGCGATGTGGTGTGCGGCACGACGTTCACGCTGGCGGGTTACCCGCAGGATGCCGCGAACCGGGAATACCTGGTGATCCGCGCGAGACTCGACGTCGAAGAGATTGCCGAGGCGACCGGTGCGGCGCAGTACCGCGTCAGCACGACGTTCGACGTGCAGCCGACGACCACGATATTCAGGCCGGAGCGCACGGTGGACAAGCCGCGCACGACCGGCCCGCAGACCGCGATCGTGACGGGACCCCGTGAGCAGGAAATCTGGACCGATCAGTACGGACGCGTGAAGCTCAAGTTCCACTGGGACCACTCGGATGTCAACGACCAGAATTCGTCGTGCTGGGTTCGGGTGTCGTACCCGTGGACGGGAAGCAACTTCGGTGGGGTGAACATTCCGCGCATCGGCAGCGAAGTGATCGTCGATTTCGAGAACGGCGATCCGGACCGTCCGATTGTGACCGGCAGGGTGTTCAACGCGATGACGATGCCGCCGTGGGAGTTGCCAGGTAGTGCGACGCAAAGCGGGATCATCAGTCGATCCATGAAAGGCGGGCAATCCAACTTCAGCGGCATCCGCTTCGAGGACAAAGAGGGTTCGGAAGAGTTCATGCTGCAGGCCGAGAAGGACATGAACTCGACCATCAAGCATGACGAGTCGCACACGGTCGGCAACGATCGCGTGAAGACAGTCGTGAGGGATGAAACGGGCAAGGTCGGTCGCGACCGCACCGTCGCGATCACCCGTAACGAAAGCATCGGCGTCGGCAGTGGCTTCGCGATGCTGGTCGGCGCGCTGCCCGCCGCTGACGCCCCGGCTCCCGCTGCCGGTACCTACACCCTGAAGGTCACCGAAAGCCTCGTCCTCGAATGCGGCGCTTCGAAGATCACCCTGCTGAAGAACGGCCACATCGCACTCGAAGGCGTCCAGATCGTGGAAACCGCGAAAGGGGCTTTCCAGATGACTGGCAAGCGAATCGATCTCAACAATTCCTAACGCTTAGCTACCCATTCCATGACCTCGCGCTATCGCATCGACGAGGGCAGTATCGATCTGCCCGAAGGATTTGAAGACCGCAGTACGAACATTTTTGTTTTTGGCGACCCGGACCGCTCACCGCTGAACTTAAACATTGCGCGTGACACGCTGGATGTGGGAGAAACACTGCCGGCCTACGTCGACCGCCAGATCAGGAAACTCGAAAAGATCCTGCGCGGCTACCGTCTCCAGCATCGCCAGGCCGCCCGGCTGGGCAGTGGCGATCACGTATCCGAGGGCGAGCAGATCGATGCTACCCGCAAGGAGGGCCAGCAGACCATCCATCAGCGACAGGCAGCGTTCCTGTGCGCGCCCCGGCGCGCGCTGATTTTTTCGGGCACGAGCATCAGGGCGTTCACCGGCGAGCAGAATGCCCTGTGGTCAACGTGGCTGGCGAGTTATCAGTCTTCATCGGCTGACTGAGCGGGGGCACGCCATGTACGAAGCCGCCCGTCTGCACGATCCCATTGCCCATTCCAGCGCACTCGCCGGTTTTCTGGTGGGTGCGTTGATCGGTATCGCGATCATCGCGGCCGTCGCCTTCGCTACCTGTACCTGTGGCTTTGGCGCGGCCTTGGTGGCGGGCCTGGTGGCGGGCTTTGCCGCACAGGGTGTATTGGCACTTGGGGAGGCGATAGGCCGCAGCATCAAATCGACGGCCGGGAAAATCAGCAGCGGCTCACCCAGCGTCTTCATCAACGGAGAGGCCGCTGCACGTGTCGAGTTCAGCGCGGTCGCATGCGAGAAACACGCGCCGATCAAACGCATCGCCGAAGGTTCCAGCAATGTGTTCATCAACGGCAAGGCGGCGGCACGCAAGGACGATCGCACCGAATGCGATGCGACCATCGGCGACGGGTCGGGGAATGTCTTCATTGGCGGAGGACGGGTTGCGTATCTGAAGATCGATCCCGAAATCCCCGACTGGCTGCGCACCACCGCCCAAGTGGCGTTCATTGTCGCTGGGCTCGCGGGCGGGCTCGCCGGCGGGCTCAAGGCGGCAGCAGAGGAAGCCGGAGAAGCGGGTGAGTCTTTCGGTGGGCGGTGCGCAACCAAATACGCTGCGGGTTTTCTTGAGGACGCCGCCATATCCGAGGCCATCGGCGGATTGATCGGCAGTCCGGTCGAGGTCACCTCAGGGCGCAAGGTGTTGCTGCCCGAGGCCGACTTCGTGCTGCCCGCGCGTATGCCGGTGTCCTGCTCACGCTTCTATTCGAGTACGCTGCACGAACCGGGGCTGCTTGGGCCGGGTTGGCGCCTGGATTGGGAAATCACCCTGCGTCGCACCGATGACGCGCTGATCTACATCGGTCCGCAAGGGCGTCCGATCCATTTCCCGTTGCTCAAACCAGGTCACGAACTGTATGACGCCGCGGAGCTGATCTGGCTGTCGCGCCTCGATGACGGGCGCTACCTGGTGCGAACACCGGAGCGGTATTACTTCCTGTTCGGCGACTTCGATGACAGCGGACTGGCCCGTCTGGTGATGATCGAAGGCCCCGACGCGCAGCAGATGACGCTGACATGGGATACCGCTGGCCGGCCGGTGGAGGTCCAGGCGGATGGTGGTTACCGGCTACGTCTGCAGTATCAGGAAGCGCCCGCGCGTCTGAGCCGCATCGAACTGCTCGAAGGCGGCACCCTTGGCACGCTGGTCAGCTACGGCTACGACAGTGCGGGCTATCTGGCGTCGGTGACCGACCGCGCGGGCGTGGTGACCCGTCGTTTCGGCTACAGCGACGGGCTGATGACCCATCATGCCAATGCCGAGGGGTTCCTCTGCCGCTATCGCTGGGAGATCCTTGCTGGCCAGCCGCGCGTGATCGAACACGACAACAGCAGCGGCGAGCGATACGGTTTCCACTACGACTTTGCCGCCGGCCACGCCGAAGTGACCGACACGTTCGGCAATGTCGCGCGGTGGGACTTCGACGCGAAGGAGCAGATCACTGCCCACACCGGCTTCGATGGCGCACAGTACGGTGCTGAATACAACGCCTCGGGATGGCCGATCGTACTGCATCTGCCGGGTGGGCGCACCCGGCGCATCGACTATGACGAACTGGGCCGGCCGGTGGCTCACACCGATCCGCTGGGCCAGATCACCCGCACGGACTATCACGCGAGTACGTCGCTACCTCGTCAGACGACCCTGCACGATGGCCGCCGTTGGATGACGGTTTACAACGGGCAGCATCAGGCGATCGAAACCGTTGATCCGCTGGGGCGGCGCACCGTCATGCACTACGGCGAGGACGGCCAGTTGCAGCGGGTCACCGATGCGAAGGGAGGCATCGTCACGCTGGAACACGACGCACGCGGGCTGCTGAACGCGCGCACCGACTGCTCGGGCAAAACCACCCACTACACGTACGACCGCGACGGCCTCCTCGACACGGTGACCGACGCGCTGGGCCAGACCACGCGCATCCGCTACGGTGCGCAGGGCCTACCCGAAGCCGTGACACGACCTGACCGGCAGACCGAGCGCTATCAGTGGAATGCCCTGGGTTACCTGGTCAGGCATACCAACGCGGCACATCACACCCAGCAATGGGAGCGCGATGGGGTGGGTCGGGTGCTGCGCCATACCGATGCTGAAGGGCGCACAGTCCACTTCGAGCGCGACGCGCATGGGCGACCGGTGAAGCTCACCAATGGGAACGGTGCGAGCTACCAGTTCGGCTGGGATGCGGCGGACCGCCTGCTTCGTGAGCAGCGCGTCGACGGCAGCGTGCACGAGTTCCGCTACGATGCGGCCGGATTTCTGCAATACATCGCCAGCCAGGCGGGCTCGTCGCGCCGCATGGAAGTCCATGAGCGCGACGCGCTGGGCCGGCTGGTGCGCCGCAGTGGCGACCATAGCGACACGGCGTACCGGTACAACGTGCTGGGCCAGTTGACCGAAGCCCGCCGCACGCCCACCGTTGCCGGCGAAGACCTGGGCATCGTGGCGGACACAGTGCGGATGGAGTACGACGCGGCCGGCCAGTTGCTGGCGGAATGGAGTGCTCACGGTCGCGTGGCCTACGAGCGTGACGAACTGGGTAATCCGCTGGCACTGACCCTGCCGCAGGGACAGCGGATCGAGACGCTTTACTACGGCTCCGGGCACGTGCACCAGATGCGCTTCGAGGGCGCCATCATCGCCGACTTCGAGCGCGACGACCTGCACCGCGAAATCCTGCGCACGCAAGGGCGGCTGAGCACGCACACCGGCTATACCTCACTGGGCCAGATCGCGTGGCAACGTGCCCATGCGCCGAAAGCGGAGGCGTCCAACGTACCGGACGAGACGCACAGTGTGCTATGGCGGCGTTACCGGTATGACCGTAGCGGCGAGCTGACGGAAAGCTACGACAGCTTCCAGGGCCATACGCTCTACGATTACGATCGCACCGGCCAGTTGCTGAGGCGCAGCGCCGAGAGCTTCGACGTCGAGCGCTTTACGTGGGACGCGGCGGGCAATCTGCTGGACGATGCCGGGCGCGAGCCTAACGTCAAGCTATCCCCGCTGCTGGATAACCTGCTGAGGCGCTACCGGGGGGTGTCGTACACCTACGACGACTGGGAGCAACTGGTGAGCCGCAACGGCATGGGCCTGCGCTGGGATGCCGAAGGTCATCTGCTGTCGGTGGACGATGGCGTGCAGCACACCGCTTACCGGTACGATGCACTGGGCCGGCGTATTGGCAAGTCGACCCGCGCCACACGGCACCCGGGTATGCCGCGCGACACCAAACCGCCGGAAGAAATCCGCTTCGTCTGGCAGGGCTTGCGGCTGTTGCAGGAACAGGACGGCAAGGGACAAAGCCGGACGTACCTGTATGACCCGGTGCGTGGGTATGCGCCGGTGGCGCGGATCGATCGTGCCGGCAGAAGCGATCACAGCGAGGTCTATCACTACCACACCGACCCGACTGGCACGCCGCGTGAAGTCACCGACGCCGACGGCAGGCCCGTGTGGAGCGGCAATTACAGTGCATGGGGCCAGGTACGGGCGAACATGCAGACGGCGGTGTTCAATCAACCGCTGCGCATGCCGGGGCAGTACCATGACGAGGAAAGCGGGCTCTCGTACAACACGTTCCGGTATTATGATCCGCATTGCGGACGGTTTATCTCGCCTGATCCGATTGGGTTGGCGGGCGGGCTGAATCTTTATCAGTATGCGCCCAATCCGATTCGGTGGATCGATCCTCTAGGCTTAGCAGCTGCCAATGGCGGCAATGCGCCAGTACACGGTGGAGCGGGCCACAATCAGGTCATTGATGATCATATTGCTGCGCTTCGACAAACTGACGGCGTGACGAACATACGGAAAAACCAGCAGCAGGTTGATGTGAATGGCGATAAGGTCGGAACCAATAGACCTGACATTCAATTTGATCAAGATGGGAACCACTACAATGTTGAGTACGACACAAACCCAAGAGCAAGCGCTGCTCACCAAACTCAGGTTACGGCTAATGACCCTAATGCCAGAAGTACATTCTGGGAAATAGACCAACAAGGCAATAAACAGACCGGTCGATCGTCATGCTAAAGGAGATTGGATTGAATCTGTATAAGTGCGAGAAATTTAAATTCTCATATATTTCATCGTCATTCGATGAGGTCAAAGAATTTCTCTTTGAAAAGACAAGGAGTAATTCTCTCTACAAGCTGATTTGCAGCAGCGATTCCCTGAATGATTTTTTTGGTGACGAAGGGCGATCCCCTCAAGTATACAACAGCAATGGCCGGCTGAAGGCATTGTTCTTTAAGAGTCAATCTGCCGAAGGCATTGTGATGATCAGCAATGTGATCGATGGATGGGAAAGTTTATGCTTTCAACTTAGCAAGTCGATCAGGGGCAATATTTATATATTCCACTTCGATTGCTCGGGTTCGAGCGATATGTTCAATGGATTCTCGCTTCTCGCAGATGGGATAAATGTCAGAACGGTGTATGCAATGAAAGATCCAAAATGGAAATTTTTCGAAAATGGGGATTCGCTATGGTTTGAGGACCGTGAGTGTTATAAAAAAAGAATAATATCAGAGAGAGTTAATAAACCGATTTTAAAAAAATATTGTAATTCATTGAATTTGAACGTAGAAGATGATAATTTTTGGAGGCTTGATGGTGAGTCTCTATTGTTTGGTTACACCCCCTCTGGGACGCGACCGTTGTAATGCACCAAGACTGAGTTCCGCCGGATTTACCCATAGCGTTATACACATTTCGTTGTCCGCGCCGCCCGCGCCAGCAAGCCGTTTACATTCAATGACTTGGAGGCTGGGCTTGTAAACTTTGGCCGAATCGCGTCTACTCTTGCAATTTGGGCGGGCGCGTGACGAAGGCTGCACAGCAGTGGATCGAGCAGGAATTTGCGGGGCTGGACCTTGGCGACGCCCGCCTGGACAGGAGGGCAAAGAAATTGATGGAACGACTTGCGGCCAATCCGACGGCCAGTATCCCGCAGGCGTGCGATAGCTGGAGCGAGACGTGCGCAGCGTACCGTTTTTTGCGCAATACGGATGTGGCCTGGGAAGCCATACTGGAGCCGCATTGGGCGAGCACGCAGGAACGCATGCGCAGCCAGTCGGTGGTGCTGTGCATCCAGGACACGACCGAGCTTGATTTCAACGGCCAGGACATCGACGGGCTGGGGCCGTTGAACTACGAAGCAAGGCGCGGGCTGTACTTGCACCCCACCTATGCGGTGACGACCGAACGCGAACCGCTGGGCGTGCTCGACGCGTGGATGTGGGCGCGTGAGGAGCTTGATGCCGATGGCGTTCGTCCTGGTCCGAAAGAAAGCACACGCTGGGTCGAAGGCTACGAGCGCGTGGCGGAAATGGCGCCGGACATGCCGCACACGCGACTGGTGTACGTGGCCGACCGCGAGGCCGACATGGTGCAAATGATGCGCCGGGCCAGCGAGCTGGGCACGCCGGCGGACTGGCTGGTGCGCGCCAAACATGACCGCTGTTTGCCCGGCGGCGATGGCGCCAGGCTGTGGGCGAGTACAACCAGCGCTGAGCCCTTGGGTGAAATCACCTTCGTGACCGGCGCCCGCGAGACTCAGAAGAGTCGCACCGTGCGCCAGCAACTGTGGGCTCGCGAAGTCGAGATCGCGGACGGCGAGCGCGGCAAGATCAAGGTTCACTGCGTAATCGCACGCGAAGTCGGGGCGCCCGCTGGCATCAAGCCGATTGAGTGGCGTTTGCTGACCAACCGAGCCGTCGCAACCCAGGAAGAAGCGGTCGAACTGATCAATTGGTACCGGGCGAGATGGGAAATCGAAATCTATTTCCATGTCCTCAAGAATGGCTGCGAAGTCGAGACCCTGCAATTGGCCGCTGTCGACCGGATTGAGCGCGCGCTGGCCTTGTTCCTGGTGGTGGCTTGGCGCGTGACGTATTTGATGCGCAAAGGCCGAACCTGCCCGGATCTGGATGCCGCCTTGTTCTTCGATCCGGACGAAATTCGTGGCGCCCATCTGCTGGCAAAAAAGAAGATGCCGGCGACGCCGCCCACTGTGAATGAGGTCGTGCGGCTGATTGCGCAAATCGGTGGTTTCCGCGGCCGAAAGAGTGACGGTGAGCCGGGCGCCAAGACCATCTGGCGAGGGCTCGATCAGGTACTCGCTGCCGCTGACACGCTACGCGCGCTCCGCGAAGGGCTCGGCTAATGACTTCTGTATAACGCTATGGGGTTATGCACTGCGTTATCTGCCATAACGATAAAAACGATCGCTATATGATAAAGCAGCTTGATATGAGTTCATGGTATGAGATTTACGAAGAAAAGTTGAATTCTCTGTTGAAGCGAGCATTTGCTTTGATTTAGCAATTAGTCGGACCTGCAAAATTCATTTAGCGAGTTGAAGGAAGCCGCGTACGGAGCGTGAAAGCAACGTTATCGACGTGAAGTCGACGAACAGGCGCAGAACCATGAGAACAAAAAAGGCAGGCTTGATGCCGAGCCGGGCGATGGCGCGCAGCAGCCAGCGCAGGTTATAGCCGACGGCGCACAGCACCGCATGCAGGGCGTCGCCAGTTTGCCCCTTCAGCCAGCAGCGTCGCATGCCGTGATCCTGCTTGACATGGCCGATGATCGGCTCGATGGCCTGTCGCCGTTTGAGCCAGCGGCGCTGGGGTGCCGACAACGTCCTGCTCTTGCCGCGATGCACGACCTGTACCGGCGCCACGTCGGCATCGACGCCGCGAAACCCGAGATCGACCAGCGCCGTCTTCGCACGGGGTGCGCCCGGCACCTCCTGCAACAGGATCGATGTCTGCTCGAGCTGTTCAGCCAGGGTGTGGCCGTCGTAGGGGTTGCCCGGGAACGCCCGTGCGCCGACGATCAGGCCTTGCTTCTCTGTGATTGCCAGGCTGACCTTGACGCCGAACTCATAGGGCTGCCGCGCCTTGCCCTTCCCGATGCACTCGACTTCCGGGGCATGCAATGCGTACAGTTTGTTCTTGTCCTTCGGGCGCTGGCGGCAGATTCGCCACGCCCGTTCCAGCCAGACGCGAAGCTTGACCTGCTGTGACTCCGAGGCGTCAGGCAGCTTGCGCTCGATGTCTCGCAGCAGTCGTCCCAGCACTGTGCGCTGTCGTTTGAGCACGCGACGCAGGCGCTTGAATTGTTTGGCGTGCGCGTAGCCGCCAGCACGGCGACGCAGACGCTTGCCCTCGCGTTCGTAGGTCTGCTTCAGACTCAGACCCGCGCGCTGCGCCAAT
The DNA here is from genome assembly GCF_050436125.1 of Paraburkholderia sp. MM5482-R2. Classification (NCBI taxonomy): domain Bacteria; kingdom Pseudomonadati; phylum Pseudomonadota; class Betaproteobacteria; order Burkholderiales; family Burkholderiaceae; genus Paraburkholderia; species Paraburkholderia sp. MM5482-R2. The sequence continues at coordinate 954,317 of NZ_JBNDLP010000004.1, read as the reverse complement.
TGCACAAGTTTGGCCCGCGCCACATCAAGCAGGCGACTGTCGGTCGGATACGCGATCGCCTTCTCCTGGACTGTGGTGTCAACAATCACGCGTTCGAATTCGGCGGGTGTTACCGCCTTCATGTGCACGGCGGCGGCGATCGTTGTGGCCAGCAATTCCTCGACACCCGCTTCGCCCAGCGCTTGCCGGAAACGCACCAGGTTGGTTGGGTCGCACGGCAGGCGGGGCTGAAAGTACTCTTCGCCGCAGAAGAACTGGAAGTACACGTCCTGCGCCCAACGCTCGCATACCGACTCGTCACTTTCGTTGTACGCGTGCTTCAGGTAGAGCAGGCCGACCATCAGGCGAACCGGCAGGCGCGGCCGGCCTGCCGCGCTCGGGCCAGCCCCCGCCAGCGTCGCCGCACTACCGAACAGATCGACATCATCATTGACTCGTCCTTCGCGAGCACGCCGCTCGAACACCGGGGTCAGCGTTGCTTCGATCGACACCCACGGCATTCGCGTGGCCAACACCGCCAGCGGGTGACGAAGATCAATCATCGCGTCCAGACGGCTGCGAAAAAAATCGGGCGTGCTCATCGGTGAGGCTCGCAAACTCCCGGAAAGAAAATCAGATCGATATTGCTTCTGGGAGTTCGACAATCAACGAACTTCTTCCGATCACTTGCTGCAGCTGGCTCTGCTCAGTTCTGAAGGGGCGACGAATTACGGCACCAGCATGATCGACCTGGGCCGGTTTCAGATCGATTTGGAGATGCGGACGCTGCACCAAAGCGGCACGCTCGTACCTGTCGGATCTCGCGCCTTCGATATTCTTGCCGTGCTCGTGTCGGCCGCTGGACGACTCGTTACGAAAGACGAATTGTTGGATAGTGTCTGGCCGAAAACCGTCGTCGAAGAAAACAATATCCAGGTCCATCTGTCCGCGTTACGCAAAATACTTGGTGAGGATCGCAACCTGATTGTCACGATCCCTGGTCGCGGGTATCAGTTGCGACAACGACCCGTTGAGAGCCGGGCTCCTGCGGTCGAGTCCCGAGCCTTCAGACGTAGCCTGCCGCTACGCGAAACCCGGCTCACAGGCCGCGACGCAGCCGTTCGGCAGATCAGCATGTTGCTCCAGACGACGCAGGTATTGACGCTCACTGGAGCCGGCGGTATTGGGAAGACGAGCCTGGCTATAGAGGTAGCACGGCAGGCATCGAACGATTCTTCCCGCGCTGTGTGTTTTGTCGAACTTGCCACGGCAACAACCGAAGATGCGGTCCTATGCGAGGTCGCCGAAGCATGCGGGCTGTCCACGCTCGATGCTGCAGTCGACGTTGCGCAACTGGCTGCGGCGGTTTCCGGCAAACGTCTGCTCCTCGTGCTGGATAACGCCGAGCATGTGATCGACGCCGTCGCGCGGATCGTCGACGCACTCGTAGCGGCAAGCGAAATTCTGCGTGTGATGGTAACGAGTCGTGAACCGCTTCGCCTGATGCAAGAGACGGTGTACCGGGTCGAGCCATTCGACGTGCCGCCTTCGCATTCAACCCATGCGGAGATCGTCCAGTTTTCAGCGGTAAAGTTGTTTTTGCTGCGCGTCAATTCAATCCAACGGTATGCATACGCCGGCTGCGAGGAAATTCATCTCATCGGCGAGATCTGCCGCCGGCTGGACGGCATTCCTTTGGCAATCGAGCTGGCAGCGGCGCGCGTCGCTGGCCTCGGCATTGGGGGTGTTCATCGCTATCTGCACGACCGTTTCAGTTTGCTGACGGGCGGCTACCGGACCGCTCTGCCACGCCATCAAACCTTACGTGCGACGTTCGACTGGAGTTTCTTCATCCTGAATCCATGCCATCAGTTACTGTTCAGGCGCCTCGCGGTATTTAGCGGCGGCTTTACGTTCGATGCGATGTGCGCGGTGGTGTGCGACGAGAAATACGCTGTGGCGGACGCGATCGGCGGCATCGGCGATCTGGTGGCGAAATCGCTCGTCAACATTGAGCTGGAGGGGCCGGTAAGCAGGTATCGCCTTTCCGATTCGGCACGTGCCTATGCGCTGGAGAAGCTGCATGCGCAAGGCGAGCAGAGGCTGATCGCGGCGCGCCATGCACGCTAGGCCTCCCATTGCTTGCGACCGTGTCTGGCTGACAGTGTCGCTGAACAATTGGACCTGGAAATCGATTTCCGGCAGTCGCTGGATGATGCACGCAGCGCTTTCGATTGGGCGTTCTCGCGGCATGGCGATACGCGGATTGGAGTCGAGCTCGCGGCAGGTCTCACAGAGGCGCTGCTCGATGCGGGCCTGATTCACGAATGCCGCACGCGTGCCGAGCAGGCCATCGATGCGCTTGAAGAACTGCCCCCTGCCTCGGTGGACTCAGACACCGAAAATGCGCGTACGTGCCACTCTCGCCTCGGCATTGATCTATGCTCATGGGCCCGTGTCAAAGTCGGCACAATCGTGGACGGAACTGCTGGCTCTTGCTGGCGATAGAGGCGACGGTTCTGGTGCAAATAGTGAAGGTGAATCGGTTAAGGTGTTGCCCCCCGATCTCATCATCCGACAATGATGTCCGAGCGCGGCCTGTCGCTGGTCCACACGACGATCGCTGTCTCCTATTCGAACTCCGCGATCCGCAGGCCAATTTCCCAAAGGCTTCATATCCATTCCGTTATACGACACATAACGAATCAATATTTCGGCCTTGATATTGACTCACCATCATCGCTGACGCGACGCAGCCAGTCGGCTGGACGACTGGCGTCGTCTCCTTCCAGTTCCCCATCTTCGGAGACTCCATGAGAACAAACTTCGCTCGCGCGGTGGTGCGCTCACTGCGCCCTGCGGTTACGCTTTTAGCCGCGCTTGGCATCTATGTCGCGTTGAGCCCCACTGCCGCCGCCGCGGTGCCGATGGGCGTCGCGTTCGTCTACCTCGGCAACCCCGGTGACGCTGGCTGGACCTACGCACACGAACAGGGTGTGAAGGCGATCGAAGCGAGGTTCGGCGACAAGATCAAGGTCACGCGCGTCGAGAACGTACCCGAATCCGCTGACTCGGAGCGCGTGTTTCGCGACCTCGCGAACAAGGGCAACAAGATTATCGTGGGCTCGAGCTTCGGATTCCAGGACTTCGAACTGAAGACTGCAAAGGATTATCCCGACGTCGTCTTCGAGCATGCGACCGGATACAAGAAGGCCACGAACTTTGCGACCTATGACGTGCGCACCTACCAGAGCGCCTATCTGGCTGGGCTCGTCGCCGGCTATACGACGAAGACGAATACGCTCGGCTTCGTCGCCTCGGTGCCGGTCCCGGAAGTGGTGCGCAACATTAACGCCTTCACAATGGGTGCGCGTTCGATCAATCCGAATGCGAAGGTAAAGGTCATATGGATCAATAGCTGGTTCGATCCAGGCAAGGAGAAACAGGCGGCCGAAACGCTGATCGGCCAGGGAGCCGACGTGCTGATCCAGAACACCGATTCGACGGCGACAATGCAGACTGCCGAGCAGAAGAATGTGCACGCGTTCGGTTGGGACTCGGACATGAAGAAGTTCGGCCCGAATGCCCAACTGGGCGCATGCGTGAGCTACTGGGGCGTCTACTACTCTCACCTGATCGAACAGGTGCAATCCGGCACGTGGACCAACGCGCCGACGTGGTGGGGTCTCAAGGAAAAAGCAATCGACCTCGCTGACATCAACACTGCAGCCGTATCGCCTGCCGCGCAAAAGGCGCTGGCGCAAAAGCGCGACGACATTATCGCTGGCAGATTCGATCCGTTCTCCGGACCGATCAGGGATCAGAATGGCGCGATCAAGGTGGCAGCCGGCACGTCGCTGCCCGACGCCGAGTTGCTGCGGCTCAACTGGTTCGTGCAGGGGGTCGAGGGCACGTTACCGAAGTAACTCAACCAACGTGGAGGAGACACACTTTGAGCCTTATCACTTCTCCGAAACAGAACGCGTCGGCGTTCCCTGAGCAGGGGCTCGCGCCGACACGCGAGCAGATCGTCCGCCATCTGCGTCATGCAAGCGTCATCGCAGAACGTGCGATGCTGTTGGGCCGTCACCCGTTTGGCGCCATACTCGTCGGGCCTGATCAGGAGTCGGTTCTAATAGAACAGGGCAATGTCGATTCCGTCAATCATGCGGAAGCGGTGCTCGCGCGTATCGCCGCGCTCAACTTTACGCCGCAATTCTTGTGGGGTTGCACGCTCTATACGACGGTTGAGCCATGTTGCATGTGCGCAGGCACGGCATATTGGGCCAACATTGGGCGGGTGGTTTTTGCAATGACGGAAGAGCGCCTGCTGCAAGCCACGGGCAATCATGCAGAGAATTCGACGATGAGTGTGTCGTCGCGGTATGTCTTCGACCATTGCCAGAAGCGCATTGAACTGGTCGGGCCCGTGGCCGAGGTCGAGGAAGAAGTGATGCAGGTGCAGCGCAGGTTCTGGGGACGCCGATGAGCATGGCGCATCGCGGCCTTATGTTCGCATCATGCCGCGCGCGGAGCCGCCACCGCCCGCGCAGCGGCCGCCGCGGCAACTGACGACAACGGTGGACACGATCGCTGTGCAGACCGGCACGCGGTACGCTCCACCACGCCGCAAACGCGCTACCGCTGCGGTACGCCGTCGCGCCACTCGCCCCAATGCATGACGATGTCCTGCACGAGCGGATTGCCCGTCAGGAACAGATTGTCGATCGCGATCGTGAAGCCCCCCTGCGACGAGTAGTTGAGCAGATTGTCCGCGCTCGACTGGCCCGCGTACGGCCGGTCGAAGTCCGAACCAGCGCGCAGCACCGCGACACGGTTCAGGTCAACGCGATGCACGGTCGCCGCGCGCGTCAGCGCCTCGAAGGTGGCGTTGTCTTCCTGCTGCGTCGTGCAATAGGTGCCCTTGCCGTCGGTCAGGATCTTCGTCCATTGCCGCGCGCGCTCGCCGAGATCGGTGCCCGACCACCAGGTATCGCCCGCCAGCGTGTCACACTGGATCACGGTCGGCGGACGGTTCGCGGGCGCATAGTTGTATTTGGCGCGGGCAGCCTGCGCCTGTGCGTCGTCGGTCAGCGTCACGTTGCGCGACAGCGCGAATGCCGCGTTCGAAAGCGCCGGATTGAGCTGGAACACTTCGGTGCGATAGTCGAGCGGCGGCTTCTGCGTCGGGCCCGTCGTGTTGATGCCGAGATAGCCGGTATTCCAGCCCGGCGGAATTTCGCGTCCGTCGATTTCCCATTGAATCCCGAAGTCGACGAGCCAGTTCGCCCACGCAGCGGAACCGACGGTGCCCTGAAGCGGATCAATACCAGCGATGCCCGCCACCATGAAGTACGTATGACGCAAGTCGAAACGCGGCGAGAACGTCAGCGCCATGATCGACGCGGCGGCATTCGCGTGCCCCATGCCCGTCGTCATCACGCAGACCTCCTGGCGATTGCAGTGTACGGCAGGGTAGTCAGGAGACAGGCCCGCGACGGTGATGTCCTGCCACGGGCCGAGATGATCGAGCCATACCTGGCCTTCCGGACCGAACATCGAAACGATCATCACCTTGACCGGCCGGCCACGCGACGCGCCGTCGTCCTGCGCGAAGCTGTCGTCGGCATGCGCGATGGCCGGTGCAACTGCCGCGCCTGCCACGAGCAACGATGAAATCGCTGCACCAAAAGCACGATTTAGCATAAGAGGTCCCACCTGATATGTAAGAACTGCGGTTGCGAAAAGTGAGTCGCGTGCCGTGTTGTCGACTGACGTCGTGGTTTTTTGTCGGCGTGCAGCGTGGGACCTGGGCGTGAGCCGTTCAGGTGACAGTGAGTATAAGCAGAGAAAAATCTGTATTGCCAAGCGGCGGCGAATTTTGATGCGGACGAAACGGCAACGGCGGACACAATGTACAGCGACTGGTTCTGGCGCAAATAGTGAAGGTGAATCGCATTCGCAAAGGCCAATTCAACCTGGCGAAGCTCGGCCTCAAAGATACCGCCGCGTGAGCACACGTCGTGCGCTCAACTCGCGCAACACGCGCGAAACGGTCATGCGTGCGACTCCGGACTCCTTGACCAACTCGGTTTCCGAAGGGATTGCGTCTCCAGGCTTCCAGGTGCCATCGGCTATGCGCTCGATTACATAGCGCTTGATCTGTTCGTATGCTGGCGCAAGCTTGCGCTGCAGCTTCAACCGCTTCGCCTCTCCACCCGCCTGCGCCGCCTCAGTCATGACTGTCCTGGTTGCACCGTGAACGATTTGCGCGGCGCCGCGCGACGCCAGCCTCAAGTACCCACCGCCCCGGGCAAAGCATCGTTCGCCGAGGCCGCCGCGCTGCCCGCCACGCAGTCCGTTGGTGCCGGAATGCAGAAATCCCGTGAGGGCCGGACCGTCAGCGGGCCGGGCAACGGCGGCGGACCATCATCCATGATCATGTGGAATGCGCGTGTCATGTCGTCCGCAAGCGGACGGTCGTCACGGTAGGTCGGCAAGACAGCGCGAACCTGGCTATACAACGCCTGCGTATACGGCGCGCGCTCGGCTGCGATAGGCTGCAGGTCGTATGCCTGAACCGCGGCAAGCAGTTCAATGCCAAATATGCGGCCGCTGTTGTCGATGACGGCCAGCGCCTTGAGCGCGGCCGGCGTGGCGTGGCAAAGGTGATCTTCCTGCAAGCCGGACGTCACACCGCCGTCGAGGCTCGCGGGCGCGGCCTCGCGGCGGTTCTGCGCGACCAGCGCCGCCGCCGTGTATTGCGCGATCATGAAGCCCGAGCGCGTGCCGCTCGCTTGCGCGAGAAACGCGGGCAACCCGCTCACGAGCGGATTGACGAGACGATCGAGACGCCGCTCCGCCATCGCGGCCACCTGCGCGACCGCAACCGCGAGGCTGTCCATGGCGAGCGCGATCGACGCGCCGACGGCGTGCGCCTGCGAGAACACGCGCGGCTCCTCGGGCGTGCCGGCGATGATCGGATTGTCAGTCGTCGAGGCGAGTTCGCGGTTCACGACTTCGGCCGTCGCAGCCAGCACATCGCGCGCCGCACCGTGCACATGCGGAATCGTGCGCATGCTGAGCGGATCCTGCGTACGCCGTCCGAGTGCCGCCGCCAGCAGACCGCTGCCCAGCAGCGCCGCGCGCATGCGCGCGCCGACCTGCGCAAGGCCCGGTGAGACGCGATACGCGAGCGAGCCCGCGTCGAACGCCACCATCTGGCCGCCGAGATTCTCGAAGCTCATCGCCGCCACGGCGTCGGCCCAGTCGAGCAGCCGGTGCGCGCGTTGCAGCGCGAGCGCCGCGAGCCCGGTCACGCACGGCGTGCCGTTCACGAGGCTCAAGCCTTCTTTCGCTTCGAGCGACAAGGGTTCGAGCCCCAGCCGGCGCAGCGCCTCGGCGCCGCTGATGCGCTCACCACGCCAGTTCACGTGCCCCGCGCCGACGCACACGAGTGCGATATGCGCCATGTGGCTCAGATAGCCGACCGAACCGAGCGCGGGCACTTCGGGCAGGCAATCGGCCTGGAGCAGCGCGACGAGCCGCTCGACGAGTTCGACGCGCACGCCCGAATGCCCGTGCGCGTAATTGTTGATGGCTGCGGCCATGATCGCGCGCGTCTCCTGCGCGCCGAGCGACGCGCCGACGCCCACCGCGTGGCTCATCAAAATGTTGTGCGAAAGCGTGTGCTGTTCGGCCGGCGACACCACCACGTCGCACAACGCGCCGACCCCGGTGTTCACGCCGTAGGCGCGCATGCCGCGCGCGATGATCTGCTCAACGAGCGCGCGCGCGGCGCCAATGCGCTCGCGCGCTTGCTCGGAGAGCTCGAGCGGTGCGCCTGCCGCGACGGCGCAGACTTCGCGCCAGTCCAGCGGGTTTCCGGTACGGATGACGGTCATGATGAACCCCGACGATGGATCAATGTGCGTTGCGGTCCTGATGGCTCGACACGAACTGGCGGAAGCGCTCCGACTTCAGTTCGCCGAATACCTCCGCGGGCGTGCCGTCCGAATCGACCTGGCCCTGATCCAGGAACATCACGCGATTGGAAACGTGTTTCGCGAAGCCCATCTCGTGCGTGACGACGAGCATCGTGCGGCCCTCGTCGGCAAGCGTGCGCATGACGCGCAGCACTTCGCCCACGAGTTCGGGATCGAGCGCCGAAGTTGGCTCGTCGAACAGCATCACCTTCGGATGCATCGCGAGTGCGCGCGCGATTGCCACGCGCTGCTGCTGGCCGCCCGAGAGATGTGCGGGATAGTGGCCGCGCTTGTCGGCGAGGCCGACCTTCGCGAGCAGCGCCTCGGCTTCCTCGACCGCTTCGGCGCGGCTGCGCTTTTGCACGCGCATCGGGCCTTCGATCAGGTTCTGCAGCACCGTCATGTGCGACCACAGGTTGAAGTTCTGGAACACCATGCCGAGCTGCGAGCGCACGCGGTCCACCTGGCGGCGGTCGCCCGGTTGCAGCTTGCCGTCACGGCGGCGCTTCATCTTCAGCGCTTCGCCGGCAAGCGCGACGGTGCCGTCGTCGGGCATCTCAAGTAGGTTCAGGCAGCGCAGGAACGTGCTCTTGCCCGAGCCGCTAGCACCCAGGATCGAAATCACGTCGCCTTCGTGGGCGTCGAGCGAAATGCCCTTGAGCACGTGATGATCGCCGAACGACTTGTGGATGTTCCTCACGGACAGGGCGGCGACCGGTGCGACTGCGTTCATACGATTCTCCGGAAAGATGGGCCGATCAAGACGCGACGCGGCGGGTTTCGAGTTGCGTGGCGGGGCGGCGCACGACGGTGGGCGCGGCGCGCAGATGGCGCGAGAGGCGCCGCTCGACGAGGCCGATGAGGCGCACCACGAGGAAATTCAGGCATAGATAGATCAGCGCAGCGCACGTGAACACCTCCGTCGTGCGATAGGTCTGCTGAATGATCTGTTGCGCGACACCTGTCACTTCCCAGACGGTGACAAGGCTTGCGAGCGCCGTCGACTTGACGAGCAGCACGGCTTCAGTCGAATAGGCGGGCAGGCACTGCCGCAACGCGATGGGGCCGATCACGCGGCGCAGCAGCGCGAAGCCCGACAGGCCGATTGCATGACCTGCCTCGATCTGCCCGACCGGCACGGCCATCAGGCCGCCGCGGATGATCTCGGCGGTGTAGCCCGCCGTGCACAGCGCGAGCGAGAGCACGGCGCACACGTAGGGCTCGCGCAGCACGGGCCACAGGAAGCTTTCGCGGATCACGCCGAACTGTCCGAGCCCGTAGTAGACGAGAAACATCTGGATCAGCAGCGGCGAGCCGCGGAACACGAGAATATAGGCGCGCGCGAAGCGGTTAGGCAGCCAGTGCGGCGAGACGCGCATCGTGACGATCACGAGCGAAAGCAGGCCGCCGAGCACGAGCGAGGTGAAAAAGAGGCTCAGCGTGGTCGGCACGGCGGCAACGAGCTGGCGCGTCGTGTCGAGAAGAAAATCGAAATCGATATGCATGATGAGGCCGCCCTTGCGTCAGTTGCGCGCGAAGTTGCGCTTGAAGGAGCGGCCGACGATCGTCTCCGCCCGGCCGAACACACGGTTCGAAACGCCCGTCATCGCGAGATAGAGCGCTCCGCCAACGACGAAGAACAGGAAGTACTGGTGTGTCGATCCCGCCGCGACCTGGCTGGCACGCAGCAATTCGACGAGACCGGTGACCGAGATCAGCGCCGAGTCCTTGAGGCTCAACTGCCACACATTGCCGATACCCGGCAGTGCGAATCGCAGCACCTGGGGAATCAGGATGCGGCGCGCCATGGTGAGCGTCGGCATGCCGATCGCGCGCGCAGCTTCGAGTTCGCCGCGCGAGACAGCTAGCACGGCGGCGCGATAGACCTCCGTCTGATACGCGCCGGAAATCATGCCGACCGCGAACGCGCCAATCACGAACGGCGGCACGCCGATGAAGCCGTCGGCACCGAACCACTGCCCGATCGAGGACACCAGCGTCGAGCCGCCAAAGTAGAACAGATAGATGACAAGCAGTTCCGGCACGCCGCGGAAGACGGTCGTGTAGAAGTCGCCGATCACGCGCGCCGTGCGAAAACGCGAGAGCTTTGCCGCTGCGACGAGCGCGCCGAATACCGCGCCGATCGCGAGCGCCGCAAGCGTCAGCACCACCGTCATGAACGCACCGAGCAGGAGCAGGCCGCCCCAGCCATCGGTCCCGAAGCCGAGCATTTCGAAAAGAGCCATCACGCCACCTCAACCAAGCCTGCGAAACAAGCCGCGCGGCATCAGCCTTTCGAGCCGGATCAGGCCGAAGCGCGCGGTCACGTTGTGAGCGACGCTCAGGGCGTCACATCGGTCTTGAACCACTTCTCCGAAAGCTTCTTCACGGTCCCGTCGGTAATCGCCGACGTTATCGCCGCGTCGAACTTCGCCTTCAGGTCCGCGTCCTGCTTGCGGAACGCGAGGCCTTCGCCCGGCCCCCAGATCAGGCCGCCGATCTTCGGGCCGGCCGTCACCGTCGGCACCGCTTCCTTCTTGTCGGCATTTGCGGCGTAGTACGTCACATCGTCGAACGACGCGTCGATGCGGCCATTGGACAGATCGAGATCGCGTTCCGGCGAGGTCTTGTAGACGCGGATCGACGCGACATCCTTGAAGTTCTCGTTGATGAAGCGCGTATAGACCGTGCCCGACTGAATGCCGATGGTCTTGCCCTTGAGCGCCGTGCGCAGCGCCTGGACGGCGGGCGCGTTCGACTTGGCGTCGGTGTCGAGCTTCAGCGGCGCCGGGTTGCCGGTTGCCTTCGGCAGGATCTTCGTGTCGGTGACCGCGAAGGTCGCCGGCGTGGACGCATACGGCTTCGAGAAGGCAATGATCTTCTCGCGCTCTGGCGTGATCGAGATCGCATCCATCAGAACATCGAACTTTCCGGCTTGCAAGCCGGGAATCATGCCGTCCCAGTCCTGCGCCACGAGATTGCACTTGAGTTGCGCCCGCGCGCACAGGTTAGCGGCGAGTTCGGGTTCGAAGCCGCCCAGCTTGCCGCCCGGCAGCGTCATGTTCCAGGGCGCGTAGCCGCCTTCGAGGGCGATCGTCACTGTCGTCCAGTCCTTCGCCTCGGCGGTGTTGCCCGCAAGCGCCGCCGCTCCAAACGCGACACCGATCAAACTCTTGACCAACCATCTGCACTTCGCCTGCATGTCCACACTCCTTGGATTGCCGAAAACTTCATTACGGTAGCGCGCCAATCGCGGTTTCGTCTTGTCTAGACAAGATGCGGGAAGTCGAATTTTGGCGCAAGCGCAATTTCTGAAAATGTCGCCGATTCAGGGTATCCACCAGGTTAGGGTCTCGGATCTGGCGCTTTACCCCGCCTGGCGGCGAACGCACAGTGGCAGTCACGGGTAATCGCATCAGCGACGATGCCGATGCAGTTCGTCGCTGGGCGATAGCCGGGGAAGGCCTTGTCTACAAGTCGCGACTGGACCTCATCGACGATCTGAAGGCAGGTCGACTGGTGGAGTTGTTTCCGCCGGCGTATTGCGAGCCTTCGCCGCTGCACTTGATTTGTGCTCACCGTGCGCAACTGACACCGACGATCAGCGCGTTGAATGCCTTCCTGCGCGAGCGCTGCTCTGCATTGCTGGCGAGCTACCCCTCGGGAGGCTCCCGCTCTGCGTAACGAAGTTCGCCCTTTCCTGATCGTCTCAATGAGTCGACCGAAGGCTCAGGCGCTAGCTCAGTGTCTTGAACTGGATACCCGGCCAGGTGAGTTTTGGCAGCCTGCTTTCCAGGCAGGTGCGGAGTTCCGGCACCTGCGCCGCTTGGTCGGAATCTCCCGGTCTGGTGAGGTAATACGCGTCACCACTTCCAACGGCGGTTTTAAACGGCAGCATGAGTTGCCGCTCGTCGATCGCGTCCTGTCGACCAGCTGCATCTCGCCGACGACGTTGCGCTCGCGGTCCGCGCGAACGTCGCGGTCATTACGACGCTCTCCGCACAGATCGCCATCGTGGAAAAGCGTCTTCGAAAAAACGTCGCACACACGCGGACTGCGCCCTCTTTACTCCAGTACCCGGCAATTGATGGAGCACGCTTAATTCGTACCCTTTGTCTTATAACAGTTTCACGAATTGATTGAATTAAATGTCATTTCACTTATCCTGTTTCCATAGTCGCGCGATGGTCCAAACCAGCAGTCCTCTCGTCGGAGGTCACGGCCAATGAGTCCCGTCGTCGTCACCCTGCTCGTGCTGCTGGGCGTCGGGCTACTGCTCGCGCTCCGCCTCATGGGCATCTACAACGGGCTAGTGGTCGCCCGGAACCGCTTCGCGAACGCCTTCGCCCAAATCGACGTGCAGCTCAAACGCCGCTACGAGCTGATTCCGAACTTAGTCGAAGCGGTCAAGGGCTACATGGGTCACGAAAGGGAGACGCTCGACGCCGTCATCAAGGCCCGCAACAGCGCGATGGCAGCCGAGCAGAAAGTCGCCGCCAACCCCAGCGACCCGGCGGCCATCAGGGGGTTTAACGAGGCCGAGGCCCAGCTCGGCGGCATTCTGGGCCGGCTCTTTGCGCTATCCGAAGCGTACCCGGACCTCAAGGCCAACCAGAACATGCTCGCCCTGCAGGAGGAACTGAGCTCGACCGAGAACAAGATCGGCTTCGCGAGGCAAGCCTTCAACGACGCCGCCACCGACTACAACAACCAGCGCGAGGTCTTCCCAGCCGTCATGGTGGCCGGCATGTTTGGTTTCAAGGAAGCGTCACTGCTCGAAACCACAGAGGCCGAGCGCGCAGCGCCCAAGGTGTCGTTCCGGTAACCGGAACCGCCACGGCTCCGTGTGCTTCACGCTCTCAAAACCGCGCCGACCATGGCCACCAATTTCTTTCAGCAGCAGGATTCGGCACGGCGCAAGACCTTCCAGCTGGTGGTCTATTTCGTCCTCGCGATCCTGATTCTGATCGCCCTCGTGTACGGTCTGTTGGTGGCGCTCAGCATGTATGGCGCTCACGAGCCCGTGTCTTGGTGGCAACCTGACATGCTCCTGCTCGCGGCGCCGGCGGTGGGCATCCTGGTCGGCGGTGCCAGCGCGCTCAAGGTGTCCCAGCTCGCTTCTGGCGGGCAGGCCGTCGCCTTGATGTTGGGCGGTAAGGAGGTGCCCGGCACGAGCACCGACGCGCGGCAGAAGCGGCTGCTCAACGTGGTCGAGGAGATGGCCCTCGCTGCGGGAGTGCCGGTGCCCCCCGTATATGTTCTGCCGGAGACCGGCATCAATGCCTTCGCGGCCGGCTACGCCCCGGGCGATGCTGTGGTCGCCGTCTCCCAGGGCTGCCTCGACTACTTGACCCGTGACGAGCTGCAGGGCGTGGTGGCGCACGAGTTCAGCCATATCCTCAACGGCGACATGCGGCTCAACATCCGGCTGATCGGCCTGATCTTTGGGATCATGGCGTTGTCCATCATCGGCCGCAGCCTCATGTTCGCTTCCCGCGCACGCTCGTCGGGAAGACAGGATTCCCGCGGCGGCATGGTGCTACTGGGCCTGGGCGTGTTTGTGCTGGGACTGGTGGGAGCGTTCTTCGGTCGGCTGATCATGGCAGCGGTGTCCCGGCAGCGCGAGTACCTGGCCGACGCGAGCGCCGTCCAATTCACGCGCAACCCCGACGGGATTGGCGGGGCACTCAAGAAGATCGGCGGGCTGGCCGAGGGGTCGCGCATCGACACCCCCCGGGCCGCCGAGGCTGGTCACATGTTTTTCGCCAACGCTTTCGCCGGCGAGGGGCTCGCCGGACTGCTGGCCACCCACCCGCCCCTCGTCGAGCGCATCCGCCGGCTCAATCCCCCGTTCGACGGCCAGTTCCCGGAAGTGCGACCGGTCGATGTCGATCGGGAACAACTCAAGGGCACCCGCCCCAGCCGCGTCCCGCCGTTCGCCGGGGTTCCCACGTTACCGGGGCTGCCGCAGGTGCCGGTGCCGGTATTGGGCTTCGCCGCCGATGCGGCGTCCCGCGTCGGCCACATTGATCCACAAGTGATTGACTACGCCCACGAGCTGCACGACAGCATGCCCGAGGTGCTCCGGGTCGCCGCACAGGAGCCGTTCAGTGCTCGCGCCCTGGTCTATGCTCTTCTCATGGACCCGCGGGCGGACCTGCGGGAACTCCAGCTGACCCAGCTGAAGGCCGACGCTGAGCCCCAGGACTTCGCGGAAGCCTTGCGGCTGGTTGTCCCTGTCCAGGTACTGCCGGACACGCATCGGTTGCCGCTGCTGGACCTGACCTTGCCAGCCCTGCGGCAGATGTCGCCGCGCCAGCACCGGGCTTTCCGCGCCCAGGTCGAGATGCTAGTGATCGCCGACCAGCGGCTGAGCCTGTTCGAGTACACGCTCCGCTGTGTGCTGCATCGCCATCTCGACGCCCAGTTCCTGCCGCAGCGTCAGACTCGTCCAATGCACAGTTCGCCGCAAAAACTGGCGCAGCCGGTGGCGACGGTGTTAGCGCTGTTGGCCTGGGAAGGCCAGCCGGAACCCGACCAGGCCGCCCGGGCTTTCGATACCGGCATGCGCGGCTACATTGGCGGCGACCACACCCACCGCTTGCCGCCCCGCGAGAAATGCACCCTCGCCGGTTTCGACGCGGCCCTGCAAACGCTCGATCAATCCATCCCGGCCATCAAGCAGCGGATTGTCGCCGCCTGCGCGGGCTGCATCGTGGCGAACCAGCAGGTCACCGTCCGTGAAGCGGAGCTGCTCCGCGCCATTTGCGATACGCTCGACTGCCCGCTACCGCCGCTCGTCGCGAGCGAATCGGAAAGACGATGAACGACATTGCATGCAGGGTTTTGTCGCGGCAAGGAACGCAGAACAACTGCGATCGCTATGCCGCGAGATCGAAGAACCGCGGGTTACACCCCCTGCTCCGGTTTTCTGATCGCGGATGACCCTGCCTGACCGGCGGCTGCGCCGGTTGCCGACGCGGCCGTCGCGCTCGGCACGATGTGCAGTTCACGGGTGCGCAACGGCAGCGAACATTGCGCGTCGGTCAGTGTTTGACGCACCCGGCGCGCGAGTTCCCAGCGCATGGTCCAGAACATGTCCGTGTTCGACCAGACGCGGATATTCAGCACCGCCGTGCTGTCGTCGAAGCGGATGACCATCACCTGCGGCGCGGGATCGCGGAGCGCACGCGGGTCGGCCGCGGCGAGCGTGCGCAGCGCCTCAAGCGCGCGATCCACATCGTCACCGATCGAGATCTCCACTTCGAGATCGAGCCGGCGCATCGGATTACGGCTGAAGTTGCGGATCGAATTGCTCCACAACGCGCTGTTCGGCACGTATTCGCAGATGCCGTCGGGTTTGGTGAGACGCGTCGTGAACAGATTGACTTCGTCGACCGTGCCCGCGACACTGCCGGCTCCGCCCTCGATATAGTCGCCGACCTTGAACGGCCGCAACACCAGCAGCATGATGCCGGCCGCGATGTTCTGCATCGTGCCTTGCAGCGCGAGACCGACCGCAAGACCGGCTGCGCCAAGCACGGCAATGATGCTGGCCGTCTGGATGCCTAACTGCGACAGCGCACCGACGATCGCGACAATGCGAATGCCCCACAGGCCGATGTCGCAGAGGATCGGTCGCAGCGTGGCGTCCATGCGTGACTGACGCGCAAGGAGCCGGCTCAGCGACATCGAAGCGCGGCGCGCGACCCACCATCCGATCACCAGTATGCCCGCAGCGGCGCCCAGATGAATCGAGAACGCGGTGAGCATATCCAGCAGGAAGGCCCATCTGCCCGGACTGATTTCGACGAGAAGATTCTCCATGTGTCTTGACGATCCCTATATTGGACAGCGGGTAGATTGCCGCGCGCGAGCATCGACGGTATATGTGGACGAACTCGACTGGCTTCCGGGAATTTAACCAGATAACTTCCGTTTTGGGCATTATCAGCGGTTAGAGCTGCGTGTTTTTTCTGAGCCTGTTATCCAGATCGCTTCTGTCGTAACGGCAGCCGCCCGAGCTAGCGGCTGCCCGCCCCGAGTTCCGTGAACGGCCCCGCCGGCGTGACTTTGAGGAGACGGAAACGATGTCCTCACGCCCCGTTCGACCTTCTCTGCAGGCGTTTCGATAAACCACTCAAGATACCCACAGAAGCTGGGCACAAGCCTGTGGACAACAGGCTCATGACTCGCTCAACTCATTGAGCGCATTGGTTTTCACTCACATGCTTCCGATAGGTCGGCTGCGTCGCGGCCACACGCGTGTCGGACGAGCCGCCGTCGCCGCGGCGGCGCTCTCGCTCACCTTCATCGTGCGCGGCGCGCTGCACGTACCGATTCAAGGATCGGTCGCGCTCTTTCTCGCTGGCGCGGCGCTGCACCTGTTCGCCACCACTTCGATGGGCATTTTCATGGCCACGCTCGCGCGCAGCATGCCGCAGTTCGTGCAGAACGTCATGCTCGCCGCGCCCACCACGCATTTCGTCGAGCTCGGCCAAGCCATACTCTTTCGTGGCGCGGGCATCGCCGTGGTCTGGCAACCCTTCCGGTGGCTCGCGGCGATAAGAGGTCACACAGCGCATGAATGAGCGCCCTGCTACGCCGCGCGGAGGTCGAGCAGCGTATCGGCCTGACCGGATCGACGATCTATCTGAAGATCGCGCAAGGCAAGTTCCCCAAACCCATCAAGGTCGGCGTGGCGGCGGTGCGCTGGCGTGAAAGCGGGGTCAATCAATGGATCGCAGGACATCCACCCGACCCGCATCGCGCGGGTCTTTTTTTGCCTGCGCGCTGCGCTCGATCAGATCGCAGTCACACTTCCGATGTTTGTTAAATCACGTCAAGGTATTGATAGTGCATAGCATCCCCGTTGCAAATGTTTGCGTAGCCGGGTAAAAAATTGTCCGTTCGTAGCGCATACCTTATTAAAAATGAGGTCGTAACCATGCAGCGCTCATTTGACCATTCAAGGAAAAATTCAAGATGCCAATTCCTGCCCATATGTGGCTGAAAGATGATGGCGGCGCAGACATCAAAGGCTCGTCAACCGTTCAGGATCGCGAGGGAAGTATCGAAATTATCGGCTTCAGCCACGGCGTGAATTTGCCGGTCGATGCGGCCAACGGCAAAATCACCGGCGCGCGTGCGCACTCGCCGATTGCGTTCGAAAAGGAGTTCGATGCGGCGACGCCTTATCTTTACAAGGCCGTGGCGAAGGGGCAAACGCTGCAGTCCGCCGAGATCATGTGGTATCGCATCAACGATGCAGGCAAAGAGGAAGTCTATTTCGTGATCACGATCGAAGGTGTGAAAGTGTGTGGCATCAACCCCGGCATGGCTAATACCAGGCTGGCGCAGGCAACCGCACTCAATCACGTTGAAGCGGTCTCCATGATGTACGACCGCATCACGTGGCATTACCTTGATGGCAATATCAAATACACCGATTCGTGGAATGAGCGCGGATAAGGGGGCGTGACAATGGCCTATCAGGGTAAGTTTTGGTGAACAACGAGCAGTTTTCACCGCTCACAATTTTCGGTGTCGGCACGTTCGACGCGTATTCTGGAAACGATCAATACCGCAATCGCGGTGGCTGCACGGCTGTGCCAAGTAACGGTCCGATCCCTGCCGGAAAATACTGGATCGTAGACCGGCCCACTGGCGGTATCGGGTCTCAAGCTTGGGCTTCGATAAAGGACACAGTTAATTCAGCGATTGGGAGTGCGGTACATCATCGCGAATGGTTCGCACTGTATCGGGATGATGGACTCATTGACGACGTGACATGGATTGATGGTGCCAAGCGCGGACAATTCCGGTTGCATCCGGCAGGCGGCGAAGGTATTTCACTCGGCTGTATTACGCTTCCGAGCCGCACGGATTTTCTGAGAATCCGTAACGCGCTGCTGCACACCATGACCATTCCTGCCGGCAATTCGGGGCTTCGCGCCTACGGAACAATTGAGGTCATCACGTATGGCAACACTTGTCCGTAGGCTGTTCAAGGTGGCGCTATTTGTCGGCCTGTTCTGCCTTTCCGTGCCCTACGTCCACACATACCCTATACCGATGCCGGAAAGGCAGGCGCTTGCGTGGTTACACGCTGCAAATCGGCTTGGCATTCGCGACCCGGATGATTTATACATCCCGGTCATGCTGCTGGCTGATCTGCTTGTGGCGACGCTTGCCTATGTGCTGATCATGAGGCTATGGCGGCACTGTCGCGGCAAAAGGCAACGTTGAGAAATAGCGAATGATGTCCGCACTTGTCCGTAGGCTGTTCGAGGTCGCGCTGTTCATCGGCCTGTTCTGCCTTTCCGTGCCGCATGTCCACACGTACCCCCGGCCAATGCCTGAAAGCCAGTCGGTGGTATGGTGGCGTGCTTCGCGCTGGCGTGGCATCCGCGATCCCGAAGATTTGTATTTCGTGGTCTGGGTGACTATTGATCTAATCGTGGCGACGCTTGCCTATGTGGTGATCATGAGGCTATGGCGGCGCTATCGCGGCAAAAAGCCACATTGAGAAATAGCGAGTGACGGCCGCACTTGTCCGTAGGCTTTTCAAGGTCGCGCTCTTTATCGGCCTATTCCTTCTATCCGCGCGCTACATTGGCCGGAATGGGCCGATGCCAGAGAGTGAGGCGCTTAGGTGGTTGAGCATCGCCAACGGCCTTGGCCTGCGTGAAGCCGATGATGTTTATGTCCCGGTGATGCTGACGGTTTGGTTGGTCGTCGCTGTAGTGGCTTATATCGCAATCATGAGGCTATGGCGGCGCTATCAACGCAAAAACTAACAGGGTCGATGAGCAGCGATCGGGCCGAATTCATTCCTGCGCGGTCCCGTCCAGTCCGGCGCGTGATGATCGCGTTGCGGGGGTTAACTGGTGGGTCAGAAAGTGCGCGTTTGCTCAGAGCCAGGCGAGACAAGGCTTTGCACGGCGCGCGCGAATTTGGTCTGGAAGGCGATCCCTTCGATGATCCCGGTGATATCCGCGATTCTGGTGGAACTCGTCCTGATCTTGCTCATCGTATCGACCAACGACGGTGCTCAGCGCAATTTTTCAAAGACCCAGCTCGCTCAGACCTGGGTGATCGTCGGGGCGGCGACCCAGCGGCGAATGGAACTTGCGATCGCTTGCCTTGATCGGCATGTCGTTGATACAGGCATACCGGTGGTGCGTCAGACCATCAGGTCCAAACTCCCAGTTCTCGTTTCCGTAGGAGCGGAACCAATTGCCAGCGTCTTCTGCAAGTCGAACCTTCTCGATTGCGGATTCAAGGGTGAACGGTGGGATGGGCGGGCGCACTTCAGCGTTTATGGACATCACAGACTCCCCTTATCCAGGCGGGATTGAGATAGAAATGGGCACTACTCAGCAGCGCAACCGCGCTACACGTTCGTCATCTCGAGAGAACTCAGTCTGAGAAATCGGTTGACGCCGATAGTGCCTTCCACGTTTCAGTTTCCGTAGCCACATAGGCGTTCTTTTCAGCTATCGCCTTCAGCGTGTCGGTTCCGAGCGGCAGACGCAGTGGCGGTCTCGGTACATCGACAAGCGTGACGAGGGCCTTCGCAAGCTTCTGCGGGTCGCCCGGTTGATTGTGATTCATTCCTTCAGCGAATCGACGCACATTGCCCGACGTCTCGTCGTAGTCGTCGATGACCTCCTTGCCGACGACGAGCGACGACGCATCGAGGAAATCGGTACGGAAATAGCCGGGCTCAACGACGGTCGCGTGAATGCCGAGTGGCTTCAACTCCGCGTGGAGCGCTTCCGTAATGCCTTCGACGGCGAATTTCGTCGAGCAATACACCCCGAATCCCGCCGCCGAGCGATAGCCGCCGATCGAGGACACGTTGATCACATGGCCCGAGCGCTGTCCCCGCATCACTGGCAGCACCGCACGCGTGACATTGAGCAGTCCAAAAACGTTGGTGTCGTATATGCGACGCACGTCTGCGTCGGCCGATTGCTCTACGGCTGCGAGCAGTCCGAAGCCGGCGTTGTTGACCAACACGTCGATCCTGCCAAACTTTGCCAAAGCTGCCTGCGCGGCTCTTTTGGCCTGCTCCTCGTCAGTTACGTCGAGCGCGACCGGCAACAGCGCAGGTGATTCGCCGAGACGCTCAATGATCGCCCGAACGTTGCGTCCCGCCGCAACCACTGCATTTCCGTCCGCCAGGGCCGCTTGTGCGATCAGTGCGCCTAACCCGCGTGAGGCGCCCGTAACGAACCAGACGCGCTTGAACTCGTGCTTCGTAGCGTTGCTCATGATTTGCTCCCGTTTCGTGGTGAACGTGAAGAGAAGCATAGGGCGCGCGATTAACAGCTACCAGGCATCGAATGCTAGACTCATAATCAACCAATATTTGCGAATGGACTCAGCCATGAATGAGGTCCGGGCGATTTCGGTGTTCGTCCGCGCAGCAACGCTCGGCAGCTTCCGTCGGGCAGCTGCGGACCTGGGCATCTCGCCGCAGGCCGCGAGCCACGCGGTCATGCAGCTCGAAAAGTCGCTTGGCGTCCGGCTGTTTCATCGGACAACGCGAAAGTTGAGTCTGACCGAAGAGGGGCAAAGACTATTGCAAGGTGTCGAGCCAGCGCTCGCTATGTTGTCGTCCGCGATTGACGATGCTCGCCGTTCAGGGGAAGAAGTTGCGGGGCCCCTACGGCTAAGCGCTCCGACGGCGCTCGGGCGAACGGTACTCTGGCCATCGATCCTTGAGTTCGCGGCGCTATACCCTGACGTGCAGATCGATATTCGCTTCGACGATCATTTCACGGACCTCGTCAGCGATCGCGCCGACGTCGGCTTCCGCGGCGGGTCCCCGCCTTCCGAGGGGGCAATTGCCAGGCGACTGCTACCGATTCAGTTGATCGTATGCGCGTCGCCAGCCTATCTCGAACGGTACGGCACGCCGAAAACCGTGGACGAGCTCGATGCGCATCGTTGTTCTGGATACCGGCGTGCGAACACCGGCAAGCAGGCGCCGTGGGAATTTATGGTGGGCGGGGAGATTGTGTATCGGGAGATGGCTGCTTCGGTCTGTTCGAACGATATCGACGCGGAAACCGAAGCGGTACTGGCCGGCGTGGCAATTGGGCAGCCTGGAAGTTTCTCGGCCGTCTCACACATCCGGGCTGGACGGCTCGTGCCTTTGCTCACTCAGCATTTGACCCAGCGCGAGTCGATTTACGTCTACTACCGTCGCCGGACGGAACAACCGCTGCGCGTGAGAACCTTCATCGACTTCATCGTTGCGCGCCTCGCGGACAACAGTCAATTTTTCCTCACAGCAGAGGAGTTGGTTACTTCGACGAGCAGAAGCGGCCGCGCCAGGAGCAGACGAAGTGCCGCGTAGGGGTGTCTGTTGCGGCAAGCGTAGCCAGCCGTGGTAAATCACGCGCCAAACGCAGACAAGGCTTCGTAGCGGAACAAGGGCGTGGCGAACGAGCCGTTTGCGCCTGTACGTCAATGATCGTGTAACAATCCCTCCAACGACCGCGAGACGCCAGCGAGCGTCGAGCCGGCGGATGCGCACGTCAGCCCGGGAGCATCAGATGAAGCCCATACGTAATACCGACTCTGCTTCAGGAGAGTGGTACATCGACACTGCATGCATCAATTGCGGTGCATCTCGTCACGTCGCGCCTGGGCTGATTGTCGAGCGCAACGACAAGAGTGTCTTCGTTCGGCAGCCGGCCACACCGGAAGAGCAGCTTGATGCCTGGCGTGCGGTGCTCGTCTGCCCTACGGCGTCGGTACGCAGCGAAACGAAACAGCCTCGTCCGAACGCGGCGATCTTTCCGCAGCAGATCACATCGGGCGTGTGGCGCTGTGGATTCAACGCACGGTCGTCGTTTGGCGCACATTCTTATTTTGCCGCGCGTCCGGAAGGCAATCTGCTCATCGACTCCCCGCGCTATGCGGCGGAACTCGTGAAATGGTTTGACGGCGCTGGCGGTATTGCGCACATTCTGCTGTCGCATCGTGACGACGTCGCAGACGCGGACAAATACGCGCGTCAATTCGGCGCGCGCGTCTGGATTCACCGCGAGGACGTGTCGGCTGCCCCATACGCGACGGATCTGCTCGACGACGGTTCAGCACTGAACATTGCGGCCGGCGTGCGCGCGATCCCTGTACCCGGGCACACTCGGGGTAGCGTCGTGTACCAGCTCGATGATCGCGTGCTGTTCTCGGGGGATTCGCTTGCCTGGAGCCCACGCCAGCAGGACCTCGTCGCGTTCAGGGACGCGTGCTGGTACTCGTGGACAGCGCTCACCGAATCGCTCGGCAAGTTGGCCGCGTATCGCTTCGAATGGCTGCTTCCTGGTCACGGTTGGCACGCGCATTTGCAGGCTGCGGAAATGAATGCCCGCTTGCTCGCATTGGTTGCACGCATGCGAAAGGACTGAATTCGCTGTTTTTCGCTAAAACGCGTCGTCCTTGCCCCTGTGGAAACGCTTGAACTCGAACCGCACGTGCCAAACAATCGCCTCGACCAGGATCGACGAAGTCGTCAACGATCTGGAGCGCGGGGTCGAATGACTCTTCCCGGGTCGCTTGCCGCCTCCAGAGTCCGCAAGAGCCGGGCTCTATAGCCGCTCGATCAGGCGTCGGTCTCCCTGCTCGCAGTATTCATGACACGCCGCACGTGCCGCGTTCGCTGCGCCGTGCACGAAAAGCGGCGCATCCGCGCGTCGGGACATCGACACCACGATGGACGGCGGCGAGGGCTGCAGCGGCAGTTCGACCACCTCGCCTCGCGCGATCAGATCATCGACGAACAGACGCGGAATTGCCGCCACGCCGAAGCCATCGCGCACGAGTTGCACGATCACCGAAATCGATGGCGAACCCGTAATGCGCGTATCCGCGAGCGGCACGCCGTTGGCGAGTGCGAGCTTGCTGACGATGTCCTCCAGCGCGCGATGAGGCGCCGTCCCGCGCCCGAATGTGAGGATCGGATGACGCAGCACGCGTTTCGCGAGTCCGCTGCGCGAAGGCGGTAGCAGCCCCGCGCGCGCGATCCAGTGCACCGGATAGTTCGCGAGCGCATCGCAGACGATCGATTCCTCGTCGCTGCCTTCCACGCGAACGATGAGATCGAGTTCGCCCGCCATCAGACGCCGCTGCAGTACCACGCTCACGTCCACCGCAAGCTCCACTTCGAGCTGCGGATAGTCCTTCGAGAGCCGCCGCAGATAGTCGGCAAGCCAGCTATGCACGACCGTCTCGATCACGCCGAGTCGCAACTTGCCGCGCATCGCGCCTTCATGTGACGCGGCGGCCTGCAACTGGCGCGTCGCCTCGACCACGGCCTTCGCGTAGCCGAGCAGATATTCGCCGTTCGGCGTGAGCCGAAATTCCCGGCTCTCGCGATCGACGAGCACGGTATGCAATTCGTCTTCCAGTGCCTTCAGGCGCTGCGAGATCGCCGCCGGCGTGGCGTGAAGCGCGGTCGCCGTAGTGCGGAAACTGCGCAGCTTGGCAAGCGTGACGAAGGTTTCGAGGAAGCGCGTATTCATCAGTCAAAGGTGGGCAGTGCAATGGAAGCAAACCGCTCCAAAAATCTCAACGTGACTCGGGAAAACCCGCGATTCCGTTAAGAAATTCTATTCACCTGGCGCAAAGAAAACTAGCTGGCGTCAAATTTTCTTCTTTTCTATGCTTCGCCTGACGGTAGGCAAGGCGCATCGCCCACCGCAGACAATCCGATGCAACCGCCAGAGCACGCTAACACCATGACTCCATCCGAATTCCGCCAGGCCGTCCGTCACCGCGACTTCCGTGGCCCGACGGCCGGCCATTGCGGCGACTACGCGCAAGCCAATCTCGCGATCCTGCCCGCTGCGCACGCGCACGATTTCCTGCGCTTTTGCCATGCGAATCCGAAGCCATGTCCGCTGCTCGGCGTGGGCGAGCCTGGCGAGTTCCGCGTGCCGATGCTCGGGCGCGACATCGACATCCGCACCGACGTGCCCGCGTACAACGTCTATCGCGACGGCAACCTGAGCGAGCGCGTCGAATCGATCGAAGCGCTCTGGCAGGACGATTTCGTCGTATTTGCAATTGGCTGTTCGTTCTCGTTCGAGCACATGCTCGCGAAGGAAGGCATCGGCCTGCGCCACGTCGAAGAAGGCCGCAACGTGCCGATGTACCGCACCAGCATCCCCAACCAGCGGGCGGGCGTGTTCGGCGGCGAACTCGTCGTGTCGATGCGGCCGCTGCGCGGCGCCGACGCGATCCGTGCCGTGCAGATCACGAGCCGCTTTCCGGGCGTGCATGGCGCGCCCGTGCATATTGGCGATCCAGCGGAACTCGGCATCGTCGATCTCGCGCGCCCCGAGTTCGGCGACCCGGTGACGGTCCGCTCGGGCGAACTGCCTGTCTACTGGGCTTGCGGCGTGACGCCGCAAACGGCACTGATGGCCGCGAAGCTGCCGCTCGCGGTTGCGCACGCGCCGGGCCACATGCTGATGACGGATATCACTAACGCGTCGCTGGCTATTTTCTGACCGTCCCGGCGGCGCGCCGCGCCGTCGTGCAACAAGCGATTCACAGCACCTTGAAGCCATCGGGCCGCGCGGCCCGGAGGGAATGACGCATCCCTACGTTCGTGCGTGGCTTCGATCGTTTCGCATGCGTCTATCCATAGGAGCAGCAGATGGACAGCAAGACACTCACGGCGAGCGTCGACGATGCCGCCGACATGAAGTCAGGAACGGGAAGCCCGCAGCTTTCCTGGTATGCCGAAGCCGGTCCGCACGCGCGTCGCGCGTTCTGGAGTTGCAAGGTCGGCTACATGCTCGACGGCATGGACACGCAGATGCTTTCCTTCGTCATCCCGACGCTCGTCGCTACCTGGGGCATCTCGCTCGCGGACGCCGGCTTCATCGGCACGTTGACGCTGCTGTCCTCTGCGCTTGGCGGCTGGATTGCCGGCATTCTTTCCGATCGCATCGGCCGTGTGCGCACGTTGCAGCTCACCGTCTTGTGGTTCGCCGTGTTCACCGGCCTATGCGGCCTCGCGCAGAACTACGGCCAGTTGCTCGCGGCTCGCGCGTTGATGGGCTTCGGCTTCGGCGGCGAGTGGACGGCGGGCGCGGTGCTGATCGGCGAGGTGATCCGCGCGCGCGACCGCGGCAAGGCGGTCGGTCTCGTGCAGTCGGGCTGGGCGCTCGGCTGGGGCATGGCGGCCCTGCTCTACGCGGTGCTGTTCTCCGTGCTGGCGCCTGAAATCGCGTGGCGCGCATTGTTCCTGATCGGACTCGTGCCTGCCCTGCTCGTGCTCGCGATCCGCCGCTATGTGAAGGAACCTGAAGTATTCGAACAGGCCAGGGTTCAGCAGTACGACACTCAGGACACGCCGCGCTTCACTGAGATCTTCTCTCCCAGGCTGCTTTCGACGACGCTGCGCGCCGCACTGCTTACGACGGGCGCACAGGGCGGCTACTACGCGATCACGACGTGGCTGCCGACTTTCCTCAAGACTGAACGTCATCTCACGGTAATGGGCACGGGCGGCTATCTGGCGACGATCATCGCGGGCTCGTACGCGGGCTATCTGTGCAGCGCGTGGCTCACGGACCGCATCGGCCGCAAGCCGAACTTCATTTTGTTCGCGCTGGGCTCGATGGCGATTGCCTTCGCGTATACCTCGTTGCCGCTCACGAATGCATCGATGCTGTGGCTCGGCTTTCCGCTCGGCTTTTTCGCGTCGGGCATTTTTTCCGGCATGGGCGCGTTTCTCACCGAACTGTTTCCGACCCGTGTGCGCGGCTCGGGCCAGGGGTTTTGCTACAACGTCGGCCGCGCGATCGGGGCGCTGTTTCCGGTGCTGATCGGCGTGCTGTCGAGCCGCTTCGGCCTGGGCACGAGCATCGGGATTTTCGCCGTGGCCGCGTATGGCGTACTGATCATCGCCGCGCTTACGCTGCCCGAGACGCGCGGTCGCGAACTCGAATCGGCCTGATTTTCACCTTGCGCACACCACTACCACTTTCGCATCACGACCACGACACCATGAAGCACGATCACGCCTCCGATGTTTGCACGCCGTCCCGCTGGCAGTTCTGGATCGACCGCGGCGGCACGTTCACCGATATCGTCGCGCGCCGCCCGGATGGCACGCTCACCACGCACAAGCTGCTTTCCGAACACCCGGAGCAGTATCGCGATGCGGCTGTCGCCGGGATTCGCCATGTGCTTGGCCTGCGAGCCGGAGAACCCATTACGTCGCGCGACGTCGAGATGGTCAAAATGGGCACGACGGTCGCGACCAACGCGCTGCTCGAACGCAAGGGCGAGCCGGTAGCGCTCGTCACCACGCGAGGCTTGCGCGCGATGTGTTGCGGATCGCGTATCAGAACCGCCCTCGCCTGTTCGATCTCGACATCGCGTTGCCGGAAGCGCTCTATGAGAGCGTGGTGGAAATCGACGAACGCGTGAGCGCGCAAGGCGAAGTGGTCGCGACGCTCGATCACGCGGCAGCGGAGCGCGCACTGCGCGAGGTCTACCACAGGGGCATCCGCGCACTCGCAATCGTGCTGATCCACGGTTATCGCCACACGTCGCATGAAAGCGAGCTTGCGGATCTGGCGCGCCGAATCGGCTTCACGCAGATCTCGGTGTCCCACGAAGTCTCGCCGCTGATGAAGATGGTCTCGCGCGGCGATACGACCGTGGTGGATGCCTATCTGTCGCCCATCCTGCGCCGATATGTGGATCAGGTCGCCAGCGAAATGCCGGGCGTGAACCTGCAGTTCATGCAAAGCAGCGGCGGACTGACACGCGCCGATGTATTTCAGGGCAAAGATGCGATTCTCTCCGGCCCGGCGGGCGGTATCGTCGGCATGGTGCGCGCGGCACAGGCAGCGGGCTTCGAGCGCGTGATCGGCTTCGACATGGGCGGCACGTCGACGGACGTCTCGCACTTCAACGGCGAGTTCGAGCGCGTATTCGAAACGCAGGTGGCAGGCGTGCGGATGCGCGCGCCGATGATGAGCATCCATACCGTGGCGGCAGGTGGCGGCTCGGTGCTCGGCTTCGACGGCGCCCGGCTGCGTGTCGGCCCCGACTCGGCGGGCGCCAATCCGGGTCCGGCGGCGTACCGGCGCGGCGGCCCGCTCGCGGTCACCGACTGCAACGTGATGCTCGGCAAGATTCAGCCCGACTATTTCCCGCGCGTCTTCGGTCCGAACGCGAACGAGTCGCTCGATCGCGAGGTCGTCGCTGAACGCTTTCGGGCACTCGCCGATGAAATCTTCGCGGCTACGGGTCAGCGTCGCACACCGGAAGAGCTCGCCGAAGGTTTCCTGGAGATCGCCATTGGCAGCATGGCTAACGCGATCAAGAAAATTTCAGTGCAACGCGGCCACGACGTCTCGCAGTATGTGCTGACGACTTTCGGCGGCGCGGGCGGCCAGCATGCGTGCGGTGTGGCCGACGCGCTCGGCATGACGCGGGTGTTCGCGCATCCGCTTGCCGGTGTGCTCTCCGCTTACGGCATGGGCCTCGCGGATCAGACGGCGATGCGCGAGCGAGCGCTCGAAATCTCGCTCGACGACTCATCGCTTGCGACGCTGGAAGCCGCGCTCGATGCGCTCGCGGCCGATGCAACCGGCGCACTGCTCGAACAGGGCGTGGACGCCGCGCGTATCACGACTGAGCGACGTGTCCATCTGCGCTATCAGGGCACCGATTCATCGCTCGCAGTGCCAGCGGGCAGCGTCGATGCGATGTGCGCCGCTTTCGAAGCCGCGTATCGTCAACGCTATGCGTTCCTGATGGCAGATACGCCGCTCATCGCGGAACTCGCTTGCGTCGAAGCGATCGGCCATGCCGACGCGCCAGTCGATGCCGGCAGCCTGCCGCAGCGCGCGGCAGGCGACGCGCCCCATGCGCAGTCGGTTGTGCGCATGTATTCGAGCGGTAGCTGGCACGACGCATCGCTCTACCAGCGCGAAACGCTGTGCGCAGGCGACACGCTCGACGGCCCGGCGATCATCGCCGAAAAGAACGGCACAACCGTGGTCGAGCCGGGATGGCAGGCGGTGCTGACCGTTCAAGGCAACGTGGTGATGACCCGCGTGCAACCGCTGCCCACGCGCCGCTCGATCGGCACCGAGGCCGACCCCGTGCGCCTCGAAATATTCAACAATCTGTTCATGTCGATTGCCGAGCAGATGGGATTGCGTCTGCAAAACACGGCGTATTCGGTGAACATCAAGGAGCGCCTCGACTTCTCGTGCGCGATCTTCGATGCTGCGGGCAATCTGATTGCGAACGCGCCGCACATGCCCGTGCATCTGGGATCGATGGGCGAGAGCATCAAGACCGTCATCGAGCGAAATCGCGGCGCGATGCGCGACGGCGATGTGTTCATGCTCAACGACCCGTATCACGGCGGCACACATTTGCCCGACGTGACCGTCATCACGCCCGTGTTCGCGGACGGTTCGGCCGAGCCGCTCTTCTACGTCGGCTCGCGCGGCCACCATGCGGATATCGGCGGAATCACACCCGGTTCGATGCCGGCCGCTTCGTCGCATATCGAAGAAGAAGGCGTATTGGTCGATAACTGGCAGCTTGTTTCAGCGGGCGTGCTGCGCGACGCCGAAACACGCGCGCTGCTCGCATCGGGCCGCTATCCGGCACGCAACGTCGCACAGAACATGGCCGATCTGCGCGCGCAGATCGCAGCGAACCAGAAGGGCGTGGACGAGCTGCGCCGCATGGTCGCGCAATTCGGCCGCGACGTGGTGCTCGCCTTCATGCAGCACGTGCAGGACAATGCCGAAGAAGCGGTGCGCCGCGTGATCGGCGCCCTCAAGGACGGCGCGTACCGTTACGAACTCGATAACGGCGCGGTGATCGACGTCGCGATTCGCGTCGATGCTGCGACGCGCAGTGCGACCGTGGACTTCAGCGGAACGTCCGTGCAACTGCCGAACAACTTCAACGCGCCGAAGGCGGTCTGCATGGCAGCCGTGCTGTACGTGTTCCGCACGCTCGTCGGCGACGACATCCCGCTCAACGCGGGTTGCCTGAAGCCCCTCTCGGTGATCGTCCCGGACCGCTCGATGCTCAATCCGGTTTATCCGGCAGCGGTGGTCTCGGGCAACGTGGAGACATCGTCCGCGATTACGAATGCGCTCTATGGTGCGCTGGGCATCGTCGCTTCCAGTCAGGGCACGATGAACAACTTCACGTTCGGCGACGCGCGCTACCAGTACTACGAGACGATCGCAGGCGGCAGCGGCGCGGGCGATGGCTTCTGCGGCGTCGACGCGGTACAGACGCACATGACCAACTCGCGCCTGACCGATCCCGAAGTGCTCGAATGGCGCTATCCCGTGCGGCTCGAGTCGCACCTGATCCGCGCGGACTCGGGCGGCGCGGGACGCTGGCGCGGCGGTAACGGCGCGATCCGGCGCATCCGCTTTCTCGCGCCGATGACCGCGTCGATTCTCTCGAACAACCGCATTCACGCGCCTTTCGGCGCGGCAGGTGGACGCGCGGGAAGGCGGGGCAGCAATCGCGTCGAGCGCGCGGACGGCGAGATCGTCGCATTGGACCATATCGCCAGCGTCGAGATGGCCGCGGGCGACGTGTTCGTGGTGGAAACGCCGGGTGGCGGGGGTTTCGGGGAAGCGTAATGCTTCATGGACTGCGGATGTTCAATGCCGGACAGCGGCGTCGGCTCGCGTCTCACTCGAACCGGCGCCATATTTTTACGCCATCACGCGTCGACGATCACTTCGAAACCGCCATAGATTAGCCGCTGACCGTCAAAAGGCATTGGATCTTTTCCCGGTTGCAGCCGTTGGTCGGCCATCACCGCTTTCATCCCTTCGTCTCGAGACTGACGCGACGGCCAGACAACCCAGGAGAACACCACCGTCTCATCATCCTTGCGCTTGATCGCCATTGGGAACGACGTCACCTTGCCCTCTGGCACGTCATCTCCCCAGCACTCGACCACCTTCAACGCGCCGTACTCCTTGAAGACGGCCGCCGCTCTTTCGGCGAACTGCCTGTAAATTTCGCGGTTGGCCGTAGGTACGGGGACAACAAATCCATCGATGTAATTCATTTGCAATCTCCTTGTTTGCACACGCACAGTAGGTGCCGGTTGGCAGCGCATCGCAACACGGCCGCCCATACGCACGACGAGCGGGGAGTCAACAAATCGACAATAGTCGCGTCCCTTTGCTCTGATAGCCTGCGGCTCTATCTGAATGCGCTGCCCGCTTCTGGCGAAGCAACGAAATGCCCCGGCGTCACGCCGACCGCGCGCCGAAAGTGTCGGCCAAGGTGACTTTGATCGAAAAATCCGACTTCGGCAGCGACCTCACAGGGCGGGACGCCGTCACGCAATAGCCGTTTAGCGTGCTGGATTCGCACCAGACACACATAGCGATGAGGCGAAATACCCACCTCTTTGCGAAACAGGGTGGCGAAGCGCGAAACACTCAACCCGGCGGTGCCGGCGAGCGTCGCGAGGCTGACGGGCTGCGCGAACGAACTCTCGATAAAAGCCACGGCCCGCCTGATCGCGCGCGACATCGCCACGGTCCTGTCGCCTGCGCAGTCGTAGAAGACTCCGGTCATGTTCTATCCCCTCGCGCTACGTTTTCGTAGCGGCATCAGACCCGCACCGTGCCGGACTGCGCGAGCACGCTCGCCGCGGCAACACCGTCGGGCGGCCCGCTCTGGTATCGCTCCAGTTCCGCTTCGCTGCGATGGCACAGCACCTGCGCGCCGCTCGCGAGCGTGCGCACGCTCGGCGACGTGCGATTGCAGACACCGTCGATGCGCATCGGGCATCGCGCGAGAAATGTGCAAAGCTCCGGCTCATGAGTCGACTCACCGATCGGCGGCAACGTCTGATGACAACGCTCGCCCGCTTCTTCGAGCCAGCCGGCGCGAAGCTCCGGCGCCGACGACACGAGCAGATGCGAATACGGATGATACGGCGGCGCCGACAACGCGTCGCGGTTGCCCGTCTCGACGCGGTGCCCCGCGTACAGCACGACGATGTCGTCGCTGATCGCACGCACCTTGGCGATGTCGTGCGTGATGAACAGATATGACACGCCGAGCTTCTTTTGCAGATCGCGCAGCAGCTCGAGAATGGCAGCGCCGACCACCGTATCGAGCGCGGACGTGACTTCGTCGCACAGGATCAACTTGGGTTCGGCGGCCAGCGCCCGCGCGAGATTCACGCGCTGTTTCTGCCCGCCCGACAGCTCTCCGGTGCGCCGCTGCGCCAGCTCGGCAGGCAGGCGCACCAGGCCGAGTAGTTCGGCGACGCGGCGCCGCGCGGCCTCGCCCTTCATGCCGTGATAGAACTTCAGCGGACGCGCCAGCGTGCGCTCGACGGTGTGGGTCGGATTAAGCGCGGTGTCGGCGTTCTGGAACACGATCTGGATACAGCGAAACTGTTCGCGGCTGCGGCGGCTGAGGTTGGCGGCGAGCGGCTCACCGTCGAGCAGCAGATTGCCGCGCGCCATCGGCACGAGCCCGGCGATCACCTTCGCGAGCGTCGTCTTGCCCGAACCGGATTCGCCGATCACGCCTACCGTCTGACCACGATCGATCACGAGGTCCACGTCGCGCAGAATGACCTTGTGCGGCCAGCCCTTCGCGTCGGTGCGGCCGTAGCCGGCCGTCAGACCACGCAGTTCGAGCAGCGGCGCGTTCGGCTGGGCTGCGTCGGGAGCCGCCGAGGTGGAGGCAGCTGGGGCCACGGGCGTCACGGCAGCAATCAGACTTTGCGTGTACGGGTGCGCCGGCGCATGCAGAATCTGTTCAGTGCGGCCCGTTTCGCGGATTTCACCATTGCTTAGCACGACGATGCGATCCGCCATCTGCGCGACCACCGCCAGATCGTGCGATACGTAGACGGCCGTCATTCCGCATTGGCGGATCACGCTGCGAAACGCTTGCAGCACGTCGATCTGCGTGGTGACGTCGAGCGCCGTGGTCGGTTCATCGAGGATCACGAGTTCGGGGTCGGTGATCAGCGCCATCGCCGCCATCAGCCGCTGCAACTGGCCGCCCGACACCTGGTGCGGGTAGCGCCGGCCGATCGTCTCCGGCTCCGGCAGCGCGAGCGCGCGGAACAGTTCGACCGCTTTGGCCCGCGCGGCGCGCTTGCTGAGCGTGCCGTGAATCAGCGCGCTTTCGATCACCTGGTCCATGATCGGGCGCGCCGGGTTGAACGCCGCGGCCGCGCTTTGCGCGATGTAGGCAACCTTGCGGCCACGCAATCCCGCGAGCGCTTTCGGCGAGAGCCCGAGCACGTCGGTGTCGCCCACCCGGATCGCGCCGCCCGCGATGCGGCAGCCGCTGCGTGCATGGCCCATCAGCGACAGTGCGATCGTGGTCTTGCCCGAGCCCGACTCGCCGATCAATGCGAGCACCTCGCCGCGCGCAATCTCGAAGTCGATGTCATGCACGATCGTCGTATCCGGCTCGCCGGGCCGGCTTCCCACCACGCGCAGCCCCCGTACCTCGACCAGATTCGACGGGGGTAGCGGCGCGGTCCTCGAGATGGCCTCAAAGGCCGCGTGAGCACGTCTGAAAAAGGGTGCCTTCATCAGTGGCCTCCATCGGCATCAGGCATGCCCTTGCGGCGGCCATGATGCGGCAGTCCGTCGATCAGCAGGTTCACGCCGACCGTGAGGATCGCGATTGCGATCGCGGGCAGGATCACGACCGGCACGCCTTCACCGAGGCCGGCGATGTTCTCGCGTACCAGCGAACCGAGATCGGCATACGGCGGCTGCACGCCGAGACCGAGAAAGCTCAGGCTGCTCAATAGCAGCACGACGAAAGTGAAGCGCAGTCCGGTGTCGGCGAGGATCGGATGAATCATGTTCGGCAGCATCTCGAAGCACGCGATGTAGAGTGCGCTTTCGCCGCGCGCCCGCGCGACCTGCACGTATTCGAGCGTGCCGATATTGACCGCCAGCGAGCGGGCGATCCGGTACGAGCCCGGCATGTAGCTGATCGCCGCGGTCACGATCAGCAACGGCAGTGACGAGCCGAACGCGGCGACGATCATCAGCGCGAACATCTTCGACGGGATCGACGTCACCGCATCGAGCAGCCGGCTCATGGTTTCGTCGATCCGGCGGCCGGCCACGGCCGCCAGCAGTCCCAGCATGGTCCCCGTGAGCGCCGCGAGCAGCGCCGCCGCCAGCGCGAGCACGACCGTCAGGCGCATCCCGTAGATGATGCGGGTCAACATGTCGCGACCCAGGTAGTCGGAGCCGAACGGCAGCTTCGCGCTGAAGCCCGCGAATACGTCAGGCGTGAGGATCGCGCCGATCGAATGCGGCGCGAGCCACGGTGCGAACGCCGCGACGAACAACGCGCAACTGACCATCGCCAGGCCGATCCAGCCGCCGGTCGACAGGTTCATGCGTTGCGCGAGGCTGCGGCGGCGCACCGGTCGAGGCGCCGGGCCTCCGCCGCCGCCCCAGGACCGCGCGGGATCGGCGCCCTCCGGCATCATGCTGCTGCGTTGCACCGGTTCGAGCGCACCGAGCCGGTGAGGCGCATCGGAAGAAGGTCGAAGAATCGTCATGTCCGCAGCCTCGGGTTCGAGATGATGGCGCACAGGTCGGCTAGCAGCACGAGCAGCAGATAGCCGAGGCAGAACAGCAGCGTGCAGGCCTGTACGAGCGGGAAGTCGCGGTTGCTGACCGCGTCGACCATCAGGCTGGCGAGGCCCGGGTAGTTGAAGATGGTCTCGACGACGATCACGCCGCCAAGCAGATAAGACAGGCTCAGCGCGATTGCATTGGCGATCGGGCCGATCGCATTCGGCAGTGCGTGGCGCAGTACCACGCGGGCGGGGCTCGCGCCCTTGAGCATCGCCATTTCCACATACGAAGAACTGAGTTGCTCGATCACCGCGGCGCGTGTCATGCGGGCCATCTGCGCGATCACGACCGCGCACAGCGTGACGACCGGCATCGCATACGCGCGCAGAAAGTCGTGCAGGCTCTCGATCTCACCGCTGTACGACAGCGCCGACAGCCAGTGCAGCTTGACGGCCAGCACCAGCACCGCCAGCGTCGCGATCAGGAACTCGGGCGTGGCGACCAGCGACAGCGTACCGAGGCTCACGATCCGATCGATCAGCGAGTCGCGCTTGACTGCCGCGAGAATGCCCGCCGACACCGCGATCGGCACCGACACCCCGGTGGTGATCGCCGCGAGGGTCAGCGACTTCGGCAGGCGCCCTTCGATCATCTCGGACACCGGCAGATTGCTCGACAGCGACACGCCAAAGTTCGCGTGCAGCAGACCGACGAGCCAATGGAAGTACCGCAGGTATGCCGGCTGGTCGAGGCCGAACTGCAGCCGCAGCGCCGCGACCGTATCCGCCGTCGCCGACTGGCCGAGTGCGGCCTGCGCGGCATCGCCCGGCAACAGGTTGGTGATCACGAAGATGATGATCGAGACAATCAGCAGCGTCAGCGCAGTGACGGCGACGCGCCGGCCGATCAACTGGGCGATATTCCCGTTCATGGGCATGAGCTCCTCGGTTAGGCTGCGCGACACGGCGAGTCATACATGAGCCGTGCCGCTCGGGCGCGCTGCGGCTGCCTGCCGCGAGCGGCGCGGCGGGGGCCACCCGCCGCGTCCGGGCGCTTCAGCGGGTCAGGCGTTCCACCACACGTACTCGGCGAAGTTGAAGCCCATCATCGCGCCGGTAGGCACGGGCTGGAGCCCTTGCAAGTGCTTGTCGTTCGCATCGAGCAGGCTCAGGAAGGTCGGGATGCCAATGCCGCCCTGCTCCGATACCAGCACCTGCATGTCGCCGTACATCTGCTTGCGTTTCGCATCGTCGGTTTCCGAGCGGGCCGCGGCCAGCAACTGGTCGAACTTCGGGTTGTTCCAGCCCGACTCGTTCCACGGGGCGTCCGACTTGAAGAACTGCGTGAACAGCACATCGGCGCTCGAGCGCGGATTGACGTTGCCGAACCCGAGCGGATGCTTCATCCAGTGCGTCGACCAGTAACCATCCGCCGGCACGCGGTTGATGTCCAGGTTCACGCCGATCTTCGCGGCGGACTGCTGCAGCAGCACACCCATCTCGATCGAGCCGTTCGCGTCGGTCGTCGCATAGATCGGCGGCAGCGCCGTACCGATTGCTCCGGCTTTCTGGAAGTGGAACTTCGCCTTGTCCGGATCGTGCGGGCGCTGCGGCAGCGACGCATTGAAGTAGCGGTGTCCGGGCGGAATCGGTTGATCGTTGCCGATCACCGCATAACCGCGAAACACCGCCGAGCGGATCTGCTCACGGTCGAACAGATACTTCATGCCCTGCACGAAATCGGGGTTGCCCGTCAGCGGGTTGTCGCGGCGCATGATCAGATCGGTATAGAGGCCCGACTTGGTCTCGCGCACCTCGTAGCCCGGCGTCGCGGCAATGCGCTGCGTCGCGCGCGGATCGACGGAATTGATCAGGTGAACATCGCCGGACAGCAGCGCATTCACCCGTGCCGAGTTATCGCCGATACCGATCAGCTCGATCTGGTCGAGGTAAGGGCCGCCGCCGGTCTTCCAGAAACTGTCGTTACGGATGCCGACGGTCGAAACGCCGGGCTTGAACGTCTTCAGCTTGTACGGGCCGGTGCCGACGGCCGTCGTGAAGTCCGTCGTGCCGTCCTTGATGATCACGAATTGCGGCGTGGCAAGAATCACCGGCAGGTCCGCGTTGGCGGACGCGAGCGTCAGCGTGACTTCGTTGGGACCGGTCTGCTTCGCCTCCACGAACTGATCGGCCAGCGTCTTCACCTTCGACGCCGTTGCCGGATTCTTGTGACGCATCAGCGAGTAGACGACATCGGCGGGCGCGAGTGGCTTGCCGTCGTGGAACGTGACGCCTTTGCGCAGTTTGATCACCCACACTTTCGCGTCGCTGGTGTCGATCGATTCGGCGAGATTCATCCTCGGCGTCAGCGACGAATCGAGCTGCGTCAGGCTGCTATAGAACATGAAGAAGCGGATGTAATCGGAGCCTGCCGAACCCTTGGCCGGGTCGAGCGTATCCGCGGTCGAGGATGCGTCGTAGGCCACCCGGATCTTGCCGCCTTTCTTCGGCGTGGGTGCCGCGAATGCCGGGCGAGCCCCCGCCAGCAGACCTCCCGCGCCGGTGGCAAGGATGCCGCCGGCGGCCAGCAAACGCATCATGTCACGGCGGCTGAAGCCGCCCGTTTTGATTGGGTCGTCGTACATGCAACTGCTCCTCACTCGGGATTGAACGCGGGGTATCCAGCATTGGTGTTCGACGGCGCTCCGCGTGCTGGTCGCGGCGCGGTGGCATTGCATGAATCGATTTAAGCACTGCAAAAAATGGCGTTGATCGCGTATCGGCGGACTCGACCATTCGAAAACATGGTTTTGAGTGGTCAAAACAGCATGATTTGCCGCTCCTGGCGTTGACCCTGATGTTCTGGACAGGACGCCCCCCACGATGAGAAGTTCGTACTAGTCAATCACCGGGCAACGTGCAACAGTCGCGGCACGGCCGACTATTCACGGAGCGCCCCGTGTCCGATCCAACGCCTCACGCACGTTTCACCTACAGACGCCTGACAGCCGACGACATCCCTGCCGCTCAACGCCTGTCCGCCGCGATTGGCTGGCCGCATCGCCGTGAAGATTGGCGGTTCTCGGCGCGCACCGGGATCGGCTTCGTCGCCGAGACGGCGGGCGCGCTGGTCGGCACCGTGGTGTGCTGGAAGTTCGGCGCGGATCAGGCGACGCTGGGCATGCTGATCGTCGCGCCGGAGCATCGCGGCGTGGGTATCGGCCGCACGTTGCTCGCGCACGCGCTCGACGAGCTTGGCAAGCGTGACATCACGCTCTATGCGACCGAGGCTGGCCTGCCGTTGTGCGACGCGCTCGGCTTCGAGCGCTGCGGCGCCCTCGACCAGATGCAGGGTGCGGCGTTCCGGCCGCCGCTCGTTGCGCTGCCCGCCAACGAGCGGCTGCGCCCGCTCGGGGCGAGCGACGCGCAGCAACTCGTCGCGCTCGAATCACGCGCTAGCGGCCTCGATCGCAGCCACGTACTGCCGCCTCTGCTCGATCTGGCCGACGGTATCGCGCTCGATCGCGACGGTGAACTACTCGGCTTCTCGCTGTTCCGCCGCTTCGGACGCGGCTTCGTGATCGGCCCCGTCGTCGCCAGCGCGTTTCCCGACGCCGTGCGGGCCAAGGCGCTGATCAGCCATTGGCTCGCGCTGAACGAAGGCGCGCTGGTGCGCATCGACGTGCCGCACGGGCACGGCCTGCGCGAGTGGCTAACCGGCCTCGGTCTCGCACGCTCGGAGACGGTCGTGAAGATGCGCCGGCTTGCATCCGCGCCAGCCGATGGCGAGTCGAGCCGCGCCGACCCGGGGCTGCATCAGTATGCGGTGATCGCGCAGTCGCTCACCTGAGCCAGGTGAAGCCACGCTGAACCTGAACCCGCTGCACCGCGGCGCCTCTCTCTTCCACGCGCAAACACGGCCGCTCATGCACGGCAGCGTTGGGGTTCGCCCTGCTATTAAGCACGCCCAGCAGAAAATGCTGTCTGCGGGGTGAAAAACGCTGCGTCGACGCTCTTTAGGCTTTTTTTTGGCTGAACGGCACGCATACGGCTGTCGCTACTATCGAGGGGTGACTCTTACCTGATCGCCACGTGCGGGGAACCACCATCATGTCAAACTCATCGCTGATCGACGCCGACCGCAAGCACCTGATTCACCCGGTCATCAACTATCGCGCGCACGAAGCGCGCGGCACCACCGTACTCGAATCCGGCCAGGGCGCGTATCTGCGCGATATCGACGGCAACGAACTGCTCGACGCATTTGCGGGCCTGTGGTGCGTGAACGTGGGTTACGGCCAACAGAGCATCGTCGAAGCGGCGACGCGCCAGATGATGAAGCTGCCCTACGCGACCACCTACTTCCACTTCTCGTCGGAACCCGCGATCGAACTGGCCGAAACACTGGTGTCGCTTGCGCCCGCTTCGCTGCAGCACGTCTATTTCACGCTCGGCGGCTCCGATGCGATCGACTCCGCGATACGCTTCATCACGCATTACTTCAATGCAACGGGGCGCCCGGCGAAAAAGCAGATGATCGCGCTCGAACGCGGCTATCACGGATCGTCGTCGGTCGGCGCGGGGCTCACTGCGCTGCCCGCGTTCCACCGCAACTTCGACCTGCCGCTGCCGCACCAGCACCATCTGCCGTCGCCGTATGCGTACCGTCAGCCGCAAGGCGGTGACGCGCAAGCGCTGATCGCCGCATCCGTCGCCGCGCTCGAAGCGAAAGTCGCGTCACTCGGAGCGGAGAACGTCGCCGCGTTCTTCTGCGAGCCGATCCAGGGTTCGGGCGGCGTGATCGTGCCGCCGGTCGGCTGGTTAAAGGCGATGCGCGACGCGTGCCGCCGCCTCGACATCCTGTTCGTCGCCGACGAGGTCATCACGGGCTTCGGTCGTACCGGCCCGCTCTTCGCGTGCGAGGCCGAACAGGTCGAGCCTGATCTGATGACGGTGGCGAAGGGGCTGACCTCCGGTTATGCGCCGATGGGTGCGGTGCTGATGTCCGACGAAATCTACCAGGGCATTGCAGGCGATGCGCGCGATACCGCGGTCGTCGGTCACGGTCAGACCTACTCCGCGCATCCGGTAAGCGCCGCCATCGGGCTCGAAGTACTGCGTCTCTATCAGGAGGGCGGTCTGCTCGCGAACGGCATCGCGCAGGCACCGCGCTTTGCCGCCGGGCTCGACGCGCTGCTCGCTCATCCGCTGGTGGGCGACTCGCGTCATCGCGGGCTGCTCGGCGCGCTGGAACTGGTCGCGGACAAGAACTCGCGGGCACGCTTCGATCCGTCGCTGAAGCTGCCGGACCGGATCACGGCCGCAGCCTACCGCAACCGCCTCGTGTTCCGCGCATTCGGCGACAGCATTCTCGGTTTCGCGCCCGCGCTGTGCTTCGGCGAGGCCGAGTTCGAACAACTGTTCGGCCGTCTGCGGCGCACGCTCGACGACGTGCTCGAGCAGGCGGAGGTGCGTGCCGCATTGCGCGGCGCGAGCCGCGCGGCCGCCTGAGCGCGTGATAACATCGGCCTGCGCGTTGCTTGACCAAGGCGAAGCGCAACGAAGCGAAAAGCAGAACCTTCGACGGGCAGACCGATACATGACGACAAGCGGCGACACGAAGCTGGACCGGATCGACCTGCGTATTCTTTCGCAACTCCAGAAGAAAGGCCGTATCACGAACGTCGAGCTTGCGGACGCCGTGGGGCTCTCGCCGAGCCCCTGTCTGATTCGCGTGAAAAGGCTTGAAAAAGCCGGCTATATCGTCGGCTACGGCGCACATATCCAACTGCAGAAACTCGGTGACGTGCAGATCGTGTTCACCGAGGTCACGCTCGCCGACCATCGTCGCGAAGACTTCGCCAAGTTCGAGGCGGCGATCCGTCCTGTGGACGAGATCATTGAATGCCATCTGGCGAGCGGCGGCTACGATTACCTGCTGAAGTTCGTCACGCGCAGCGTCAATCATTATCAGAGCGTGATCGAAGGGCTGCTGGAGCGCGACATCGGCATCGAGAAGTATTTCAGCTACGTCATCATCAAGACGCCATTCGTGAAATCCGAATACCCGCTGGAAACGCTCTTCTCGCAGCAGCATCAATGAAGCGGTGACGGTTTCGGCTGCGCGCAGCCGGCCCGATCGGGTCGAATGCGTTCGAAGCCACCGGCGCGACGCCGGTGGCCTGTCGACTTGCAGTCAACCATTCGCGCTCAGCCATTCCCCCGGCGTTCTGCCAAGCACACGTTTGAAGTGCCGGCATAGATGGCTTTGATCGAAGAAGCCCACCTCGGTCGCGACGATCGACGGCGGCAAGCCTCGTCGCAACAGGCACTGCGCATGCCGTACGCGCACTAGCCGCACATATTGCTGCGGCGACACGCCAATCTCCGCGCTGAAGCGCACCGCAAACCTCGAAATGCTCAACTGCGCGACGGCAGCCAGTTCGGACAGGCTGATTGGCTCGGCGAAACAGGCATCGATGAAGTCGAGCGCACGCTGCACGGCGCGGCTCACGCGATTCGGCGCGCGCGTCGGATGACGGCTCGCGCCCGCAAGCTCAGGCGTGGATGATGACGAAGTTGGGCTCAGGCTCAGCATCGACGCTCCGCTCACGCAACGCGCGACGTGGGCGGCACTGTCGGTGCCGTCTCCCGACTGGTCGCGAAGCGGCGGATGTCGAACGGCTCGAGCGGCGTGCTGGTGGCGCCGGTGTCGATCAGTTCGGCCATCGTGTCGCCTACGCCCGGACCAAGCTGAAAACCGTGGCCGCAAAAACCGAACGCATAGAACAGTCCGCTGGTCGTCCCGCTTGCACCCATGATCGGCTTGTCATCGGGCATATAGCCCTCCACGCCGCTCCACACCCGGATGATGCTCAGCTTGCGCAGCATCGGCGCGACCCGCTGCAGCTGTCTGAACTGCAGCAACGTGCTTGACGGGAGAACCTTCGCGCGACGCTCGTCGAGATACGCAGGCGCACGCGCGCAACCGCCGATCACGATATTGCCGCGCGCGACCTGGCGGAAATACACCACCTCTTCGATCTGCGGCGACGACACGCCGACCACCGGCTGGATCGCATACGGCACGGGTTCGGTAACGGCCATCTGTGGACCGTTGACGGCGATCGGCACCGCTTCGCCAAATTGCTCCGACAGCAGGTTGCCCCACGCACCCGCCGTGATCAGCAGCACGGGCGCATGGAACGTGCGGCCGTCGGCGCTCGTGGCGCGAAACTCGGCGCCCTCTTTTTCCACCGTCACGACATCGCAGTTTTCGACGATCCGCGCACCGAGCCGAGCCGCGGCGCGGGCGAACGCGGGCGCCGCGAGGCGCGGATTCGCGTGCCCGTCCATCTGCGAATAGGAGCCCGCCAGCACCTCCGCACCGAGAAACGGAAACCGCGCGCGCAGCGCGTCGCCGCGCAACAGGTCGAGCTTGAGACCGTAGTGCGCGGCCTCCTTCGCATAGGTTTCGAACTGGTCGGCCTGCTCTTCGCGATAACAGACGCGGACATGGCCCGACATCAGAAACTCGGCGTCGTGCTGGATCAATTCCGGCAGACGCCCCCAGATTTCGCGCGAACGGTTCGCCAGCGGCAACTGCGGCAGAAAGCGCCCTTGACGGCGCACGTTACCGAAGTTGGTGCCGCTCGCCTGCTGCCCGACGAGCTGGCGCTCGAGCAGGATCACCGAGCGGCCCCGCTGCCTCAGAAAAAATGCGGCGGACGCACCCATGAACCCGCCGCCCACGATCAGAACATCGGCTTGTGCACGGTTCACTCGGTATCCTCCACGGTCGCGATGGCCAGCGGCTTTACCGGCGCCTGTCCACGAAGTCTGCCAACCTGCTCGAGCGGCACGTTCGCCGCCGCCGCGATCACCTCCGCACCCGCATGGCCGCAGTAACGTCCCTGACAGCGCCCCATACCGACACGGCTAAAGGCCTTGGCACGGTTCGCTTCCTGCGCGCCTTCATCGCGCACCACGCGGCGCAGTTCGCCCGCGGTGATGCCTTCGCACCGGCAAACGATCGTATCGTCGGACAGACGCGCCGCCTGCGCGGCAGGCCACGCAAACGCCTCTGCCAGACCCAGCCGGAAGCGATCCATTTTGCGCTGTTCGCGCGTCAACGCGTCGAGCGTGGTCGCCGCAACGGGCCGCCCGAGATCGCTCAGCGCAGCGTGGGCCGCGAGCCGTCCGGCGACCTCGGCGCCGTCCGCGCCGAGCACGCGCGCGCCATCGCCCGCGATATAGACGCCCTTTTCGCTACTGCGACCGAGTTCGTCGAGTTGCGGCACCCATTGCCGCGTGATCGCGTCGAAACGGAACGCACAGCGCGCGAGATCGGCAAGCTGGGTTTCCGGCCGCAGGTGATAGCCGAGACCGACCGCGTCGCATTCGACCTGCGCGACGTTGCCGCGCGCATCGCGAAAGCGTACGCCAAGCACGCCGTCGTCCGGAGTGCCGAGAATTTCGAGCGGCTCGATGCCGTTTTCCACCCGCACGCCTGAGCGCTTCAACGCGCTCACGAGCGCGCGGCCCTTGCGCAATAC
Organism: Paraburkholderia sp. MM5482-R2; assembly: GCF_050436125.1. NCBI lineage: Bacteria > Pseudomonadati > Pseudomonadota > Betaproteobacteria > Burkholderiales > Burkholderiaceae > Paraburkholderia > Paraburkholderia sp. MM5482-R2. The sequence continues at coordinate 912,171 of NZ_JBNDLP010000004.1, read as the reverse complement.
GTCGACGCGCGCCAGCAATTTGGGCAGCGCGCGCAAGCGCGCACCGGTCTTCGACGTGTCGAGTACTGCCGCTACCCTGGCGCCCGCCTGCACATACTGGTTCGCGACCAGATACAGCAATGGGCCGGTACCCATGAAAACGACCTGACGGCCAATCGCGCAGGCCTGCGACTTCAGCGCGATCTGCGCGGCACCGAGGCTGTAGGTACCGGCGAACTGCCAGCCTTTGACCGGCATCAACCGGTCGGTCGCGCCGGGGCACAGGATCAGCGCGTCGTAGCGCAACACGCTCGCGTGCCCTTCATGCACGATATGCAGCTTGCCTTGCGCGACGTTCCACGCCAGCGTCTGCGGACGGTAATCGATCTGCGGGCGCAGTCGCTCGAAAGTTTGATGGAGATTCTCCGCGCGCGCGGCTTCCGTGCCGTACAGCTTCGAATACGGCCGCGTGAAGCCATCGGGCTGACGCCGGTAGATCTGGCCGCCATCGCGCCTGCCTTCGTCGACGACGATCGGGCGGATGCCGGCCGCCAGCAGCGTTTGCGCGCAGCGCACCCCTGCAGGCCCGGCGCCGACGATTACGATGCGAGGTTCGGCCATTGCGCCTCCGGTTGCGTCGTGACGACGCGCATGCCTGCTTCGACCACCGTGGTGCAGGCGCGCAGCCGCTCGCCGTCCGCGGTCCATACCCAGCAGTCCTGACACGCGCCCATCAGGCAAAAACCCGCGCGTTGTTCCGCGCCGAACTCGGACTGCCGCACATGCCGCACCGAGCACAGCATCGCAGTGAGCAGCGTGTCGCCGGCCAGCGCTTCGACCGGCGCGCCGTTGATCGTCAGTTCGACTTTGGCGCGAACCGTCTCGCCTACGCGTACGAATCTGCCGTTCATGCCGCGGCTCCTGCCATACCGTCGGGCGCCACATGAGCGTCGCTGCGATTGGTCAGCACGTGGCGCAGGAACTCGCGGGTGCGCGCCTCGCGCGGCGAGCCCAGCACCTGCTGCGCCGTGCCCTCCTCGATGATGAGCCCCGCGTGCAGAAAACACACCCGGTCTGCCACCTCACGCGCAAAGCCCATTTCGTGGGTGACCACCAGCATCGTCATGCCTTCCCGTGCGAGGGTGCGCATCACGCCGAGCACTTCGCCGACCAGTTCTGGATCGAGCGCCGAGGTCGGCTCGTCGAACAGGATCGCCTTCGGCTTCATCGCGAGCGAGCGCGCAATCGCCACCCGTTGCTGCTGCCCGCCCGAAAGCTGATGAGGATAGGCGTGCAGCTTGTGGCCGAGCCCCACCTTGTCGAGCAGTTCAGACGCTTCGCGTTGCGCGTCCGCGCGCGCGAGGCGCTTGACATGCACCGGCCCTTCCATCACGTTCTCGAGCGCCGTACGGTGCGGGAACAGGTTGAAGCGCTGAAACACCATGCCGACCTGGGTGCGCAACTGGTTGATGTTACGCGCGCGCTGTTCGACGCGCTCGCCGAGCAGACGAATTTCGCCTTCGTCGTATGACTCCAGCGCGTTAATGCAGCGCAGCAGGGTTGACTTTCCCGAGCCCGACGCACCGATCAGGCAGACCACTTCGCCCTGGCGGACGTTGAGCGAAATGCCCTTGAGAACGGGTACGGTGCCAAAGCTCTTGTGCACATTCGTGATTTCGATCATCGCATCCTCACTTCGCACTTATCTCGCCCTGTGCCGACCGAAACGTCGTTCAAGCGTGCGGGTCATGCTCATCAGCGGCAAGCTCATCGCGAGATAGCCGAGCGCGACGAGCGTATATACCGTCAGATTCTGAAACGTCGACGACGCGATCAGTTGGCCTTCGCGCGTCATTTCGGCGACCGTGATGGTCGACGCGAGCGATGAATCCTTCAGCATCATCACGAGCGTGTTGCTGTACGGCGGCAGCGCGACCTTGATCGCCTGCGGCAGGATCACCCGTATCATCGTCTTCACGCGGCCCATGCCGATCGACTGCGCGGCTTCGTACTGACCCGGATCGACTGCCTCGATACCCGCCCGGAAAATTTCCGCGACGTAAGTCGAGTAACCGAAACCAAGCCCAATGATGCTGGCCTGCAGCGCCGACACCTGGATGTGGATTTCCGGCAGCACGAAGTAGATGTAGAACAGCAGCACGATCATCGGCAGGCCGCGCACGACGTTGATCATCGTGCTCACACCGCGTACGACGAGGGGATAGCGCGACATCTTCAGCAATGCCCAGGTCAGGCCGAGCACGGTGCTCAACACCAGACAACCCAGCGTGATGACGATGCTCATCACCGCGCCTTGCAGCAAAATCGGTACAAAGTCGGCTATATCTTGCCAGTGCATGTCGTGCCTTCCATTGCTCTTCGTATTCGTTCAGTCCGCCGCGCCGCTGCGCGACGGACCTGGCAGGACGAGTCCCGCGTCGCCGCGGGCACGGCTCCTTTCACGCGAAGCCAATCAGCTCACGAGGTGCCACTTTTTGAGGATCGCGTCGAGCGTGCCGTCGGCCTTCATCTTCGTCAGCGCGTCGTTGATCTTCGCCATCAGCGCGCTGTTGCCCTTCTTCACCGCGATCGCGATGTCGAACTTTTCCATCGGCACATACGCGTCGTCGACCCGCGTCCCCGCCATCGCGCCCGCTGCTTCCTGGGCCTTCAGGATCGGATAGTCGTTGAAGCCCGCGACGATGCGGCCTAGCGCGACATCGCGCGTCATGTCGGCGGGGCTGTCATACATCTTCACTTCGGTGAAGATGCCGAGTTTCTTCAACTGATCGCCGTAGTCGGTACCGGTCGGCGCCCCGATCGTCATGCCCTTCAGGTCCTGCACCGAGTGATAGACCGCCTTGTTCGTGTCCTTCACGATGATGCCTTCGCCAAACGCCGTCACCGGCTGCGAGAAATCGACCACTTCGGCGCGCTTCGGCGTCGGCGTCATGCCGGCAACGATGATGTCGATCTTGCCCGATACCACCGACTGGATCAGCGCCGAGAACGGCACCGCGTCGTACGACACGTTAAAGTTTTCGCGCTTGCCGATCTCCTTGACGACATCCGGCATCAGGCCTTCGATCTGCTGCGTCTTCACGTTCATGAACGTGGTCGGCGCGCTCGACGGCGGCGAGCCGGCGGTGAGCGTCGCCGTTTCGGCAGCGTGGGCGGCGCCGAACATCATCGTCATCGCGAGGCCCGCGCCGGCGGCAAAGCGCTGCACAGTGTTGAAGCGGACGGCGGCTGCAGGCTGGAACATGAAACGCAACATGGGGATTTCCTCTGGGAATAGTGATTTTCAATCTACGCGCTGCCCGACCATCTAACGGTAGCGATCAGTCGATCCATTCAATGCAGTACATCCTGCAACCTGTAATACGCGCCGACGAGCGGCAGAAACCACGCGCGTCCAAAATGTCCTGGAATCGCGGGCCATTCGAGCGTTCGCCACGGATTGCGCGAGGCGGCGCCGAACATCACGTCTGCCATCAGACGACCCATGTGCACGGACATCTGCACACCGTGGCCGCTGTAGCCCATTGAATAGAACAGTCCTTCATGCTGGCCTGCGCGCGGCAGCCGGTCGGCCGTCATGTCGACGAGGCCGCCCCAGCAATAATCGATGCGCACGTCGGCCAGTTGCGGGAAATAGCCCGCGAGCCCATCACGCAGAATCCGCCCACTTTTCTCGTCCGAACGCGGATTCGACATCGCGAAGCGCGCGCGGCCGCCGAACAGCAGACGCTCGTCCGGCGTCGCACGAAAATAGTTGCCGATGTTCAGCGTCGTCACATACGAGCGGCGCGTCGGCAACACCGCATCGAGGCGCGCCTTGCCAAGCGGCTCGGTTGCGACGATGAAGCTGCCGACGGGCGCGATGCGGCGCCGGAACCATTGCAGCGGACCGACCTGCGACGTGCCGGTGGCAATCAGCACGCGCTCGGCGCGTACCGTCCCGAGCGGACACTGCACGTCGAACGCGTTGCCGCCGAGCGGCTTGAGATTCGTCACCGGCGTGTTCTCGTAGATCTGCGCCCCACGCCGTGCGGCTGCCGTGCCGAGACCCACGCCGAATTTGCCCATGTGCATCTGCATGCCGTTGCGTTGCACGAGGCCGCCGAAAAAGCTGTCCGACCCGACCTCGTTGCGAATCTGCTCGGGCGGCACGAGTTCGACATCGGAATCGACTTCGCGCCGCAACACCTCGTACGACTTCGCGAGCGACGCGAAATGCTGCGGTTTAGCGGCGAGTTTGATCTTCCCGGAGTGGCGCAGATCACAATCGATCTGCTCCTCCCCGATGATCGTTTTCACCGTTTCGACGGCGCCGGCATACGCACGGTAGAACTCCGACGCGCGTTCGCTGCCGATGCGCGCGGACAACGCCGCGTAGTCCTGCGCGACGCCCGTATTGCAGTGGCCGCCGTTCCGGCCCGATGCCTGCGCCGCGAGTCGGCCCGCCTCGAACACGATCACCGACATGCCACGTTTGGCCAGCTCCAACGCAGCCGACAGCCCGGTGAAGCCGCCGCCGACCACCGCAACGTCCACCCGCTGCGGTAGCGGACCCTGGGCGCCGCCGGTAAAGCGTGGCGCAGTGTCGAGCCAGTAGGAGTCGAGCTTCATCGTGATGCGTTCCTGTCGGTTGGTTGCGCCGCTTTCAGCGGCGCGCGGGAAGCGATGTCGTGAGCGGGCCGGACGTGCGAATCAGAGGCCGAGCAGCGATGCCAGTTGCGGGATGCCCGACACTTCGTTGACGCCGTAATACGGGTTCAGCGGCTCGTGACCGCGGTTGACGAACGCCTTGTGTTTGATGCCCATGTCGTACGCGGTCATCAGGTCATAACGGAAGCTCGACGACACATGCAGCACGTCTTCCGGATTGCAGTCCAGTTGCGAGAACATGTACTCGAAGGCTTTCTGCAGCGGCTTGTACGCCTGTGCCTGCTGGGCGGTGTAGACCTTGTGGAACGGCGCGCCGAGCTTGTCGACGTTGCTGTGGATCTGGTCGTCCGATGCATTCGACAGGATCACGAGCTTGTACTTCGAGGCCAGTCGCGACAGCCCTTCCGGCGCGTCCGCGTGCGGGCCCCAGCTCGGCACGGCCTCGTAGATCTTCAGTGCGGTCGCTTCGTCGAACGGCACGCCGGTGCGTTCGCAGGTGCGGCGCACCGAGTTCACGACCACGTCGCGATAGGGCTTCCATGCGCCCAGCACTTCGTCGAGGCGGTAGCCACGGAAGAACTCGACAAACTCATCCATCTTCGCCTTGTCCAGCTTGTCGCCGTACAGCTCGCGCGCGGTCTGGCCCATCTGGAAGTTGGTCAGCGTGCCATAGCAGTCGAAAGTGATGTACTTCGGCTCGAAATCGATCATGGTCAACATCCTGTCGTCGTGGCGAACCTGGTTGCAGGCTCGGGGTTCAGTTTCGGGTTGAATCAGTGCGGTTGATGCTTGCGTATATCCGGTGTAAAGCCGGGCTTCACAGCGTTTCGAAATCGATCAGCACACTCTTGTGCCGCATGCTCGCCACCATCGCTTCGCGGCCGAGATCCTTGCCGATACCGGACTGGCCGAAGCCGCCCGTCGGAATGATCATGTCGCCGCTGCGGCCGTAACGGTTGATCCAGATGGTGCCCGCGGCGATGCGGCGCATCGCCCGCAGCGCCTGACCGATGTCGCTGCTATGGACCCCCGCCGCGAGACCGTAGATCGGATGCGCGGCGAGCGCGATGCCCTCTTCCTCGTCTTTGAATGTCTGTATCGTCAACACCGGGCCGAATAGTTCCTCGCGCACGGCGGGCGTCTCTGAAGTCACATTGGCGAGCAGCGTCGGGCGGTGGAAATAGCCTTCGTCGGTGCCTTCGAAAAAGCCGCCGCCGAAGATCACTTCCGCGCCGCTCTCGCGGCTCTGCCCGATCAGCGCTTCGATGCGTCGCGCCTGGGCGCCACTGATGATCGGCGAATAAGCGGTGCGGCTGTCCCACAGCGGGCCGGGCTCGATCGGCTGCAGTTGCCGTTGAATGGCGGCGATCAGCGGCTCGGCCATGAGCTCGTGCACGATCAGCCGCGTGCCGGCCACGCAGGCCTGGCCGCCGTTGGCCGTAAAGCCGCGGGCGACACAGCGCGCCGTGTGCTCGAGGTCCCGCACATGTTCGAACACCAGTTGCGGGCTCTTGCCGCCGAGTTCCAGCGTGACGGGCTTGGTGCCGTGCATCGCGGCGTCGCTCATGATCGCGGCGCCCGTGCGGGTCGAACCGGTGAAGCTCATCTTCGCGATGCCTGGGTGACGCGTCAGCGCGGCGCCCGCCGTCGCTCCACGGCCATTCACCACGTTGAAGATGCCCGGAGGAATGCCGGCTTCGATGGCGAGTTCCGCGAGACGCAGCGTCGAGAACGGCGTCATTTCCGACGGTTTCATCACGACCGCGTTGCCCGCCGCGAGCGCGGGACCGCACTTCCATGAACACATCGACAGCGGAAAATTCCACGGTGTAATCGCACCGATCACACCGTACGGCTCCGATGCAACAAAACCGAGACTGTCGCGGCGCGTGGCCGCGATATCGCCACCAAGCTTGTCGGCCAGCTCCGCGAAGAAGCGGATCGCCTCCGCGGTGAACGGCACATCTGATGTATAGCTTTCCGTCACCGGACGCGTCGAGCTGACCGTTTCGAGTTGGGCGAGGCTCACCGCATCGCGATCGATCAGATCGGCCCAGCGGCTCAGCACCTTCGCGCGCTCGCGCGGAGAGCGGGTGCCCCAGCCGCTCGTCTTCCATGCCGCTAGCGCATTGCTGACCGCGTGATCGACGGTGGCGTCCGACGCGTCCGGCACATGGCCAAGCAGCGCGCCGTCCGACGGCCGGTGAACGGCGATCTGCGCTTCGCCCGCCGAATAGTACGCACCGCCAATGAAATGCCCCTGCGGCAACGGCACGGCTGAAGGATCGAAATCGAGTGACGGAGTGGACATGTCCGGCCTGATCAGTAGGTTCAAGTGTGTGGTGCCGCGTGCGCATACGCACTGATGACTGCGGCACCACTCGGCACTGCTGTTCGCCATCGCGACCGCCGAATGAACGAACATCGGATGAAGTTCATTTTAATGAACACGAAATGAAATACTAGTGGTCAAAAATAAACTGTATGAAAAGTTCGTTGTGCGCTGCGATAGATTGCCTGCCTCGGAGAGCACACCGCCGCACTGGTGGGCACGGGCCGCAAGCCCACACGGCTGGGGCGCGCACGAGCGAGGCGACGCGACACGCCCGCTCCGTCGTGCAATGCAATACCGAAAAGTGAATGAGAGAAAGGCGTTGACGTCAGCCGCCGTCCGTGCGAACCGGACGCAATGCGTCAGAGCGAGCGAGGAAAAGAGAGGGAAGACAGCGCCGCTTGCCACACGACATGCGGCTCCGGTACAACAAACAGATCAAAGATGAATGACGGGCGGCTGCGTGTTCATGATCCACAGCAAACGAGCAGTCTTCCTGCTTTCGTTACGCACGCTATGCGGCACCGTGCTCTTGAACTGGAAGCTGTCTCCCGCGCGCAGTTCGGAGCGCCGGTCGCCGACATTCAGCACGACCGTGCCTTCCAGCACCAGGCCCGCCTTCTCGCCGATGCCCACCAGCACCTCTTCGGAACCGGAGCCGGCCGGCAGCATGATGATCATCATCTGCAAATCGTGATCGCCATGCGGCGACAGCAATTCTTTCTGCATGCCGTTCTTGCCGACTTCGAACAGCGGCCGCTCGGCCGCCTTGCGCACGAAATCGCCGGTGATCGGGTCCGAGACCGCGTCGTCTTCTTCGAGCAGCGCGGTCAGCGGAACCTCCAACGCCAGGCGCAGGCGCTCGAGAATACGCACCGACGGATTGGCCTTGTTGCGCTCGACCTGACTGACGGTGCCGACCGACACGCCCGCGCGCATCGCCAGTTCGTTGATCGACAGACCCTGCGCGACGCGCAGCGCGCGCAGACGAGCGCCGACGTCGCCGTGACCCGGGTCGGCCGTGCGCTTCTTGCTGAGCTCGGTTCGCTGCATGTGTCTCCCGTTGATGACGCTGCGGCCGGCTGCCCATGTGCCGCCGGTGCGGTTGTTGTGCTGGGCGCGCACGGTCGCATCCGACGAGACGCCAGCCGCCTCGTTACAATGAACGCCCGTTCAATTTTCAGCATTATATTGAATATAGCACCCGCGGGGTGAACGCCAAAAATACCTGTGCAATTGCGTTGCGCGTCGCTGCCGCCGTGAAGCAGACCCGAGCACACACCGGCCCGAATAACAAAAAGATCGTCCTATGAAGCAGGCACCGGGAATGCCACAGTCTAGGCTGATCATGCCGCCAGCAGGAGTTTGCAGTGTCCGAATCAACCGTGAAGAAATCACTGACCTATCGCCGCTTCACTTCCGATGACATCGCCGCCGCCCACGGCCTCTCGGTTGCGGTGCGCTGGCCGCACCGCGCCGATGACTGGCGCTTCATGTACGACGCCGGCACCGGCTTCGTCGCTGAAGACAATGGCGCCGTGATCGGCACCGCGCTCTGCTGGAAATTCGGCGCGGACCGCGGCACGCTCGGCCTCGTGATCGTCTCGCCGGACGAACAGGGCCGTGGCATTGGCCGCAGGCTGATGGAACTGGTGCTCGAAGAACTGGGCAACCGCGTGACCTTCCTGCACGCAACGGTCGCGGGCAAGCCGCTTTACGAAAAGCTCGGCTTCGTCAGCTGCGGCGGACTCACCCAGCATCAGGGCACGCTCGGCAGCGTGGCCGCTGTCGCGCCGCCGGCCGGCGAACAGTTGCGTGCCGCGAGGCCGGACGACACGCCGAAGCTGATCGAACTCGCGTCGCGCGCGAGCGGCTTCGACCGCAGCGCGACGATACCGGCGCTGCTCGGGTTCGCGCAAGCCGTGGTTCTCGAACGTAACGGCGAAGTGGTCGGTTTCTCGCTGTTCCGTCCGTTCGGACGCGGCTACTCGGTTGGACCGGTGGTCGCGCAGCATGGGTCCGACGATCTGCGTGCCCGCGCACTGATTTCGTACTGGCTCGCGCAGCACGCCGGCGACTTCGTGCGGATCGACGTGCCGGACGACGCCGGCATCAACGACTGGTTGACCCATGTCGGCATGCCGCGCGTCGACTCGGTCGAAAAGATGGTGCGCAACGCGCCCGCCGACTTGCGCGAGGTGGCCCCCGACCCGGGCTGGCGCGCGTTCGGCATCATCAATCAGGCGATGGCGTAACCGCCAATGACCGTCCTCTACAAAGCCGATCCGGTGCGTGGAGCGCTATGGGCCGAGCGCTTCGCGCAGCTGGCGCCCGACGTGCCGTTCCGGGTGTGGCCGGACCTCGGCGATCCCGCGGCCGTGCGCTATCTGGTCGCGTGGCAACCGGGAGACCTCGCGCTCACGCTGCCGAATCTCGAAGTGGTGTTTTCGGTCGGCGCGGGAGTCGATCAACTGGATCTGTCGCAGATTCCGGCGCATCTGCCGGTGGTGCGGATGCTCGAGCCGGGCATCGTCGAAGGCATGGTCGAATATGTCACCGAGGCGGTTCTGGCGATTCACCGCGATCTGTTCGATTACGGGTTGCAGCAGCGGGCGCGCGTCTGGCAGCCGATGCCGTCGCGCGCCGCCGCGTCGCGTCGAATCGGCGTGCTCGGCCTCGGCATGCTTGGCCGCGCGGTGCTGGAGCGTTTGCGGCTGTTCGGCTTCGCCTGCGCGGGCTGGAGCCGCTCGAAGCACGAGCTCGAAGGGATCGACTGCTATGCGGGCGAGGCCGGGCTCGATGAGTTGCTTGCCCGTGCCGACATCCTGATCTGTTTGCTGCCGCTCACGGACGCCACGCGCGGCCTGCTCTGCCGGCGGGTATTCGACATGCTGCCGCGAGGCGCGTCGCTGGTTCACGTCGGCCGCGGACCGCAACTCGTCAGCGCCGATCTGCTCGACGCGCTGCAACGCGGGCAGATTCACAGCGCGGTGCTCGATGTCACCGACCCGGAGCCGTTGCCCGCCGACCATCCGCTGTGGGCGCAACCGCGCGTGCGCATCACGCCGCATATCGCGAGCGCGACGCGGCCCGAACCGGCCGTCGATGCGGTACTGGAAAACCTGCGCCGCCATCGCAGCGGCGAGCGGATGAACGGCTTGATCGACCGGACGCGCGGCTACTGATACCCATGCGCGGCCCGCCCCCCGAACGCAACCCCATTTCGCCATCCGCGCGGCGTCGGCAGACGGCGCGCGATCACGGCAAGGAGAGAAACGTATGACCCGCAAATACCGCATTGCCGTGATTCCCGGCGACGGCATCGGCACCGAAGTGATGCCCGAAGGCCTGCGCGTGCTGGACGCCGCATGCAAACGCTTCGACATCGGCATCGACTACCGCCATATCGAATGGGCGTCGTGCGACTACTACGCGCAACACGGCCAGATGATGCCCGACAACTGGAAGGCGCAACTGCAGGACTGCGATGCGATTCTGTTCGGCGCGGTCGGCTGGCCCGACAAGGTGCCCGACCATATTTCGCTGTGGGGTTCGCTCCTGAAGTTTCGCCGCGAATTCGACCAGTACGTGAACCTGCGCCCCGCGCGGCTGTTCGAAGGCGTGCCCTGCCCGCTCGCTAACCGCAAGCCGGGCGATATCGACTTCATGATCGTGCGCGAAAACACCGAAGGCGAGTATTCGTCGGTGGGCGGCACGATGTTCGAGGGCACCGAGCGCGAAGTCGTGATGCAGCAGTCGATCTTCACGCGCCACGGCACCGAGCGCGTGATGAAGTTCGCGTTCGACCTTGCCCGGCGTCGAGCGAAAAAACTCACGGTTGCAACGAAGAGCAACGGTATCGCGATCAGCATGCCGTGGTGGGACGCCCGCGCCGATGAAATGGCCGCCCGCTACCCGGATGTGAAGATGGACCGTCAGCACATCGACATCCTGTGCGCGCGCTTCGTGCTGAACCCGGATCGCTTCGACGTGGTGGTCGCATCGAACCTGTTCGGCGACATCCTTTCCGATCTCGGGCCGGCGTGCACGGGGACGATCGGCATCGCGCCGTCGGGCAACCTGAATCCCGATCGGCGCTTTCCGTCGCTGTTCGAGCCGGTGCATGGCTCGGCGCCCGACATCGCCGGCAAGGGCATTGCCAATCCGGTCGCGATGATCTGGTCGGCCGCGATGATGCTCGACTTTCTCGGCCACGGCGCGGGTGTCGAGCGCGATGCGCACGACACCATCGTCGCCGCGATCACGCGGGTGCTGAAGGAAGGCCCGCGCACGGGGGACCTGGGCGGCAGTGCATCGACCACGGAGGTCGGCGCGGCGATCGCGGCTCGGGTCGCCAACCCGTCCTGATCACTCACAGAGCAGGCAGCACTGACTGCCCGGCGCGCGTCGGGCGCTCTGCCATCGCATGCCAACCGGCACGGAGACCTCATATGAGCACGAATCTCGAACAACAGGCCCGCGCGCTGATCCGCACGGAGAACTTCATCAACGGCGAGTGGGTCGCCGCCGCGAGCGGTCGGCGTTTCGCGGTCACCGATCCGGCAACCGGCAAGCTGATCGCGGAAGTTGCCGACAGCGGCCCCAGCGACGCGCGAGCGGCCACGGACGCCGCCGCTAAAGCGCTGCCCGCGTGGCGCGCGAGGCTGGCCAGCGAACGCGCGGCGGTACTGCACCGCTGGCACGCGTTGATCGTCGCGAATCGCGACGCACTCGGTGCGTTGATCTCACTCGAACAAGGCAAGCCGCTCGCCGAAGGACGCGCCGAGGTGAACTATGGCGCGTCGTACGTCGCGTGGTTCGCCGACGAAGCCATCCGCATCTACGGCGACCTGATTCCGCAGCAGCAGCGCGGCAAACGGATGAGCGCGGTCAAGGAACCGATCGGGGTCGTCGCGGCCATCACGCCCTGGAATTTTCCGCTTGCGATGATCGCGCGCAAGATCGCACCCGCGCTCGCGGCGGGCTGCACGGTGGTCGCGAAACCCGCGGAAGACACGCCGCTCACCGCGATCGCACTGGTGATGCTGGCGCACGAGGCGGGCGTGCCGAACGGCGTGCTCAACCTGATCTCGGCTTCGCGCGCGGCGGCGTCCGAGACGGTCGGCGACTGGCTCGCCGACAGCCGTGTCCGCAAGATCACGTTCACCGGATCGACACCCGTCGGCAAGCATCTCGCGCGCGAATCGGCGGGCACGCTGAAGAAGCTCTCGCTGGAGCTCGGCGGCAATGCGCCGTTCATCGTATTCGACGACGCCGACCTCGATGCCGCGGTCAATGGCCTGCTGGCCGCGAAATTCCGCAATGGCGGGCAGACCTGCGTGTGTCCGAACCGCGTCTTCGTGCAGCGCGGCGTATACGAACGTTTCTCCGCGCTGCTGTGCGCGAAGGTGGCCGAACTGCGGGTCGGACCCGCCAGCGACCCCGCCTCGCAGATCGGGCCCATGATCAATGAGCGCGCTGTGGACAAGATCGCTCGTCATGTCGAGGACGCGCTCGAGAACGGCGCACTCGTGCTGACGGGCGGACGACGGCTCACCGAGCTGGGACCGCACTATTACGCGCCCACGGTGCTGGGTAACGCCACGTCGTCGATGGTGCTGTGCGGCGAGGAAACCTTCGGCCCGGTCGTGCCGCTGTTCCCATTCGACAGCGAGCAGGAAGCGGTGCAGGCCGCCAACGACACGCCGTTCGGGCTCGCCTCGTACTTCTACAGCGAGAACATGCGCCGTATCGAGCGTGTCTCGCGCGCGCTGGAAGCTGGCATCGTCGGTATCAACGAAGGCGCGCTCGCTTCAGAATCGGCGCCGTTCGGCGGTGTGAAGGAATCCGGCTACGGTCGCGAAGGATCGAAGTATGGTCTCGATGACTATCTGTCGATCAAGTATCTGTGTCAGGGAGGTCTGGAGTAAACATGGAAGCCTATCCGATCGAAGTCGAATTTCCGGACCTCTCGGCGCACGCCGACGGCAATACCGGCATTGCATACGTGCACTCGTTCGACTCCGGCCAAGCCGGGCCGCACGTGATGATCAATGCGCTCACGCATGGCAACGAAGTGTGCGGCGCGATCACCGTCGACGCGTTGTTGCGCAGCGGCCTGCGCCCGCGCCGCGGCAAGCTCACGCTGTCGTTCGCGAACGTCGCCGCGTATGCGCGGTTCGATCCCGCGACACCAGACAAAGCGCGTTTCGTCGATCAGGACTTCAACCGTGTCTGGACCGCCGCGAAGCTCGACGATCTGGCGACCCGCTCGTCGGAACTCGATCGTGCGCGCGCGATGCGGCCGGTGATCGACACAGTGGATCTGCTGCTCGACCTGCATTCGATGCATGAAAAAAGCGCGCCGCTGATCGTCGCGGGGCCGCTGCGCAAGGGAGCCGAACTGGCCGAGCGGCTCGGCACGCCCGCCACCGTGATTCAGGACGAAGGCCATCCCGAAGGCCGCCGGATGCGCGACTACGAGGGCTTCGGCGACGACACGAGTCCGAAGAATGCCCTGTTGATCGAATGCGGCCAGCACTGGGAAGCCAGCGCGGTGACGGTTGCGCGCGACTGCACCGCGCGCTTTCTGTTGCTGTCGGGCATCGTCGACGCAGCCGACCTGCCGCCCGGCTGGATCGCGCCATTGCCCGACGAAATGCGCATCGTGCGCGTGACCGAACCGGTCGTCGCCAGGAGCATGGATTTCCGTTTCGCGGGCCCTTACACCGGCCTCGAGACGTTCGACAAGGCCGGCACCGTGATCGCATGGTCCGACGGTCAGCCGGTCTCGACTCCGTACGATGACTGCATGCTGGTGATGCCCTCGCTGCGCCAGTTGCGCGCCGGCGTCACCGTGGTCCGGCTAGGCCGGATCGAACGACGTATCGACCTCCGCTCACGACAACAGGAAACAGCGCAATGAAAGTTCAGCAGATCAGGCAAGCCGCGGAAGTCTCCGCACTGGAGGATTGGGGAACCGCGGGCCTGCCCGGTACCGAACCGTCGCGCGTATCGGGACGCCAGTACGTCATTCCCGGTCACGAAGCAATCGATACCGGCGTGTTCGAGTGCTCGCCCGGCACCTACCGGCGCTCCGTCAAGCAGGCGGAGGTGATGCATTTCATCAAGGGCAGCGGCAGCTTCACGCCCGACGGAGAAGACACGGTCCGCTTCGCCGCCGGCGACACGCTATTTTTCCAAGCCAACACGGAAGGACTCTGGAACATCGATGAAACGCTGCGGAAGATCTATGTGATCTTCTGACAGCGTACGCACCCGGTACCCGGCTGCTCATGTCAATCATGGTTGCTCAAACATGCTAAGAATCGACGAAGTCCCGAATAGCGAGGGGTTCCCCGATCGCTGCGACGTAGCCGTGATCGGCGGCGGCATTATCGGCGTCAGCACCGCTTACGCGCTGGCACGGCGCGGCGTATCGGTCGTGCTGCTCGAAAAAGGCATCATTGGCGCGGAGCAGTCGGGGCGCAACTGGGGTTGGGTGCGTCAGCAGAACCGCGACCTTTACGAGTTGCCGCTCGCGATGCAGAGCCTGAAGCGTTGGGGCGAGTTGAGCGACGAACTCGGCGAGGACATCGGTTTTCGGCGCAGCGGCATTCTGTACGCAAGCGAGCAGTCTGCCGATGTCGCCCAGTGGGAAACATGGCTCGGCAAGGCGCGCGCGCTCGGCTTCGACAGTCAGCTGCTGTCGGCTCGAGAACTGGCCGCGCGCGTTCCGCATAGTCGGGCGAAGTGGGCGGGCGGCGTGTGGTCGCATTCCGATGGACGCGCGGAGCCGTCGCGAGCAGCGCCCGCCATCGCAAGAGGCGCGCAACGACTCGGCGCGCGCGTGCATCAGACCTGTGCGGTTCGCGGACTCGATAGCAGCGCGGGTCGAATCTCCGGCGTATGGACCGAGCGCGGCCGGATTGGCGCGAGCAGCGTCGTGCTGGCCGGCGGCGCGTGGAGCGCCCTGTTCTGCCGGCACCATGGGATCGATCTGCCGGCGGTCAATGTGATCGGCACCGCGTTGCGCACGGCGGAAGCGCCGGCCGTGATAGACGGGTGCTTCTCCGGCCCGAACTTCGCGATGCGGCGGCGGCTGGACGGCGGCTACACGATCGCGGTGCCGGGCTATGGACGCATGGAGATCGCGCCACAGAACCTGCGGCACGCGGTCAAGTTTCGCCAGATGTTCCGCAGCAAACTCAACAAGAAGCTCAAATTCCGGATCGCGCAACCTTTCTTCGGCGGCCCCGAAGGAAGTGCGGACTGGGGCCACGACGACATCTCTCCGTTCGAGGTGACGCGGGTTCTCAATCCCGTGCCCGATGCCGAGTGGCCGACGCGTGCACTGCAAAACGTTGCGACGGTCTTTCCCGAACTGTCGGGATTGCGTATCGCTCATGCGTGGGCAGGCGCGATCGACACGATGCCCGATCTGGTGCCGTTGATGTCACGCGTGGAGAGCAAGCCGGGCCTTGTGATCGCTTCGGGGTTCAGCGGTCATGGATTCGGGCTGGGACCGGGAGCCGGCATGCTGGTTAGCCGCATCGTGACGGACGACGCGACTGGGATCGAGACACAGCCATATCGATTGACGCGCTTTAGCGATGGCACCCGGCTGGCGAAACCCGAGATGATGTAACGCCTGACGTCGCCCCGCGAAATCTCATGTTCCCAGCCCGATCGCGGGAAGATGCAGTTTCGACCGTTTCACCGCCATTCCTCAACCCCGGATACGGCGAAGCGGCTTCCGTGCCAAACGACACTGCCAGTCGTCATGCTGTCGTACCTGCTTGCAGTCGAGAAACTCTAAGGCTTGCGATCGATGAACGGTTGATCGCGCAATCGTGGCAAACACTGACCATCAGACCATTGCAGTTGAGTGCCGACCACGCTTGATCCAATCTGCGCCAGCGCATGACCGATGACACGCGGGAATCGGCTTGTAATATCCTGCTAAAAAGGTCATCCGCGAGCGGCTTTGGGCACCCCCAATCGACCTCGACGGAGCCAATGGGGGGAACAGCATGAAGGGCTTCCTTCTGGCGTTGGCTTGCGCGTGTGTGCTGCCGGCCGCCGCCGCGCAGGATTTATTGCCTGGCCCTGCGCCCGGAGCCCCGGTCGCCGCGACGGACTTCCTGGCCCTGGCCAGGCGAGTGGTCGACGCCGCTTCGCGACCCGCTGCACCCTGGAACGGGCCACGCAAGGGGCCACCCGCGCAATCTGGAAAACACATCGCGGTCGTCACCGAGGATTTGCGCAATGGCGGCATCCTCGGTGTGGTCGATGGTGTGCTGGAGGCGGCCAAGGTGATCGGCTGGCGCGTGAGGATCTTCGATTCCGCGGGTGCGGCCGACCTACGTCTGAAGATGCTCGCGAATGCGCTGGCAAGCCACCCCGACGGTCTGATCCTCGCCGGGGGCGACGCACGCGCGCTGCTCCCCGCACTGCGGCCGTTTGCCGAGAACAACATCCCGATCGTCGGCTGGCATGTCGCGGCCCGGGCCGGACCGGTGCCCGGCACGCCCGTGGCGATGAACGTGGCGACGGATCCGCTCGAGGTCGCGCGCGTGACCGCGCTGGCGGCCATCGTGCAGTCCGGCGGGCATGCGGGTGTCGTCATCTTCACCGATTCCAATTTCCGAATTGCGCAAGGCAAGGCGGATGAAATGGCTGCCGTCGTTCGCGCGTGCAGTGGCTGTACCCTGCTTGAAGTGCGCGACGTGGCGATTTCGCGCAGCCGGGAACTGGTGCCGGGGACGACACGCGCCCTGCTCGCGCGTTACGGCCCGCGCTGGAACTGTGCGCTGGCGATCAACGACATCTACTTCGACTACGCCGCCCCGGTGTTGACTCAGGCGGGAATGCCGAACGCTGCAATGATCATGCTGTCGGCTGGCGACGGCAGCGAGTCCGCCTTCCTGCGCATCCGCACCGGCACGTTCCAGACCGGCACCGTGGCCGAACCCCTGAATCTGCACGGCTGGCAACTGGTCGACGAAATGAACCGACTTTTCGCGGGCGCCGGCGTCACGGGTTACGTGACGCCGGTGCATCTCGTGACGGCGGACAACGTCGCCGCGGACGGCGGCGATCGTCTACTCTACGACCCTGACAACGGCTATCGCGACATTTATCGTCAGATCTGGCAACGACCGTGAAACTGCCTTTCCCACAATCGCTCACCGCTCAATTTGCGCTCGTTGTTTCGTGCCTGGCCGCGCTGGTGGTCGTCGTCGGAGCCACGACGATTTACTCGTTGACCGGTTCGGCCCACTCGATCCGCCAGCTGGCCGAAGAGCGGCTCACGCGCCTCGCGGATGCGCAGGATCTGGTACAGCACACGCTGACCATTGAACGCCTCGCATTGCAGTTGTCTCGCGACGATACGATCGATGCCGTGCGCGAGACCCATCGGCATGTGCTCGAACAGCTGGCATCCTTCGACCGCCTGGTTGACCGCCTGGCCTCCGCGGCCGCAAGCGACGACCCAGAGGTCGACGCGCTGACGCTTTATCGGTCGAGCCAACGCTTTCGCAACATCGTCAACATCGAGGCGCAGGTGCGCGAGACCGCGCTCGGCCCCCGGGGCGCGCCGGCGGATGGGCAACGGCCGGGCGTGTCGCTGACCAGCCTCGACAAGGATCTGCGCGGCGCGGCCGAGGCTCTGGCCGTCGCGGCGCAACGGCAGTCCGATTATTTGACGCGCGACTACCGCGAAGCAGTCCAGGATCTGGCCGTTCGCGCAGATCGCACACGCAAATGGGTGGCAGGTGGAGTCGCGGTGAGCCTGCTGCTCACCTGGCTAATCGCCCGCGAATTCCTCGGGCGCCATGTCGTGGCGCGCCTGCGCCGCGTCAGTCACTTTCTGCGGCACGGCGATGCCGGGAGCACGCAAGCCGGAGTCCCCGTGCACGGCGGCGACGAGATTGCCGATATGGCGCGCGCAGTCGAGCAGTTCCTTGAAGACCGGCGCCGGCGCCGCCAGGCCGAGGATGCGTTGAAGGAGCTCAACGCCGGACTCGAGGCGCGCGTCGCACAGCGCACGGCCGAACTCAGTACGGCGCTTGCGGGTCAGGCGGCCGAGATCGCCGAACGTCAGCACGCCGAAGACGCCGTCCGGGAAAGCGAGAACTTTCTTAACAGCATCATCGAAAACATCCCGGACACGATCTTCGTCAAGGAGGCCGCGACCTTGCGCTTCGTGCGCTGCAACAAGGCTGCGGAGCAACTTCTCGGCTACCGGCGCGAGGAGCTCCTCGGCCGGTCCGTCCACGATCTGTTTCCCGCGGAGGAGGCTGAATTCTTCGCGCTCAAGGATCGGGCCGTGCTGGAGTCGCATCACATGATCGACATACAGGAAGAGCCGGTTCATACGCGACATGGCGTGCGCCTGCTGCACACGATGAAGATCCCGATCGCCGACGTGCGCGGCGTGCCGCAGTTCCTGCTCGGCATCTCACGCGACATCACGGAGCACAAGCATGCCGAAGCGGAATTGCGGCGCTATCGCGAGCACCTCGAAGATATGATCCGCGAACGGACAGCGGAACTCGCCGTGGCCAAGGAACATGCAGATACGGCCAACCAGGCAAAAAGTGACTTTCTCGCGCACATGAGCCACGAACTGCGTACGCCGCTGAACGCGATTCTTGGTTACGCGCAGATCCTCACACGCGACACGACACTCGATCAACGCCAGATCGACGGACTCGCGGTCATCCAGCGCAGCGGCGAACACCTGCTGACGCTCATCGACGACATCCTGGATATAGCCAAGATCGAAGCTGGACGAATGGAACTCAATCTTTCCGACGTTCCGCTCGAACAGTTCGTCTGTTTTGTTGCCGAGACGATGCGGGTCAAGGCAACGGAAAAGGGCCTGGCCTTCGATTGCGACATGCCACCCGATCTGCCCGCGGCTGTCCGGGTGGACGAAATACGGCTCCGTCAGGCGCTGCTCAACCTGCTTTCCAATGCGATCAGATTTACCGAGCAGGGGAGCGTGCATCTGAGCGTCGCTTTTACGCCGCCCGCGCGACTATGTTTCAAAGTGCAGGACACCGGCATCGGGATAGATGAAGGGCGCCTGGAGGAAATCTTCAGGCCTTTCGAGCAAGTGAGCGACGACCGGCACCGCTTTGGCGGCACGGGGCTGGGGCTCGCCATCAGCCGGCAACTCGTCCGCCTGATGGGCGGCGACATCCATATCGAGAGTCGCCGCGATATTGGCAGCGTCTTCTCGATCGAGCTGGATGTCCAGGTGGTGGCGCCCCCGGCGGCTGTCGCCGCGTCTGGACGGATCGTGAGCGGTTACAAGGGGCCGCGCAAGGCTATCCTGGTCGCGGATGACGTGGCGGAGAACCGTGCCGTGATGGTCGATATGCTGGGGCCGCTCGGATTCGACATGGCGGAGGCTGGCAACGGATCCGAAGCTCTGGAGAAAACCCGCACCCTGCATCCTGCGCTTGTCCTGATGGATGTGGTCATGCCCGGGATGGACGGGCTCGAAGCCACGCGTTGCCTGCGCCAGATGCCCGAGTTCCGGGATCTGCCCATCGTCGCAGTCTCCGCAAGCGCCTCGGGGACCGATGCGGCGCACAGTCTCGCGGCCGGCGCAAACGCTTTTCTTGCCAAACCGATCGATTTCGGCCGGCTATTGTCCCATGTCGCGTCGCTCCTGAATGTCGAGTGGATCGACGAAGCGAGCAAGGCGCAAGTCACTGGCGCGGACCACACGGCTGTACCCGCTGCCGCTCCTTTTACCGCGCCCTTGATGGCACCGCCGCAGGGGGAGATCGAAGCGCTGCACTACCTGGCGCGACTCGGCGACATGCGTGCCATCGTGCAACACGCCCAACACTTGAGCGAGCTCGACGAGCGCTATCGACCCTTCGCAGACCACCTTTGCCGGTTGGCGAAGGCTTACCGGTCCAAGGCGATCCTCAGCTTCGTCGAGCAATATCTGGAAAAGAGGCTACCGCGGTGATTCGCGCCTCAGAACGTCAACCGCATCATCCTTCGTTTTCTACTCGACGATCATTCCGTGCCGGATCGCGTACCGGATCACCTCAGCGTTGTTGGAAAGCCCGAGTTTCTGCATCAACCGCATCTTGTGTGTGCTGATCGTTTTCGCGCTGAGGGCACATGCCTGGGCAATTTCATTGATGCTCCTGCCTGCCGCGAGCATCTGCAGGACCTGGAATTCGCGGTCCGACAGGACTTCATGTGGCGGGACGTCGCCGCGCTGTGTATCGAACACCATCGCATCGACGAGCTTCGGATCGATGAAACGGCCGCCGTCCGCGAGCTTGCGGATTGCCGCGAGCAGCACCTCCGGATCACTGTCCTTGGTCAGATATCCCGTTGCTCCCGCGCGCAGCGCGCGCGACGCGACCTGGGCCTCGTCGTGAATGCTCAGCACCAGCACCGGCAACGAAGGATGTTCCGCCCGTACCCTGCGGATCAGAGCGACGCCGCTGATGCCGGGCATCGTCATGTCGAGCAAGAGAAGATCGAGCGCGCACGAGCGCAGCTTGTCGATCACTTCCGCTCCTTGCGCCGCTTCCGCCGCAACGACGATATCGCTCGTGGTCGCGATGATCTGTCTGAGTCCGCCACGGACTATCGCATGATCGTCCGCAATGAGTATCCTGATCATGTTCGAGCTCCGCCATCGAGCGGAATATGAATCGAAACCATGGTGCCCGCGCCCGGCGAGCTGTCGATCGAAAGCGATCCGCCGATCAGCCGCGCGCGCTCGTTCATGCCGAGCAGGCCATATGAATAGTTGCGACTCACCACTTGCTGATCGAAGCCGCATCCGTCGTCACGCACCTGCAGCAAGAGCTGTGAGGCCGTCGAAACAAGCGTCACCTCGACACGTGTGGCGGCGGCATGACGCGCGACGTTCGTCAGCGAAGCCTGTGCAATGCGGAACAGGGCCGTCGCGTGGGCGTCGGACAGCGCGGGTTCGCCGCCTTCGATGCGCAATTCACACGCAATCGCATTGCGGCGGTTGAACTCGTCGACAAGCCATTCGAGCGCAGACACGATGCCGAAGTTAAGCGCCGCGGGCCGCAGGTGGCTCGCGACATTGCGCACCATCGAGATCGTGCCTTCGACCAGTTGGCGCATATCGTCGGCTTTTTTTGTCGCTTCCGCGTCGTGCGCGATGCGCATTTTGAGCAGAGACACGTCCATCTTGAGCGCGGTCAGCAATTGCCCCAGCTCGTCGTGAATTTCCATCGCAATGCGCTTTCTCTCCTCCTCGCGGATCGCCTCCATGTACGCGGACAGTTCGCGTTGCTGCTCGCGCGATTCGACGAGTTCCTGTTCCATCTGCTTGCGCCCCGTAATGTCATTCAGGCCCACATAGATCGCGGGAGAATCGTCGTAAGTCGCGGCGCGCGCCGTCGCCATCGCCCAGAACCGGGTACCGTCCTGGCGCCGGAACTGTATCTCCGTGTTGCGCAAGCCACCCTTGGTCCGCAGATGTTCGATCAGACGCTCGCGCTCGCCCCGCTCGGCGTAGAAATCCGCGATATTGGCGGACAAGCCTTCGTCCATGCCGAAGAGTTCGCGCAGCGGCGGGTTCGTGTACAGGATGTGCCCATCCGGCATCGAGGTGATGCACAGCGGCACCGGACTCGTTTCGACAATCGCGCGAAAGCGAGCCTCGCTTGCCTGCAGGCGCGCGTCCGCGCGCCGCCGCTCGTCGATCTGCGCCCGCAAGTTGGCGTTGGCGCGCGCCAGCTCTTCGGTGCGCAATGCGACACGTCGCTCCAGATCGTCGCGCGCTTGCGATAACGCGGCCTCCGTTTCCTTGCGCACGGCGACTTCCGCCAGCAGTTGCCGGTTCTGCGCGAGAACCTGCTTGTGCATCACCCGCAGCTCGAGGTGCACGCCAACGCGCGCGACCATCTCATCGACGCGCAATGGCTTGGTCACATAATCGACACCGCCCACCAGAAAGCCTTCGACGCGGTCCTCGTTGTCCATCAGCGAGGTCATGAATATGACGGCGATATCGCGCGTGCGCTCATCGCGCTTGAGGCGCCGACAGGTCTCGAAGCCGTCGATGCCCGGCATCTTCACGTCGAGCAGGATCACATCGGGCTGCGAGAAGGCTGCGCGCTCCAACGCTTCGATACCGTCGAGCGCCACCAGCACGCGAATGCCGCGCGCCTCGAGACTGTCGACAACCACGCCGAGATTCCCCGGCGTATCGTCGACGATCAGAATCGTGCCCGTATACGCGACCGGAGCGGCGAGATGGCTCATGATGCGGTGTTCCCTTCGAGATACCGCTCAGCGGGTTGCAGGAGCCCGCTCCACCATGCGTCGAAAATGTCGAGCGCCATATATCCCCGCGAGTGCCGCCGTTGTGGTCGTCCTATTCTGCACTCGATGCCGGCGCCTGGTCCATCACGCCCGCTACGGGTTTCAAACGTCCGATGAAACGGCGCGCCCCGTGGCCTCACAGCCGCCGCATGCGTGCCTGTAAGCAGTTGCGCGCCTGGCCGGCGTTGCCGTTCGCTAGTGCGACACCTCGCCCGCCACCGCGATCAGTCGGACCGTGCGCGGCAAGGTCAGTTCGTCGATGAGGTCGGCCACCTCGCACAGCGCGCGAAAATCATACTCGTCGATCTGCTCCGCGTGATTGCGTCGCAACTCGCGCATGGCTTCGCCCAGGCGCCTGAGCGCGTTGGTCGTGCTGTCTATCAACGGCCAGCAGTGCATCAAATACGCAAGCGATGTCACGCTGCGCGTCTCGCACCAGGTGTCGAACAGTCGCAGACATATCGCGTCGATTTGCTCGATGACGTTTTCCCGTTCCGATAGATAGCCGATCATGTTGCATCAATTCGACATTGCATTTCGATGGCTCATCATCTACGAGCAGAAAGTGTGTCGCATTCAGCGCAAGCTGGAAAATCAGGGTGTGACTTCCTGATTCGCGTGTCAGGAAATCCTTAATGTCATTCATGGCGAAAGCCCCCGCAGATGGGTAAGACCCTTAAATGGCGTTCTATATGCTGTTCCGGTTCAGGAAGTCCTGACGGCTGAAACCAGCGATTCCTGAAACGACATTCCGGCCGGCGCCGATTGGACGCACGCACCGATCGCCATAGCATCGAATCATCGTGCATCGCGGGGAAAATCATGGCGGGCAACAGATCGCTGCGTTCTCAGGTCGAAAAACTCGTTGGCCCGACGGGGGGCCGAGGGGCGCGCGTGCGTCTGCTGAACCGCTCGCGCTCGGGTGGAACATGCCGGGTGTGCATTCAAATCGATCTGCCGACCGGGGCGTTTTCGCTCTTCTTCTTTCGCCATGCCGACGGCGCATGGCACGTGTTTCCGCCGGGCCAGCGCCGTCCGGAAATGGGGATAGGCCGCATGGCGGCCTGATCGTTCAGCCAGCCGGGGAAACGCACATGCACGACGATGCTTCGAACACACTGCCGCAGGACGTGATAGAGCTGCGCTCGTGGCTCAACGACTGGTACGACCATGCATTCGCCGTAGGCTACGTCCATCCGCCCTTCACGCTCGATGAAGCGACAGCCGACCGGCTCGAAGGCTACTTCAAGGCGGGCCTGACGCCGGCCGAAGGCGCAATCTTGTTCTTTGGCGTCGTGCATTGAGAGGCGAGCGATGAAGGCGAAAGACGGTGAAGTCAATCAATGAAACATCACATTGTCGGGCGTTATCGCGGATTCGTCATCGAAGCGCACATGGAGCCGCGGACGGCCCGTTTGTCCGTTGGAATCGCGCTGACATGGTCGTTGCGTAGAAGGACAAGAAAACAGCACGTCACCGGTGACTTAGCCGATGCCGTTACCTACGAGTCGGAAAGTGTTGCTCTCACGTGCGTCGACCGCAAGGCTCGCGCTCTTATCGATGCCATGCTAGCGAATCAGGAAGCGTTAAAAACCGTGGGGCTGTAACCCCGATGCCTGGAAGGCCCGCGCCTCGCGCAGCGTCACGCGGACTCGAACGATCAGGAAAAAAACGGCTCGACTAGCCGCAGACATCCCTGCCGAGATACACAGCGACCGCGCCTGTCACGGCGAAGCCTGGCAATTGCTCCGGCGACGCCAGATGCGCGGCGACGATCTCGCGATTATCGAGCCGCAGTTCGGGTCCCGGATACTGCCGCCCGGAAACCCCCATTCGGCGCGGTACGACGACTTCAGCAGCAACAGCGACTGACCGACGTAGATTGGGCTGATTCAACCGGTCGATGCAACGCAATGAACGCCGGATGAGCGGCTCTCGGTGCAGAGGAAAACATGAGCGGACCTACGAGTAGGCGATGGACCTGCTCATGGCCGCGGACTTCGATGTGAGAGCTAGTCAGGAAGATTGGAAAGCAATTGGTCGCGCTGGCCAAACGTATCGTTGCAGCTCGCTCCGACCGGTCGGCGAGTTACGATCCACATACGTTTTCGCCCCGGCGCCCGCGTACGAGAGAAAGGGCAGCTTCATCATCGGTTGTGAGCAGGTTTGCTCCCACGAGCCTTTCCCTACACACGGCTTTAGCCAGGCTCTGACCTCGCTTCTGCATGAGCCATCGGATAGGCCACACCCGCGCGGTCTGATCCGCGGACGCAGTTACCACCCGCTGGCCGTCCGGGCTGAAGGTGGCGGAGCTTACCGGTCCCTGATGTCCGGTGAGCTTCGCGATCACCTCGCCGGTCGCCGCGTCCCACACCCGCGCGGTCCCGTCCGCGGATGCGGTCACCACGCGCTGGCCGTCCGGGCTGAAGGCGGCGGAGAAAACCGGTCCCTGATGTCCGGTGAGCTTCGCGATCACCTCGCCGGTCGCTGCGTCCCACACCCGCGCGGTCCCGTCCGCGGACGCGGTCACCACGCGCCGGCCGTCGGGGCTGAAGGCGGCAGAGAAAACCGGTCCCTGATGCCCACCGAGCTGGGCGATCTGTTTGCCGGTGGCCGCGTCCCACACCCGCGCGGTCCTGTCCGCGGACGCGGTCACCGCGCGCCGACCGTCCGGGCTGAAGGCGGCGCAATAAACCAGATCCTGGTGCCCGCTGAGCTGCGCGATCTGTTTGCCCGTGCTCGCGTCCCACACCCGCGCGGTCCTGTCCCTGGACGCGGTCACCACCCGCTGGCCGTCCGGGCTGTAGGCGACGGAATCAACCGGGCCCTGATGCCCGCTGAGGAGCAAGATCTGTTTGCCGGTGGCTGCGTCCCACACCCGCGCGGTCCCATCCCAGGACACGGTCACCACCCGCTGGCTGTCCGGGCTGAAGGCGACGGAATCAACCGGGCCCTGATGACCGCTGAGGAGCAAGATCTGTTTGCCGGTGGCCGCGTCCCACACCCGCGCGGTCCCATCCGCGGACGCGGTCACCGCGCGCCGACCGTCCGGGCTGAAGGCGGCGCAATAAACCAGATCCTGGTGCCCGCTGAGCTGCGCGATCTGTTTGCCGGTGGTCGCGTCCCAAACCCGCGCGGTCCGATCACGGGACGCGGTCACCACCCGCTGGCCGTCCGGGCTGAAGGCGGCGGAAATAACTGACCCTTGATGCCCTCTGAGCAGCAAGATGCCCATCGCCGCGTCCCATGCGCGCGCGGTCCTGTCACGGGACGCAGTCACCACCCGCTGACCGTCCGGGCTGAAGGCGGCGGAATTCACCGGCCCCTCGTGTCCGGTGAACTGCACGATCACCTGGCCGGTCGCCGCATCCCACACCCGCGCGGTCTTGTCATCGGACACGGTCACCACGCGCTGGCCGTCCGGGCTAAAGGCGGCGGCGCTCACCGGTCCGCGATGCCCAGTGAGCTGCACGATCGCCTGGCCGGTCGCCGCGTTCCACACCCGCGCGGTGTTGTCATCGGACGCTGTCGCCACGCGCTGGCCGTCCGGACTGAAGGCGGCGGAGAAAACCGGTCCCCGATGCCCTATGAGCTGCGCGATCACCTGGCCGGTCGCCGCATCCCACACCCGCGCGGTCTTGTCATCGGACGCGGTCACCACGCGCCGGCCGTCCGGGCTGAAGACCGCGGAGCTTACCGGTTCCCGATGCCCGGTGAGCTGTGCGATCACGTGGCCGGTCGCCGCATTCCACACCCGCGCGGTCCTGTCCGCCGACGCGGTCACCACGCGCCGGCCGTCCGGGCTGAAGGCGGCGGAGAAAACCGGTTTCTGATGCCCGCTGAGCTGCGCAATCTGTTTGCCCGTAGCCGCGTCCCATACCCGCGCGGTCCTGTCCGCGGACGCAGTCACCACGCGCCGGCCGTGCGGGCTGAAGGCGGCGGAATAAACCAGATCCTGATGGCCACTGAGCTGCGCAATCTGGTTGCCCGTAGCCGCGTCCCATACCCGCGCGGTCCTGTCTGCGGACGCAGTCACCACCCGCTGGCCGTCCGGGCTGAAGGCGGCAGAATAGACCAGATTCTGATGGCCACTGAGCTGCACAATCTGTTTACCCGTGGCCAGGTCCCACACCCGCGCTGTCCCATCCCAGGACGCGGTCACCACCCGCTTACCGTCCGGGCTGAAGACGGCGGAATCAACCGCATTCTGATGGCCACCGAGCAACGCAATCTGCACTGATGCTTGCGCGCCACGCATAAGCTCAAGCTCTGCTTCTGCCGATCCCGGCGAGAGCCAACCGTTGCCCAACGCCAGCATCGCGAAGCGCATTGCGCGGTCATAATTTCCGGCGTCGTTCGCCGTTGTCGCGGCCGACGCCAACGCCAGGGAAGTCTGGCGTGCGACCGTCCGAGTCTGGTGAATGATCCACCCGGCAGTCACAATTAGAATGAATACGATTGCGCCAATCAGTACCTGGATGCGTCGCTGCGCGCCCTGTCCGTGCTCGCTCTTCGTTGACATGGGCTTGACCCTCAACGATTTGTTGCAACGGCGACTCGCGCTCCGCGCGTGCAATCTCCTCGCGCCCGCAGCAAGTCCATCGATAGGAAAGGTCGTCCGCGCCCAGCCGAAAGCAATTCGCACATGTCCAATTCGCAAAGAAATCGCTCGCCCCACACCGTCGCCCAGACGTCTGGGGGCTCCCGGTCGCATCGTCTCACGCCACACCACGCACTCGATTCCAGGAAACAGCACATCAGTGCGCACCAGTGTCCGCTGACAGGGGCGGATTCAACCGGTCGATGCAATAGTTCGATGAAATCGTTCAGCCGGTGTTTCGTAATCCAGGGTCTTCCTTGGGCGCTCGTTCCGCCTTGCAGGAGACGTCACTGATGAAATTGCTAAATGATCGCGTTAAACCATATGTTCGGTATCGCGCATGTTTCAGGTCCGGGTAAAGCACACTTCCGAGACAGCGAACGTCTATGATCACCGCAACCCAAAGAGGAGAAGCCTCGCGAAGCGAAACGCGTCGTAGTTGAGCAAGGCCAACGAATAATCGCCACATAGGCTCGGGTTGTTCGGAAAAGCGTGCACGACTCGCACCCCCAATCCCGTGCGGAGACAACTGATAGTTGTGGGCATGAACCCGGCAGCGCGGAAAGACTTCGTGCGCTTCCGGGTCATTCCGCTACGCAACGAAACGACACTCCGACGCTGGTGTACGTGTATCCATGTTCCTTCCCCGGTTCATATGGTCATCGATTTCAGCCGCGCAACCGAGCATGCGAGGGTAAAGAAAGATGGTAAAGGCGGCCGTCTCCAAAGCGTTGCGCGAATACGTTCCGTCACGATACGGCTGCCAGAGCATCTTGAGCAGTAACGCGGCAATCACCGCATCGATGTTGACGCAGTAAACGTTTCGCGAAACCCCCGCGTCGAACAGGCTTTGGACCAACGTCCGGTAAAAGTCGTGGAAGATGTTGTATTCGTCGCGCTCGGCGAACAATCGCCGCACGAACATTTCACGCGGGTCGTGATTGACGGGTTTATCTTTAAACACCGGATGATTCACGCCAGGGATTTTCTGGATGTCCAGGCTGCCGCTCGTTTTCTTGCTCGATTTGTATTTGGCGTAACTTTCGACGTACGTCATCGCTAGTGCTTTCAAATCCAGCCCGTGCGCAGGATTGCCCGGGTCAGTCAGTCCGCTATGCGCGAACTGGTCCAGCAGAAACGCAATTCCCTCAAATCCATTGCCACCGTGTGTGTAACCACTGTGCGTAAGGAAGCCGATTAACGCCTTGTTGAGTTGGACGCGCTCGGGGTCTTCGGGACCATCGGCAGAGACCGCACCTTTTGCACCCTGCGCGGAAATCGTTCCGGGTCCATTTGACAGCAGCAGACCGACCAGCAATTGGAAGGAAAACAAGTCGCTCGTGCCTGGCCACAATCCAAACAACGCGCCGAAGGCGGTTTCACCAAGCGAACGCTCCTCCAGGACTGTCTTCGTTTCGACGCCGCAGAAGCTGTCCGGACCATGCTGGTCCGAGGGCACTGAAGCGCCTATCAGGGAGCCGAAAAGTTGTATCCACCACGGAAGGCTCTCAGCCGAAAGGCGTGAAATGCGTTTGCGCATGAGCGGTCCCCATGCGAGCGTCGCGCAAATGGCTGCCAATACGCCATCGGTAGTCGGCTCGCCGGGCAGGCTTTCAACATATTGCACGAATGTCGACTTCACGTCGCGAGCTTTGAGTCCCGCCAGGATTGCGCGGGCCCGAAAATCCGGTTCACTGCCGACGAACAGGTTGAGGTCGGTGACTTCGGCGCGCGAAAAGTCGAAACTCTCATCCATCGCGTTCTCGAGCTTCACCGGGGCAAAGGCGTCGATTAGAGCGCGGACCGCCTGGCGAGGCCCGGCTTGCCCTCGGGGCCCGATGATACTCGCCGCCGCTGCAAGGACAGTGTTTGGTGCATTACCGGCATCCCGTGCCGCCTGGGCAGCCCCAAGTGCGGGATGTCCATACAGGTTCAGGAACGCACTCACAGCGACATTGATTAGCGCGCGGTCGTTCATCCCGCCGGGTTCGTGGAGCAGCGCGAGGCTTACGTTTGTCTCAAGGGGGTACTGCGCCGCATCAAGCATCGAAACGCCGTAGAGACTGGTCACCTGCGACTTTGGGTCCATCTGCGACGCGCCAGAAGCATCCTTCATCGACTGTCGCGGTGGTACAGCTCCAACCTGTTTGTCGAGCGCGGCAATCTGGGCATCGTATGGGGCCGTGGCCTGCACGACAGGCAAATCCAGCGCCTGCGGCAGGCTCAATCCGCGGTGACTGCTAAACCACGGTTTTAATGCGAGGTTACCTTCCGGCTCGAAATCTGGCCTGCAGGCGTTTTCACGCATCACAGCCGTGAGTGCTGCGGGTATGTGCGCGATGTTCGTGACAAGCGCACCCTTTGCCGACACGGCCGGATTGTCCGGTGTGAACACACTTGACACCCCGAATCTATCGAGAAACCATTGTTCTTTCGATGCGGCGTCGTCCGCGCCTCCGGACATAGCACCCGCGTGTCCGACAGCACGGGTCAGCTTTGACTTCCAGCGACCCACGACGCACGCAACCACCGGCTTCGTAAAGTTGGCGTCGAGCTCGTAGTAGCCGCCCGGTTCGACATAAAGAACGGCCGCCTTGCTTCGCGCGTCGTTTGCCAAGGCCGCAGCGAACTCGGGCGCCGCGAATTGAATGTAGACGTCTTTGCCACTTGAGATGGCTGTAGTCGTGCCCCATCCGGCCATCCGCAGGTAGGTTGCGATGGTAGTCGTGAAGTTGCCCGAGTTGGAAAACAAGGCAATCGAGCCACGCCGCAATGCCTCTTCAGGGTGGTCGCCGCCCAGCGCTCCCCCGATACGCACCTGGTTCCAGGCGTCAGCCACGCCGAGGCTGTTGCCGCCAAAAATGTCGACCCCGTTGGACTGACCCATCGCGCGGATTTCGCGCGAGTCACTGACGGCCAGCTTTTCGGTAACGATGAAAATCTTCTTCAGTTCCGGATTGACACGGATTAGCTCAGCCACGCCGTCCCGTGCAGCGGAAGGCGGCAGATAGATGACGCCGCAGTTGAACCGGTGACCATCGTTCAGGCCTTCAAGGACATTGTTGTAGACCGGCACGCTTCCAAGTGCCGTTTCCAGTACCTGTCCGCGCTTTCCCGGAGCCGTACCAAACACCACGTTGCCACCGGAATAGGCATGACCGACGGGCGTGACATCGCTCGACTCGCCGCCCAGAATGTTGAGCACGCAAACGCGGTCGTCCTTTGTGGCAACTTGGGATAACGAACTAATTCCTACGAAGTATTTAAAATCGCCAATTCCCTGCTTGTACATAATGATTCTCCTCAGTCGATGAGATGCTCAGGCAGCCTGTTTGACCGCAATTCCCAGCTTCGCGGCAATCTGCTCACGGCCGCCTGCTTTCATCCATTGGTCAACCTGCTTCGCGTACAGGACCACCTCGCTCATGTCCGAGTCAAAGCCGAAGAAGGTGTACGGCAATCCCAGCGAATCGAGCGTGTCGCGCAATGCTCCCATTCCGCGAACCAGATTCGGACCGCCACGGCCGACCACCACATAGAGCGGCGTCGGGCCGTGCTGACTGAAGTGCTCGCGTAACGCGTCGGCCATTGCGCGAAATGTTTCGAAAATATCCGTGTTGTTCGACTTTCCACCAATGATGAACAGCACATTGCTCTGCTCAATCCAGTGCTTGAAGCAGATGCGGGCAACTTCCTTCATTTTTTCGTAGGGTGGGTTGCCGCCGAAGTCTGACGAGATGATGGCGTCGTCTCCGAGCATTTGCGTGACAAGGGAGTTCGCGCCGCCACCGAACGTCGGAGCGAGAATGCTGCCCTTCGCGTTAATGACGTAGACGTCGCTCTGCCCCTGATACGTGCGAAGCTGGTTGATTTCCTGTTCGAAGTCTGAATAGTCGACTGCGAAGAGATGCGCGGGCAGGTCAAGGCGCTGCCAGCGCGGGTCATCACGGTCGAAGCCGCATTTGAAGTCACAGGCGACGGGTGTCAGCCGTCCCTTGCTATTCTCGCGCATCCGGATTGGATTGAGTTCGAGGGTCGTCATTCCGAACCCGTGGTAGAGCTCCCATAACTTGGGGAGGTGCTGTACAAGCGGCGAGATAATCTGTTTGGGTGCGCCCAGCGTCGAAAGCGCGTTCGCCACGACGAACGCCTTGAGCCCGGTGAGCGGGTCAAACGGAATCTGCACGACTTGCGACTTGTCCAGTTCCTCGATGTCGACGCCACCGTGATGTGTGAGCGTCATCGTCGGTGCGCGGAAGTGTGTCGAGTCGGTAATCGAGAAATAGACCTCGTACTCGGCCGGCACACCCGCCTCAAAGGTCACACCATTGGCTTTCGACACAGTATTGGCAACGTGATGTTCGACGAAGTAAAGACGCTCCTTCTCCTTCAAGGCGGTCGTCAGGTCAGTCGCGCGGCCAATCAGACCGGCCTTGCCCTTCTTGCCAACACCGCCCTTGAAAACCGGCTTGATGAAAATCATGCCGTGCTTTTTCAGCATCGCTCGAATCTGTTCTTCGCTAGCGTCCGGACCCAGAATCTCGGGCGTCGGAAAGCCCACGAACTGCAGCAATCTGGCGCCGTGCAACATACCGGTGACTTGCATGATGACCTCAGGAAGTGAGTTGGGAAGTCGGTGTCGTCGGGACAATATCCCTCACGGGGTCTTTGTCGAACCCGTAAAACGAGTGCGGGGTTGAGCACAGGATTGCCTCGACAATCGCGGGCGCAAGATGTAAGTCCAGCAACGCGGTAAGCGTCTGGCTGTAGGCCGTCGCATGTTCAAACTGCGTATGTGGCCAGTCGCTACCCCACATCAGACGTTCGGCGCCAAATGCGTCTATGAGTTGGTCCGTGGCATCGCGCATGAAACTCGAGTCCGGCTCCGAGCACCGATAGGCGCCCGAAATCTTGACCCACACGCGGCCAGATGGGCCAAACTCCAACAGGTCGTTGAAGCCCGGGTCGCGTGTGCCGCTGTCCGGGTCAGGGCGGCCAAAATGGTCAACGACGACTGGCAAGCCCACATCCAGCAAAGTGTTGACGAGCGGCGCCAGGTCCGACGCCTCCCTGTGCAACTCAACATGCCAGCCTAGTTTTGATAACTGCCGCCAAAGCGTTACATATGGCGCCGAGCCCAGCTTGGGGAGCGTCTGTCCGACAAGGTTGAGACGCACGCCCGTCACACCCTGACAGTTCAGTCGCTGCAGGTCGTCTTCTGAAATTTCGGGGGACACGACTGCTACACCTCGCAGCCGGCTAATGTCGCTGGTCAGCGCCTGTAAAAGATGGCTGTTATCGGTGCCGAGAAAGCTGGGCTGGACAAGGACGGCATTGCCAATATCGTTCTCGTCCAGAAGCTTCCGGTAGGCGTCCAGCGTTGCGTCATAGTCGGGTGCGTAGCGCCGTCCGTCCGCCAGCGGCAGAGTCCTGGCAAACACGTGCGCGTGCGTGTCAACGCGCGGCAGCCGTGGCCGCGCGATGGATGGGGCCTGAGTCATCGCTGGCTCCGGTGATGGTCAAGCGCTAATTCGGCGTCGGCGACCAGTTGTGAAGCCTGCTCGACGCCGGACGGCCGCAAGCGCTTGCCGCGCGTTTCGGGAAGCAACAACACGGCAACCATCGCCAGCCCGTACGCAATTGCGGCATCGATACCAATCGCTGCTCCCAGCGACATCGAATGACTCATGTACCCGACCAGCACCGGGAAACCCGCCGAGGCGATGCGACCGAAGTTGTAGCAAAAGCCGACGCCTGTCCCGCGCATGTCCGCAGGATAGAGTTCGTTGAAAAGTGCGCCCAGGCTGGCCGGGATGCCGGCGGCGAAAAAGCCTAGCGGGAAGCCCAGAACAAGCATCTGCGTGTTGCTCAATGGAAGCATCACGTAGGCGAGCACGGTGACGATGCAAGAAAATGCAAAGAATGCGATGTTGCGACGCCGTCCGATACGGTCGAGCAGGTAAGCGCTCGCCATACAGCCGCACCAGAAAGCCACGATAACAACCGCAAGATACCCACCGGTGTTGAGGACCGACAGATGTCTTTCCTTGGAGAGGAAGGTCGGCAGCCAGGTCATGATGGCGTAGTACCCGCCGTGTGCGCCTGTGCCCAGAATCGCCCCGATAACGGTGGTCTTGATGACGCGCGGCTGGAATACTTGCGCGATTTGCCCCCACACAGAAACCACTGGTTCAGCGCGAGACGGCTCAACGCGCACAGGTTCGCGGAGATTGCGGCGGACGTAAAGGACGAGAAGCGCGGGCAGCAGGCCAGCACCGAACATGACACGCCACGCCGTGTCTGACGGCAACCACGAAAAAGCTGCGGCATACAACAGCACTGCGCCGGCCCAGCCGACAGCCCAGGCGCTCTGTACCGCGCCCATGGCCTTGCCGCGGTGTTCCGTCCGGATGGTCTCAGCCATCAACACGGCGCCTGCAGCCCACTCTCCGCCGAACCCGAACCCTTGCAGGGCCTTCAGGACCAGTAGTTGAGGAAAACTCTGGGCGAAGGCACAAAGGAAAGTGAATCCTGCAAACCAGAGAATCGTAATCTGCAGCGTCCGCACCCGACCAATCCTGTCGGACAAGGCGCCCGCCAGCCAGCCGCCCATCGCCGATGACACCAGTGTCACGCCGCTGATCGCGCCCGCCTGCGTGTGGTCGATGCCGTACGCTGCGATGATTGCGGGGATTGCGAGGGTAAACATCTGCACATCAAGGGCATCGAGGCCCCAACCCGCGAAACATCCCCAGAAGGTGTTTCGTTCGAGAGGTGTGCCTTGCTTGTACCAGGTGAACATCGCCGTCTCCAGGGTAAATTCATATATTCATGTATATGACTATATGTTTAGTTTAGGCGCTTCGACGAAGAAGTCATTGGGGATTTACCCTTGTTCCGGCAGATGTTGTACAGTGACTATTCCTGTGAACAACTATATGAATCATGGATATGCAGTCGTTCTCGGCCAGGCCAGACAGTCGTTTGCCGCGATACCAGCAGCTACGCGATGACCTGGTGCGCCGCATCGCGGAGGGCGAGTGGGCGCCAGAAAAGGCAATCGACACAGAGGCGGAGCTCAGCCTGTTTTATAACGTGTCGACCGGCACACTTCGGAAAGCCATTGATTTGCTGGTGGCCGACGGGGTGCTCACCCGCACCCAGGGAAAGGGGACCTTTGTCCGGCGCCCGCGCTTTGATTCGTCGTTGTTCCGCTTCTTCCGATTCAAGTCAGCTGACGGGAAGCCGGTCCGACCGACGGCGAAGGTGCTCAGCCGCGAGGTCGTCAAGCCAAACGAGACGATTCGCTCAACCTTGCAGATGAAGGCGACGGAGAAGGCTGTTCATCTCTCGCGGGTACGATTGATTGACGGACAACCCGTTTTGTCGGAAGAAATATGGCTACCTCGAAGCCGTTTCGAAGCGCTGGCGACTCTGCCCCTTGGTGGCTTCGAGGATTTGCTTTATCCGCTTTACGAGCGGCTTTGCCGCCAAATCGTCGCATCCGCAACCGAGATTCTGAACGTCGAACAGGCGACGGACGCTGATGCGGCGCTCCTGCATATCGACGTTGGCAGCCCGGTAATCCTTGTGCACCGTGTGGCATCCGATTTCGCCGGGACGCCTATTGAATGGCGCACCACGCGTGGTGCTGCTGCAGCGTTCCAGTATCAGGTCGATATTCGCTGACAACGCGACTTCCTCGCCGCGTTTGGTGCTGTCATAGGGACCGACAACGCGAACTGACTTTCTGTCACCCGGCAGGTCGCATTTTTCCTGCGACTTTCAGGCTCTACACCTCGTTCGCCGAATACATCACTGGTCGCCAGTTGCGGCCGCAGCTCGCTTGCGTGCGCTCGTCCGGGTTATACCTCATTGCAGCCCGACCTCAAACATACAAACATATACATGACTATATCAATCTGCTTGTTTTCGTCTGACTGACCGTTTTCGAAACGCCAGTCGAGCGGCAGCGGGCATGGAACTTGGAGCGAACATGTCTACGTCCGTAACACGTGAGCAGCAGGTAATGAAGAAAATGGCATGGCGGCTGATGCCGCTGCTGATTGTCATGTTTCTCATCGCATTCATCGACCGGCAGAACGTCGGCTTCGCGAAACTGGAAATGGTTCAGGCACTCGGCATGACGGAAGCCGCGTATGGCCTTGGAGCATCGCTGTTTTTCATTGGCTACCTGCTGTTCGAGGTGCCCAGCACACTGGCGCTACATCGGTTTGGGGCCCGGACGTGGCTCGCTCGCATCATGATTACGTGGGGCGTCGTTACAGTGCTAATGGCGTTCACCAGGTCCCTGCCAGCTTTTTACTCGTTTCGGTTTGCGCTGGGTGTTGCTGAAGCCGGGTTTTATCCAGGCGTCATTTACTACCTGACGCAGTGGTTTCCTCAAAGCTACCGGACACGTGTGCTTGGCCTTTTTACCCTCGGCAGTTCGCTGGCAAACATGCTTGGCGCGCTGGTCGGAGGGCTGCTCCTTTCCTTGGGCGGAACACTGGGACTGGCGGGTTGGCAATGGGTCTTCCTTGCCACCGGTCTTCCGGCAATACTGATTGCCTTCGTAGCGCTTAAATATCTACCGAGCTCCGTCGAGGAAGCGAACTTCCTTTCTCAGGATGAGAAGGACATTGTGGTCGCAGCGCTTGTGCGCGAAGCGTCCCCGGAAGCAAAGGAGTCCCGGCCATGGGCGGCATTGCTTGACCCGAAGGTTCTCATGTTCGCAGCAACCTACATGCTGATGTCGACGTCGCTCTACGGCGTTACGTACTGGCTGCCCACGTTGGTTAAGAGCTGGGGCGTTTCGTCGAGCGTCAATGGCCTGCTTAACATGATTCCGTGGGCACTCGCGGCTCTTCTCCTGCTTTGGCTTCCCGGGAAGCTCAAACGTGAACAGGTGGTGTTAAAAGCAATGGCCATAGTCGCCGGCATCGGCGTCGTATGCTTTGCATCGAGCCTCGTGTTGCCGACAGTGTCGTTGCGCTTCATTGCTCTGTGTCTGGGCGGCGCCTGTATTCCACTGCTATACCCTTGCTTCTGGTCGCTTCCCCCACGCTTCTTTTCTGGCGCTCGAGCCGCCGCAAGTGTCGCTGCCATCAACTGCATTGGAAACCTTGGAGGGTTCTTCGGACAGAACCTCATGCCGTACGTTGGCAAGGTAACCAACAGTCATGTTGCACCCATGCTCGTTCCGACTGCATGCCTGTTAGCTCTCGCAATCGGTACCATCATTGCGTGGACAGTCGGTGGGCATCGCAAGGCGGCGCTTGCGTCATCAACGGTTCCGCTTTGATGCGGGCCATGACACCCCCAAGCTATTTGCACAGACGCAATGTACCCTCATTTGAGCCGCATGTTCGATTGATTGCAGACTGAGCGCGGTTCAACTTCGCGATGGTTTGAAGCCATCCGGCCCGGCTTGGGAGTGCCGTTCCGGAGCAAGGCTCGAATCGACCGCTCATAGCCCTTTGCGCATCAAATAAGACGGGTTATTTGCGTGCAACCCCATCGGTTGTACGCGGCGAATGGCCGCTGACGAGAAAGCCGGATGTCTCTTCAGGGTCGCGTGCTGCCGGTCATGACCCGACACTTGTCGATCGCACAACGATTGGCAAGGTTCGGCCAATTTGAGACGGTCGCGAACGGCTCTGCGAGGTCGCTGAGCGGCTGCCACAAGCGCTGAGTCCGTCCCCGTCAAGTATTTCGAGGGCGGCTGATCTGGCCAGTCTGTGCCTAGCCAGCGAGACCCAAACCCTGATTTGAAAAGGCCGATCCACTGGTTAGATTTGATGCCATGTCCCTCCCCAACGTAGCAAGCGGTCATGTGGATCTATACTGGGGCACCTGGAGGCTTCGATGGCTAATCAAGACAGACTGCATCCGCTACGTCCGCTCCTGAAGAATTGGGTTTGGGAGCATGGCCGAATCGGTACCCGATATCTGGACTGCACCGATGGCGAAATCAAGTTTGACGAAGGCAAGAAGTCGCGCTTCGCGGCCGAAGAATACATTTACGTGCCGCTCGACAAGGATGCTGACGACGATGCGCCTGTGGAAGGTCCTGCGATCCAGGAGGCGGGGCTCGCCCGGTTTTTGAGGGCAGCGCAGTTAGGCAGGCCCGAGGAGGCCGGCACTATCGTGGAGGTCCAGCGCGCAGTGCAGGACTGCATGGAACTCGGCCTGTTCAGCGCATATCAGTTGAGCGCCCAGCAGGCGGCCGCACGTTATGCGCAAGAACCCATGTTCGAGGATGAAATCCGCGCTGCGGTTGTCGACGATATCCGACGTATCTACGCGGGCATGCGCGAGCAATTGGCGCTGTACGATTTCAGTGTGCTTTACGGCTTGCCCACGCCCCTGATCATCAGCGAGGCGCCGTTCATCGACTGGCGCGTGCGCGCTAGTCCGGCCCTTCCGTTTGTCTCGCTTCCTCTTGGGCCATACTGCCTGCTGGTGGGTGCGCCGTCGGGCAGGAGCAGCCGAATTGGCCCCGTGGTCTGGAAGTCCGCCGCGGCAATGGGCCCGTTGAAGGACCACAACCGCCAAATCGCGGAGCACGCACGGTTGTGGCTGGTGGCGACCACTGACGACCAACTCGTCGCGGTACAAAGCCGCTTTGCTGATGCCAGGAGCCCCAAGCCAGAGGATGCGAGGCCCTGACTGAAGTCGGCGGGAAACGCGTTGAATCGTTCGTGCTTCTGGAGACGATTTACGGACGTCCGCTCCCTGAAGCCACGAGTGTCACGCTGGGTCGATATCCGCGCGGCCTTCATAAGCAGCGGAATACACCCGAGAGCAGGGGTCGGCCCCGTCAAGCCCCCCGTCGCGCGTGCCAGCCTCTGAAAGTCGCGATCGCGTATCCTGGCAGGTCAGTCCTTAGCCCACGCCGCAGCCATGGCGACGGCAAAGTCCCGATAGGATCTCGGTTGCCGTCCCAGCAGTGTCGCCAGACGCTCGACGTCCGCGCTGGACGCGACCGCGCCGTCCTGCTGATACCGGCCCATCATGAGTCGCATGTCGTATGCGAGCCAGGCAGGAGCAACCGACTTGAGGCGCTGCTCAAGGACGTCGAGATCGTCGCCACCGTAGCGGACGGGACGTCCCAGCGCCTCGGCCCAGATCGAAACCACGGTCTGCGCATTGATCACGTCAGGACCGACGAGTTCGTACGTCTCGCGCGGCAGCGGGTTTGAGCCACGCTCGCGGCGCAGCAGTTCGCGCGCGGCAGCCTCGCCGATATCACGGACGTCGACCATGGAAATGCCTTTCGCGCCAATTGGCATGCCGTAGACGCCGTGCGAAAGCAGCGGGTCTTTCTGCCGGACGTCGTTCTGGATGAAATACGCGGGGTGCAGCACCGTCACCGGCAGGTCGAGGTGTTCGATCATGCGCTCGACCGTATGTTTGGCGGTGAAGTGCGGCACGTCGACGTATTCGGCGCCCTTGAACACCGACAGATAAACCACGCCTTTCACACCCGCTTCCCGTGCGACGCTCAGGGTCTGTACCGCCTGAGTCAGCTCGTCCGCGATGTTGGGCGCAAGCAGGAACAACGTGCTGACGCCGATCATCGCCTGCCGCACCGCGTCGACGTCGGACAGGTCGCCCTTCACTGCGGTGACGCCACCAGAAAATCGCGCTTTCTCCGGTGTGCGGGTCAGCGCGCGTACCTCGGCACCGCTGCCGCCCAGATGCTCGATAACCTGCTTACCGATCACGCCCGTGCTGCCTGTAACGAGGACTGCCATGGGTATCTCCTTGAAGTGGATGGGCTGGGTCCGCCCGTGAGACAAACAATAGTCGTTTCGCTTAATAGTCGAAAGTGCCAGAATTCATACACTTCGTCTCATAAACGGAACGATCATGGATTTGACGTCGCTCGGCGATTTCAATGCAGTTGCACTGCACGGTGGCTTTGGGCCCGCCAGCCGGGCGCTCGACCGCCCCAAGGCCACCCTCTCGCGGCGCGTGGCCGAGCTCGAGGAAAGCCTCGGCGTCAGGCTGATCGAGCGAGGCTCACGCAGGCTGCGTCTGACAGAAGAGGGCGTTGCACTCCATGAACGCACGCGGGGGCTCATGGCTGAGATTCAGGAGGCGGGTGAAGCGCTCGCCTCACGCGCCCCGGTGGCGCGCGGGCGGCTGCGCATCAGCGCGCCTGTCGTTTTCGCGC
The DNA here is from genome assembly GCF_050436125.1 of Paraburkholderia sp. MM5482-R2. NCBI lineage: Bacteria > Pseudomonadati > Pseudomonadota > Betaproteobacteria > Burkholderiales > Burkholderiaceae > Paraburkholderia > Paraburkholderia sp. MM5482-R2. The sequence continues at coordinate 873,060 of NZ_JBNDLP010000004.1, read as the reverse complement.
ATGTCGTGCTGTGCCGGATCGCTGCGCGCTTTGCGCTCGCCTATCCGCAGGTCGAACTTGAGGTCATTGCAGAAGACCGCATCGTGGATCCAGTGGAGGACGGCTACGACCTCGTTATCCGTATCGACCCGGCGCATGGCGAGCAGCTCGTGGGACGGCGCATCCTCGGTGACGAGCGCCTCGTGGTCGCGGCGCCGGGCATGTCGATACCTTCGAGACCGGCACCCGATGCAACCGGGTTGGAGGTGCCGGCCGTTATGTCGGCCGCGGCACCATCAGGCGCGTTATGGCACATGCGAACGGAAGACGGTGGTGCGATAGCGATCAGGCCGATGCCCGTGTTGCGGCTGTCATCGTTGCTGATGGTGCGTGACGCGGTGCTCGATGGCGTAGGCGCGGCGCTCTTGCCCAGATTGCTGGTTGAGCATGATGTGTCGACAGGAAGACTCGCCTGTTGGGGAAAGGCGGGCTCGTCCGTGGAAATCTGGGCCCTTTACAATTCGCGCCGGCTTCTGAGCGCGAAGGTGCGAGCGTTCATGACTATGCTGCAGGAGTTGCCGGGTCGGGAGCGCAAATGGGGTGGCGCTAGCAGCTCCAATGATTCTCCGCGCCGCTAGCTTTCTCTGTGGTAGCGCGGCGACGTGGTCGAGCCGTCGAGCGGCTGCTTTCGGCGACATTGAGTGTCTCAAACGGGTCGTTCACGGTCCGCCGTTGTCGCCGGTAACGGTTGTCGGTGTAGAGAACAAAAATTACGAGGACCAGGGGCAGCGTAACGCGAAGACTCTGATGCAGATCCTCGGCGGCGACGCAATCCAGCCTTGAACGCCAGCAGGTAGCAGTTGGCCAGAAGCCGACCTTCGTTCGAAGTGTCACCTAGACATTCAAAAGGCAGGTTTATTCTGCAAGCTGCCATACGATCACCTGGAGCACCATCGATAAAATGCATCACTAGTCAGCTGACCGATCACGAAGTGTTCCGGTTAGGTAGGTACCCCAACAACAACAGCATACGGATTTAATCCAAATTGCGCGAAAAGATGGACTCTAGCAACAAGGTAGCCAGAATCTATCCGCAAGTGAAGCCTGTGCAGCGCGTCGCCATTCTCTCGTTCGACAGGCATCCATTCGTCTCCCACGTACTTCCACGGCGCCGACTCCTTCAGCAGACACAGGTCGCGAACCAAAGGTATGAACCCATCTACGCCGAGTTGACCGACGGCGTAGCTAAAAGCGATCTTAGCGAGCATGGACGAGAACTTCGTTGGGTGGATTCTATGTGCTACCGACCAGTTGGCATTCAGAGCCCGTAGACGAGTCGCGAAGTCCGACTGGATTGTGACGATGTCGATCCGCATCGCAGGCCACCCCTTCGTCTCTGGCGCCTTTGTTATTAATGCCGGAGGCGGTAGCCGTAACACTAGGAATGAGGCCGGCACCGCGTCCCATGGGAGCTCTACGGTAGACGAACTACCGTTTTCCGTCTCAGTGACAGTGAGCGAAGACTTGCGCGTCTTCTTTCGACGGGCCGACTGAATGCCGGTAGTCGAGCGCATAAGCCCGAAAATTTCCCTCAGACAATGCAACTCCGCTTTGCTAGTAAGTTTTTGGCAAGCTTCACAACTTGACCGAGGAAGAACACAGTCGCCTTTCAGGCCAGCCGGTATGACGTGTTCGTCGGTCAGCGTTCCGGTCGCATTACAGTAGATGCAGCGGCCGGGCGGCGAAAAGCGGGTGAGCGTATCCATGCTCGACACGAGCCTCCTGGCAGGGAATCGCGTGAATGGTTCATTGTGCCTATGAATGCCGTCATTCACCATACGTCGACGCGAAAGGCAGCTTCGGGTCGACACTCGACGATGGCGCCGCCATCGAACAGGCTGCGGCGGATGGTCGGTTGAACCGGCTCGTAGTCCGCAACCCAGCGGGACCCGATACCCCCTACATTTCGCTTCTTTTCCCCGGTGATCTGCTGGGTCGCCTCGAAACACTGTGGCCCAGGCAATCCGCAATCTTCGACGACACCTCCGGCGAGGGACGAACTCTTCGTCGATTGCGCTTGATCAGGCGCAGAACAGATCGAGTCGCGCGGGCGCTTCGGTCAGGGAGTAGAAAAAGCACCCGCTACTTAAGCTCTTCGGAAGGAAACGCGGTGAGAAAATCAAAGTCGCACCCTGCCGCGGCAGAGAGCACGTGATCGTGATAGAGCCGCTGGTAACCGCGCGCATACATCCCTTCCGCCGGACGAATCTCAGCGGCACGACGCGCCAGTTCGACCTCGTCAACCAGTAGATCGATCCGCTTGTCCCGCGCCGAGAGCCGGATCCGATCACCGTTGCGCACCAGCGCCAGCGGGCCACCGAGCGCCGCTTCTGGCGTCACGTGAAGCACGATGGTCCCGTACGCCGTGCCCGACATGCGCGCATCGGAAATCCTCACCATGTCCTTCACCCCCGCCCGTGCAAGTTTCTGCGGGATCGGCAGATAGCCGGCCTCGGGCATGCCTGAAGCACTGCGCGGCCCCGCGTTCTGCAATACGAGAACGTCGTCCGCGCGAACGTCCAGACCCGGGTCGTCGATGCGCGCGGCCAGATCTTCGAGCGAGGTAAATACCACGGCACGCCCTTCGTGTTCGAGCAGTTCGGGAGTAGCGGCGGCGCGCTTCAGAACCGCACCGCCGGGCGCCAGACTCCCGTTCAGAACAATCAGCCCGCCATCGGGACTGACCGGTTTCTCCGTCGAGCGGATCACGGCCGTATCGATCGGATCGGCAAGCGGCCTGTTCAAACGCTCCTCGAGACTGTGCCCGGCGATATCGCGACAAGTCAGATCGAGTTGGGGCATCAGTCCGCGCAGAACGCCCTCCAGCCCGCCGGCTGCATGGAAATCCTCCATGTAACCGTTGCCTACCGGCTTGAGATCCACGAGTACGGGCGTTTCATCAGACAGCCGGTTGAACTCGTCGTAATCGATCTTCAGTCCGATACGACCAGCAATCGCCGCCAGATGAATCACGGCGTTGGTCGAACCGGAGACCGCGAGCAGCACGCGCAAGGCATTGCGCACCGACGCGGGCGTCACGATCTCGGCCGGTTTCGGTCCGCCATTGAGGGCCATGCGCGCAACCAGCGCTCCGGTTTCTTCGCAATTGCGCAGACGATCCGCGTGCACGGCCGGAATCGCCGCCGAACCGGGCAGCATCATGCCCAGCGTTTCCGCGATCAGCGCCATGGTTGACGCCGTGCCCATGACCGCACACGTTCCCGCCGTGACGGCCAGACGCCCCTCCACTTGCCTGATCTCCTGCGCCGAGACTTTCCCCGCGCGGAAATTCGACCAGAAGCGCCGGCAGTCTGTGCACGCGCCAAGCCGCTCGCCGCGATGTCGCCCGGTCATCATCGGACCGGCCACCACCATTGCGGCGGGCCGCTCCGCGGAGATCGCGCCCATCAACATCGCCGGCACGGTTTTGTCGCATCCGCCGAGCATCACCACCGCATCCATCGGCTGGGCACGAATCATTTCCTCGACGGCCATCGCCATCAGATTGCGATAGACCAGCGAAGTCGGCGAAAGGAAGACCTCGCCAAGCGACATCACCGGAAATACGACCGGCAATGCGCCCGCCGCGAGCACGCCGCGTTCGACCGCCTTGATCATTTCGGGAAAGTGGCGATGGCAGTTATTGAAACCGCTCTCCGAGGTGCAGATCCCGACGATCGGCTTGTCGAGCGATTCGCCGGTGTAGCCCATCGATTTGGCAAACGACCGGCGCAGATAGCGCGCGAAGTCGTGATCACCGTAGTTCGTCAGGCCATTGTCCAGACCACGCGATTTTTGATTCATGTCCAGTTCCTTACGATCAGGCGATGCAGCGCGGATATAGCGAAAGAAAACGTCAGATGAAACCAGGAGCGAGGCGGCCTCCGACCTCGATAAGTCTAAACGACGCCTATCATCCAGATACCGCCCGGCGCCGCACGCGTGACGGGATGGGCGGGGACTCACGCACTGAACGTGTTCGACGGTCGATCCCGGTTTGGGAGGTCACATGTCATCGCTACGCGCAAACGATCTGCTCCATTCGAAGGAAGGGTTCCGTCTGCATGGCCAGGACCTCGACTGCTGGCGCCGCTGGGGGCCTTATCTGAGCGACCGGCAGTGGGGCACCGTTCGCGAAGACTACAGCGACTACGGAACCGCATGGGAGTATTTCCCCCACGAGCATGCGCGCAGCCGCATGTACCGCTGGGGCGAGGACGGCATTGCCGGATTCGGCAACGACCCACTCGACTGGTGCGTGTCGCTCGCGCTCTGGAACGGGCGCGACCCCATCCTGAAGGAGCGGCTGTTTGGCTTGACCAATGCGCAAGGCAATCACGGCGAGGACGTGAAGGAGCTTTACTTCTATGTCGATGGCACGCCGACGCACTCGTACATGAAGATGCTGTACAAATACCCCCACGATGCGTACCCGTATCAGGACCTGATCGAGGAAAACGGCCGGCGCGGCGCCGATCAGCCCGAATACGAAATCCTCGATACGGGCGTGTTCGACGACGATCGCTATTTCGACGTCTGGATCGAGTACGCGAAGCACACACCCGACGACATCGTGATGCGCGTAACCGTCGAAAATCGCGCGGATCAGCCCGCGCCACTCCATGTGCTGCCGCTCTTCTGGGCGCGCAACCGCTGGGCGTGGTCAGGCAAGCCCGGCAAGCCGTCGCTCACGCTCGAGCCGGAGTCCGCCGAGGGCGCGCGCGTGATCGCGCACAATCCCGCGCTGGGCACGATGATCGTCACGGCCTCGGCGCCGCAGCCGATCGAATGGCTGTTCTGCGAAAACGAAACCAACGTCCGCCGCCTTTTCGGCATCGCCGGCGCAGGCCCGTTCAAGGATGGCTTCAACGATTACCTCGTCGATGGCGAGGAGCACGCGATACGCGGCGACGCAGGCACCCGCGCCGCCGCGCATCTGGCCCTGTCGCTCGCGCCGCACGAGCGCGCGGTGCTGTATCTGCGCTGGCGTCCGGCGGCACTATCGGGCATCACGCGCGACGACGCGCCGCTCGACTTCGAAGCGCTGTTCGCGCGCCGGATCGCGGAGGCCGATGAGTTCTACGCCGCGCTCCAGCACGACATCAGCGACGCCGACGCGCGGCTCGTGCAACGCCAGGCGCTCGCCGGCATGTTATGGACGAAGCAGTATTACCAGTTCGACGTGACGCGCTGGCACGACGGCGACCCCGGTCAGCCGAAGCCGCCGAAAGGACGCCGGCACGGGCGCAATGCCGACTGGCGGCATATGTGCAACGGCGACGTCGTTTCGATGCCGGACAAGTGGGAGTACCCGTGGTACGCGTCCTGGGATCTCGCGTTTCATGCGGCCGCGTTCGCGATGGTGGACCCCGACTTCGCGAAGAAACAGCTGCTGTTGCTCGTGAAGGAACGGTACATGCATCCGAACGGGCAGTTGCCCGCCTACGAATGGGCATTCGGCGACGCGAATCCGCCCGTTCATGCATGGGCGACGTGGCGCGTGTACGAACTCGATCGTGAAGTCACGGGCGTCGGTGACCACAAGTTTCTCGAGGTGATGTTCCACAAGTTGCTGCTGAACTTTTCGTGGTGGGTCAACCGCAAGGATGCAGAGGACCGCAACATCTTCCAGGGCGGCTTTCTCGGGCTAGACAACGTCGGCATCTTCGACCGCTCTTCCCCGCTGCCGACTGGCGGCCGCATCGACCAGGCGGACGGCACCGCCTGGATGGCCTCGTATGCGCTCGACCTGATGCAGATCGGACTCGAGCTCGCGATGACGAACAACGCGTACGTCGAAATCGCGGTGAAGTTTTTCGAGCATTTCCTGTATATCGCAGAAGCCGTCGGTTGCAGCGAAGGTTGCAGAACGGGGCTATGGGACGGACACGACGAATTCTTTTATGACGTACTGCATCTTCCAGACGGAACCCGTGTGCCGATGCGCGTTCGCTCGATCGTCGGCCTGATTCCGTTGTTCGCCGTGCATGTGCTCGAAGAACGCATATACGGCCACCTGCCCGGCCTGCGAGAACGGCTCGCGTGGTTTCTCGATCACCGGCCCAATCTGGCCAAACTCGTATCGCGTTGGACCGAACCCGGCAAAGGCAACACCACGCTGCTCTCGCTACTGCGCGGATACCGGATGACGGCACTGCTGCGCCGCGCGCTCGACGAAGACGAATTTCTGTCCGATCACGGCGTGCGCGCGCTGTCACGCGTGCATCGCGATACACCGTACGAGTTCGATCATGGCGGCGCGCATGTCTGCATCGCGTATCAGCCGGCCGAATCGGATTCGCGCGTATTCGGCGGCAATTCGAACTGGCGCGGGCCTGTGTGGATGCCCGTCAACTATCTGCTGATCGAATCGCTGTATGAATTCCATCGCTACTACGGCGACGAGTTCCGCATCGAATATCCAACGGGATCGGGCAACCGGTGCTCGCTCAGCGAGATCGCCGACGGTCTCGCGCGGCGTGTCACTACCCTCTTTCTCAAGGACGAGCACGGCGTGCGGCCCGTGATGGCGGCTTATCCGCAGTTGCAGGCCGACCCGCGCTCGTCTGATCTCGTGCTGTTCCACGAGTACTTTCACGGCGACAGCGGACGTGGCGTCGGCGCTTCGCACCAGACCGGCTGGAGCGGTCTCGTCGCGCTGCTGCTTCAGCCGCGTCTGATGAAGCTGGCCCACGTGGCGGCCGATGTCACTGCCGAAAAGGTGCCGGCAGGCGCGCCCGTCGCCGAAGACGCGCTGCCCGCGATGGCGCGATAGACGGGCATCGAAAATCCGCAATCGGTCGAGACGCGATTCCCGAAACTCTATGTCCTCGACCTATCGGACCAAAGTCTGATTGACCGACCTGAAGGTCACGTGCATCGTCAAAGGCGAACCGCGAACGTTTCGGCCTCCGCTGCCGCATGAATCGTAGGAAGAGCGCAAACATGGACTGGAACCGCTGGTACAGCTTGAAGAGTTACCTCAGATCTTCCCTGTGGACGGTACCGCTCGTCGCGGTGGCGATCTATGCCGTGGTAAAGCCGCTCACTGAAATGCTGGGAAGGTGGCTGATCGGACACGACATCCTCGATCCGAAAACGGGCCTTTTTGCGCTGTCCATGACTGGAGCGCGGTCACTTGTCGGCGACATCGTTTCCGCAGACCTGGCGTTTCTGGTGTTTACCTTCGGTTCGCTGCTCGTCGCAATCCAGGTCGCTGGTGGTCAATATACCCCGCGGATCATCGCGACGACCTTGCTGCGCGATAACGTGATCCGCAGCATCTCGGGATTGTTCGTATTCACGCTTCTGTTCGCCAACAGAACCCTGGGCTGGATGGGTGACAGCGAGGTGCACCAGCTTCAGGTATTCATTGCAGCGCTATTCGGATTCGCTTCTGTCGTCGCATTCCTTTTCCTGATTGATTATGCGGCGAAATGCCTGCGTCCAGTAAGCCTCGTGGCTCGGGTTGGGGAGCACGGGATCGCGGTCATCGAAAGCGTCTATCCCGACCCAGCGACGGGCCGAATCACCCCGCAGAGACTTGACCACGAGCGAGGCGTCCCTGGCCGCATTGTTCGCCATAGCGGTACATCCGGCATCGTTCTGGCCGTGAATCTCGAAAGACTTGTCGCCAAGGCGAGGCGCACTAACTCGGTTATCGAATTCGTGCCGCAAGTCGGCGACTTTGTCGCGGTGGACGAACCCTTGTTTTATTTGTACGGAGACTCTGACGCAATCGATGAAAACCGGCTGCGTACACTGGTTGCTTTCGGGACTGAACGCACGATGGAACAGGATCCTATGTTCGCGTTTCGCATCCTTGTTGATATTGCGCTGAAAGCGTTGTCGGCTGCGATCAACGATCCAACAACGGCCGTGTTGGCCATCGATCAGTTGCAGCGGCTATTGCGTGTAGTCGGAAAGCGGTCTTTGTACTCCGAAGAGATGACGGATAAGTCCGGACTTGTGCGCGTCATCTATCGAACGCCGAACTGGGAAGATTTCGTGCATATCAGTTTCCGCGAGATACGTCAGTACGGCGCGGGCAGCCTTCAGATCGCGCGGCGTCAGCGCGCGGCGATAGAGAATCTCCTTCAGTGCTTGCCGGAGCATCGTCACGACGCCTTGCGTGTCGAGCTGACCCTGCTGGACCGTGCGATCGGCTCGAAGCATCCATTTCCGGAGGACCTGGCGCTGGCCCGTATCCCCGACTCGCAAGGGCTTGGAGGCTCGGAAAGCTCGACAGCAAGGCAACCCGTCCTTTGAGAGGCAAACCATGCGAAAACTCATCATGGGCATCGTTGAATTCCGGGAGAAAATGCTGCCGCAATACGCGCAGCAGTTCAGCAAACTCGCGCTCGCGCAGACACCTGATGCGCTTTTCATAACGTGCTCGGACAGCCGGGTCGTGCCGGATCTGCTTGCATCGACCCATCCCGGCGATCTCTTTACGATGCGCAACGTGGGCAATCTGATACCACCGGCGACTGCGGAGGGCGTCTCTACCGGAGATCTTTCCGAGGCAAGCGCGATCGAATATGCCGTGCTGGTGTTGAAAGTCGCGAATATTGTCGTGTGTGGACATTCGGAGTGCGGCGCGATGAAGGCCGTGTTCTCCAGGAACGCCAAGATGAAATCGCCAAACCTCGATAAATGGCTATGCCACGCCAACAACGCAGCGTTTCGCCTCGAACAGGAAGGTCCGCTCGACGACAGCTTGAAAGCGCACGATCAATTGTCGCAACTCAACGTACTCGTGCAACTCGAGCACCTGATGACCTACCCGATCGTCCGCCAGCAGGTCACTGCCGGGGCACTCGTATTGAGCGGCTGGTGGTTCGAAATCGCGACGGGCGCCATGTACGCCTATGAGCGCACCAGCCGCTCATTCGCAGTCATCGATCGCACAATGGCTGATCGGATGATTGCGCGCCTTGCCGCACGGGCGAGATGACGGGTTGCGAAGCCCGCGACGGGACCGGCATGTCGCTAGCGACCAATGCAATCCCTGCGTCGCGATGCAGACGGCAAGTTCTGTTTCAATGTTCGCTCCGGCCATCAACGGGCATTCAGCTAAAATCCAGCGTGTCTGCTTACAGGCATACATGAGCCATTGCGGTTAACGCGCGACTGCACACCTGAAGAATCGGGTCTTATCTGTCAGAGGCCAGAATCCTGGAAGTGTTCTCAATGTGCACGGGCCGTGGCGTTCTGATTCCGTACAGGCACATCACGCTGCCGCACAGCAGGAGCACCGCAGCGGTCATGATGGAAAGATGCATACCTTGCATAAATGCATCAGGACGGTTATCGCGCACGAAAAACCCGAACACCGCCACCCCGAGCATGCCGCCTACCTGCCTCGCCGAGTTGAGCACTCCTGACGCGATACCCGAGCGGGAAGCATCCACGGATGACAGCGTGACGTTTGTCATGGTCGGCACCATTAAGGCAATGCCGCTTGCGGCTATGAGCATTGGCACGACCAGCATCCAGTACGAGCCGTCTACGCGAACCGGCAACAGCAGCAGATAACCCGACGCGGCAATCAGCATGCCGGCAATCATAAGTTTCTTTGCGCCGACGCGGTTGAGCAGCCGACCCGCCAGGATATTCACTGCCATCAGAACGACGGTCATGGGCAAAAACGCGAGGCCGGTCCACTGAGCTGATAACTGCTGCTCTATCTGAAAGAAGAGACTAAAAACAAAGATCAAGCCGTAGTAGGCAAAGTTCACGATGACGCCGGCGGCCGAGGCCGCAGAGAACGTAGTCGTTCGAAAAAGAGCCAATGGGAGCATGGGTTCCGTACGGCGTGACTCAAGCCACAGAAACGCCAAGGTGGCAACAACTGAGAACAGTAGCGCACCATAGACCAACGGATGATGCCATCCAAACCGGGCCGCTTCCGTGAGGCACACGGTCAGAGCGACGAGCGCCAGAATGGCCGCCACCTGGCCGGCAAGGTCGATGCTTCGGCTATGCGCGCGTGCGGCTGTCGCCGCATGACGGAGAGTAAGGCTCACGCCTGCAATTCCGATCGGCAGGTTAATCAGAAAAATGCTGCGCCAGCCCACGTGAGTCACCAGCAGCCCACCTAGCACAGGTCCTGCTGCAAGTGCAATTCCGCCTGCAGCACCCCACCAGCCCACCGCTCGGCTTCTTTGCTCCGTATCAGGGAACGCCTGGCGCAGCATAGCCAGCGAATTGGGCACCAACAGCGCGGCGCCCATGCCCTGTACGACGCGTGCAGCCACAAGAATCGGCAACGAGTACGCGATCCCACATGCAATCGATGCCACAGTAAAGACGGCGAATCCCGCAGTGAAGATTCGCTTTGCGCCGAAGCGATCACCTAAGGCGCCCGTGGTGAGAAGCAGCGACGCGAATGCCAGCGTGTACGCGTTGACAACCCATTGCAGGCCGGTCACGTCCGTGGTGAAACGGGCTCGCAAGGCGTCAAGAGCGACGTTTACAACGCTGACATCAAGCAAAACAACGACAAAGCCCAGCCCTGCGGCGGCGAGAGTGCCGCGTTGATCGCGGCTCATAGACATGCTCATCTGGAATGACCCTTATCGACTGAACGAGTCTCATGGTAGGCATGTCGCCTTTGTGCGAATATTCCCCAAAACCGCACACTATCCTTGAGAAATTGCACAGATGTTCGATTGGGAAAATATTCGTCATTTCCTGGCTGTCGCCCGCATCGGTACGTTGTCAGGGGCCGCGCGTGATCTGAAGGTAGATCACGCGACGGTGAGCCGACGCTTGAGCGCACTCGAGGACGAGGTCAAGACGCGCCTTGTCGAACGGCTCCCCAGGGCCTGCAAACTCACTCTCGCTGGGCAGCGCGTGTTCGAACTCGCGCAGGGAATGGAAGAGAACGCGTACGCGATTGAACGGTTCCTTGATGCCAGCCTATCCCCGCTGAGCGGCAAAGTCACGCTGAGCGCACCGCCGGTACTAGTGGCCAGTTTTCTGGTGAAGCATCTGGCGGAATTCCGGCTTGCAAATCCCGGCGTCCAGTTGTCTGTTTCTGGCCAGGCACGACAGGTTTCCCTTAGCCGAAGGGAGGCGGATATCGCCTTAAGGCTGGTTCGTCCGGAGGAAGCGACCAGCGTCGTACGCAAGCTAGGGCGTATGCCGTTCGACCTGTACGCGAGCAGGGACTATCCGCACCTGCACAATCCATCTGCATGGGAGTTCATCGTCTACGATGCCGGATTCGCGGACATGCCACAGCAGAGGTGGTTGATGAGCGTTGCAAGAGGGCGACCCATTGCTTGCGAAATCAGCGATATCACGGGCCACCTTGCAGCGACCCGAGCAGGCGCCGGCGTGGCTGGCCTCCCGTGCTTCCTGGCAGATACCGATGCGAATCTACAACGCGTCGCATACGACGGCGAACGGTTTTCGCGTGATATCTGGATGGCTGTGCATCGGGATTTGCGGCGTTCTCCGCAAGTACGGGCAGTGATGGACTTTCTGCTGAAAATCGTGGCGGAACATTCCGCCTTTACGATAGGCGGTTAGACGGCGGATGCCAAGGGCCGCCGCCGACGATCGAAATAGTACGGCTGGCACGGCAGATAGCCCATGCCACCGTGACCGTGCTCGAACGCGATGCGTTTCCGACAGCGGACACCTGGCGCAAAGGCGTCCCGCAGGGTCGTCACACTCATGGGCTTCTTGCCCGCGGCAGCGCGGTGCTCGAGGAATTCTTTCCCGGATATAACAGTGAGGTCGTCGTGGAAAGCGGCGGGGACGTCGTCTAGTGTCGTGGGTAGAGAAACGCGAGCTTGTCTATACCATGATGAATCCGTGCCGCATGCCGAGCATCACCGCTTCGGTGCGGTTGGTCGCACCGAGTTTGCCGAAGATTGACGAGAGGTGGAATTTCACCGTGTTGTCCGAGATGTCGAGGTGCCGCGCGATCTCCTTGTTGCCGAGTCCGTCGGCGAGCATCGCCAGCACTTCGATCTCTCGTAACGTCAAGGCTTCGAACGGTTCGCCGGCTCCCTTCTGGCGCGACGGTCTTGGTTCGGCCAACAGCCTTGCGAGGATGTCGGGCGTCAGCACGCAAAGGCCTGCGGCGACGGCTTCGATGGACACGACGATTTCAGCTGGCATCGCGTTGCGCGGCAGGATAGCCACCGCATCGGCGGGCAACGCATCGAAGATCCAGTCGCTGTCCGGGTCGTCGCTCAACAGGACGAGCGACGGTGACCCGGGCGAGAGTTCGAGTAGCGTCTTGAGCGCATCGCTCGCCTCCGGCGCGATGTCGGTGACGACCACATCCGGCACCGATCCGGCGAGGCAATCGACGAGCTTTTCGGCGTCGGGCGCGCTACCCAGGAACTCAAGTGCCGGGTTCGCCTCGACAAGCGCTTGCAGGCTAGCGCGGTCTTGCCACGATGCCGCAATCACTACGACCCGTAAAGGTGCCCTCCGTATCGTCTGTCCATCCGACATTTGGTCGCTTCCCGGACGTCACCTGCACGAATTCCGTTGGGGCCCGTTCGCCCACCGTTACCGAACACGCGTGGCGTTCGCCGCCTCGGATCAAGACGATATGCAACTGCTGCCCAATGCTTGCGGAGCCCAGCGCCGCACTTACGTCACCCATGTCGCGGCAAGGCTTGCCGTCCAGTTCGATCAGTACATCGCCTATCAGCACGCCCGCCTGCTCCGCAGGGCCGCCCGGCGCAAGCGAATTGATCAGCAATCCACTGCTGAACGACAGGTTCATTTTATTGACCCAGGCGTCCGGCAGGCCGACCCGCTGCGTGCCGACACCAAGGTAGCCCCGCGAGACGCGCCCTTTAGCCAACAGTTCATCGGTGACGCGCTCCACGGTCATCCCCGGAATCACGATGCCGGCGCCGCGCATCAGCGCCGAGGTGCAGATGCCGATGACCTGCCCGCGCATGTCCGCGAGGGCCGCCCCGGAGAAACCCGGGCGCAGACCGCCGTCCAGTCGCACGAACGCATCGAGTTGTCCGCCTTTCCACGTGCGCCAAGGACCACCTATGCTGCCGATCACGCCAAAATCAGCGCTGACGCCGGAATCGTCCGCACGTGCGACGGCGAGCGCAAGATGACCCGGCTTCAGTGAGTGGGCGTCGCCGGAACCGATCGGGTCGAGGTCCACGCCGTCCAGTTTCAGCACGCCGACGTCGGACCCCAGATCCAGGCCCGCGAGGACTGCGGCGACCGTACGGCCGTCGGTCAATGTGACTTCGATACCGTCCTCGCGCCTGAGGGTGTGTGCAGCCGTCACGACGACGCCACGTCGCCAGATTACGCCACTCGACGGCATGCGATGTCGGCCGTGTACTGCGACGACACTCCGCCCGACTCGCGCGACGATGTCTGCCAGATTGTCCGAGAGATCCATCAAAGGATTTCCGCTCGAGGATGTGGTTTCCATTTCAAGCCCCCTGTCAATTGCGTGCGACCTGCCAGTGCTTCGCGTCGACGTTTGCTCGCCTGTCCAGCTAGCGTTATGACGACGGGTTCACAATGACAGAACGACGGGGGGCGCACACCACCCAAATGGGTAGCCGGGTGGATGCAGCGCGGACTTCACGATGCAACGAGTCTGGTCTGCGACCAGCACGTCCCTGATCACACTGCGGTTAGCGCCGCCCGCTACGGCCCCATACATAGCGAACCCACCGCTGCCAGCGGCTTTGCGGTGGAGCGGGCGCGTGGCGCGCAGTCTGCGCTTCGCAGTCGCGCTGGACGGACTTCTGAACCTGTTCGTGGATCTGCCTCAAACTCATGCCGCCTGGGCCTTTCAGTTTGTCGGGATCGGTAGCAGGATCGCCATCGGGATCGTCTGTCATGAGAGTCGCCTGTTTGTGATGAGGCGACTTGATCTTGATACAGATGCTCGGTAGCAGCAAGTTGGACGCGGCTCGCCGACCGGCGCGTACTCCGACAGTCCTTGCCCGCGTGCCGTTCGTGAAGTAGATTTTTCTAATGAGGTTGGAGCCGGGAGGGACGGCCATGGAACTGAGCGTGGAACGGGTCGAGGTTTGGGCAGCTACCATCGACGATAAACCGGGAGGCCTTGCGAAGGTCTTAAGCGTCTTGCGGGATGCTGGTGTCGACTTGCAGTTCGTCGTGGCACGTCGAACGCCAGAGGCAGCGGGTAAGGGAGTCGTGTTTGTCGCTCCGCTAGAGGGAGAAAGTGTGATCCGTGCCGCCACACAGGCGGGGTTCAGCGTCAGCCCGAGCCTTCACTCCGTCCGTGTAATGGGTCTGGACCAGTTGGGCATCATCGCGCAATTGACCCAGACGTTGGCGGATGGGGGGATCAACCTTCGCGGCGTTTCGGCCGCTGTACTTGGCTCGCAGTTCATTGCGTATCTCGCGGTCGACTCGTTGGACGATGCCGAAAAGGCGATTGACCTTCTACAAAGGGCGTGAAGTACCCGTACCGGACTGCAAACACCGGCCTGGCTCTTGCTGACGAGGCAAGGGGGCCACTCTGTCTGACACGACTGCCGTCGACCATCTCAAATCCGTTGCGACAAAGCCGAGCGGCCATTTGAATGGCGAACGAAGCGCCGGGCATGGCGGCGAATCCCGTTGCCGGTAGGAGGTCGACAGTGATGAAGACACCGACGACCCGAAGGCGGGTGCTTTGGGCGCTCTCGCTTTGCATTATCGCGACTTGCATGGCAGTTGGCGGGGCATTGCTGTTCGAGCTGTCGGTGGTCGGCCGTGCCGTGAGCGATTTCCGCCGGGACGCGGCCCTGGCGCAAGCGGGCATCGCACGTGGCGAGCCGGCTACGTCCGAGGAGCGCATCAACCCGCCCTATCTGAAGCGATACGGGTTGGACCGTAACCTGTACAAGGACATTCACGGAAACTTTTCGCCAACGGGTGCTGACTGGCGCCAATGGGGGCTGCGAACCAAGGTCGCAGCCACTGTGTTGTGGCTGGGTCACGATCCACCGGGAACGTGGTGGACCTACGTTCAGATCAAGTGCGTCGATCGGTTTCCTCAAGCTCACGCCGACAGCGAGCCGATCGTCGATGTTGCCGACGCTTGCCTCGGCGAGCCGCATTGATCGTCCCGTTGGTCACTTCCGGTCATCGGAACGGCCAGCGCCGAGTGCCTCGAGCAACGGCCGGAGGGCATCCAGTTCCGCGCCGAAGCCGCTCCAGTCTCCCGCCTTCAGTCTCTCGATGGCGCGGTCATAGTGGACAAGTGCCTCTCTCGCGCGAGCGTCCACGGTGCCTCGGGCTGGCGATGCCGCTCGTGCGGTCTCACTGAAAAGCGCCGCCAGCGCCTCATCCAGAGTGTTCTCCATCACCACACGGTCCCCATACGCGGCAATCACCCGCTTCAACTCCGGCAACTGACCGGACGCCGCGCGCAAATAGAGCGGCGAAACGTAGAGGATCGAGTTCTCGATCGGCACGACCACGAGATGACCGCGAATGACGCGTGAGCCCATCTGGTTCCACAACGAGATCTGCTGCGAGATCTCGGTATTCTGCTGAATCCGCGCTTCGATCTGAAACGGCCCATAGATCAGCTTGTCCTTGGGAAAGGTGTACACGATGAGCTTGCCGTACCCGGGCGCATCGCATCGCGCCGCCAGCCAGGCAATCATGTTCTCGCGCTGGCTCGGCACCATCGGCAGCATGAGGATGAACTCGGCGCGTGCGTCGCCGGGGAGTCGCATGATCGTGTAATACGGCGGCATCGTGCTGGCGGTGCTTCCGCCATCCATTCCGACCAGCTCCTGGGGAAACTGCCACAGATCCTCGCGGTTGTAGAAGATCTCCGGCGCATCCATGTGATAGGCGCGGTAGAGCTGCGCCTGGATCAGGAACAGATCTTCCGGATAGCGGATATGCTTTCGCAGCTCCGGTGGCATCACGTCCAAAGGCTTGAACAAACCGGGGAAGATGCGCTCGTATGTGCGCAGGAGCGGATCGGCGGGATCGCTGACGTAGAAATCGACCGTGCCGTTATACGCATCGACCACGACCTTGACGGCGTTTCGGATGTAATTGGCGCCGTCGCCGAAACCCGGCCGGGAGTAAGGAAACCACCGGCTGACGGTGTAGGCGTCCTGGATCCAGAACAGGCGCCCATTGCTTGCGACGACATAGGGGTCATGGTCGAGAGTCAGGAATGGCGCGATCGTACGCACGCGGTCCTGAATGTTGCGATGAAGCAGGATCCGGCTCTTGTCTGTGATATAGCCGCTCAGCAGGATGTTCGGATCGTCGAGCTGCCAGGCGAACAGACTCCGGCGTGCCACACTGCCGATGCTGACGCCATCGCGCCCGCTATACGTCGTGTAGGCGTTAGTCGGCCGTTGGGGAAAGTCGAACTCCGCTACGTTGCCGTTCACGATGACGTAGTCTTGGCGGCCTTCGCTGAAATAAAGACGTGGTTCGCGAATGGCCGGGCCGCCGCTGGAGACTGGCGGAATATCGTGCAGATAGAAAAACGGTAAGCCTTCGGTGGATTTCTCGGTGACTGGCGACATCACGACGCCGATGCCGTGAGTAAAGATAAGGTGCAGGTTCACCCAGGTTTGGGCGTTGGTCGGAAGCATCGCCGGTTCCAGTTCACGCGCCGACAGCATTACCTGTCTGTATCCGGCGTCAAGCTGATAGCGGTCGATGTCCACCGAAATAAATTTGTAATAAGTCCTGATCTCCTGCAACTGTGCATAGGTATCCATCAGCGGTTGCACATCCCATAGCCGGATGTTGTCGATGGTCGCCCGATTGGCCTGCAGCGAGTCGAGAGTCAGTCCCTGCTCGGCCTCAAACGGTTTAACCTCGATCTTGGCGAGGCCGTAAGCCTGTCGCGTTAGCGCGATAGCGTGCTCGATATAGGGTGTTTCCAGTTTCAGCTCGCTCGGTTTGACATAGAAGCGCTGAAACAGCGACGGATAGATCACAGCGAATACAAACGAACTGCCGAATACGAGCAGCGCGAGAACGACGGGTTGCAGATGGCTCCGCCGGCGCATGTTGATCCAAAGGGCAACGGATGAGGCCGCGGCAAGGCCGACAAGCATCCACAGGACCGGCAACTCGACGTGGACATCGGTATAGCTGGCGCCGACCACGACGCCGTTGTCGCCATAGAGCAGCAGAAAGCGGTCGAGCCACCACGACCAGGCCTTCACCGCAAAGAACAAACCGAGCAGTGCCGAACCATGAGTGAGGGGGGCGGCCGAGAGCGTGCGTGGTGGCCGCTCCAGCGCGATGTCACCGCGCACCCCGTAGACAACGCCTGCCACGATCGCGCTCCAGAAGATTAGCTGCAGCAGCCAGTTCTTGAGTGCGACATACGCGGGGAGCGAGAACAGATAAAAGCCGATATCCCTGTCAAAGATCGGATCGCGTTCGCCAACAGGGACCTGATAAATGAAGCGAAGCGCGAGGTCCCAGCTCGAGACTTCGCTAGCGGCAATAACCAACCCCAGGACGACCGCGGCGCAGGCAATACTGGAGCGCCAGGGAATGTGCGGCGCGATCAGTTCAGACAATTCAACGGCAACTTCCGTCGGACCCGATGGATCAGCTGTTTGCGCTCGCAAGATATCGATGCGCCTCGCGTAACGATGCGCCAAAATCCCAGACAGCCATATCGCGCACGCCGAGACTGCGAACACCGCGGCAAACAGCAGCGCTCTCGCGCAGAGGATGGTCCAGAAAACGCCACCATAGCCGATCGAAGAGAACCACAGCCAGTTGACCAGGATGCCGGTGATGCGTCCGACGACAAGCAGGCCAACGATGACGGCCGTCACCGTGATTGCATAATGTCTCAGGCGCACGCCGGACTTCACTTCCGACCGCATGGTCTCTCCTGTGCTGGCCGTCGCCCTGCCCTGCTGCGATTGCGATCCGGGTTCGGATGGCTACATTAATTCAAGCTATCTGAAGCCGCTTCACGAACCATGACGAAAGACCCTTGTGGACGTGGCGCGAGTCAAAACGGACAGTGCCCGGCGCAGCGATGCGGCAATTATGCCAAAGTTCATCCATCGCAATCGACGCTCGACGTCGAACTCTCGTTCCAGGTGTCGACGGGCGGCGGCACGCCCTTTGCTGCGTTGAAACGGTTCAGTTCGTCTCACGTAAAGGGGCCCCTATCATGAAGCTCTATTATTCGCCTGGTGCCTGCAGCCTCGCCGACCATATCGCAATGCATGAGGCCGATCTCACTTTCGAAAGGATTCGCGTCGACTTGAAGTCCAAGGAGACCGAGACTGGGGAGCAGTTCAATCGGATCAATCCAAAGAGTTACGTCCCAACCCTCGAAATGGATGATGGTCAACGGCTTACCGAGAATATCGCGATTCTTTCGTGGGTCGCACAGCGCAAGCCTGCCCTTGCGCCGAATAGCGAACCCGGCAGCCTGCGCCTGCTCGAGATGCTCGCGTTCATTTCGACGGAAATCCACAAACAGTTCAGCCGTGTTTTCAAGCCCACTTCGGATGCTGAAGCAACGGCAGCGCGCGAGAAGCTCGGTCAACGCTTCCAGTTGATCGCCACCATGTTCAAGGGCGAATACCTGTTCGGCAGCGAAGCGAGTGTGGCGGACGCCTATCTGTTCACGATGCTGCTCTGGGCCAAAAAGGTAGGCATCGAAGTGCCGGAGAAATTGCGAAACTTTGCCGAACTGATGCGCGCGCGTCCGGCCGTCCAGCTTGCCATGAAGCACGAGGGACTCGACTGATGAAACACCGATCCTCGCCGCGCGCACCTTTAGCTGGATGATTCGTGTGTGTTCGGGCTCGCTCAATGCAGTGTGGCGAGTGCGGCCCGGATACGCATCCCCTGCTCTTCGGAGACCAGCCGATCGAGCACTTCCGCGAAATGGGGGTGATGCATACCGGAATGGAGGTACTGCCACCGGTAGGCATGATGGAAATTCGCTTCGATCGACATGGCTTCTGCCTCGACGACGGCACGCCCGCAGTTCGCGATGAAATACCGCGAGTCCGCTGTCGCCTGCCCGCCCAAAATGCCATCGACCGCAATCATCAGGTCGATGAACTCGTTGACTGCGTTGTCGCGCGCCGCATCTGTCAGCGTAGCGTCGTGCCGCTTCCATTCCAGCTCATCGAGAATGGCGTGCTGACTTTCTTCCTTCCAGTGGTACAGAAATACATCCTTGAACAGCTCGGATAACTGATCGTCAGGATGAATGCTCTGGCGGTAGTGAATTTGCGAGAACAGTTCAATATGCAGCGTCATGGCCAGCACCGCCCAGGTGCTCTTGCCGAGGACCACGGCGGCAAGCGCATCGGGATCGACGTCGAAGCGATAACCCACTGGCAGCGTTTCGCCGATCATTTTTTCGATGCGGCGAAACAGCGCCTGGTGTTTAAGCTCTTCGTCGCTGAAACGCACGAGCGCTTCGAGCGCCACCTGATCGCCGAGCCAGTAGTCCCGGCTCACTTCCAGCACCTTGGCGTTAATGAAGCGCTCGACGAGCCCGAACACGTTCGCGTATGTGCGCCCCTGAATCTGGCTGACGAACCGCTTCTCAGCCTCCGAGAGCATGATGAAATCCGGCACCAGCGACAGCCCGTCCGGCAAATACTTCTGGGACATGTCGAAGGTACGGCCTCCAATCACGTCACGGTCGATGTCCCAACTGACCATCTTCGAAGCGCGAATGCATCGGGCGTAGCGATCGCGATCGGACAGCCGCAATATTGCGTTCATTGAAGTTCTCCCAATATGGACCGCGATGCGGTCTAGCGTTGAGTGTCGATTCACCGGGCAGAGCCAGTCGAAGGATCTGGCTTTCCGGCACGCTCAATTTACGATTGGGAGTCTTGAAGTTCTATGATCGAGTCGCCGGACGATATGACTGAAACGCCGTTTCGTCACGTTGGTCGCACAGGTCGACAATTGAGTGGGTAGAAACAGCACGGCGCGTCGCGGCAGGCATCACTGATCCTCCAGTGCGGCAACGCCACGCGTAGGTTGCGCGTGCTGCGCGGCCACGCCGTTCGACTTTCCCTTGCTCTTGCGCCAGCCGGCCGGCGGCATGCCGAATTCGCGTCTGAACGCGCGACTGAATGCGGCTTCCGACTCATAGCCAATCTGTTCCGCAACGGCGTTGAGCGGCTTGCTACCGATCAGAAGTTCGTGCGCCGCAATCTGCATGCGCCATCTCGCGAGGTATTGCATGGGCGGCTGCCCCAGAAGATCGGTAAAGCGTTGCGCCAACGCGGAACGCGACAGGCCCACTTTGCGCGCAAGTTCCTCGACGGTCCACGCATGCGCCGCCTGCGCATGAAGCAGCGACAGCGCGCGTCCAACGTAGCGGTCACGCACGCCGGCGAGCCACCCGGTCTGGTTATCAGGTAGCGCTTCAATACAGCTACGGATTGCTTCGACAAACAGCAGTTCCGATAGCCTGGCAAGCACAATCGTGCCGCCCGCGCGCGAGTCGGCCGCTTCCGCGGCAGCAAGTTTGAGAGACGACTCGAGCCATGCCGCACGCGGATCCTGGCGCATGTCGATCTTGAACAGTCGCGGCAGCGATGAGAGCAGCGGATTGCTCAAAGTATCGTCGCAGGCCAGAAAGCCGCACACGATGCGCGTCACAGCGCCCCCGCCGCCATAGGACAGCGTCATCACTTCACCGGGTGCTGTCGCCATCTGCCCGGCCAGTAGCGAGTCCGACGGCACAGGGGAGATATCGATCGCGCTGCCGATGATGTGCGTTTCACCCTGAGGCACCACGATCAGTTCGCCGGCATTGACGTGAATCGCCGAACCGGGATCGTCGGCCAGCGTCGCCCAGCAACTCCCCTCTATGATCAGATGATAAGAAACGACGCGCTCGGAAGGCGGCAAGTAAGCGCCGCAGAGCGATGCATCGGTGCGACCGATCAGACACCACGGCGCGGTGAGTGTCCCGTTCAGAAACACGGCGCCGCTCAGACGAACAGCGCGCAGAACCTCAGAGACTGCATCCATGGATAGCTCGCGTGAAATGCGATTTCCCGGGCGAGAAACCTGGCCGCCGTTCATTCTTCAGGATGGCCAAGGGCTCCATGTTATACCCGCAACCTCACTTGATGACAATTCCCTTACTGGCGTTTTGCGCGAGGCTTATGAAGCGCTTTGCGGGTCCGTTGAAGACTCGTGCCTGGCAAAAAGCGCACCGCGGAACGTGCGCTTCGCCAGGATGACAGGACGATCTTTGTGGACGCCCGCACTGCGCACGCGATGCATCGGCAAGAAGTGGACGATCGGTCAAGAAAGATCGACGCACGGGCAGGACGGCAATGGCTTGCCGCGGGCAGAGTTCATGACAGGAAGGAACATCACGGATCGGCGTCATCCGTACTTCGCCAACAAGCCTTCCCCGGACTCTGGAAACCTGGCGCGTCACCCAACTTGCACGAATCGGTTCAAGCACAGCAACTGACCGCTTCGCGCAAACACAGTAGCGTGAGACACCGATGAAACGCCTGATAAGCCGTGCGATGTACCACCCAATCATTGCGCTATCCGTTTTTTATCTGGCCGACGTTATGCATCACGTCGATTACAGCATCGCTGGTGCATTGCTGGTTCTGACCGCGAAAACGATCTCGCGGGTTTCAAGTCTGTTCGACAAGGGATAGAGCTGCGATGCGAAGCGTTCGTCGATCAACGTCCGAGCGCGGCGCTGCAATTCAGCATTGGCATAAGAGACACTGGTGCGATCGGCAAATCAACGAACAGAGGCCATAAAAAAGGCCTGTTCGTGATGCAAATGCACGAACATGATCGCTAGAATTTCCTCTAGCACCTTACACACGGTCCCGCGTCCGATATCTGTCGGACCGCTTTCTCACATCGGATCTCCGGTTAATTCAGCATGGCACGGCTTGCACGGCACTACGTCCCCGATCAACCGCAGCACGTTATCTTGCAGGGACTCGCGGGGCCCGCTTTCATGGACGAAGGAGACTACCTGTACTTCCTCGCCTGCGTGGCAGACGCAGCGCGCGTCGCCGATCTGGCGGTCCATGCGTGGGTGCTCATGCCTGATGCGGTACAGTTCCTCGTCACGCCTTCGTACGAGTCGAGCGTCGCCATGGCAATGCAAGCGGTTGGCCGTCGCTATGCCGAGACCTTCAACCGCCGCCATGGACGCCGCGGTGCGGTATGGCGCGGCGAGTACCGGTCGACAGTGATTGAGCCCGACCGGTATTTCCTGCTCGCGAGCCAGGTCATCGATCAGGCGCCGGTGCGCAATGGCCTGGCGGCCGAGCCGGGAAACTACCCGTGGTCGAGCTGCGCGCACCACATCGGGCTGCGTGTCGATAGGTTCATCAAGGACCATCCACTGTACCGGGCGCTCGGCAATACGCCGTTCGAGCGCCACCAAGCTTATCGCGATCTGGGCGCACAGCCTGTTGACGAACGCGAGATCAATAACCTGATGCAGTCGACGCTCAACGGCTGGGTGCTCGGCAGCCCCGCGTATTGCGAATGGGCGGCGCAGACAGCCAATCGGCGCTTGATGCCACTGCTGCTGCGCGACCGGCCGTCCACGGTTCGCACCACACGCTCGCTCGTACACGTGGGCTAAGCAAAGAACGATCGAGCTTCGCGAGATTACACGACCGCGCCGACACCGCTCGTCGCGCGAGGCCCTGCATTTCAAGCAGAACACATTGCCGCTCGCGTCTGCGAGAATCCCTCGCGATAGCGAGCGGCAAGGTGTGTGGCCGTGCGCCGCAGCAACGTCCGGTCGATCGTCAGGGCATGGAGCATTGCTTGCGAAAGTGCCTCGATCCCGACGCTGCCCGGCACGCACGCTGGCTCCCACGTCGCGGCAAACGCGGACTGTTTGGTCGTGTGGTTCGCGCGCGCCGGATGGAAGAAGTTCACCCGCGGCAAGCCGAACGCCAGCGCGACGATCCGTCCGTGCAGGCTGCTTCCCGCGTAGGCCGTGGCGTCCGCGATCAGTGCGCAGATGTCCCATATCTCCAGCGAACGGAAGAGTTGCGTACGTGAGACCTTCATCCGTGCCGCAATCCGCTCGTAGCAGGCCATATCGTCATGCCAGGGCGCCGCACCCGCTCGAAAGAACACAATACCAAGCCCGCTCTCGTTCGACACGCGATCGAGCTCGCGCGCAAGCACACCGAGCGTTCCGTCGTCGCCGAAATCCGCACTGAACTGCACGGCGACATACCCCTCGGGAAACGCCCTTTGCAAATCCGCCACGCCGCTTCGTTCCTTGCACGCGCGAATGTTCGCGCCGAACAGCTCCGTCACCATCACCGCCGGATCCGGCACGAGCCGCGCGAGAATGCCTGCTGCGGCGAGCCCGTTCTGGGTGTGGATGTCACGCACGCTGACGTCGTCGGCTTGCGCGAGCTTCGACAGGACTTCTGCTCGCATCCCGGGATCGAGTCGCTCCACATCGACGCCGCCGGCCGCTTGATAAGTGACGCTCGACGCACAGGGAAACATCGCGCGAGACGTCATGTAGGGGGCAAGCGCATCGAGACCCGTCAGCGCACGTGCCCACGCGCGTCGCTCGTCGTTGTGCATTTCCAGTCGCGCGATGATCTTCTGTGCCTGGTCCCACGGCAGCAGCATCACCGCCGCCTCCCAGTCGCCGCAAGTCAGGATCTCGCCGCCTGCGTGCACGATATGCACACGGTCCTTGCCGCGTTCGGCGGCCAGTTGCGCGAGCGCCTGAACAGCGTGGCCGCCGTGGACGCGCAGGTCGCGCTCCGCGAGCCCGGCGAAGATCACGTCGTCGCACGCAAGCAGTTTTGCGACGACGTGAGGGAACAGCAGGTCACCCAGATTGTGGCGATCGAAGGCGCCGAACACCACGACCGCATCATGTTTTCCTGTGTCTCGCATCATGATTCGGGCCCCGACCTCCCTCGGTACGAAGTCGCCGCTTGTCGCGCCACTCCTCCACCTGCCAGGCGATGAGTCCAGGCAGAAAGACGATGATGTCACGAATACGGCGCGCACCCGCGAGCGCGAGGCAAAGCTGCGGATGGAAACCAAGCACCGTGCCGATCAGCAGAAATCCACCTTCCTGAACGCCGAGTGCGCCAGGCACAAAGAACGCGACGCTGCTGAGCGCCTGGATGAGCGACTCGAGTACGACTGCCTGCAGGAAACCTGCTTTTGCCGACAGGAAATAGAGCGCGAGCCATAGCTCGAGCGCCGTCGCGATACATTGGAGTGATTGCCAGATGAGCAGGTAGCGGATGATGACGCCGGGCTGATGCCAGAGCTCACTGATCGATTGATCGATGCGCACCGACTCGCCGACGAGCGAGCGGAACTTGCCGCTCGTGATGCGATTGAAAAGTTTCGTGAGCCGCGCGAACGGACTCGCTCGCTGCACGAACGAAAACGCCAGGAGCAGAACCACCAGAATGGCGATGCCGCCCCCGAGCCTGGCTGCGAGGTGCAACGCCCGGGAGCCGGCATGGGCGATCAGATAGCCGATGGCCGCGATGGCGAACAGCATTTCGCTGATGAGCGTGAGTTGGAGGTCGACGACGAGGCTCGCCATGGCTGGGGCAGGCTCCATGCCCCATTTGCGCATCATGCGAAACGTCACGACTTCACCGCCCACTCGGGCAACGGGCAACATGCCGTTCACGGACTCCCGAATCCAGACGAGACGCAGTACGGCGAACAGCTTCGGGCGTGCCGCGCCGCGCATCAGCATTTGCCAATTCCTTGCGTTGGCGAGCATCGGCAGAATGTGGACCATCCCTGCAAGCGCGAGCCCGGCGCCGGCCGCGCGCATCAAACCGAGCACCTTCTGCGCGTCGGCGTGCCAGACGAGCCAGACCGCGATGGCCAGGCCAGCAAGTGCGGCAGCCCGGGCGAGATATTTCATAAGCTGGCGCGAGCGTAGTGTCAGTCGCTTTGAAGCGGCAGCAATAGACTTTTGCGTCCACTTCGGAGATCGAGGCGCAGCTGCGAACTCTCCCGATAACTTTTCACCGAGAATCTGGCAGATCGCACCTCGGGCCCCTATTCGAGCTATCGCATAACTCGTTCCCCGCGCGGGGAGAATGGTGGTGTGATTAGCGACCGTGACGAAGTCCCCGCTGCGCGCTGCGGTGCTCAGCGACAGTCACTGGCGAAGCTGTTCGTGCACACGATTGCCGAGCGGCGGCGCAGCCGGCCCACCCAACGTATGTAGGTCGTCAGATACGTTGTCTGCGCACCGGTCAGCGGACCCGTGCGAACGCTCGCAGCACGGCGTCGCCGCGCGGCGTCACGCGAGGTAACCGGAAGCCCGGCCCAGTTGGCTCATTCGCAATCAACTGCAGTTCGCGGAGCGCCCCAAGCTCTGCCCGATCCGAATCAATTCGTTCAGGCGCATCCTTCAACAGCAGCAACGTGGCCACTTCGTGCGGGCTCAACATGTCGTTTACCTCACGGCGGGAACGAAGGAACGGGTGACCAGATCCGGCCACGGCTGCATCGGCAGCACGCGAATACCGGACCCGGCAGGATTGGTGGAAGCTCGTCGCCTATCGGGTTGACGAGCGACGTGTGCGAGGCGGACCTCGTCGTTCCGCCGTGTCAGGCGTCGCCTTTTCGACGCGATCGAGAAAGGCGCGGACCATTTCCCCGACCTGTGCCTCGGCGACGGACACGCGGTCCGGCTGCACTTCCGGCGGCACGGCCGCGCGCATCATCGCGTCGACGCCCGTTGCGCAGGCCGGCGGGCCAGCGGGCCTGGTGTCCTCGTGGAGCTCACGCTCGTCGTCGTGATCGCCGCCGGCGTGGCACGGTCTGATTGTTTCAGACGCGATATCCATCCAGCCCCGGGTGTATCCGGCGAACTGCAGGGTAAGCCAAGGCATCACATCCGCTTGACGTCTGAGGAACTGTTCAGGCGTCTGGGCGCGCAATACGCTTTCCCAGTGCAGCGCGGCACCCGTGACCGCGGACCTGTATGTATCCACGTTCAGCCGTATCAGCGCGCAATAACCGGCGAGGAACTGGTTGGGCAGTTGCGACACGTCGGTCGGAACGGATAGGGTAAATGGCATCTGTTTTGGGCTGCTCACGGAATATCTCTCAGGTTCTCGCGGACACGGCGATCGCTGCCACTGCGATTCGTGAAGGTCGTTCCCATACCGGGCCGTTGGCCAGGCACACGGTCTGAAGCCGTCTTAGAGCAGCCATTCTAACTTTGTTAAGTCGAGTTACGATTTTTACGAGCCAGGGAGTTTCCCCAATATGTGGGAAATTGACGCCTGTGATGAGCGGCGGCGATCACGGTCATTGATAGCAAACCCCTCGCGCGCCGCACGACGCGACGGGAATACCGCGCGGCGCGTTGCGAGCCTCGTCATGCAGCCGCTACGACGCAGCAAACAGAACCTCAACCGCCGGCGTGAAAGCTCCGCTGAAACGTCGCCCGAGGAGCCCATTACAATGGACGCTATCCAACATACGAATGCGACCTGCCGTGCATCTTCCCACGCGCCGTCGAGCGCAAAAACGAACAGCCCCGTCAGCCTGGATCGCCGCATGCGTCGCGCTTCTTTTGTTGTCGCCACCCATCCTTGCCCAGGACGAAAAGCCCGGTATCGCCTTTTCCTTGATCGAGCCCGGCGCATCGCTGCCCGCGGGCTGGAAAAACCTGCCGGTCGTGCGCGGCAAGCCCATCACGCAATACACGCTCGTTCACGACGACCACACCACTGTGCTGCAGGCGGACGCGAACCGCTCTGCTTCCGCGCTGATGCACGACGGTGATATCGACCTCGCTCGCACTCCCGTCGTGGCATGGCGCTGGAAAGCGGATAGACCGATCGAAGGCGCCGATAACCGCGTGGCGTCGAAGGAAGACGCGCCAGCGCGGCTGGTGTTCATGTTTGCCGGAGACAAGAGCAAGCTGTCGCTTTTCGACCGGGCGAAGATGGGGCTGGCCAAGGAACTGAGTGGCGAAGATCTGCCCTATGCCACGTTGATGTACGTGTGGTCGACCACCGCCGCGCCGGGTACCGTCATTGCCAACCCTCACACGAACCGCGTACAGATGATCGTGGTCTCCGGTCTGCCTGGCGATGCGGGTCAGTGGCAAAGCCTGCGCCGCAATATCGTGCAAGACTATGAGCGGGTCTTTCACGAACCGCCAGGACGAATCACAGGCTACGGGCTGCTGACCGATACCGACAATACCGGTGCCACGACACGCGCCTGGTACGGAGACGTCCAGTTCCTTCCCGGGCCTTGATCACCGGGTGCCATCGAGTTGATCGAGCCCGTCGGCGCGGCGTGGCCGGCTGAGCGTCCCGCGCGCTTTACCCGTGCCGATGCGCGTCCGCAGGCCAATGTCGTTCATGCGTACCCCATCGTGGTTCCGCCGGCTGCATGCCCTCTTCCACGAACGCGTCGACGGACCACGTATCGACGAACTCGTTTCGCGCCTTGCGGCGTTTGGCGACCTGGAAGTCCCGTTCCACCACCTGAATCGCCTTGATGTTCAGCCGGTGCGCGAGCGCCGCGTCACGAAGATCGGGGGAATGGCCACGAGCGCAGCCGCGCTGCGGGCCGAGACGATGGTTGCCGCGCGGGAACGCGCGTTGCTCGATGTGCATCGCCAACACGGAATGCATAACGGAGACACCCATGGGCTGCGCGTTTTTCGCGGCCGAAGGCGCGACCAGCGGGGCGAGCGTCTATGTCCCGGTCGCGGACGAGATCGACTATCCCGCCGATCTGGAGGCCGCGCGCAACCGCCGGCAACGCAGACGTACGTGGCAAGCGTTCAGTTGTGGGAGAAAAGCGATGTCCATTCAGGAATATGCGCCGTATCGCGGCTGCAATATCGAGGTGAACGTTACGCTATCGAAGACGCATTGGCTCGGTGGCAAATATCGCCGTTATCGCGTGTCATGGACCGTGACGTTGCCCGGCAATCCGGAACAGGAACTGCTGAGCTTTCCGGAACAGTTCGATTTTCTGACCGAGCATGAAGCGTTCAAGTATGGAGAAAATCGGGCGCACACCTTTGTCGATTCGATGTTGTCGACGCCTTCTCAAAGGCGCAGGTTCCGAGACGCGGTCGCTCGGCCCGCAACGCGCCAGCAGGTTTAATGGCTCGCGCCGGCGCGCCCTTTCGGAGCGGTATGGCGCGTCGCCGCGTTTGCCTATGATCCCTTGAGCTTCGTGCGGCAGACAGAAGCGACCGGCGCTACCGGGTCTTCCTTGAAGTCTTGCGACAATCGCAACACCATCTCGCTATCTGGCCTGTTTGCCTTGCCGGTCAACTGCGCAGCGTCGGCAATGCTCCAGATATTCGGCTTGGTTTGCGACGGTCAATTCAACCAGCGGGTTTCGAACCGCTTGATCGTGCCACCGGGTAGCGACCAGCGCGACGGGCAAGCAGCGTGCGCGCAAGCTCCGTAAAGCCCTCGCTCGGGCGACGTCGCCACCGACAGTCCGGTTCATCGATGTTTGAACACGATGCGCGCAGAGCGACGATGTTGTTCGGGGGACAGAAAGGTAAATACAATGCGACGCATGGCCGGTTTATCGTTGACGTTTTTTCGACGTAGGAGAAACATCGCACGAGATCGGAGCAGCCCCGTCCGTCCCGCTGCCCCCATGTGTCGCGCTGCGCGCCGTAATCAGGAAAACATCGTCGTGGCTGATCATGCGGCGGCATCTTCCATTACTGCCCTCCTGGCGGAGTCTGAATCAAGGCTGGTCGCGTCATCAACTCCTTTGCGGGTGACCCGCGGAAACGAGGTGCGAGTTGTGCCAATCCGAGCGAGCACGCATGCGGGACTCCCATGAGCCGGTAGCCGCCGGGCTTCGAAGCACGTCCTGGACGCCGACGCTCAGCGGCTCGCTGCTCGCGCTCGTGTTCTGGTGGCAGTCACTGACGCCGACACTGATTCCGCGGTCGTGGGGAACGCAAACCGTGGTCGGCGCGTTCTGTCTGGCCATCGGCTATGGGATAGGCACATTGGTCGGCCGCGGCGTGCATCGGCTGCTGGAGCGATGGGGTCGCGTGCCCGGCAGCGAGATCCGACGGCGCAGCTGGATCGTTCTGACAGCGGCGTGGCTCATTGCACTATTCGTTGGCTCGAAGCTATGGCTCGGCTGGCAGAACGAACAGCGTAGTTTCATGGGGATGGCGCCGATCGCCTGGTTCGACGCCGTGCTGGTGATCGTCCTGTCGCCGTTGAGCGCGGTGTTGCTGGTAGTCATCGGGCGATTGACGGCGCGCGGTGTCGCCGCAGTCAAGCAGGTCATCCAGGGCCACGTGCCCCCGATCGTTTCGGTGCCGGCAACAGCGCTGCTCATCATCGTGATTGGCATGGCGCTCGGTCGCGGAGTGGCCTTTCCCGCCCTCACCACGGTCTCCAACTTCGTCCACGGGCGGGTGAACGAGAACACGACCAAAGGAATCGTGGCCCCGACGTCGCCGGCGGTGTCGGGCAGCAGCACGTCGTTCGTCGCATGGGACACCTTGGGCCGCATGGGGCGCGGCTTCGTGGCGACAGCGACAAACAAGCAAGAGCTCGCGAAGTTCCACGGGACTGATGCGAGACTGGTCGATCCGGTGAGGGTCTACGTGGGAGTGCGTTCCGCGGACTCCCTCGAGCAGCGTGCGCAGATTGCGGTCCGCGAGCTCGAGCGCGCGGGCGGGTTCGAGCGGAAAGTGCTGGTCGTGTGGATACCCACCGGCACGGGCTGGATAGTCCCCAAAGCCGCGGCTTCGCTGGAGCAACTGCACCGTGGCGACACAGCGATCGTGGCGATCCAATACTCTTTCCTGCCTAGCCGACTCGCCATTTTCATGGATGCGGGTCTCGCGAACGAGGCGGGTATCACGCTCTTCAACGCGGTTCGCGCCCGATGGTCGATGCTCCCGCCGAAACGACGGCCAAAGCTCGTTCTGTTCGGCAAGAGTCTTGGCGCCGCGGGGGTGGAAGCGCCTTTCGTCGGGAAAGACGCCTCTGCCTCGGTGGCCAACATGATGGCCCGAACGGATGGCGTGCTGATCGTCGGCGCCAAACAAAGCAACCCAATCCATTCGCAACTCACTCGTGAGCGCGATAGCGGGTCGCCCTTCTGGCAGCCGATCTTCAATGGGGGGCGTTCGGTGCGGTTCTTGAACCGCGATCCGCATCAGATGGCATTGGACACCGACTGGCCGGCCCCGCGAATCGTGTACCTTCAGCATCCGGCCGATCCGGCCGTGTTCTGGAGTGCCAGTGCGTTCTGGCGGCCGCCCGAATGGCTGGCTCGGCCACGTGGCTTCGACGTGCCTGACGCCATGCATTGGTTTCCCATCGTCTCGGGCGTGCAGGCGGTGGGCGATCTGATTCACCAACTCGGCGTGCCGGCGGGTTTTGGTCACAACTACTCGTCGGAGGACTACGTCAACGGTTGGGCCAGCGTGGTGCCTCCCGAGGGCTGGACGCACGCCGATACCGAACGACTGGCCCGGTTCCTCAACCACATTGCCGGCGATGAATCAGAGCCGTGACCGAGCGGAAGTCGAACGGACTGGGGCAGTGCCGTTGCAGCTTGCGGCGCGCACCGCAGAACATGGTTTGGCTAACGCCAGGCTCGTGTGAACTCGCCGACCACGCGCGCCAGATGCGCCTGCATCGCCGTGCGCGCGGCGGTCGCATCTCGCGCCATGATGGCCGCAAAGATGCGCTGATGGTCATCCTGTGAAGCCGCCCGCAATGCGGGAGTATGAAAGTGCTCCTCGATCTTTTTCCACAACGGGTCGGCACGGGAGTTGTCCCACATCGCTGTCACCACGAGCCGGAGCATTTCGTTTCCCGTCGCCCGCGCGATCGCCAGATGGAAATCACGGTCGGCGGCCTCGTTCGCAGCCTTGTCGTCCATGTTTTCGCGCATCGCGCGCAACGCGGCGAAGAGCCGGTCGAGGTCTGAATCTTTGCGCTCGGTAGCGGCTAAGGCCGCGATCCCGCTTTCGATGACCGCCCGCGCGCGCAGCGTCTCGATCGGGCCCAGTCCGCGCGGCAGTTTAAACATGGCGGAGCGCGCCTGCGGCGCTTCTGCCACATAGATACCCGAGCCGACACGGACCTCGACCACGCCCTGCACTTCCAGCGCGATGATCGCTTCCCTCACCTGCGTGCGGCTCACGCCAAAACGCTCGGCCAGCGTACGCTCGGAAGGCAGGCGCGCACGCGGCCCGACGTCGCCGGCGACGATCAGATCGTAGATCTGCTTCGCGAGCCCGACATAGGAACGGTCGGTCGCGTCCTCATCGGCGGCGCGGCCGGTTGGCATGTGCGAAAGATCGGCCATTCAGGATTCCCGAAAGCTTCGAAGCCGCCCAAGAATTGGCTCGAGTTCGCCAAAATGGTACACCAATTGCCGGCGTCAGCCTGCATCGGCCTGACGCCGCGCTTGCCGCCCATCGAACCGGTACAGCAGGAGTTTCAGACTACTCGAATCCTCCCGCGACGCCGTGGTAAACCACTATCGCGCGCGGATTGGTATGCCAGTACTGTCAGACGTGACTGCGTTCGCGCCGGCCCTTCGTTTTGCTTCGAGGCGGCGCCGTTGAAGAGGTCATCGCGCTGCTTCGGCGAGTCCGAGTCAGCCCCCGCTGCAGCACATTCCGCAAGATTCCCTGCTTCACGCACAGAATTCGGCGGCGATCCATGACCGCCATGTTCGCCGGCAATCGGCAAGTTCAATCCAACAAAAGGGAGACGACATGCTTTCAGGAATCCAGGTGCTTCGAGCGGCGGCGACCGCGGCATTCACGCTGTGTGCAAGCGCGGCTTTCGCGCAGGCATCGTTCGTTTCAGGACCGTCCAGCGATCCAACCTGCATGGTCCCCTGGAAGAGCGACACGAAGTTCATCAAGTATCCGAAGAAGAACGGGCCCTACCGGATCGCACTCGTGAACGGCTATATCGCGAACACCTGGCGTATCCAGATGATCAAGACAGCCAAGGCCTATACGGCGCAGCCGGCCGTCGCCGCCAAGCTCAAGGAATTCAAGGTCGTCTCGACCGGCGAGGATGTGCCGGCGCAAATCTCGGCCGTCAACAACTTCATCGATGCCGGCTATGACGCGGTCATCGTGGACGCGCAAAATCCCGCCTCATTCGGCCCCGCGATCCGCCGCGCGAAGAAGGCCGGCGTCGTGCTGATCGCGTTCGACAACATCCTCGACAGCGAAGACGCGATCAACGTCAACGTCGACCAGTACGGGCTCGGCGTGCTGTGGGCCAAGTGGCTCGCGAGCCATCTGTCGAACGGAGGCAAGGTGCTCGAGGTTCGCGGGGTGGCGGGCACGTCGGTCGACACGGACCGGCACAATGGTTTCCTGAAAACCTTGGACGACACCGGCAAGAAGTGGAACGTCGTCCAGGTCTACGGCAAGTGGGACGACGGGGTCGCGCAAAAGGCCACCGCCGACGCGATTGCCGTGCAGGGCCATTTCGATGGAATTTCGGCGCAAGGCGGCGACACGGGAGTCGTGCGCGCGATGATCGATGCGAAACATCCGTTCGTGCCTTTCGGCGGCGAGACGGAGAACGGCTTTCGCAAGTTCTGCGCGCAGTATGGGAGCCAGGGCCTGAAGTGTACGTCGGCGGGCACCGGTCCCGCGCAGGTGGCCGTGGCGATCAAGACGGCGCTCGCCGCGCTGGACGGCCAGACGATCCCGGTCTCGATCAAGCTGCCGCTCGACGTCACCGACGATTCGAAGCTGAAGGCGGGCGTCAACTATTTCCCGAACGACTCCGACAACTTTTTCGTCGGCAACTCGTTTCCGACTTGCGGCATCAATTTCTCTGCGCAGGAAATCATGAAGCAGAGCCAGGGCAACCAGTGATCGGATGATGGCCGGGATGTGACGGGAGACGAAGCATGCTGCAGGATGCAGAGCAGCCGTTCTTTCAGATGTCTGGCGTGTCGAAAAGCTACGGCGGCGCCGTCGCGCTGGATCACGCTGAGCTCACGGTGCGCAGGGGCCGCATTCACGCGATCCTCGGCGAGAACGGCGCGGGCAAGTCCACGTTGCTGAAGGTGATGTCCGGCGTCGTACAGCCGGACGAGGGCACGATGCACTTCGATGGCCGGCAGGTCTCGTTCGCGTCGCCGGCCGAGGCGAACGCGGCCGGCATCGTCTGCGTCTATCAGGAACTGTCGCTGATCCCCGACTTGAGCGTGGCGGACAACATCTTCGCTTCGCACCCGCCGCGACGTTTCGGCATGATCGACCGCCGGGCCCAGCGCCGCCAGGCCGAGGAGGCGCTCGCCCGGGCGGGCGCCGCCGACATCAATCCGCTTGCGAAGGTCCGTGACCTGCCGCTGTCGCGCCAGCAGATGGTCGAGCTCGCGAAGGGGCTGGCACACGCGCCGCGCATTCTGATCCTCGACGAAGCCACCTCGGCGCTGACCGCGGCCGACGTCGCGCGCGTGATCGAGGTGCTCAAGCGCCTGCGCGAAGAGGGGCTCGCGCTGCTGTTCATCTCGCACCGGATGCACGAGGTGAAGGCGCTCGCGGACGAATGCACGGTCTACCGGAACGGTCGTCATGTGATGAGCTTCGAGGCGGGCACGCGCTCCGACAACGAGGTCGTCGAAATGATGATCGGCCGCAAGTACCAGCATGCGTTTCCGGCCAAACCCGCCGGCGACCGCAGTGCCGCTCCGGTTCTCGCCTGCCGTGATCTCGCGTGGAACGACACGCTGCAAGGCATCAGCTTTTCATTGCAGCCCGGCGAAATCCTCGGACTGGGCGGCCTCGACGGACAAGGCCAGCGCGAACTGCTGCTGGCGCTGTTCGGCGTGTTGCGCGGGTGCGCCGGCAGGATCGAGATCGACGGCAAAGCCGTGTCGATCGGCAGTCCGTTGGCCGCGCGCGCCAACGGCATCGGTATGGCGCTGATACCGGAGGACCGCAAGACCGAAGGCCTGATGCTGCCGATGTCGGTACGCGAGAACCTGTCGTTTGCCGCGCTCGATCGCATGTCCACCGCCGGCGTAATCGATCGCGACCGCCAGCAGTCGCTCGTCGACCGGATGATGGAGCTGCTTGCGATCAAGTCGTTCAGCGTCGACGCGCCCGTGAGTTCGCTGTCGGGCGGCAACCAGCAGAAGGTGGTCATCGCGAAGTGGCTGATCCGGCAGCCGAGGATCCTGCTGCTCAGCGACCCGACGCGCGGTATCGACGTCGGCACCAAGCAGGAGCTCTATCAGCTGCTCAGGCGCCTCGCCGACGAAGGCGCCTCGATCTTGTTCTATTCGACCGACTACGACGAGCTGATCGGCTGCTGTGACCGCGTGCTCGTGCTGTACGAAGGCAGGATCAAGAAGGAACTCGTCGGCTCGGCGATCACCGAGCAGAACCTGATTGCCAGTGCACTGGACCTGCCCGTCGGACAGATTTCGCCTTCCACGGGAGTCGCGCTATGAGCGGGCTGCGTTACTGGTATGCGGAAAATCGCGGGGCCGTGTTCGCGTTCGGCCTGTTCGTGCTGATGTTCGCGATCTACCTGGTCAACTATCCGTCGGCGTTGTCGGCCAACGTGTTTCAGACGGCAGCGAACAAGGCGGTGCTGCTCGCGCTCGTCTCGATGGGCCAAGCGCTCGTCGTGCTGACGGCCGGCATCGACCTGTCGATCGGCATGACACTGGTGCTGACGAATTGCATCGGCTCGTGGATCGTCACGGGCGGCACGCTGCACAGCGCGCTCGGCATCGCCGGCGTGCTCGCGGCGGGCGCGCTGTGCGGCGCGCTGAATGCCGTGATCATCATTTTCGGCCGGCTGCAGCCGATCGTGACGACGATCGCGACGGGCGCCGTCTACTACGGCCTGGCGCTGCTGCTGCGCCCCGTGCCCGGCGGCTCGATCAACGAGGACCTCGCCGACGCACTGACCGGCAAGGTCGCCGGCGTCCTGCCGGCGAGCTTGCTGATTCTGCTCGCGGCGACGCTGATCGTCTGGATTCCTTTCAAACGCTCGGCGGTCGGGCGCGCGGCGTACGCGACCGGCTCGTCCGAACCTGCGGCTTTTCTGTCCGGCATGCCGATCCGCCGCGCGAAGTTCGCCAGCTATACGCTGGCCGGCCTGCTCACTGCGATCGGCGGCCTATTCCTGACGTTCTTCACCGACACCGGCGAAGCGAGCCTCGGCAGCGCCAACTCGTACACGCTGTTTTCGATCGCCGCGGTGGTGATAGGCGGCGTGTCGCTGCTCGGCGGCAAGGGCAGCGCGATTGGCGCGATCTTCGGCGCATTCGCGTTCCGCTCGATCGGCGACCTGCTGTTCGTGTTCAACGTCGATGCGCTGTGGCAGCCGCTATTCCAGGGTGTGATTCTTCTGCTCGCTGTCGCGATCGGCGCATGCGGGCTGTTCAGGGTACGCAACCGTCTGGAGTGGTTTCAATGAGCCACGTTTCAGCGACCAGCCGGACCACGTTCGTGTCGAGGCTCGCGCGCAGAATCGACAAACCGATCGTGATCGCGTTCGCGTGCATCGTCGCGCTGCTGCTCGTCGGCGGGATGTATTCGCGCAACTTCACGTCGCCGGAGTACATCCTGCTGCAACTGAAGGTCGGCGCGTTCCTCGGCATCATCGCGACCGGCCTGATGATGGTGATCCTGCTCGGCCACATCGACCTGTCGCTGCCGTGGACCATCACCGTCGGCGCAATGATGGCGTGCGCGGTAGCGGGGCACGGCGAACTCGGACGGATCCTCGCGATACCGGTTGGGATTGGTTGCGGCGTGCTGATCGGCGTCGTCAACGGCATCCTCGTTGCGCTGCTGCGCATTCCGTCGATGATCGCCACGCTCGCGACCAATGCGGTCGCACAGGGCATCATGATCGTCTATACCGGCGGATCGTCGCCGCAGGATTCCGCGCCACAGGTGATGCGATGGCTCGCGGCGGGCTGGCTCGTACCGGGCGTGCCGAATGCCGTCGCGCTATGGCTCGTGATCGGCGGCGCCACGGTGTTCCTGTTGTCGCGTACGACCTTCGGCCGCACGTTGTACGCGATCGGCAATACCGAACGCGCGGCGTATCTGTCCGGCATCAATACGCGGCTCGTGACCGTGGCCGCATTCGCCGTGTGCAGCGCCTTCGCGGCGTTCGGCGGCGTATTGCTCGCCGGTTATGCGTCGAAGGCAGCGCAGTCGATGGGCGATGCCTACCTGTTGCCGGCGATCGCGGCAGTCGTGCTCGGCGGCACATCGATTCTGGGTGGACGAGGTTCATACCTCGGCACCGTGGCTGGCGCGATCCTCATCACGCTGCTGCAGTCGATCCTTTCAGTCGCGCAGATGCCCGAGGCGGGACGTCAGATCATTTACGGCGCGGTGATAGCGGCAATGTTGCTGCTGTATGGGCGCAGCAAGCGGGAAGCGTAGGTTTGAGTCGATCCGCTGGCGCGTCCTCCCGGCCCACCAACGGCAACGGCTCCGAGCCTCTCGACTACCCTGCCAAGCGCAAGCTCATCCATGAGCATCCACCCACGCGCGCGCCCAATCCAGGCCTGCATGGTGGGCTTCCTCCTCGCTATCGAATAGTCCCAGAATGCCTGATGCTTCGATCAGCTTTCCGCCTCGCGTAATGGTTCCGCTCGCCGCATAGCGCTCCGGTTGCAGGATGCCTTCGCCTTCCTGCTGAAGGATGGCATGCCCCCACAACGTGTACCCGTCGTAGTCGATCGTTTCCATTAGCGCACGACCCTGATGGATGCGGCGCGAGTCGTCACTCGAAGCATGTTCGCGCGTGCCTCTGGTGGATTCCAGACCTCAGCGTAGTCCGATGCGTGCGCGCCCGTGCAAGGCGTCATGATCAGAACCGTGAATCCTGTCTTTTTCAAGATTTCTCCTTTCCAGCGATTTTCTTCAGCGGCTCGTCGCTACTCTCACTTTGTCCGGCACATCCGGCATCCCTGCCGAAGCAGGTCGGGAATTCAGGCAAACGCAGCGAGTCAGCTGCGGTGCAGTATGGCCGAGTGTGTCATTCACCGCCTTGAATCCGTTTCGATTGCCGCAGCGCGGAAAAGACGCCTGGGCATTGAGACCTCACTTGCGGGGAGCTATCGCGGAGACTGGTCGTTCGCTCGCCGCGGTCGACGAGCGTTTCGCGCTGGTCGGCGCGGGTTGAAGATGTGACATTGTATCGTCAGCCTGAGGGAGTCCTGATAGTCGCCCCCGATAGCGTCACATCCGCTGTATATGTAAGCCGCGAAACGAGTCGACGAAGGAACGTTTCGTGCGAGCGCTACAGCATCCCTGGTTTCCCGACGGTCAGGCGAATGCACTCTTCCCCCGACAGGGGCACCGCGCCCCGCGCCGCACAAGGTAGTACGCACGCTGCCTCGTCGCAGGCCGCCCGCTCGTGGGCCGCCGATCTGCGGCCGGGGCTGGCAAGTCTCGGCTGCGATAACGATCCCAGCGGGATCGCCACATATTCACTCGCGGGCGCGTGGTACGGCTACGACCTGCTGTGGACCTGCGTGCTGTCGTATCCGTCGATGGTCGCGTTGCAGCTGGTCTCGACGCGTGTCGCCGCCGTCACTGGACATGGCCTGACCGCGAACATGCGCGCGCACTATTCGCCGGTGTTCTTCTATTTGGCGGTGGCGCGGTTCGTGATTGCGAACACGCTGAATATCGCCGTCAATGTGATGGCGATGGCCGCGGTCGTGCAACGCTTCACTCATGGGCCGCTTTGGTTGCTTGCCCTCGCATGCGGTTGCACCTCGATTGCGTTGCAGTGGTTCATTCCCTATGCGCGCTATGCGCAGGTGCTCAAATGGTTGATGCTGCCGATGCTCGCGTATGCCGGCGTGCTGCTGATCGTCGATGTGCCGTGGCACACGGTCGTGCTGCGCTCGCTCGTGCCGCATGTCGAGTGGAAAGAAGATTTCGTCACGATGCTGATGGCCGTGCTCGGTACGACGATGAGTCCCTATCTGCTTTTTTCGCAGGCCGAGCAGGAAGCACAGGAAGAACATCGACAGCACGAACAGCACGCGGCGCGAGGCGATCGACGTTCGTCAGAGCAGCTTCGCCGGGCGCGCATGCAGACCTTG
Organism: Paraburkholderia sp. MM5482-R2; assembly: GCF_050436125.1. Classification (NCBI taxonomy): domain Bacteria; kingdom Pseudomonadati; phylum Pseudomonadota; class Betaproteobacteria; order Burkholderiales; family Burkholderiaceae; genus Paraburkholderia; species Paraburkholderia sp. MM5482-R2. Next base: position 834,933 of record NZ_JBNDLP010000004.1, on the reverse strand, counting down.
ACGCGCACCGCGCTATCGAGCGTGGCCGCATTGTGCATCATGATTGCGGCTGCGGCGACGCTGCATGGTGCACAGACGCGGCCCGGCGAGCCCATGGAGCTTTCCAGGGTGCTCGAACCGCTAGTGGATGGCTACGCCGGCACACTGCTTGGGCTTGCACTGATAGGCTCAGCGCTGCTCGCCCTGCCTTCGCTTGGGGGTTCCGCTGCGCAAGCGGTCGCGAGTTCGTTCGACTGGCCCCACGGCCAACGGCGTGATCGGCGCATTGCTGTTCTGCTCGTTGCGCTCGCGGGGCTCGGGACGCTGCTTGGCGTTGCGCTCGGCCTATGGCACGTCGACCCTGTCAAGGCGCTGTACTGGAGCGCCATCGTCAACGGTATGACGATTACGCCCGTGCTGGTGCTTCTGGTGCTGCTGAGTGCGAAACGAGAAGCGGTCGGCGAAATCGTCGCGCACTGGTCGTTACGCGCGCTCTGCTGGCTCGCGACCCTGATCACCGGTGTGGTCGTGGTCGCGCACTTCGTGCTCGAAGTGGCGGAGCGCGTGTCCTGATGAACCCCTCACGCCCGATTTGCACCGCAGACGTGCAGGCTACCTCACGCTTTTGAGATGTTCAGCGAGGCGAGCGAACATCGCGTCACACCATCGGTATGCCCGGACAGCCCGATGCCACCACGCTCTCGCGGACCGATCGTGGCGAACAGGTTCGCCTTGGTACGCTCGGCGTTATGGAACAGCTCGCTGTCCACACCTGGATCCGCGAGGTATTGCTGCACGAAGCCGATCAGTTCCAGATTGGAGTCGCGGCTGACAGTCGCAAAACCGATCAGCCGTTCGAGCAGCGCACGGCTCGACAACTCACTCATCGCCGGGCACTCCGTAGCTCGGCGCCGCGGTTGGATTCAACGCGCGTGCGATGTAGTCCCGCATCTGCGGCCGATACGCTTGCCAAAGCGCGGCAAGCTTGCCGATCGGATCGTCGTCGGCCCAATCGACACGCAGATCGACGCTCGGCCAGACGTGTGTATCGACGATCTTCAGAGCCGCCGAATGCACGGGCCCTGCTTCTCCGCCAGCTTCGACGGCCGCATGCATCGCGTGCAGCAGGCGATCGGCGAGCGCGCCTTGTGCGCTCTCGAACGCTTTCACCATCGCGTCGATCACCGGCTTGCCGGCGAGCAGATTGCCCGCTGCCACACACTGATTTCCCGCGACGGCGTGATGCACGCCGAGTGCTTCCTTGCCGGTGAACATCGCGGTTCGCCCCTCACTGTCGACCACCGTCACCTGCCGGTATTCGCTCCATTCGCTCGCGCCTAGCGCCCGTTCGAGCGCCGTATCCGCCGCGATACGCCCACTTTCCAGCAGATCGAGAATCTGCGGCCCGAGCGCGGGCTGCGTCACGTTCTGCGTCGCCACCACACCGACGCCCGCGCGCGCCCACGGACACCTCGCACCCACCGCAATGCTCGACGAACTGATCGCGATACCGAGCTGACCGGTCTTGCCACAACGTCCGACGATCGAGAATGTCATGGGTAGCTCCTCACGCCTGAGATGGTTTCCAGTTGTCCGGAATCACGGCGATCACGTCGATTTCCATCAGCCATTGCGGCTGGCCGAGCGCGCTGACGCACAGCCCCGTCGAAATCGGATACACGCCCTTCAGCCACTTGCCGACTTCCTGGTACACCGGCTCGCGATAACGAGGATCAGTGATGTAAGTCGTCGTCTTGACGATATGCGACAGGTCGCTGCCGGCTTCCTCGAGAAGTTGCTTGACGTTCTTCATCGCCTGCTCGGCCTGCGCGCCCGGATCGCCGAGACCGACCAGGTTGCCGTCGAAATCCGTACCGACCTGGCCGCGCACATAGACCGTATTGCCCGCGCGAACCGCCTGGCAAAGATCGTTATCGAGCGACTGGTTCGGGTACGTATCCTTCGTATTGAACATGCGGATGCGGGTATGCGTAGGCATCAGTTCACTCCCACTTCTTTGGTGTTCGGCGCGTGCGATTCGTCGCACGCGGTATCGGTTGGATTCGCGCCGTGCACGCCGCGCGCGTCCTGCCGACGCTGCGACGCGTCGCGATACGCGAGGTATTTGCGCTGCGTGACGATGTGATCGGCGATGTGCTTTGCGTCGTGCCAGACGCCCCAGATAAACGACGACGCGCGCCGCGACAACCACGGCAAGCCGAGGAAATACACGCCCGGTTCCTTCGATACACCGCGCTGATGCTGCGGCTTGCCCTTATCGTCGAATGCGTTCACGTGCAGCCAGCTGAAATCGACGGCATAGCCGGTGGCCCAAATGATCGTGCTCACACCCGCCTTCTTCAGATCCAGTTCCGGGAGCGGATGCGTCACGCACTCCGGGTCGGGTGGAATCAGGCGTGCGTCGGGGTCTTGCGGCAGGTCCACGCCGTTGCGCTCGACGTAGTCGTCGGCCGCGTCCAGTAGCGACATCAGGTTTTCGTCGCCACGCTTCAGATTGGCGGCGAGGTCCTGTTCGAAGGTCGCAACGCCATTCGCGAACGATTTCGTCGTGCCGACCAGCGTCATGCCCTGATGAGCGAGCCTGCGAAAATCGATGGTCTGGCCGCCGTACGCGCCGCTGACGGCAATGGTCACATGCTCGCGTCCCGGCACGGCGACTTCCTTGTCCCATTCGCCGAGTACACCCAGCCACCAGCAGAAATCGCGACCGCGATAGGCGCGCGGCGGACGGTCATGCGCACCGACGGACAGATAAACCTTGCGGCCCGCGCGTTGCAGTTCGTCCGCGATCTGCACGCCGGACGAACCCGCGCCAACCACGAGCACCGCCCCTTCGGGCAGCTGCGCCGGGTTCCGATAGTGGGCCGAATGAAGCTGCGTGAGCTCGACGTCCTGTGGCGCGATGGGGGGAATGACGGGCCGCTGGAACGGCCCCGTCGCAACGACCACGCGACGGGCTTCGATCGTGCCATTGGACGTTGCGACCGTAAATCCTGCCCGGCCCTTCAGACGCTCGACGCTCGTGACTTCGACGCCCGTGCGGATCGGCGCATCGAACTTGCGCGCATAGGCCTCGAAGTAATCGGCGACCTGATCCTTGGCGGCGAACCCATCAGGATCGAGTCCTTCGAACTCCATGTTAGGGAAGCGGTCGTGCCAGGCGGGACCATTGGCGACCAGTGAATCCCAGCGGCAGGTACGCCAGCGTTCGGCAATGCGGTCGCGCTCCAGCACGAGATGGGGTACGCCGAGTTTGCTCAGGTGTTCGCTCATTGCCACGCCAGCCTGACCCGCGCCTATGACCAGCGTGTCGATCGACAATTGTTCAGCCGACATGGCCTTCTCCTTCTGAAAAGCGCTCTGGATTCAGGTCACACTCTCTCTTCGGTCGGACAGAATGTACGCCGCGCGGCGGGCAACAAAAACTATATTTTAAAAATGCTTTGCATCGTTTTTCGCTATGCAATCGACAATTGGCGAGCGACAATCGGTTCGACCGAACACGGAGCAACTGATGGACGGCAACTCGATACGCTACTCGTTGCGTCAGCTCAGGTATTTTGTCGTCACGGCCGAGACGCTTTCGTTCACCGCCGCGGCAAGGCGCCTGCACATTTCGCAGCCGTCTATCTCGACGTCGCTCGCGGATCTGGAGGAATCGTTCGGCGTCCAACTGTTCATCCGCCATCACGCCAGCGGGCTGTCGCTCACGCAACCGGGCCGCGATCTGCTCGGCCACGCTCGCAATCTGCTTCAGAACGCCGAAGAATTGCAGCTGACCGCGAAGGAAATCGACGGCGGCATGTCGGGCTCCATCTCGCTGGGCTGCATGGTGTCGCTGGCCCCGCCGCTGATGCCAGGCATCATCAGCCGCTTCGTGCAGGACTATCCGGCGGTCACCTTCCGTACGACGGAAGCGCATCAGGACACGCTTTTGAGCGGCCTGCGCGACGGCTCGCTCGATATCGCGCTGACCTACAGCCTCGATATCGCCGATGGAATCGCGTTTACCCCGCTGCTTTCGCTGCCACCGTATGTCATCCTGCCTAAAACACACAGGCTTGCACGGGCCCGCAAGGTGTCGCTGGCCGATCTGCTGCCCGAGCCCTATGTGATGCTGGACCTTCCGCATAGCCGCGAGTACTTCTCCGCGCTGTTCGACGCAGTCGGCAGCCGCCCGACCGCGGCTTTCCGGTCGTCACAGCCTGAAGTGGTGCGTGGCATGGTTGCCAACGGCTTGGGTTACAGCATACTCAACTTCCCGCTGAAGTCGACCCGAACAGTGGACGGCGAAGACTTCGTGATTAAACATTTCAAGGAAAGCGTCAATGCGACGACGCTTGGCATCGCACTATCGGGCGCCGTCAAGCCGCGCGAGGTTGTGAAGCGCTTCTCGGCATTCTGTGAAACGTATATTCGGCGCCTCCACATCGGTTAGCGGCCCGGAAAGCCTCTCGGCATAGGCTTGAGCTATGCACTGCATGCAAAAACAATATTTTACCTAGCAATTTGGATTGTTAGATTGGTGCTCATCGGATGCACACACTGATGGGGGGCCCCCTATGTCAGCCATTCTTCAGTCGACGGACACTGAGCTCGACATCGTTCGCGCCCTGCGCGAGAACTGCGAGCGTCCGTTCGGGGATGCACACGCAATGCCGCCGGCCGTCTACACGTCGGAGGCGTTTCTCGCGCTCGAACGGCGCGACGTGTTTCGCCACGAGTGGTTGTGCGTGGGCCGCGCGAGCGCGCTCGCACAGAGCGGCGACTATCTGACCGCGCAAATCGACGACCAGCCGGTGTTCGTGCTGCGCGATGCGAGCGGTGCGTTGCGCGCATTCTCGAATGTTTGCCTGCACCGGATGTCGGTATTGCTTGAAGGGCGCGGCAACGTGCGCCGGATCGTGTGCCCCTATCACGCATGGAACTACACGCTCGATGGTTCGCTCGCGGGCGCGCCGTTGATGGATCGGCAGCCGGGCTTTTGCAAGGAACAATACAAGCTGCCTGCCGTGCGCTGCGAGACGTGGCAAGGCTGGATCTACGTAACGCTCAACGCGCACGCGCCTTCGGTGGAATCGCATTTGTCCGGGCTGACGAAGCTGATCGAGCCGTACGGCATGAGCAACTACGTCGAGACCTTCGACGAAGAGCACGTGTGGGACACCAACTGGAAGATCCTCGCGGAAAATTTCATGGAGAGCTATCACTTGCCGATGCTGCATCGCGCAACGGTCGGGCCGCACTCGAAGCTCGAAGAAATGGAATGTCCGCCGGGCTTGCCCGCGTTCAACTATCACTGGATCACCAAGGAAGCGTCGCTGCCGATCGGCAACGCGCATCCCAGCAATACACGTCTGCAAGGACACTGGCGCCGTACCACCGCACTGCTGGCGATCTACCCGACACACCTGATCACGCTGACGCCCGGTTACTTCTGGTATCTGATCCTGCAGCCGCGGGGCGTCGGCCGCGTGCATATCCGCTTCGGCGGCGGCCTCGCACCGGATTTCGTCGACGATCCGCGGGCCGCCGATTACATGGCTACGCTGAAGACGCTGCTCGACGAAGTCAACGCCGAGGACCGGCGCGGCGTCGAGGCCGTGTTTCGCGGCGTGCACGCGCCACTCGCGAAGCCTGGCCATCTGAGCCCTCTGGAACGGCCGAATTACGACTTCGCCCGCTATCTGGCGGGACGCCTGGGCGCGAAGTGATTTGCCGCCCCACGCGGACCGCCAACACTCTGCCGAGTTACCCATGTCAAGCCAACCATTTATTTCGTTCGACGGCGTCAGCAAGTCATACGACGGCGTGCATAGCGTCGTCGAGGGACTCGATCTCGATGTCGCGCACGGTGAATTCGTTTCGCTGCTCGGTCCGTCCGGTTCCGGCAAGACCACGACACTGATGATGCTCGCGGGATTCGAAGCGCCGACGCGCGGCGAGATCCGCCTCGGCGGCAAGCGTCTGGACGACAAGCCGCCGCATCGGCGCGATATCGGCATGGTGTTTCAGAACTATGCGCTGTTCCCGCACATGACGATTGCCGAGAACGTCGCGTTTCCGCTGTCGGTGCGCAAGATAAGCCGTAGCGAACAGAAAACGCGCGTGACGCGCGTGCTGGACATGGTGGAGTTATCGCATCTGGCGGGGCGGCGTCCGTCGCAACTGTCCGGTGGCCAGCAGCAGCGCGTTGCGCTTGCCCGCGCGCTGGTTTTCGAGCCGAGCGTGGTGCTGATGGACGAGCCGCTTGGCGCGCTCGACAAGCGCCTGCGTGAAACCATGCAATACGAAATCATGCGGCTGCATCGCGAACTGTCGCTGACGATCGTCTACGTGACCCACGACCAGAACGAAGCGTTGACGATGTCGGACCGCGTCGCCGTGTTTTCCGATGGACGCATCCAGCAGGCCGCCGCACCGACCGAACTCTACGAAAACGCGGCGAATGCGTTCGTTGCCAATTTCGTCGGCGAGAACAATGGACTGACCGGTCGCGTCGATTCCGACGGCGGGGAATGGGCTGCGATGCAACTGGCCGATGGCAGCACCGTGCGCGGACGCCCAGGCGCGGGGCTCGCGTCGGGCGACACGGCGGTGCTGGCGCTGCGTCCCGAGCGCGCGCACATCGCGGCGACGCCGGACGCCGTGCAGGAAGCGACCCGGCAGAACATGAACGTCGTGCACGCGCTCGTCGAGGAACTCGTCTACTGCGGCGATCATCATCGCGTGCATCTGAAGCTCGGCCATGGCGAAAGCATGGTCGTCAAGCTGCCGAACACACAGCACCATGACCTGCCCGCGCTCGGCCGTCAGACCGCTGTGACCTGGCGACGCGACGACTGCAAGGTGCTGCCAGCAATGGCGGCCGCGCCGCAATCCGCCGCCACGTCCGGCGGCGCCGACTATTCCACTGTTGCCGTTCCCTCGTCCGCCTCGCCACTTATCGCAGGAGCCAACTAGAAATGAAGACCACACTCTCGTTATTCCGGACCACATTCGCGGCGTGCGCGCTCGGGGTGTTTGCCACGGCCACGGTTCACGCGGCCGAAACGATTTCCGTCGTCACCTTTGGCGGTGCGTATGAAGCTGCCGCGAAAAAGGCATGGTTCGAACCGTTCACTGCGAAAACCGGCGACCAGTTCTCCACCGAGTCCTACGATGGCGGCCTCGCCAAACTGCAAGCGATGGAACAGTCGAAGAACCCGACCTGGGATCTGATCGACCTCGAAACCAACGACGCAATCACCGCGTGCGACGAAGGCCTCATCGCCAAGTTCGACAAGAAGTTGCTCGGCAACACCAGTGACTTCCTGCCGGGCTCGATCAGTGATTGCGCCGTCGCGGCGATGGTATGGTCCACCGTCTATGCGTATGACACCAGCAAGCTGAAATCTGCGCCGACCACCATCAACGATTTCTTCGACCTCAGCAAGTACCCCGGCAAGCGCGGCATGCGCAAGTCGCCGAAGGTCGCGATGGAATGGGCCTTAATCGCCGATGGCGTTGCACCCAAGGACGTGTACAAGACCCTCTCCACGCCGGCTGGCGTCGATCGCGCGTTCAAGAAGCTCGACACCATCAAGCCGAGCATCGTCTGGTGGGAGGCGGGTGCGCAGGCGCCGCAACTGCTCGCCGACGGCGCGGTCGTGATGACGCAGGCGTACAACGGCCGCATCGACGACGCCGTGCACAAGGACAAGAAGCCCTTCAAGATCGTCTGGGATGCACAGGTGTACGACTACGAATGGTGGGCCGTGGTCAACGGCGCGAAGCATGCCGACGCGGCGCGGAAGTTCATCGTCGCATCCTCGACGCCGCAGGCCTATGCGGACCTGTCGAAGTACATCGCGTACGCGCCGCCGCGCAAGGACGCCATTCCGCTGATCGACAAGGCGCGTCTGAACGATCTGCCGACAGCGCCGGAGAACTTCAAACGCCCGCTGCAAATCAACGCGACGTTCTGGGCCGACAACGCGGATGCGATCAACAAGCGGTTCCAGAACTGGCTGGCGCAGTAGCGCCAGATCGAACGAACGTCACCCGGGAGATCGAGCACGATGAACACGCAGCTGCCATCCACCGCCCCTTTTGGCCGCGGCCCGCAGGCCGCGAACCGCGAGTCGTTTCGCGCCGCGCGCCGCAAGGCCGCGATGCGCGCGTTGCTGCTGGCTTTGCCGTTGCTCATCTTTCTGCTGGTGACGTTCGTCGCGCCGATCGCGAGCCTGCTCGCGCGCAGCGTGCGAAACCCTGAAGTGCGCACCGGCATGCCGCAATTGAGCACGGCGCTGGCCGGATGGGACGGTGCGGGCGTACCCGGCGAACCGGCCTTTGCCGCACTCGCGCACGACCTGAAGGACGCCAGCGAATCCGGCCAGCTCGGCAATATCGCGCGACGCATGAACTTCTCTCAACCAGAGTTCCGCAGCCTGCTGTTCAAGACGGCGCGTGCCACACGTTCGCAAACGCCCGCGCAATGGAAGCCCGCCCTGATCGATCTGGATGAACGCTGGAACACACCGGAAACCTGGCGGCTCCTCAAGCGTGCGTCGATCTCGCCCACGCCCGACTATTTGCTGAACGCCGTCGATGCGCAAGTCGCGCCCGATGGCTCGGTGACGTCCGTCGCGGCGGACAGCGCCACCTTCCGCGCGGCCTTCGGACGCACGGTCACGATCAGTGCGACGGTCACGCTGCTGTGCCTGGTGCTGGGTTATCCCGTGGCGTATCTGCTCGCGACATTGCCGGAGGACCAGAGCAACCGGCTGATCCTCTTTGTGATCGTACCGTTCTGGACCTCGCTGCTGGTGCGGACCACCGCGTGGTATGTGCTGCTGCAACCAGGTGGTGTAATCAACGGCGCGTTGCTCCGCTTTGGGCTCATCAATCATCCGTTACCGCTTATTTTCAATCGCACGGGTGTGTTGATCGGCATGACGCACATCCTGCTGCCATACATGATCCTCGCGATCTTTTCGGTGATGAAAGGTGTCCCGCCCGTGTACATGCGCGCGGCGAAATCCCTCGGCGCGCATCCGGCTGTGGCCTTCGTGCGAGTGTATATTCCGCAAACGCTGCCGGGTGTCGGCGCGGGATGTTTTCTCGTGTTCGTGCTCGCGCTCGGTTATTACATCACCCCCGCCCTGCTAGGCGGCGCCGGCGACGAAATGATCAGCCAGCTGATCGCGTCGCAGACCAACGATCAGCTCAACTGGGGACTCGCGGGTGCGTTGTCGTGCTATCTGATCGCATTCACGGCGGTGTTCTATTTCATCTTCAACCGGCTGGTCGGTATCGACCGCTTGCGCTTCGGCTAACGCGCCGCGCAACCGACGCTAATGGGTTGTCGCTCCTTCGTATGGTTGATCAACAGGCAGACTCAGATGAAAGACGGACGAACCCGGCTACTCTCGGAACGCATCGCGGGCGCGGGACTACGCGTGCATTGCGCGCTCATTTTCTTTTTCCTCGTCGCGCCGATCCTCGCGATCGTGCCGCTGTCGTTCAACTCCGGCTCATTCTTCTCGTACCCGATGCAGGGCTTCTCGCTGCGCTGGTACGCGCAGGCGCTGGGTTCGCCGGACTGGCAACGCGCGTTGGCGAACAGCATCGGCATCGGCGCGGCGTCGACGCTGATCGCGACGGTGCTCGGCACGCTCGCCGCGCTCGGCTTGAGCCGCACGCAGTTTCCTTACCGCTCGATCATCATGCCGATCATCGTGTCGCCGATGATCGTGCCTATCGTTGTCGTCGCGGCAGGGTTTTATCTGGTCTTTTCGCCGCTCGGCCTGGTCAATTCGTATCTCGGCGTCGTGCTTGCGCATGCCGCGCTCGGTACGCCCTTCGTGGTGATCACCGTGACGGCTTCGCTTCTTTCGTTCGATCAAAGCCTGCTTCGGGCTGCGTCGGGGCTGGGCGCGCAGCCGTGGGTCGCGTTTCGTCGCGTCACGCTCCCGCTGATCACGCCCGCCGTCGCAACGGGCAGTGTGTTCGCATTCGCGACGTCGTTCGACGAAGTGATCGTCATTCTGTTCATTGGCGGCCCCGAGCAGCGCACCGTGCCGCGGCAGATGTGGAGTGGGATCCGTGACCAGATCGACCCGTCGATCCTTGCCGTGGCCACACTGCTGATGGCGTTCGCCATCGCCCTGTTCGCCTGCATGAACTGGTTGCGCAAGCGCGCAGCGGCGGCCAGCCGCTCGTTTGGCTGAGCCGGCCGTTGTGCCAGCGTGATGCCGTGGACATGCGACTTGACGACCTCCCTGTAACCGTCGACCGTTGCCAGCCTCGTTGCGGCAAAGCCGGAACCCTTGGCGCGGTCCGTCCTTGGCTGTTAGTTGCGCTTTTAAAAAGAAAAATATTGAGCGCCTGACTGTGTGGCGATATGCTTCGCATCGCCGCTCAACCACATGCAACGACCGAGGGTCGCGAAGGAAACGACAACATGCGATTGCGACGCATCACCGCACGACGCTCACCAGTGCATGGCATGGGACTGTTTGCCCTGCAGCCGATCGCCCCGGGCGAACGGGTGATCGAGTACAAGGGGGAAGTGACCAGCTGGCGGCGCGCCGCCGCCCGTCAGCGAGCCGACGCGGGCCACACGTTCGTGTTTGGGCTGTCCAGCGGACGAGTGATCGACGGCAGCCGCGGCGGCAACAGCGCCCGCTTTCTGAACCATGCGTGCGCCCCCAACTGCGAGGCCATCGAGACGGGCGACCGGGTGTTCATTCATGCGCTCGCCACGATCGCACCCGGGGAGGAGCTTTTCATCAATTACGGTCTGTCAGTGGACGGCGCGGTCACCGACGACATTCGCGCCCAGTACGCGTGTCATTGCGGCGCGCCGGCATGTCGTCGAACCATGCTGGGAAATGACGGACAGTCGTCGTAGTCCTGCCGCCGCGCAGACGCTTCGATGAGCGATTCCTGCGGCGGTTCATCCGACGCGCCTGCCGCGTCTGTGGTGCGCGTCGATAGCTGGAACATGGCCTCGGCGTCGATCGCCGCATGGTCGCCCCGTCGCGCTGCGTCGCGTTTCAAGGTACAACGTCACAGCGCAAACAGCCGCCCAAGCTGAGGCTCGCAATCTCCCACGCCGGCGAGCCGCAACGCGTGCCACGCCATCGCGTAGTTGCTCGATATCACCGGCTTGCCGATCGCCGCCTCTAGCTCCGGAATCAACCCGGCGATGCGCAAGCTCGTGCACGATACGAAAATCGCCTCCACGTCACGATTGCGCGCAAGTCGCTCAACACCAGTTCGCAATGACACCGCGTCGATCCGCGCCACTTCGTTATCGTTCGCATGCTCGAACGACGCCATGCGCGTAATGCCGTGACCACGCGACTCGATATAGTCGCGCATGTATTCGTTGATCGAACGCACATAGGGAGTAAGCAGGGCCGTACGTTGGACGCCTAGGGCGCGAAGCGCCGCCAGCGCCGCGGTGATCGGCGTAGTGCACGCGGCGTCCGCACGCGCTTCGCGAATCCGCGCGAACACCTTTTCCTCCCCAATCACCATCGACGCGGACGTGCAGCCAAACGCCACCACATCGATACGCTCGGCCGGACGGATCAGCGCGACCGCCGGTGCAATACGGTCCTCCATTTCCGCTAGCCGTTCGGGCGTGATGTCCGCCGAGTTATACACACGGCTTTCGTAGAACGCCACGCCGTCCTGCGTCAGCAAGCCCCGCCACTCATGCTCGATCGTATGATCGGTGGCGAGCACCACGAGCCCAATCGCGGCACGACGGCCGATGCCGTCGTCCAGCGTGAAATCGAGCTTCGTGTACACGTCGTCATGCGGTGCAATCGCACTCATTTCGGAGTCGTCCTGTCATGTCGCGTTCGCCGCTCGCGAGTCTCTGTCGTCACTGCCTCTTAAAGGTAGGGGATTGCCGGCGCCTTTGTGTAATGGTTTATACGCAAATACCCTATACCGTCCAACGCACACCGGCTTCTATCATGAAAGAAGCGCTTTAGTGTCAGCGCTCCGGTGAAACCAGCAGTCACGCCGTTGACCTGGTGGGTATGAATCACACGCAATCGCCCCATTTCCGTCCGCTTTCCGATGTCACCGGTATACCCGTGTGGCGGATCGTCCGATCCCTCTCACAATAAGGAGTCTCTAACATGTTTGCTCAGACGATTGGCTGGTCCGGTGCAAAGCGGGGCTCGCGGCAAACGGCCTTTGCGGGCATGGCGGCCGCCGTGGCCCTGCTTGTCGGCATGGCTCCCGGTTCGGCGCTAAGCCAGGGCGCCACCATCAAGATCGGCGTGCCCGTTCCGCTGTCGGGCAGCAGTGCCAATGCCGGCACGGATATTGTCAATGGCGCGAAGCTCGCCGCCGCCAGAATCAACGCGGCCGGTGGCGTGCTCGGCAAGCAGATCGAGCTGGTGCCCGAGGACGACGCCTGTGATGCGCAGACCGCGGTGCAGGCGGCGCAGAAACTCGTCGATGCGGGCGTTGTCGCGGTAGCGGGCGGATATTGCTCAAGCGCGGCGCTGCCGGAATCGACAACCTTTCATCGCGCCGGGATTCCCTACGTGCTGGATGCGTCGACGAATCCGCAACTGACCGAGATGGGGTACGACAACGTGTTCCGCACGATCGGCCGTGACGACCAGCAGGGCCCATTCGCGGCAAGCTTCATGAAAGACGTTCTGCACGCGAAGCGCGTGGCGGTGATCGACGACAACACGACCTATTCCAAAGGCCTCGCCCAGAACACCGTGCAAGCCCTGAAGAAGGACGGTGTCGATGTCGTGTACGCCAATTCGATCACGCCCGGACAGATGGACTATTCACCGACGCTCACGCGGGTCTCCTCACTGAAGCCTGACGTGATCTACTACACAGGCTATTTCTCCGAAGCCGGCCTGCTGGTCAAGGAGGCGCGGCAACTGGGTCTGAAAATGACCTTCATGGGCGGCGACGCCACCAATGACCCCACCCTGATGAAGACGGCCGGTCCCGCCGCCGACGGCATGATCATCACGACGGCACCGCTCGCGCAGTTCCTGAGCGGCGCGCACGCCTACGTCGACGACTATATGAAGGCTTACGGGCAAGCGCCGGGACCGTACTCGGTCTATGAATACGACGCTGTCGGAGTCACGGCCAAAGCCATCGCGGACGCAAAATCGGCCCAGCCTGCCGCGATCACCGCGGCTCTGCACAAGATCTCGAACTACCCGGGCGCGACCGGAACGATCTCCTTCAATGCGAAGGGGGACCGCAGTAAAGCGGTGTACATCACCATCATCGTGCACAACGACAAGTTCGAGCCCTACCAGCGGCAGGAAGCGAACGGGCATTGGGTGGCGATGAAGTAGGCGTCATTGCGCGCGCCGCCCCGTCATGAGCGACTTCTTCCAGTTCGTCATCGAAGGGCTGACGACCGGCTCGTTCTATGCCCTCGTCGCCCTCGGCTACACGATGGTCTACGGCATCATCCGGCTGATCAACTTCGCTCATGGCGATCTGTTCATGGTCGGCGCGTTCATCGGCTGGACCGGTCTGATGGTGCTGGCGTCCGCGCATCTGCCGCTCGCGCTGGCGCTCCTGATCGCCCTCGTCGCCGCGATGACGGTCACCGGCGCGCTGGGCCTCCTGATCGAGCGGCTCGCGTATCAGCCGTTGCTGCGCGCGCCACGGCTGTCGATTCTGATCACGGCGCTAGGCGTCTCGCTGGCGCTGCAAAATGGGGTGCTGCTGATCTACGGCGCGGGCTTTCGCACCTATCCGCACGTGCTGAGCCAGGCCGGCTTCGAACTCCACGGCGTGCAGATCACCTTCGCGCAGATCGGCATCATCGTGACGAGCCTGGCCCTGATGCTGGCACTGTATTTCTTCGTTCACCACACTTTCCTCGGCACCGCGATGCGCGCGCTGGCAATCGATCAGGACGCCGCGCGTCTGATGGGCATCGACGTCGAACGCCTGATCCAGCTCACCTTTCTGCTCGGGTCGGTGCTGGCCGCCGTGGCGGGCGTCATGGAAGGTCTTTACTACACGCAGATCAATTTCTTCATGGGCTTCGTGCTAGGCCTGCGCGCGTTCACCGCCGCCGTGCTTGGCGGCATCGGCAACATCCCGGGCGCGATGGCGGGCGGCATCCTGATTGGCCTGCTCGAAGCCTTCGGCGCGGGCTATGTCTCTTCGCAATGGACCGACGTGTTCGTCTTCGGCGTGCTGATCGCCGTGCTCGTGATCAAGCCGACCGGGCTGTTCGGCGAACGCGTTGTCGAGAGAATGTAGTCCATGAGCGCCAGTCAGGCTTCCGCGCGTTGGGCCAAGCCTCTCGGCGGTGCGCTGCTGGCCGCCGCCGTGGCGCTGCCCGCTGTCGTCAGCAACTATGTCGTCGATGTCGGCCTGACCATCGTCACCTATTCGATCCTGGGTCTTGGGCTGAACATCGTAGTCGGTTATGCCGGGTTGCTCGATCTGGGCTACGCGGCCTTCTTCGCGATCGGCGCGTACACGACGGCGTTGCTGGAAACCCTGCTGCACTTCTCGTTCTGGGAGACGCTGCCATTCAGTCTGGCGTTCGCCGGGGTATCGGGCATCGTCATCGGCTATCCCACCCTGCGCCTGCGCAGCGACTATCTGGCGATCGTCACGCTGGGGTTCGGCGAAATCACGCGTATCGTCGCCACCAATCTCGACATCACAGGCGGCCCGAACGGCATCTTCGGCATCGCGAGCCCGAGCCTGTTCGGTTTCGAGATCAGTTCGCCGCTAGCGCTCTACGAACTGGGCATGGCGTTCCTCGTGCTGGTGCTCGTGTTCGCCATCCGGCTCGGCCAGTCGCGGCTGGGCCGCGCCTGGACCAGCATCCGCGAGGACGAGGCAGCTGCCGAGGCCGTCGGCGTGCCGACGCTGCGCGTCAAGCTGCTCGCCTATGTGATGGGCGCGCTGATCGGCGGGCTGGGCGGCAGCCTGTTCGCCGCCCGCTTCGGCACCATCGATCCGACCGGCTTCACCTATCTGCAGTCCGTCACGATCCTGATTGTCGTCGTGCTCGGCGGCCGGGGCAGCATTCCCGGTGTGCTCCTCGGCGCCATCATCGTCGCCGGCCTGCCGGAGATTCTGCGTTTTCTCAATCTCTGGCGCATCTTCGCTTTCGCGATCGGGCTCGTGATCCTGATGCTGCTAAGGCCACAGGGGTTGTGGCCAGCGCCGTTGCGCCGCGTCGCGCCGGCGCGCAAGGGCGCTGACGCCGATCGCCTCGCTGTGCCCGATCACGCCGTCACCGATGAGGTCCTGCTGGAGGTGCGCGACATGCAGCGCCGCTTCGGTGGCGTGCTGGCGGTCGGCGGTGTCAGCTTCATGGTGCGAAGCGGCGAGATCGTGAGCCTGATCGGTCCGAACGGCGCCGGCAAGACCACCGTGTTCAACTGCCTGACCGGCGTCATCCGCCCGACTGGCGGCCAGATCGTCTGGTGCGGGGAACGGCTTGCCGGCGGCGCGCCTCATCGCATCGTCCATCAAGGCATGGCGCGCACCTTCCAGGGCATCCGCCTGTTCGGCCACATGACGGCCTTCGAAAACGTCCTGACCGGCATGGACCATCGGCTTCGGACACCGCTCGCAGCCGAGCTTCTGGCGTTGCCGTCCGCGCGCGCCGAGGCGGCGGACCA
This sequence comes from Paraburkholderia sp. MM5482-R2, assembly GCF_050436125.1. NCBI lineage: Bacteria > Pseudomonadati > Pseudomonadota > Betaproteobacteria > Burkholderiales > Burkholderiaceae > Paraburkholderia > Paraburkholderia sp. MM5482-R2. The sequence goes on along the minus strand of NZ_JBNDLP010000004.1, from coordinate 819,283 downwards.
TTCCACCGAAGGCCTGCGCTGGCTTGCCTTCGTCGGTCTTGCCGGCAGGGCGGGCGAGCGCGCCGCCGATCTGCCCTACGGCGACCAACGCAGGCTGGAGATCGCCCGTGCGCTCGCCAGCAGCCCTCGCCTGCTGCTGCTCGATGAGCCGGCCGCAGGCATGAACCCGACCGAGAAACGCGCGCTGATGGAACTGATCCGGCGGATCCGGGATCATGGCGTGACGGTGCTGCTGATCGAGCACGACATGATGCTGGTGATGGGCGTGTCGGACCGGATCATCGTGATGGACCACGGCGTCATCATCGCCGAGGGCCAGCCCGCCGCGATCCAGGCGGACCCGCGGGTGATCGATGCCTATCTCGGCACAGCCGGAAAGGACGAGGCGAGCGACGATACTGCCGGGGAGAAATCGCTGTGGGACTCCTAGAAATCCGCGATCTGCGTGTGAGCTATGGGACTGTCGAAGTGCTGCACGGCATCTCGCTGGACGTCGCGGAGGGCGAGATCGTCGCGTTGCTCGGCAGCAACGGCGCGGGAAAAACGACCACGCTGCGGGCGATTTCCGGATTGATCCGGCCGCGCGCGGGCGACATTGCGATGGCTGGCCAGCACCTGACGGGCTTGCGCGCACACCAGATCGTGGCGCTGGGTCTGGGTCATGTGCCAGAGGGGCGGCGCATTTTCGGGGCGCTGACGGTGGAGGAAAATCTGCATCTCGGCGGCTATCTGATCCGGCGCGACAGTGCGGCATTGCAACAGCGAAGGGATCAGCTCTATGCGGCTTTCCCCCGGCTCGGCGAGCGACGCGGCCAGCTGGCAGGCACGCTCAGCGGCGGCGAACAGCAGATGCTGGCGATTGCCCGAGCCCTGATGCTGCGCCCGCGTATCGTGGTGCTGGACGAACCGTCGATGGGACTCGCGCCGAAGCTGGTCCGCGCGATCTTCGGCATGATCGCCGACATCTGCCGCGAAGGCACCTCGATTCTCCTCGTCGAGCAGAACGCCCGCCAGGCGCTGCGGATCGCTCATCGGGCTTACGTGCTGGAAAGCGGGCACATTGCGCTCGCGGGGTCCGCCCGCGAGCTGGCTCAGGATAGCCGGGTCCGCGCTGCCTATCTGGGCGGCAGTGCCAGCTCGGCAGAGTAACCCGCCAACTGGGCAATCGACCTTGGCTGAAACGGGTCAGACGTTATGGAGGCAAAACATGTCAGAGATCGATAAGGAAAAGGTCGTTGCAGTGCTGCGTCGCCCGAGCGATGACGACACCGCCTCGTCGCGGCACGGCGCCGGCCTGAGTTCGACGGAGAATGCATCATGCTGAATTATCCTGCTGCCTATCAGTCCACCAAAGGCTCAGCGCTCGACGTCGACAAGACGTTCTATCAGCGCATCGCCTCACAGCACGACACCCGCACGCTGGTCGAATCGATCGTCGTGCCGATCCGCTCGGGGCAAGCGTGGACCGTGCCGGCCGGCCACGTGTTTCGCATTGTCACGATCGAAGGCCCGCAGGTTGCCGACCTGAACATGTGGAACCGGCACAACCCGCGCGAGCGCATGTGGGCATCGCGCACGCGCCAGTTGCAGCAGGCGCACGTGAGCACGTTCGACCGTCTGTGGTCGACGCTGCCATTCCTGCGTCCGATGGTGACCATCACGGATGACAGTCTCGCAGGCTACGGCGCCGACGAGCACGGCGGCCGTGTCCACGATCTGCTCGGCACGCGCTGCGACCCCTACGTCAACCGCATGCTGACCGGCGAGGATTTTCATTTTCACTGCCACTCCAACCTGACGCGCGCCATCGCCCCGTATGGATTGACTGAGTACGACGTCCACGACGTGCTCAACGTGTTCCAGTGCACCGGCCTGAATCTCGAAGACAAATACTTCATGAAGGCGTGTCCGGCAAAGAAAGGCGATTACCTCGAATTCTTCGCGGAGATCGACTTGCTGTGCGCGCTGTCGACCTGTCCGGGCGGCGATCTGTCAGTGCCGATGTGGGGACCCGACGCGCGCGATCCGCTGGAAGTCTGCCGGCCGCTTGGCGTCGAGGTCTGGCAACTCGCGCCACGGATGCTGGATGGGTGGACGCCGCCGGCTGTGGCTGCCTACAAAGGGCAGCACGGAATGGTGCTGAATCAGCCGCAATGGAAGTGAGACTGGTGCCTCCTGTCCAGCAGGAATCGATGGTGGCGCAGCACAAAAGCCGGAGCGAGACCGCGCCGCCTTGAATGCCCGCCGGCCCCCTTGTATCTGAGGACATCATGAAAGTTGTCGTGCTCGGTGGCGGGGTAGTCGGTGTGACAACCGCGTACCAGTTGCAGAAGGATGGCCATGAGGTCGTGATCGTCGAGCGGCAGCCTTTAGTCGCATCGGAAACCAGTTGGGGCAACGCGGGCATGATCGCGCCCGGGCACTCCTTTGTCTGGTCCTCGCCCAAAGCGCCGATGATTCTTCTCAAATCGCTGGTGCTGAAAGATCAGGCGTTGCGCTTCAAGTTCTCGGCAGATCCCAGGCTTTACAGCTGGTCGTGGCGTTTCCTGATGGAATGCACCTCAGAGAAGGCACGCCGCAATACCCTGCTCAAGCATCGGCTTGCCGCGTACTCGCAACGCGTGCTACAGAATGTGATCGCTGAGGACGCCATCGAATACGATCGAAATGACCGCGGAATTCTGTATTTTCATCGGACGCAGGAAGCGCAGGATCGCGGAGTCGAACACATGAAGCTGCTGGAATCCGATGGGCAAGTCATCAGGGTTCTCAGCCGCGATCAGGTCGTCGCTCTCGACCCGTCGCTGGCTTCGGCAAAAGACAGGATAGCGGGTGCCATTTACTGCCCGACCGATGAGACCGGAGACCCTGCGAAGTTCACCCGCGCCCTAGCGGAAAAGATTGTCGCGCGTGGCGGTACGCTTCTGACGGACACCACCATCGACGGCTTCGAAACCGCTGGGCAGGACGTGGTGGGCATAAGAACGAGTCGAGGCCTTGTAAAAGCCGACGCGTATGTGCTCGCCCTTGGCCCCTATAGTCCGGTTCTTGGCCGACAGATCGGCATCGATCTTCCGATCTATCCGATCAAGGGATACTCCCTCACGATTCCGATCGATGGCCGGCCCATGCCACCCTCCATTGCAGTGGTCGACGAGCACAACCTGGTCGCAATCTCGCGCTTCGGCGACCGCATCCGGGTCACCGCAACGGCGGAGTTTGCCGGCTACGACACGAGCCATAAGCCTTCTGATTTTGCGTTTATGAAGAGCGTGACACAAGAACTCTACCCGGCCGGCGCCAACTACGATCGCGCCGAAATGTGGGCCGGTCTCAGGCCGATGACGCCGACGAACCTGCCGTTTCTTGGGCGCAGGAAGTATCGCAATCTTTATCTGAATACCGGTCACGGTCATATCGGCTGGACCATGTCACACGGATCGGCTCGAATCACGGCCGACCTGATCGCGGGACGAACCCCGGCGATTCCGATGGTGGGGCTGCTTTGCGACTGATGGCGACGCGTTTTTTGCAGCCAAAACATGGGGCCCCAGCCGAACGATGCCAGCAAACTATTGCATCGACCGGTCGAATCCGCCGCGCATGACCCGTCGGTACACGTCGCGCTCAAAGAATTGCGACTTCGAGACGCGTTATCGCGCGTCACGCGCAGTTTTTCGCCATCAGATCCACTGGAACGCTGGCGACGGTTGCGCGGCTCGTGTCGGGGTTGCTACGATCCACGCCCAGCTCAGAGCTTCCTCAAGCGCATCTGCAATTGCGGCCGAGTTGAGCGCCGCGTCAAGAGAATCGAATCTTCGGCTTGACCACACGGGTCAATTTTCGCCGCGAACGTCCTTCATCAAGGCCTTTTTGATTTGATCGGGCGCCATGGGTTGCCGGGCAGTCTGTCAGGATCGCTCTCTCCCTACGTAAGCTCATATTACAATGCCGGGCCAAAAACGCTGCCCGGTAGGGCGGCACTCAGACCAAAAGGTTCAATGTCGACCCAGCTTTCGAATCCCACGTCGCTCGCCTCAGCCTCCGATAAACCTGCCGCCGCGCGCATCGCATCACTCGGCTGGCTGCTCCCCTTCCACGCGCTGGTCTGGACGCTGGCCGCCTGGCTCGCGCGCGGCAATCTCGACATCCAGGGCGACATGGTCGAGACCTATGTCTGGGGCATCGAGTGGCAGGCCGGTTACGCGAAGCACCCGCCGCTTTCGTCGTGGGTCGCAGCGGCCTGGTTCAGCGTGTTCCCGCACACCGATCTCGCGTATTTCGCGCTGTCGGCGGTGAACGTGCTGGTCGGCCTGGCCGGGATCGTCGCGCTCGCCGGGCGCTTCGTGCCGCGCCAGATCGCGATCATCGCCGGGCTTGCGATGGCGGTCTCGCCGCTTTACTCGAATCTCGCCATCAAATTCAATCCGAACTCGATCCTGCTGTCGGTCTGGCCGTGGACCGCCTACTTTTTCGTCCGCTATGTGCAGCCGGGCAGCCGCCTCTCGCGCAGCGGCGCGGCGCTCGGTCTCGGGGCGTGCGCCGCGCTTGCCGTGCTGGGCAAGTACTTCACGATCGTGCTGCTGCTCGGGCTGTTGCTGGCATTGCTCGCGCGCCCGGCATGGCGTGCGCGCCTCGTCAGCGTCGATTCGCTGCTCGCGGTGGCGGCGGGAGTCGCCGTGCTGGCCCCGCACGTACACTGGATGATGGTTAATCATTTCCCGACGCTCGAGTATGCCGCGCAACGCACCGGCGGCACGCTTCTCGCCGCGGTCGGGCGCTTTGGCATCTACACGCTCGCGCAGATCGGCTATCTCGCGCTCAGTTTCGTTTTCGTGCTGTTGATGGTGCGCACGCGCGGGGCTGCGCGGCTCATGGCGCTGAGTGTAGTTCGGAGCGCGTCGTACCCGGATCTCTGGTGGCTCGCGCTGGGGCCACTGTTCGCGGTGGGCCTGCTGTCCGTGATCGGCAAGACGCAGATGGCCTCGGTCTGGGGCATGGCGCAGTGGTTTGCAATGGTGCCGCTCTGGCTTGCAGTGCTCGTGCAAGCCCGCTTCGAGTTCGCGCCGCAGCGTGCCATACGCGTCATGGCGGTGTACTGGGCGCTGGTGCTCGCGGTATCGGCAGTGGTCGGCTACACAGGGGCGCGGCGCAATTCCGACGACGCGGCCGAGCCGCGCGCGGAACTCGCGGCAGCCGCGCAGGCGCTGTGGCACGAACGCACCAGCCAGCCGCTGTCGATCGTGGCGGGCTCGACGCATGAAGCCGCTTCGATGGTGTTCTATGACGGCGGCCGCGCCCGCTTCTGGGATCTCGACTGGCCGGCGGCAACGCCCTGGCTCACATCCGCCGATTTCGCGCGCCAGGGCTCGCTGATTGTGTGCCGTGGCGACGACTCGGGCTGCATCGCGACGGCATCGTCGCTAAGCCATGCAGCGCCGATTGCGCTCGAGGTGAGCAAGACCGCATGGGGACGGGAGTTGCCCGCGCGTCCCTACCAACTGTTCGTGATCGTGCCGCAGTCGTGAGCCACGCGCCCATCACGGCGTACCGCGGCCGGCCGGTGGCGCCGATGGCCTCGACTGCCTCTCAGGGGAAGATCGGCTCGTAACCTAACCGAGCGAGTGGAAAGAGGTACCATGAGTACGCCGTCGAACGCCAGGCTCATCCTTGCCTGAGCGTGTAACGTCTCGCTGGCTAGAGGTCCTGCCATGATCCTGTATCACACCGTCCCCGATTCGTCGGTCATCGAAATATCCGTCGAAGGCAAAATCACCGACCACGAACTGCGCGAAGCCATCGAGCGCATGCGTGGTGATCTTGAACTGAACGGTAAGACCCGCGTGCTCGAACGCATCGAGCATTTCAGCGGCATCGAGCCGAAGGCGCTATGGACCGACCTGACGCTCGGCGTCTCCGTCGCCCGCAAGGTCACGCGCGCCGCCGTGGTGGCCGACGCGGGCTGGATTCGCGCCTCGATGCATTTGGCCCGGTTCTTCACGAAGGCTGAAATCAAGGCGTTCCACGTCAACGAGCTGGAACAGGCGCGAGCCTGGATCAACGCCTGAACGTCGTCTCCAGCCGGCCGCATCGGGCGGAGGCCGGCCAGTTGGAGCCGCACGACTCAACATCAGAACTGTTACTGCCGAATCAAGGATACGGAGCGCAACGATCCTATGATGGAATGAGGCCGCGCGACACGCGCGGAAAAGCGCTAAAACATGTAGGAAAACAGGAGAAGAGGAGCACATGACGAAGCGAGTGATCGTGACCGGCGGCAGCGGCCTGGCCGGAAAATGGGTGGTCCAGAACCTGGTCGAGCACGGCTACGAGGTGATGAATCTCGATCGCGTGCCGATGGCGGCGCGCACGGCGCGGACGTTGATTACGGACATCACCGATGCGGGCCAGGTATTCAATGCGCTGGCATCGAGCACCGCGCCGGGAGAATTCGCCGACGACCTCGAACCAAAGCCGATCGACGCGATTGTGCATTTTGCGGCGATCCCTCGCATCATGATCACGCCCGACAACGAGGTCTACCGGATCAACGTGATGGGCACGTACAACATCCTCGACGCAGCGTCGAAGCTTGGCATCCGCAAGGTGATCGTGGCATCGAGCGAAACCACATACGGTATGGTGTTCGCGCACCGGGATCGCAGTCCAGAGTACTTCCCGCTCGACGAGGAATACCCGGTGAACCCGATGGACAGCTACGCGACGTCGAAGGTTATCAACGAAGTGACGGCGAAGGCGTTCCACGCGCGCACGGGCTCTGACATTTACTGCTTTCGTATTGGCAACGTGCTCGAACCCAACGACTACGCGAAGTTTCCGGCGTGGCTCAAGGATCCAGCACTGCGCAAGAGGATTGCGTGGAGCTATATCGACGGGCGCGATCTCGCGAGCGCGTGCCGGCTTGCCATCGAAAAGGACGGCCTCGGCTTTCAGGTCATGAATGTCGCGGCCGACGACGTGTCGTCCGACGTACCTACCGCGGAACTGCTCCGACGCTACTACCCCGGCGTGCCGCTCAAAAAGCAACTCGGCGAGTTCGAGACCCTGCTCAGCAACGAGAAGCTCAAGCGCCTTCTTGGGTGGAACCAGCAACACTACTGGCGCGACGAAGCGAAAAAGGTCGTCCAGTAAGCATGGCGGGCCGGCCCCCGGCCGGCCAATCACGCCGTGCGAGTCTTCATGGACTGCCTTGCAACGACGCAGACCGGCGCAATGGCGTCGTTCCCGCAGTCGGGTGGTGGGTCTTCGGAAGAATTTTCGAACAAGCCCGCAGCGAAAATTCTCCCCGCGATGCACTGCATTGCAGGCGTGCCGCCACCTCGAACGCGGACCGACAATGAAGCCAATCGCTCGCCTTCACGGCTGTCAGCGCTGGCGCCTGCGTCGCTTATCCGCCGTCGGTATTGCTACGTTCAGCCGCCGGTCAGCGAGTAGTCGTTTGCAGCAGGTCGCGCGCGGTGCTTAGCATGCCGTCGGCGATCTTTCCGGAATCGACCTTGTAGCTGCCGTCACGCAGTGCGCCCTTGATCGACTCGACCTTCGCCGTGTCGCTATCCGAATCGCTGGACGTGTGCATCGCGGACATTGACGAGAGATTAACCGTCGAATTCTGCGCGCCGGCTGCGCTGACCCGGTGCGCGGACTCGACGGCATCCTTCGCATCGCTGTTGATCGTTGCGCGTTGCGGACCGTTCTGCGAAGCCGCGAGCGGAAAATTGCTGGATTCAATCTTCATGGTGTGTGTTCCCCACTGGTTGAGTCCTTTAACGGTTCAGCGTTTGAAATCTTCACCCTGATGTGGGAAGCGGAACCGTATCCACGTTTCGCCGTGAGCCGCTAAGCCTTGCCGGGCGGGCACTCTAGCCGCCTGCAGCAAATTGCAACAAAGTGTGAGCAATACCACACAACGGCTATAAGCTGATCGAAGCGTCGACCCGCTCCGAATCAAAGGCGCAGGTATGCTTGAGAACACGACGCCGCACCCCATTTTGCTTGCTGTGAACAAACGTACCCGCCGCCCCTTGCAGCCTCGATGGCCCTTTCCGCCAAGTCGCGATGTCGCTGGTCGCGCCTTTGGCGATCTCGTCGCGCTTCAATATTGCGGCGCGGACGTGTGGCTCTGGCGATGCCGATGCGGCGGCCATGTGACTTCCGCCCTGAAGACGGTAGAGAGCGGTGCAGTACGTGATTGCGGCTGCCGTGAGCAGCGTCGCGTGTGGCGGTCGCGACCGGGCTCACCTGCGCTGAAGAGCGGCGAGGTTTTCGGCCAGCTGACGACCGAGCGGTACGCTGGCGATGGATTGTGGGTTTGCCGGTGCGACTGCGGTGGTGAGGCGACAGTTAGCGCCGGACGGTTGCGAATGGGCAAGGCGCGCTCGTGCGGCAGGTGCCTCGTCGCTTCGACTCACCGAGTGGCGTAGCGCCGGAACGGAAAATGTTCGTTCGACTCAGGTCAAGCGATCTACACTGCAATTCAACGAATAAGAAAAGATCGCCAGCCTTGGCTGGGTCTGGACGATCGTATTCCGATTTCGCTTTAATCAAGCGTAGTCCGTACATGCTCCCCTTTCTGTCTGGAGGCGGTCATGAAAAAGGAGAGAAAGACAGCACGGCAAATTTTGTCCGGGAACCCTCGGGAGGTTATCTCAGTGGGCCCCGACGACACGGTGCTGAACGCGTTGCAGTTGATGGCCGACAAGGACGTGACGACGGTGCTGGTGCTGCAGGCCAGCAATCTGGTTGGCGTGCTGTCTCAGCGCGACTACGCCCGCAAGGTCGAGGTGCTTGGCCGCAACGCCGCGAACACCAGGGTTGGCGACATCATGACCACCCAGGTGCTTTATGTGACGCCCGAGCATACCTGCGATCAATGCCTCGCGTCGATGCATACCCGGCGGATCCGGCACCTGCCTGTGATCGAATCCGGGCGCGTCATCGGCGTGCTTTCCGACAGTGACGTGCTGGAGGAACTCCTGCAGGAGGACGAGCATTTCATCAGGATTCTCGAGGACGACATGCTCCATCTGACCATTGATACCGGTGGCGCCTATTAGAAAGTCGCGCTCGAATCAGGCGAGGTGAAACGTGAGCACGCAATCAACCGCGGGGGCGCTTTCACCGGCCATCCTTTCCCGTTCGTCCGGCAAAGTGGCGTCGGCGCGCGATGCCGTGCGCCTGATCCGCGACGGCGATACGGTCGCGACGGGTGGCTTCGTCGGCATCGGCTTCGCCGAAGACATCGCCATTGCCATCGAGGAACTCTGTACGGCGCATGACGAGGATACGTTAGTCGCCCTCCCAAAGCCCGCCAACCTCACGCTAGTCTATGCGGCCGGCCAGGGAGACGGCAAGGAACGCGGACTGAACCACCTGGCGACGCCGGGACTCGTCAAGCGCGTCATCGGCGGACACTGGGGCCTCGTGCCGAAGCTACAGCAGCTTGCGGTGGATAACCAGATCGAGGCGTATAACCTGCCGCAGGGCGTGATCAGCCACCTGTTTCGCGACATTGCGGCCGGAAAGCCAGGCCATCTCTCCCGGGTCGGCCTCGGCACCTTCGTCGATCCGCGCTTCGGTGGTGGCAAACTGAACGAGCGCACCACCGAGAATCTGGTCGAGTTGATGCGGATAGGCGACGAGGAATATCTGTTCTACAAGGCCTTCCCGATCAACGTCGCGATCGTGCGCGGCACCACTGCCGACCCGGAAGGCAATGTGACGATGGAGCGCGAAGCCCTGACACTGGAGGCTCTCGCGATCGCCATGGCCGCGCACAACTGCCGCGGCCTCGTGATCGTCCAGGTGGAGCGCATCGCCGAAAGCGGCTCGCTCAATCCGCGACAGGTCAAGATCCCCGGCGTGCTGGTCGATTGCGTCGTGCTGGCGCCGCCCGAGAACCACCAGCAGACCTTTGCCACACCATACAGTCCGGCGTACGCCGGCGAAATCCGGGTCCCCGCGAGCAGTGTGGCGCCGATGCCGATGAGTGAGCGCAAGGTGGTCGCGCGACGCGCGGCAATGGAACTCCAGCCAAACAGCGTGGTGAATCTCGGGATCGGCATGCCCGAAGGCATCGCCAGCGTCGCCAACGAGGAAAGGATCCTCGACCTGATGACGCTGACCACCGAGCCCGGCGTCATCGGCGGCATTCCTGCGGGAGGCTTGAACTTCGGCGCGGCGACCAATGCGCAGGCGATCATCGATCAGCCCGCCCAGTTCGATTTCTATGACGGCGGCGGGCTCGACGTCGCCTTTCTTGGCCTCGCCCAGGCCGATCGCATGGGAAACCTCAATGTGTCGAGATTCGGGCCGCGCCTGCCCGGCGCCGGAGGCTTCATCAACATTAGCCAGAATGCCAGGAAAGTCGTGTTCGTCGGCACTTTCATGGCGGGCCACAGCCAGATTTCGGTCGTCGACGGCAAGCTGCGGATCCACCGTGACGGCACGGCCAGGAAATTCATCGAGGAAGTCGAGCATCGCACGTTCTCTGGCCCGTATGCGGCGGCAATGGGAAAGCCGGTCCTCTACATCACCGAGCGTTGCGTGTTCGAGCTGGGCGCCGAGGGCATGGAACTCATCGAGATTGCACCGGGCGTCGATCTGGAGCGCGATATTCTGGCCAGGATGGACTTCGCACCGATCCTGCGTTCGCCGACGCAGATGGACGAGCGGATTTTCCTGCCTGAACCGATGGGCCTGCGCTCGAATGTTTTGCGACTGCCGCTGGAAGCGCGCTTCATCTACGACGACGACAAGAACATCATGTTTCTCAATTTCGCGCGCCTCGAGGTGAAGCGTCCCGACGACATCGCGGCGATCCGGACTCAGGTATGGCGCGTCTGCGAACCACTGGACCACAAGGTTTATGCCGTGGTGAACTACGAGGGTTTCGTGTTGGACCCCGCGCTGGAGGACGCGTACGTCGAAATGGTCGAGGATATGGTGCAGCGCTACTATCTCGGCGTAACGCGCTTCACTACCAGCGCTTTCATGCGCGCCAAGCTGGGCGGCGCCCTTACGCGGCGCGGGCTGTCACCTTATGTCTATGAGACGGAGGCGGAAGCGCAGGCCTACCTGCGCGAACAGTCGTCAAACCGCTGAATCCGGCTTGCATCGTGATCGCGGCACCGAAGGCCGAGTGTGCGCCCGCGCCGGGTTCTGTCGGACCCTCGATGTCAGTGCCCTGCCAGCCAGCGCAACTGAGGCCCCGGATATCCCGCGACCCACGTGCCGTTCGCGGTGAAATCCCACGTCGGACCGAAGCTCGCCGGCTCGAGCAACTGGGTGTCCGTGAGTCCGCTCGAACTGGCCACCGCCGTGCCCGAACCGACACCCGCCGCCGCCCCCGACGATTGGCTGTTCCAGAACACGTTCGCCGCGATCCGGCCGCTGTTGGTGCCCGCGATACCGCCCTCCGTCGAGTTCGCGCCCGCCGTGAGTCTGGACGCGGCATAGGACTCGCGGATGAAGCCCGTATTGATGCCGACAAGTCCGCCGACAGTCGCGCCGCCGTTCAGGAATTCGTAGGCATACGATCGGCCGATGACGCCATGGTTCGTGCCGACGAGTCCGCCGACCGTGCTTTGCGCACCGGCCGATGCGGGGGCGATCGCGAAAGACTGATCGATGCGGCCATCGTTGAGCCCGACCAGCCCACCGATCTGGCCCACGCCGATGATGTTCACGCCCGCCCACGAGCGCTCGATGCGCCCAAAGTTCTCGCCGACCAGACCGCCGGCCACTGTGCTCGTGTTGCCCGGGGCACCGATGGCGCCCGTTGCGCCGACGTTCACCATGTATCCGTAGTTGATGCCGGCCAGCAAGCCGACCGTTTCTCCCGAGGACGTCGCGGTGCCTTCCGCGAGCGTGAAATTGCGCACGACGCCGCTCTTGCCGATCACGCCGAAGAGTCCGGTATCGGCCGTGCTTGAGAGACGCAGATCCGCGGGGAGATGCCCCATGCCGTCGAACTGACCGGTGAACGGATTCGCGGCGGTGCCGATGCCTCCGAACTCCGGCGCACCCGCGAATTCCAGCCCCCTGCTGCCCAACGCATAGTTGCCGGAGAGGTTGTTATTCACCGCGCTCAGGTCCGTCATGGAGTTGACGAGCTGATAGGCCGTGAACTGCGTGACGAGCCCAGTAAACGGCGCGGGGTGCCACGATACGTTGCTGTACACCGTGCCGGGCGTGTAGCTGCCGTTCATGTCGTACAGGCCGGTGACGATGCCCATGCTTCGCGACCAGTCGACCGTGCCCTGGTTGGTCAGACTGCCGCCGTTGTCGAAACCATAGGTGTCGGCGGACAGCGTGAGCGAGCCTGTGCCCCTATTGGCGATGGTCGCCTGCGGTGCGATCGTCAGCGAGTGCGCCGCGTCGAGCGTCAGGGAGGAGGCTCCGTGCCAGCGCACGCTCGCTTCGATCGCGATGTCTCCCTCGCCGGTCGCCCCGAGCTTGCCGTCCGCGCCGTTCGCGAGCACGGAGATGGACGCGCCGTTGCTCAGACTTGCGCCGAGCGTGTTGGCGGTCGGGACGTCCGCGGTGAAGTCTCCCGTGGTGATGTTCCATGCTTTCGCCCGCACATCCGCGCCGCCGACCTTGACGTCCTTGCCGGACATGTCGAGCGTGCCGCCGCTGCCGTCCGCGTTACGCGCGCTGATTTGCGCCCCGCGCGCATCGACGTTGCCGGAGTTGACGACGACCCCGTTGACGGTGGTGTTCGCGACGAGCCAGACGTGGCCGTCGCGCGTCGCGGTGCCGGTGGGCGCGCAGGGCGCCCGAATGACCCGCGAGCGCGAAGATATTGCCGTCGGCCGCCTGCACGTCGATGATCGCCGCCCGTACCGTGCCTGAGTTCGTCACCGTGCCGCCGCTTCCCATGTCCACGAAGACTTGTTGAAAGTTGCCGTCGAAGAGCCGGACCTGACGGCCTGCGACGAGTTCGGCATTGCCGTTCGGCGCATCGATCGTCCCTGCGTTCGTGACCTTGCTGGCCGATATCAGGAACACGTCCCCACCCGACGAACTGATCTTGCCGAGATTGACTACATCCGCCGTGGAACTGCCTGTGTAAGCCGAGCCACCGAACACGGGCGGGTTGAGAAAGACATCGTTGGGGACGTCGAGCGTCGACGCGACGAAACGCCCTCCCGTCGACACCACGCCGCCTGGCCCGATGAGCACACCATGCGGATTGACGAGGTAGATGCTGCCGGTGCCCTTCAGCGTGCCGTAGATCGCCGACACGTCGTTACCCGTCACGCGATTGAGTGTCGCGCCCGTGCCGTTGTTGATCGACACCGTGCGGGACGATCCGATCGAAAAACTGTTCCATTCGATGATGCCGCGCGAGCCCGCTTGCGTGATGCTCATGCCGGCATCGTTCTGAGTGATGCTTCCCGAGCCGGCGACGAAATGCCCGCCTTGCGGCAGGGTACCCGCCGCGTACGCGACGTGCGTCATGGAAAGTCCGGTCAGCGAAATGACGATGGCAAATGAAATCCGCACGCTTGCATGACGGCGTTGCGATGGACGTTGCCGCAGCAGAGATGGCCTTCGAGTGCTCATACATCCCCCTTCCACGCTCGCGCGAAACGGCTGCCAACGACCCGTGGAGCCGACCGGAAACGCGTGAGTCGCCGCGTATGAAGATTAGCAGTTCGCCTCGTCGCCACTTAACGACCGTGGCCGATTTGGTCGATATTTCGGCCCGAAATGTTGTTGCGCGACCGGGACGGGATTACCGTCGCGTTCCATCTTGATAACGATTTCAATGCAAGTTTGAAATACCTTTATTACGGGAGGTTATTAAGTCACTGGTTTCAAGCGCGGTCGACCATCGTCAAGCGCCCGTGCGGCGGGCCTTGCAGCCTGGCGGCACCGCGCGCGCCCGGATTCGCGATCGAGCAGCGCGAACCTTGCTGTGCAACAGCCGCAACGCGACATTTCGGTATACTCGCGAGCTTTCCCAAAAACGATTATTCGCGGCCCTCCTCCCGCGCAGCGACCGCCGTTTCATAGGCGTGCCGCCCTCGCGCGACAAGCGTGCCCGCCCCGCTCACCATGTCCGATCTCTCCACGCCGTTCAGCGCGCCCCGCCGTCTCGTCAACATCAATCCGAAGCCGCTCGCCGTCGCGCTCGCGCTGGTCGTGCTCGGCGCGATCTATCTCGCGCAGACCGTCAGCGTGAAACAGGCCGCGCTGTACGTCCTCGGCGCGCTGCTCGGCGTCACGCTCTATCACGCCGCGTTCGGCTTCACGTCCGCATGGCGCGTGTTCATCGCCGACGGCCGCGGCGCCGGCCTGCGCGCGCAGATGCTGATGCTCGCGATCGGCGTGCTGCTGTTCTTCCCGGCGCTTTCCGCCGGCACGCTATTCGGTCATCCGGTCGTCGGCGAAGTATCGCCCGTCGGCACGTCGGTCCTGATCGGCGCGTTCATGTTCGGCATCGGCATGCAGCTCGGCGGCGGCTGCGCCTCCGGCACGCTGTATACGGTCGGCGGCGGCAGCACACGGATGGTGGTCACGCTGATCGCGTTCATCATCGGCTCGGTGATCGGCACCGCGCACATGCCGTTCTGGTCCGCGCTGCCGCATCTGCCGCCGATCTCGCTCGTGCAGACGCTCGGCGTCGGCCCGGCGATCGCGCTGAACCTCGTGGTGTTCGCGGCCATCGCCGCGCTGAGCGTGCTGATCGAAAAGCGCCGTCACGGCCGTCTCGTCAGCGGCGTGGAGCGCGCCCCGAACGCATCGCCGTGGCTGCACGGCCCGTGGCCGCTCCTCACCGGCGGCGTCGTGCTCGCGATCCTCAACTTCGTGACGCTCGCGCTGTCGGGCCATCCGTGGGGCATCACGTCGGCGTTCGCGCTGTGGGGCGCGAAGGCGTTCTCCGCGATGGGCGTCGACGTCGCGAGCTGGCATGTGTGGAGCACCGGCCCGAACGCGGCCGCCCTTGCCGCGCCGATCAGCCACGACGTGAAGTCGGTCATGGACATCGGCATCGTGATCGGCGCGATGGTTGCCGCTTCGCTGGCCGGCCGCTATGCGCCGGTGTGGCGTCTGCCGCTGCGCTCGCTGATCGCGGCAATCATCGGCGGACTGATTCTCGGCTACGGCGCGCGCCTCGCGTACGGCTGCAATATCGGCGCGTACTTCAGCGGCATCGTGTCGGGCAGCCTGCACGGCTGGCTGTGGCTCGTCTCGGCATTTTTGGGCAACGTGGTCGGCACGAAGCTGCGTCCGGTGTTCGGCCTCGCGGTCGAGCGCGTCAAGCAGACGGGCTGCTGAGCGGGCGGCTTCGGCCGCCTATCGGGCGGGGGCGGCGCTGCCGGCCTCACTTGCACCCGTCTGAAGCCGTCGCGCGAGTTCGTCAGCGATCTGCTCCGCGCTTTTCCTGACCGCCGTCTTTTCATCGCGGCCGGACAGCACGACCTTCGCGGCGATCACGTACGGGTTGAGCTTGATCACGGCGCCCGGCATATCCCTGCTCGCCCCCTCTTCAACAGTTTCATAGAGCGGCGGTAACTCCGGCGTAGCCAGGTTATCGCAGGAAACCGCGACCTGAAACTGGCTTTGGCCCGCGCCCATACCCACCATCGCGCGACGCAGCCGATTACCGTCATCGACACTGAGAAAAACGCCGCGCACCTGCCAGCCGCCGTGGGGCAGCGGTTCACCCGGCGTGACGCGGCGCGCGTCTACTCCGGCCTTCTTCAGATCGTCCGTCAGAGATTGCGCCATCAGCGCAACGATGTCTCGCGCACGCGCCTGCGGATCCTGCTGCTGACGCAGCGGGCCCTCAGGCACCAGATTGCCCAGGATGCCTCGCGCGCGGTGGCCTGGCCCGCTGTCAGGGGCGATGTTCGCGGCGTCGAGATCGAAATCGGAGACATAGACGACCGGCGGCGCGACAGGAGCCGCGAGCGCCGCCGACGAATCCGCGGCCAGACATCCTTGCGCGCTGGCACACACGTACGTCGCCAGGCATACCATTCGCACCCATCGCAACACCATTG
This sequence comes from Paraburkholderia sp. MM5482-R2, assembly GCF_050436125.1. Classification (NCBI taxonomy): domain Bacteria; kingdom Pseudomonadati; phylum Pseudomonadota; class Betaproteobacteria; order Burkholderiales; family Burkholderiaceae; genus Paraburkholderia; species Paraburkholderia sp. MM5482-R2. The sequence continues at coordinate 803,249 of NZ_JBNDLP010000004.1, read as the reverse complement.
CGCACCTCCACGCTGATCGCCTGATACTGGTTGCATGGCAGCGACGAAATACGGCATTCATATCGCGGCCGTTCATCCAGCTTAGGTCTTTCAGAAGCGCACCCATGGCTTGATCGTCTGCATCGCGATCTGAAAATCCTATACTGGGTCGGTGCGGTTGCTGACTTCGCGCCTTGTCTGCACATCGGTTTGCGCGAGTCCAATCGTCCGACATGACGCATCTGAAACCCGGTGCACCGCGCGTTGCGTCATCTGCCTGACAGAACGGAAAACCAAGCCATGCTGACGATCGACGACATCCGCGCCGTGCCGCTGTTCTCGACCCTCCCCGACAGCGAACTGGAAATCCTCGTGCACGCGTGCGCCGACCTGCATCTATGCGCGGGCGAGTTCGCGGTCCATGAAGGCGGCGAGCGCGCGTTATACGCCGTGCTGTCGGGCAAGATGGAAGTCATCAAGACGTTCGACGGCATCGAGCGAACCTTGGGCTGGCGTCTGCCCGGCACGATCTTCGGCGAAGTGCCGCTCGCGCTGAGCTCACCGTTTCCGGGCGCGTATCGAGCGGCCGAGCCTTCGCGCGTGATGCGGGTCGACGCGCCGCAATACTATGCGCTCGCGGCGGCGTCGCCCGACGTGGCGTTCAAGATGGGCGCGCTCGCGCGCGAACGCATTGGCGGGCTGCAAAGCCTTTCCGCCGAGCCGCCGAAGGCGCGTGTGACGATCGTCGGCAACCGTTGGGACAATGCGTGCACGCTGCTGCGTCAGTTCCTCGCGCGCAATCAGATCAGCGTCGACTGGCTGGCGCCGGATGCGCCCGAATTGGCCGCGCGCTGGCCTGGCACATGTCCAACGGAAGGCGAGTGCCCCGCGTTGCGCCTCGTCGACGGCACGGTGCTGAGGCGGCCCGCGACCCGCGAGCTTGCGGGACTGCTCGGCCTCCAGACGCAGCCGCGTCTGGCCGGATACGACACGGCGATCATCGGCGGCGGCCCCGCGGGGCTGGCTGCCGCGGTATACGGCGCGTCGGAAGGTCTGCGCACGCTGGTGCTCGAGCGCGAGGCGCCGGGCGGACAGGCGGGCACGTCCTCGCGCATCGAAAATTATCTCGGCTTTCCCAATGGTGTTTCCGGCGACGAACTCGCGAGCCGCGCGCTGCAACAGGCACGGCGGCTCGGCGCGGAGATCCTCGTGACGCGCTCGGTCGAGCGCATCGATGTGCAGGCGCGGCGGATTCATCTCGACGGCGGCGACGCCGTGCACGCTCGAACCATCATTCTCGCGACGGGCGTCACGTGGCGGCGGCTCGCGATCGACGGCTTCGACCGCTTGATCGGCAAGGGGATTTACTACGGCGCGGCGCGCAGCGAAGCGAGCGCGACGCACGGCCTCGATGTCCATCTGATCGGCGGCGGCAATTCGGCCGGCCAGGCGGCGTTGTACTTCGCCAATCATGCGCGCAGCGTGACGCTCGTCGTGCGCGGCGATTCGCTCGAAAAGGGCATGTCGCGCTATCTCGTCGAACAGCTAGCGGGCAAATCGAATGTCGCGGTGCGGCTGCGCTCCGAAGTCGTCGGCGCGCATGGCGATACGCATCTGACGGCCATCACCGTTCGCGATTCGACGAGCGACGCAGTGAGCCGACACGACTGCGGCGGTCTGTTCGTCTTCATCGGAGCGGATGCGCAGACGGAGTGGCTGCCGCCCGAAATCGCGCGCGATGTGCGCGGCTACGTTCTGACCGGCGATGACGTCGTCAAGGCCGGACGCTGGTCGCATCAGCGCGATCCTTTTCTGCTCGAATCCAGCGTGGCTGGCGTGTTCGCGTGCGGAGACGTGAGACTGAGCCCTGTGAAGCGCGTCGCTTCGGCCGTCGGCGAGGGCAGCATGGCGATTGCTTTCGCGCACAGGTATTTGCAGTCGGACAGAGCTTGAGTTCGTCGCGTGAGTCTGCTGCGCGGTCGGGTTGCGCGGCCGCTATGGATTCGCAGGCAGCGCGACGCGTTCCAATACCGTCATCGGGCCGAGCCTTTCGATCACATCCAGTTGAGCCGCATCGCGCACGAACAGCGAACCCGCAAAGCCGAGCGCGTTGACCGACACGCCTTCGACTCGCTCTTGCGATCTCGGCACGAGCAACATCCAGCGCCGCGTGACCAGCAGGTTGTAGGGCGTCGCATGACAGCAGGCACGGTCGATTTCGAGCGCGCCGATATCCGCCGCTTCGAGCAGCGTGCGATAGCGGGAAAGCGCCAGCTTCGGCGCATCCGCGCGAGCCAGATCATCGGCGTGAAAGCGTGCGAACGCATGCCGGAACGGCAGATCCGGCAAGCCGTTCTCCGCACCGAGCAAGGGCTCGACAGGCACGGACGGATCGGCTTCCCCGAGCGGCAGCGGCACGATTTGCAGGTGCTTGTGCGGCTGGCTCGCGCCCGCCTGCGTGCCGGCGTTGTAAAAGCCGATGCCGTCGAATTCGGCCATGCACGCGAGCAGCGCTTCGAAATCGGCAAGATCGAGCAGCGCTTCCTGCGGTTCGAATTCGCGCGTGACGATCAGCAAATGATGATCGATCACGTTGAACTTGTTCAGCAACGCGAGGTGAGTATCGGAGATGTCGGCGACGAACAGATCCGGCTCATAGGGAAGAAATGGGTTCGCCTGAGGGTGCTTTGCCGTCTGCAGCTTGCGCGCTTGCTCGCGTTGCTGTTCCTTGCGCGTCAGGCTCGACACCCGACGCACGAGAAAACGGATGCCGCCGCTGTCGATCACGGACTGTTGCGTGTCGATCGGTCGCAGCGCGCCGCAGCTCAGCGCATGTCCGGTCTGTCGCACAATGGCGGGCCACAGCGTGCCCGGCATCAGGCGTCGTTGTCGTTCCATAGGATGTCGGCAGGCGTGGCGGCGCGCGTGAAGCGGGTGAATGCGCAGCCGCTACAGCTTGTAGCCTATCGTGCGCAAAAGATCCTTGCGCCATTGAATGTCCTCCGCGCTTTCCGTGCCGACAGGCGAAAAACCATCGACCACGCCGACGATGCCTCGCCCCTGATCTGTTTCAGCGATCAGCACTTCGACGGGATTCGCCGTTGCGCAGAAGATGCGGCAGACCTCCGGCACGGCCTTGATCGTGTTCAGCACGTTGACGGGGAAAAAGCCGTCGCCCAGAAACACGAAGAAGCTATGGCCCGCGCCGACGTTGGTTGCGTTCTGGCATGCCATCTCGACGAGGCTTTCGTCGGTGCCGGAGCGCCGCACGAGGCGCTTGCCGGAAGCCTCGCAAAACGCGAGACCGAACTTGATGCCGGGCACCGTGCCGACCATCGCTTCGTGAATATCCTCGACAGATTTGATGAAGTGGCTTTGCCCGAGAATGAAGTTGGTCGCTTCGGGCTTGACGACCTTGACGGCGGACAATTGCATGGTGGACCTCGCTCCATTGCGGCAACACGCCGATGAAAACACGTCGAACACGGGCCAACGCGACCGTGGATGGTTCGCGCGCCAGCCGGTCTTCGTCGATCCGGCTTCTAGCCTAGTACTAACCGCGCGTGAGCGAAACCTCGACCGACCACGAGCCGCGGGATTCGAATGCGCCCAGACGCCGTTTCCGAGTCGCGCCAGTCCAGGATCGAGCAGGCCGAGAAAGCCTGACTTATGGCGGCACCGATCGACCAAAAGCCGATTGATCCTCATAGCGTTTTGACCCGCTTTAAACCCCAATCGCACCGCGGCAACCTCTCCGGGTCAACAAGGTCAACCGCCGGTTTACGCCCCCGACCGAGTGTGCAAGTATCTTCACCAAGCCGCATCCCGCACACTCTTGCGAGGTTCACGATGGCCTGGAAACTTTGGAAGACCGAGAAGCGGTACGACGAGACGCGAAGCTGGCCGAGCGGCACGCATGAGTCGTTGAAGCAGCTTCTGGATATGTACCTGGGCAGCGACTCGCCACCGTTTGCGAACTGGGCCGCGCCTGGAATTACTTTTGCGCCCGAAGTCGAAACGCTCGCGCGAAACGGAGTCCGGGGGTATCAGCTTGCCCTCTGGTTGTGGCTTTTCGCCGAGAAGCACGGCACGATCGCGGCAAAAATGGTGCGTGAGTCTTTGTGCCTGCTCGCCGACGCCATGCAACCGTCGTCCGGCGACAAGATCGACTCGCTCCTCGACCTCGAAAACCGCCTCGCGCATTCTGTCGAGGACCTTTCCGCTCAACAGCGCACCTTCCGACTGGAGGGTCTGTCCGTCGAGCTACCCATGGAGTTTTTCCTCGCTACTGCTTTCCTCAGGCTCGCACCGGACTCGCCTTATGCCGGGAATGAAGGCGCCGACATGCAAGGCAACGACTTCAAACTGGCCGACTGTTTTGAGCATGCAACCGAAGAGGGGCTGGCGGTATTCCGGCCCATGATAGACGCGGTCGACTTCGACGCGAAATCGCTGCCCAACTGGAGATGGAGCGCTCATCCCGGCGCCGCCGAGCGACACCTGCAACGCCGCCACAAGAATCCCCTTTTCGCCCTTCATCGCCAGATGGTGACGGCTTACGAGGTCTATGAGGCACGGCTTGCCGACGCTCGGGCCATCGAGGACATCAGGACCGAGCTCAACGAGACTAGCCGGTCGTTCTCCGAGACGACCGAATTGCCCTTGAACTGGCAGCCCTTCCTCGAAGGATACCGGGACCACGTCGACAGGCTCGACGAACGCCGGCTCGTCGTTGGCGGACAGAGCACGTCGCTCGGCAATGCAATTGCAGCGTTGCGCGCCGACATACTTGCGACCTGGCGCGCTTCGATTCACAAGAACCGGCACAGTCTCGCGACTCTGGAGCAGGAAGAAGCGAAACGGGCTGAGCGACGGACGCTGCTGTATGGATGCGAGTGGACGGCCCAGCTTTTGAGCCACGGGTCGCTGATCCCGGCGGAAGAGGTGGTTCCCGCCCTGCTAAGCGAGCCCCCCTCCGAGCTGGAAAAGGTGGTGACCGGTTTGCGGGGCGAACCGCGACTGCATGAGACGCTTGCGCAGTGTTGTGCAACTGCGCATCGGCTTGTCAACGAGCTTCGCGCGGCTGGCCATCAGCTTCCCGACATCGACGACAAGCTTCGCATTCTGGATGGTGCGCCCGGCCAGTTGCCGGTCTGATCGTCTTCGAGGTGTGCCATGTCTTGTTACCTATTTGGATGCCACGCCCGACCCACAAAAGGCCACTTATGAACTCTTCCTCTCGCGACCCCGCATCTACGCTTTCAGAGTACCTGGAGCTTTCGCTAGACAAAGGAAAGAGCCTGATTTTTGTGCTCTCTCAAGGCGAAAATTGCGAAGTCTACCTTGGTGATCCTGGCGAGCCAGACGCGGACTGGACGAGCTGCGCGGCCATTCCGAACAAGCTGGTCCACGCGCTTCTGGAGACCACGCGGTCAGGATTCAACCAATTGGTCATTGAAGGACAGGCCTACCGCTTCGCTCGGACCTTCGCGCAAGTTGCCGAGCAGGGCGCTGTCGTCTTCACGCCTGCGTAGACGTTGTAGCCAATCACGTTGATGCGTTTGATCATGGATGATCGTGACGATTTCCTTGTGCGCAACATGGCGTTCCGCGAGGTCGATCTGGCGGTCGAATGGGCTGCGGCAGAGGGGTGGAATCCGGGCCTCGACGACGCGAGGTGCTTCTGGAATGCAGACCCCAATGGCTTTTTCGTCGGTACCTGGCGCGGGGAGCCGGTGGCATGTATCTCGGCAGTCGCCTACGATGAGCGCTTCGGTTTCATTGGCCTCTACATCGTCAAGCCGGCGTTTCGCGCCAGGGGTTTCGGTCTGCGCACCTGGCAGCACGCGATGCGCTATCTGGGAGATCGTACGATCGGCCTCGATGGTGTCGTTGCCCAGCAGCAGAACTATAAAAAATCCGGCTTCCAGCTCGCCTATCGCAACATCCGCTTCCAGGGCGTCGTGCAAGCTGCGTCGACGCCAAACCTGACGAACGCGCGGGAGGTACCGTTCGCGCAACTGGTTGCCTACGACAGCGCATGTTTTTCGACCGCCCGTCCCCGCTTCCTGGCGGACTGGATCGCGCAGCCACAGGCGCTGGCCCTGGCGGATGTGCGCAACGCTCAGATAAGGGGGTACGGCGTGCTGCGCCGTTGCGGGACCGGCTACAAGATCGGTCCGCTCTTTGCCGACGACGCACGGATCGCCAACGATCTGTTCGACGGACTGGTCGCGAGCGTCGCAGGCGAAGTCATCGCGTTCGACGTGCCGGAGGTCAACGCGGCCGCCGTAGCGCTCGCTGAACGCTACGGCATGGTTAGCGCGTTCGAAACGGCGCGAATGTACACTCGCGCCCCGCCGGCCATTCCCGTGCAACGCGTGTTCGGGGTGAGTTCGTTCGAACTAGGTTGACTGCAAAGATCGAGCCGCTGGAAAAAACCGGCAGTGATGCGCCAGACCTCCACTACGATCCGAGCGGTCCGCCCCGAAAGGGAACGATCATCGAGCGAGCGTAAGCGACGACTCACGCTTCAAGCTTCACTTCGTCGCGCGAAGGCTTGGTACGAACGCTCAGATAGCCGACGGTCTTGCCGCTTTCAATCACCGGTGTGACGTTCGCGCATACCCAGTAATGGTCGCCATTCTTGCGGCGGTTTTTCACGAGCGCTGTCCTCGCGACATGAACGTCACTTTCGCGAGACCCACTTCTTCCTCTCCGGAACTTCGACGGTGGCGTCGACCGGTGTGAACGGTGCGTGAAAATGATCGACGAGGAAGTCGATGAAGGCGCGTGCCCGCGCGGTCTGATTGCGCTGCCTGGGGTAATAGACGAACAGGTCCGCGGACGGCAGCACGGTATTCGGCAGCACCAGCTTAAGGCGCCCGCTCTGTACATACTTGGCCAGATCCCATTCAGAGCGAATCAGAATCCCATGACCGTCGAGCGCCCACCGAAGGACAATGTCGCCGTCATTGCTCGATAGCGCGCCTTTCACCTTGATCGCCTCGATGTGGTCGTTCACGATGTAGCGCCACACGCCATAAGCGTCATCGTTCTGCCGATGAATGATGCAGCGATGCTGGTGCAGGTCCTCCACCCGCTCGGGCGTTCCAGAACGTTCCAGATATTTCGGGGACGCGCAAAGAAAGCGGCGATTGCTCATGATGCGCCTCGCGCTCAGGCGACTGTCGGGTAGCTCGCCGAACCGTATCGCCATGTCGAAGGCCCCTTCGACGAGATCGACCGGCCGGTCTGTCACCTCGAACTGAACTTCGACATTCGGAAAACGCTTTGCGAAGTCAGAGACGAGCGGCGCGATGGTGGTCCTGCCAAAACCGAGCGTCGCGTTGATGCGCAACGGCCCATGCGGATCGCGTCTGGCGCCGGATATGGCCTCCTCCATCTCGCGGACCTGCCCGACGATCTGGGACGCGTAGCGCAGATAGGTCTCGCCCTCGGGCGTCAGGCTGACGCTGCGCGTGGTCCGGTTGACCAGACGCGCGCCGAGCCGCTGCTCGATGATCCCCAGCCGCTTGGTCGCCGCTGGCGGACTCAGATCGAGCGCCCGGGCGGCGCCGGACATGCTCCTGAGTTTCGCCAGGAGAATGAAGAACTCAAAGTCGGATGCGGGGGCAGTACTCACTTTTGGTGAAATATGTAGTGAACGTAAGTGAATTCTAGCAAGCTCTTTCGCGGCTAAGCTATTCACCACATTGAAGCCGGTGTGGCTCAATAACTGTTCAAATCTCTGGAGACAGTGGCGTGAGAATCGTTGAAATCCGCGAAAAAACCGTTCCGATCAGTTCCCCGATCCGGAACGCCTACATCGACTTCAGCAAAATGACCTTGAGTCTCGTCGCGGTCGTCACGGACGTCATTCGCGACGGCAAGCCGGTGATCGGCTACGGCTTCAACTCGAACGGCCGTTACGGTCAGGGCAAGCTGATGCGCGAGCGCTTCATCCCGCGCCTGCTCGAGGCCGCCCCTGCCTCGCTGGTCGACGACTCCGGCGACAACCTCGACCCCCACAAGATCTGGGCGACGATGTTCATCAACGAGAAGCCCGGTGGCCACGGTGAGCGGTCCGTCGCCATCGGCACGATCGACATGGCCGTCTGGGACGCGGTGGCGAAAATCGCGGGCAAACCGCTGTTTCAGCTCCTCGCGCAACGGTACGGCAATGGCGAGGCCAACCGCAAGATCTTCGTCTATGCGGCGGGCGGCTACTACTATCCGGGCCAGGACCACGAAAAGCTCAAGGATGAGATGCGCAGCTACATCGACCGGGGCTACACGGTCGTGAAGAAGAAAATCGGCGGTGCCTCGCTCGACGAAGACCTGCGACGCATCGACTCGATCCTCAGCGTGCTGCAGGACGGCCAGAAGCTCGCGGTCGATGCCAATGGCCGCTTCGACCTCGATACGGCGATCAGGTATGCGAAGGCCCTGTCGCAGTACGACCTGTTCTGGTACGAAGAGGCGGGCGACCCGCTCGACTTCGAGTTGCAGGCGACGCTGCGCAACTACTATGACAAGCCGATGGCAACTGGCGAAAACCTGTTCTCGATGCAGGATGCTCGCAACCTGATCCGCTACGGCGGCATGCGTCCCGATCGCGACTGGCTGCAATTCGATTGCGCGTTGAGCTATGGGCTCGTTGAATATCTGCGAACGCTCGACATGCTGCATCAGCATGGCTGGTCGCGCAGCCGTTGTATTCCCCACGGCGGGCACCAGATGTCGCTGAACATCGCGGCAGGCCTCGGACTTGGCGGCAACGAATCGTACCCGGACCTGTTCCAGCCATACGGCGGCTTCCCCGACGGCGTTCGTGTCGATAACGGATACATCACGATGCCGGAGCTGCCCGGCATCGGCTTCGAAGGCAAATCCGACCTCATCGCCGAGATGCGCAAGTTGGCTGAATAACGCGCGCGCGCAACGGCACCGACCAATATTCCCGGTTGAATGGCTCATATAAAGACGGAACGAAGCCGGCTCAATGCGGCCTTTCCACGCTACCGCGTGGGAGGGCCGCATTTTCCCTTTGAAGACGCCATGCACAGGAGATGGTATGGACGCCTCCCTCCCGCGTCGGATAGGAGAGGCAGTAGGAACGGCGGAGCCCTCGCTATACCCGACGGCATCAGAGTGCCAAAGTGGTGGTGTCAAAACGACCACTGAGGTAAGGAGGGCTCGAAATGAAGACTACGACGTTTGGCGTGGACCTGGCAAAGCGGGTCTTTCAGGTGCACTGGGTAGACATGGACACAGGCGAGATCAACCGTCGTCAGCTCAAGCGCGAACAGCTCGTGACGTTCTTCGCGAAGCAGGCGCCCGCGCTCATCGCGATGGAAGCGTGCGGCAGCGCCCATTACTGGGCACGCCGCTTCGCGAGCTTCGGTCATCAAGTCCGGCTCATTGCGCCGTCATTCGTCCGACCGTTTGTGAAGCGCAACAAGACCGATGTGGCAGACGCGCAGGCGATCTGGGAAGCTGCACAACGGCCGGAGATGCGTTTCGTCGCTGTGAAGAGCGAAGCGCAGCAAGCGGTGCTGACGCTGCACCGCGTGCGCGCACAACTGCTCAAGATGCGTCGCATGCAGATTAACCAGACGCACGGCTTGCTGTACGAGTTTGGCGCGGCAGTGCATCGCGGCTCGCACAGCATGAGCGACGCGGCCCGCATGCTCGGCGAGCTGGCCGACGCTTTGCCCGCCATGGTCATCGACACGCTTCGCGAACAACTGCAGCGTATCGAAGCGCTCACGCGCGACATCCGTGCCATTGAACACCGGCTCGCAGCATGGTTGCGCCAGGACGAAGGGGCCACGCGGCTCGCCGTCATTCCGGGTGTGGGCCTGCTCACGGCGACTGCCGCCATTGCCACCATCGGCGAGGCGAGTACGTTTCGCTCCGGGCGCGAGTTCGCCGCGTTCCTCGGTCTGGTGCCACGGCAAAGCGGCACGGGAGGTCGCGTCAAGCTGCTGGGCATCAGCAAAAGAGGCGACGTGTACTTGCGTACCTTGCTGATTCACGGCGCGCGCGCAGTGCTCTCGCATCCGAAGCACCTGAGCGACGCGCTGCAACGTTTGCTCGCGCGACGACCGTTCAATGTAGTGGTCGTCGCGCTCGCAAACAAAACGGCACGCACGATCTGGGCGCTGCTTGCCCACGCTCGAACGTACCAATCTGGTTACGTGGCTCACGCTGCGTAGAAGATCAACTAACTATGGAGACGTGGTCGCTAATAGGTTGCGCAGGTTGATATACATGTGATGGCGAAACAGGTCGGACCGCGGGGAAGCAAACCTGAATTCTGTCTTGTCCTTCGAGGACTCGCAGGAGATGAGGACTTCCCCGGCAGATTCCATCAGGGCCAGCGGATCACCATCCGCACCACAGGCCGGATATAAGTCTGCAACCTCATCCTGTCCGTCACACACCGAATATCACCTGGCAAACCGGGAGGCGTCCATATAAGACAGACATGCCAGTATCGAAAGTAACAAGAGCACTTTCCAAGCTGTACGTTCAGGTCCTCATCGGGATCGTGGCCGGTGTCCTGCTCGGCCACTTCTACCCCGAGCTCGCCTCGCAGATGAAACCGCTGGGCGACCTGTTCATCAAGCTGATCCGGATGCTGCTTGCACCGATCATCTTTGCATCGGTCGTGGTCGGGATTGCGCGCATGAACGACCTTCATCAAGCGGGCCGGGTTGGCGTGAAAGCCCTCCTGTATTTCGAACTGGCGTCGACCATTGCCCTCATAGCGGGAATGGTGGTCGTCAATGTCATCAAACCCGGCAGCGGAATGAACATCGATCCCTCGCAGATCGATGCCGCTGCGATTTCGACCTACACGCACGCGGCGCAGCAACACGGCATGCTCGACTTCTTCATGAGCATCGTTCCGAATAGCATCGTCGGGGCATTCGCCAAAGGCGAGATGCTTCCCATCATTTTCTTTTCAGTCCTGCTCGCCATCTCGCTGGCAAAGCTCGGACCTCGTGCCGCGCCATTCGTCGACATGCTCGACATGTTCCTTCAAGGAATGTTCGGCGTCGTGCGAATCGTCATGTACGTTGCTCCGATCGGCGCGTTCGGGGGCATGGCCTTCACCATCGGCAAATACGGCATCGGCACCTTGGCATCGTTCGGCGAGTTGATGCTTTGTCTGTATCTGACTTCGTTCTTTTTCGTGTTCGTCGTGCTCGGCCTCGTCATGAAAATGTGCGGGCTATCGCTGTGGAAGTTTCTCCGCTACATCAGGGACGAGATTCTGATTACGCTCGGCACGGCGTCGACGGAAGCGGTGTTGCCGCAGATGCTGATCAAGATGGAGGCGATGGGCTGCGCTCGCCCGGTGGTCGGCATGGTCTTGCCCACCGGCTACACGTTCAATGCCGATGGAACGGCGATCTATCTGACGATGGCGGCCTTGTTCATCGCCCAGGCGATGAACGTCCACCTGAGCATCTGGGACCAGTTGCTCGTGCTCGGCGTACTGCTGCTCACGTCGAAGGGTTCTGCGGGGGTGGCCGGGGCGGGATTCGTCGCACTGGCCGCGACGCTCGCCTCGATGCACAAGATTCCCGTGGAAGGCCTCGTGCTGCTGCTCGGCGTGGACCGCTTTCTCAACGAGGCGCGCGCAGTCACGAACCTGATCGGCAATGGCGTTGCCACCGTCGTCGTCGCTCGCTGGGAGGGGCAACTCGACAGGAACCTGGCGCGCGCGGTGCTGGATCGCGACAATACGCCTCACTTCCACACACCTGGTCCTGCCGCGCAACCGGCGATCCCGCCGGCACCGACGACCGAAGCCGCCGCGCTTCTCGACGGCTCGCCGAATCATCAATAGAACTGAACTTTTCCGGGTGGGTGCCGTTAATGCAGAGACACCTCACTCCACCGCATTCAGCATGAAACTGACCATCAAGTTCCGTCTTCTCGCCACACTCGCCTTGCTCGGGTTCCTGCTGACCGTGACCGGCGTGCTGGGGATCGCCGGCATGCGTGGTTCAAACCATGCCGTTGCGCAGGCGTACACGAACGACGTGGCTGCCGCAACCGCGCTCGGCAAGTCCAACCTGAACCTGACGGTAGTGCGTACCACGCTCGACCGCGTGCTGCTGCACCCGGAAGCAGCGGACAGAGCCGCGCTCATCGATAAGGCCCGCAACTATCTTGCGGTCTCCGACAAGGCCTGGAAAGAGTACCGCGCACTGCCCGTTTCCGAGGCCGAGGCGGCCTTGTCGAAGGCCGTGGCCGACGCCCGGGAAGCGATGCTGCATGGCGCACTCGAACCGATGATGGACGCGATGAGCCGTGGCGACCATGAAGCCGCCGACCACGATGCGATGGTCGTGATGCCACCGCTGTCGGCGGCTCTCACGCAGAAAACCGCGAATCTGGACAAGTTTCGCAACGAGCAGGGTAATGTGCGTTACAAGACGGCACAGGACCGCTATGACACCCTCGTGACAATTACCGGAATCGCGATCGCCGTCGGTCTTCTGACCTGCGTCACCTGCGGTTTCACGCTGCTTCGCGCAATCGCGCGCCCGATCGATATGACGGTGCGCCATGTCGAGCGACTCGCTCAGGGTGACATGTCGCAGCAATTGCGCTTCGACAGTGATGACGAAATGGGTCGCCTCGTCAGAAGCGTCGGGCAGATGCAGAAGGACATCGGCACGATGATCGGACAGATCGCGCGCGGCAGCGAGTCGATCGCATCCGCGACCCAGCAGATCTCGGCCGGCAACGCGGACCTGTCGGCGCGCACCGAGACGCAGGCGGCGTCCATCGAGGAAACGGCGGCGAGCATGGAGCAACTCACCAATGCCGTCACGGAGAACGCCGCGCACGCGCGTGAAGCGCGCGAGCTGGCCGACGCGACGAAGACGACGGCCGGTGCGGGTGCGGACGTGGTGCGTCAGGTCATCGCCGCGATGACCGACATTCACGACGGTGCGAAGAGGATGGGCGAGATCATTGGCGTGATCGAAGGCATCGCCTTTCAAACCAACATCCTTGCGTTGAATGCGGCTGTCGAGGCTGCTCGCGCCGGAGAGGAAGGACGTGGCTTTGCCGTCGTCGCTGGCGAGGTGCGCAATCTCGCCCAGCGCTCAGCGACAGCGGCGAAGGAAATCAAGGAGCTCATCGACGCGTCGACAGCCCGCGTCGCGGACGGTTCGCGCCTGGTCGGTCGGGCCGGTGAGACCATGGGCGAAGTACAGACGGCCGTCAGCCGCGTCACGTCGATCATGAGCGACATCGCGACGGCCTCGGCCGAACAGAGCGATGGCATCGAGGAAGTCAATCGGGCGATTACGCAGATGGACCAGATGTCGCAGCAAAATGCCGCGCTGGTCGAGCAGGCAGCCGCCGCGGCCGCGTCGCTGACCGAGCAGACCGGTCTGTTGACGAAGGCGGCGGGTCGATTTCGCTTTGCGTCCCTGTCCTGATGCGGCGCTATGGGCTCGCCTGCCGCTGCGGGCCTTAGCTGCGCGCGTCGCCGGAGGTCGTGGCGTCGGGCTCACCGGTAGGCGCTGCCTCGAGAAAGCCGCGCCCCATCTCAGCCTCGAAGCGCGAAGCGCTGCCCTCCCAGATGATGCGTGCATGTTCGAGCACGTAGACACGGTCCGCATGCGGCAGCGCAAACCTGACGTTCTGCTCGCCCAGCAGTACGGTAATGGGCGTGGACTTTTGCAGCGAATCCAGCGCTTTCGACAATTGCTCGAGAATCACGGGCGCGAGCCCCAGTGTCGGTTCGTCGAGAATCAGCAGCTTCGGCTGGGTCATCAGCGCGCGCGCGATCGCGAGCATTTGCTGCTCGCCGCCGGAAAGCGTGCGCGCGGTTTGGCCCTGGCGCGATTTGAGGATCGGAAAGAGATCGAACAGCCACGACAGCTGTTTGACGCGCACCGTATCGGCGAGATGATATCCGCCGAGTTCGAGATTCTCGCGTACCGTCATGTCGCCGAATAGCTCGCGCGTTTCCGGGCATTGCACGAGGCCGGCGCGCGAGATCGCGGCACCGCTGCTGCCGCGCAGATCGCGCCCGTCGAAGCGAATCGTCCCCTTGTACGGCACGAGGCCCGAGAGCGCGTTGAAAAGCGTCGTCTTGCCCGCGCCGTTCAGACCGACAACCGATACGAACTCGCCCTCGCGCACCTGCAGACTGACGTCGTCGAGTGCGCACGCCTTGTCGTAAAGCACACGCACACCGGTCACCTCGAGGATCGTGGGCCTGGCAATGCCCGCGGCTCCGGTGCGCTGGCGCAACTCCAGCTTGCTGCCCAGATAGACCCGGCGCACTGTCTCGTTCTGCATCACTTGTTCGGCGGTGCCCTCGGCGACATGCTCGCCAAGGTACATCGCGAGCACGCGGTCGGCGAGCGCGGACAGACTTTTGACGTTGTGATCGACCAGCAGCACCGCGCGGCCTTCGGCGCGAAAGCCGCGAATCAGCTCGGAAAACGCCTCCGATTCCGCCACCGTCAGTCCCGCGAACGGCTCGTCCACCAGCACGACCTGCGGGTCGCGCGCAATCGCTTTGGCCATCTCCATGCGGCGCAGATCCGCAAATGGCAGTGTCGCGGGATGCCGATGCATGACGGCGGCAAGGCCCACACGCGAGGCAATTTCCTGCGCGCGCTGGTGCACGTGCGGTTCGGCGGCCAGCTTGACGAGCGAATCAGGAAGTAGCGCGAGCTTGATGTGTTCCAGCACCGTCTGCCGATGGAGCGGCCGCGAATGCTGAAACACGATGCCCACGCCCGCGCGCGCGATCCGGTGCGGCGCCCAGCCGGCCATCTCCACGCCATTCACCTTGACCGACCCCGCGTTGGGCCGCTCGATGCCCATGATCAGCTTCATGACGGTCGACTTGCCCGAGCCGTTTGGTCCGATCAGGCCAAGAATCTCGCCGGGCCGGATGTCGAAGCCGATATCCTTCACGGCGACGAGACCGCCGAAGCGCTTGGTCAGTCCGCGTACGGAGAGCAGCGGCGTGTCGCTCATTGGCGCTCCCTCGCACGCAGCAGATTGCCGAGCAGACCGTCTGGAAAAAACAGCAGCGCCGCCAGTGCGACCGCCGCGACGACGAATGTGTTGAGCTGGCCGAGCGGGCGCAGAAACTCGCCGGCGACGATCAGGAAGATCGAGCCGAGCACCGCGCCGAGTATCGTGCGGCGTCCGCCGAGCACGGCCGCGATGATGATCTGTACTCCCACGCTGAGATCCACCACCGTGCTCACGGAGGCCGTGCCCTGGTAGAACACCAGCATCGCGCCGGCCACGCCGGAGAAAACGGCGCTGATGCAAAAGGCCACGAGCTTGTGTCGCGTGACGTTGAAACCCAGCGCCTGCGCGCCGGTCGCGTCCTGGCCGCTTGCCTGCAGGATCAGACCGACTGCCGAACGCGACAGGCCGAACAGCAGGACGGCGCAAACGATCAGGAACGCGAGCGCGATCCAGTAGTTATGGTTCGCATCGACCGACATCACGTCCGGCACCATCATGCCGATCTCGCCACCAGTTATGCCCGCAAAGATCACGATGGCGTTTTGCAGCAGCAGCACGGCCACGAGCGTAACCAGCCCGAAGTAAGGACCGCGCAACCGCAGCGCGGGCACCGCCAGCAGCAGACCGCCCACCAGCGCGACGCCGCCGCCAGCGAGCACGCAAACGGGTATGGGCAGACCCCATCTGGCGTCGAGGATCGCGGCCGAATAGGCGCCGAGTCCGATCAGGAACGTCGGCCCGAAGTTGACCTCGCCGGCAAAGCCGAACAACAGGTCCCACGACATGGCGAACACGCCGAAGTAATACGCAACCGTGAGCACGCCGAGGATGTAGCCCGAAAGCCACCACGGCAACGTCGCCGCCATCGCGACGAGCGCAACGGCGAACCATGCGCCACGCGAACGGAGAAGAACGGACATGGGGGTACGCTCCATTCGCACTGTTAGCGGCGTCCCAGGAAGCCTTGGGGTCTTACATACACCACGAGCACCAGCAGCAGCAACGCGGGCAGCGGCCGCAGGGTCGGCGCGATCAGATAGGCCGTAATGGTTTCCAGATAACCGACGACATACGCGGCCATCAGCGAACCGGACACGCTGCCGAGCCCGCCCAGCACCACAATGGAGAATGCGCTGGCCGTGAGCTGCCCCGCATTGTTGGTGCTCACGCCGAGGAACGAAGCGAGCAGCACGCCCGCGATACCGGCCAGCACCCCATAGATGCTCCACGCGAGAAGATAGATTCGGGAGAGTTCGAAACCGAGCAGCGTGAGACCACGAGGGTTCATCGAAGCCGCGAGCAGCGCCTTGCCCGCGCGCGTGCGGTTCACAAACAGCCACAACATGGCGATCACGGCCCAGCAGACCGCCGCGATCATGATTTCGTTGAACGGCACGCGCACGCTGCCGACCATCGCCACACCGCTGATCAGCGGGCGCATCGTCACCGGGTTGTCGGTGAATAGCCACGCCATGCCCTGCTGGATCATGATGCCCCACAGCAGCGTGCCGGTGAGCACGAAGATTTCCTTCTCTTCGGCGGGAATCGCGGCCGAGCGTTGAATGGGCCGCACCACCATCAGGTAGGTGACGAAGGCCGTCACGAGACCCGCCAACACGCCGAGCAGCGTGCCGAGATAGGTGCCAAGTCCCGCCTCGCCCGCGAGCATCCAGCCCATCAGCGCCGCGACCAGCATCACGCCGCCGTGCGCGAGATTCAAGATGCCGGAGACGCCGAAGATCAACGTGAAACCGATCGCGCCCAGCGCGTAGAGCGAACTGATCGCAAAGCCGTCGACGAGAATCTGCAGTAGCAACATGCCCGGCCTTTCATGTTGGTTAAGGTGTCGATGCGTGCGCTGTCCGGGCCTTCGCTACGCGCGGGTCCGGACAGTCGCGATCGTCGCGCTGCTAGTTCGCGCTTGCCTGCTGCACCTTCATGAAGGTCGGGAATTTGACCGCGCCGTTGGCAATCGACTTGGGCCAGATCGCAACCTGCTTGCCGTTTTGCCATTGCAGGTCGATGCCCGTGATATAGCCGGGCCCGTACTTCAGCGCGTGCGTGAACTGATCGCTCTTGCCGTAGAACTGCCAGCGTCCGATCGTGCCCACGTAGTCGGTTTTCTCGAGTGCGTCGACCATCTGGTCCGGATCGGTCGAGCCCTTGTTGCGCTTGATCGCGTCCGCGAGGATGTAGACGAGGTCGTAGCTCGTGAAGCCGCAATACGCCGGAGAAACGCCGAACTTCTTCTGATACTCATCCGTAAAAGGTACCGTTTTCGGCGTGATCGCCACGCCCGGCGCCGCGGCCGAGGCCGTGATCACGCCTTCCGTCGCGCCGTTCGTGTCCTTCCAGAAGCTCGTGGTCGTGGCCTGCGAGCTTTGGCCCGACATCGGGATCGGCACCTGCTGGTCGTGCCATTGCACGGTCGGCTGCACGCCAACGTGGCTGATGCCGGTGGTGATCGTATCGGGGTGCTTCGCCTCGATCTGGTTGAAGATCGGCGTGAAGTCGGAAGTGTCAGGATTGAAGCGGATGTGATCGAGCACCTGAAGTCCCGCTTTGGGCAGGCATTCGAGGTAGCGTTCGTCGAGCGGCTTGGTCCACGCCGCGTCCTCGCTCATGACGACCGTCGTTTTCATCTTGAACTGGCCGACCAGAACGTCGTGTGAGAAGTCGCAGATGGACTGTGCGATGAACGCCGACGTCATCCAGCCGTGGAACGTGTACTTGTAGTGTGTCGTAGTCGTCGTGAACGTGCTTCGAGATGTCGTTGCTAGCCGCGCCGGGAGTGATGAAGGGCATCTTCAGGCGTCCCGACCACGGCTCCATCGCGAGCGCCACTTCGCTGATGTAGCTGCCGATCACAGCGACCACCTTGTCCTGAGTCGCCGCGCGCTGGAAGGCGCGCACGCCGTCCGAAGCCGATGAATGGTCGTCGTACGCGACGATCTGGATGGGCCGGCCATCGACGCCACCGCTGGCGTTGATCTGGTCCGCGGCGAGTTGCGCCGCCTTGCTGATCGAAGCGCCCGCCACCGAGGATTCTTCGCTGATCACGCCGATCTTGATCGGCTCTGCCGCCGCATGGGCGCCTGCCGGCAGAGCCAGGCCCGCCGCTACCATCCCCGTCACGACGACGCAATGAAAGTTTCGCCACACACTGTTACTGGACATCATGCATCTCCGATTCGAAAGGATCGTTGAGCAACATTTGCCCGCCACATCGCAGCATTTGAAGAATGCGCACACAACAATATTCACGGGACTCGCGGCGCTCAATCGGTACAAACGATGACCGGGTCCCTACGGATTTCATGGTGCAGAGCGGAAAAAATTTTGCCGCCCGCGCTACCGGACGCGGTTTGTCCATAGTGAGAGCGATGGCTATGGACTGCGAGACTAGCGGCCTTCATCCTCTCGCTCATTCGTGATCCGAAGCATTGTGGCCGCATCGCTTTGCGGGGTTGGTGCGGCGGTTCAATGGACCAACCCGCGCCATGATCAGCCGAGGGCGGTCGCGGCGCGGAAACGGACCACGCGGCCAAGCGTGCCTGCGTGCGGGTCCGAACACTACCCGGCAACCTTGCTTGCTGACACATGTACGTCATGCTAGGTTGCTGCAATTCCCGCTGCCGCATCTGGCATCTATTTTTCGCAACGCTGCGCGCGATCAAAAAAAAGCGGGGTGGGTTGCTCTGGACTCATCGTACGCATACGCCTTTCCCCTGGAGGAATTCAAGAGCCATGGCTTCAATGATCCAGCGGACGACCCTGTTCGCCTGCCTGCGCGCGGCTTGCGTCGCGGCTTGCCTGTCCATCGCCGCCCTTGGTGCCCATGCCGCGGATCTCGTGATCGCGGGCCGGGACGACATCTACGGCCGCGGACTCGCGCAGGCGGTGGACGGCTACAAGAAACAGCACCCGGGCGTCGATATCGAGTTGCTGAAGCTGCCGAACAACGACCTGTATCAGAAACTGAAGCTGTCATTACGCGAAAACACGCGCGCCTATGACCTGGTGATGATGGACGACACCTGGTCCCCCGAATTCATCGCCAACGGATGGCTTCAGCCGCTGCCCGCCACGCTCGCGGATGCCGACATGGTGACGTCCACGATCTCCCTCGGACGCACGTCGACGGGAACCTTGTACGCGATGCCGATCGTCGGCAATGTCGAGATGTTCGCCTATCGCAAGGATCTGCTCGCGAGTCGCGGCCTGCAGCCGCCGCGCAGTTGGGACGACGTGCTGAAGATCGCGCAGACCATCGGCACTGCCGACAAGGACGTCTCGGGTGTCGTGTTTCGCGGCGTGAAGGGTAACCCCATCGTCACCGGTTTTCTACCGATCCTTTGGGCCTATGGCGGAGATGTCGTCGACACCAACGGCAAGGTCACGATCGATTCGCCCGAAGCGCTGGCCGCGCTGAAGATGCTGCTCGCCCTGAAGAAGTGGGCGCCGAAGGACGTCGACGTATATGGCGCCGGTGAAGTGCGAGACGCCCTGCAAGGCGGCACGGCCGCGCAGGCCATCGAAGTGTGGCCCGCCTGGCTGCCCGCGCTCGACGATCCGGCGAAGTCGCGCGTCGTCGGCCAGGTCGCGCTGCAACCGCCGCCCGGTCAGGTCAAAGGGCCGGCGCCGATGCTCGGCATCTGGCAAATGGGTATTGCGAAAGATGCGGCACATGCGAAAGTGGCGGCGGATTTCCTCGCCTATCTGACTTCGTCGGCCACGCAAACACAACTGGCCGTGCTCGGCATTCCGCCGACGCGCAAGAGCGTCTTCGTCAATCCGACGCTCGTCAAGCAGTATCGCTGGTACCCGGACCAGCTGAAGGCGCTCGAAGCGGGCCGTGCGCGGCCTCGCGTGAAAGACTGGCAGCAGATCGAGGCGATTCTCGGCGACGCGTTGCAACTCGCGCTGACGGGGCAGGCCGCGCCCGACGCAGCCTTGCATCAGGCGGCGCAGAAGATCGCCCAGGCCAACGCCGCATTGCAGTGAAAGCGGCGGTGACAGCGCAGACAAGCGTGGGAGAGAGTCGATGAGCGGGTTGCGACGTTATCTGCCGCTGATCGTCCTGATGAGCCCAGCCGCGCTCGTGCTCGGCATGCTGGCGCTCTATCCGATGGCGCGCGTGCTGATCGATTCGTTTTTCTCGGTGAATTACGCGTCGGGGCATCGCTCGTTCATCGGGCTCGCCAACTATCGATCGGTCATTGCGGACGGCGAGTTCGGCACGAGTTTCGTCAATACGATCCAGTTCATGAGCGTGGCCTCGCTCGCTGAAGTCCTGTTCGGCCTCGCGCTCGCGCTGCTGTTCGTGCGCGCGTTTCCGGGCCGGCGCATCGCCTTGCCGCTCGCCGTGCTGCCGATGATGCTCTCCACGCTCGTGTGCTCCGCCATCTGGCGCAATTGGCTCAATTACCGCGGCTTCCTGAATGCGCTGCTCACGGCGGCAGGTCTGCCGGCGGTGCCCTGGTTATCCGATCCGCACCTCGCGCTCTGGTCGCTGATGTTGGTCGATGTCTGGCAATGGACGCCGATGGCATTCCTGATCATTCTCGCGGGGCTGCAGTCGATTCCGCCTGAAATCGCCGAGGCGGCCCGCATCGACGGCGCGAACGAATGGCAGTGCCTGCGATACATCACGCTGCCGCTCGTTGCACCCCACGTCGCCCTCGCGATGCTGCTGCGCTCGATCGACACCTTCAAGCTGTTCGACAAGGTGTACGCATTGACGGGCGGCGGTCCGGGCAATGCCACGCAAACGCTGTCGACGTACATCTACGACACGGGTTTCCGGTTCTTCAACGTAGGACCCGCCAGCGCGGCTTCGGTACTGATGCTGCTCACGTGCGCGGTGCTGGTCTCGGGATACATATGGAAATCGGCCGTCAAGCGCGACCGTTGATGCCTCTCGCACGCTTGCAGGGTTTAGCGCGACGCTCGTCCGCTGCCGCGGTGCGAGGGCTGTTGCGGATCGCTGCGCTGGCGGTGTTGCTGCTGCCGTGCATATGGATGGCTGGCGCGGCCTTCACGCCGACGCTGGAACGCCTCGCCCATCCGCTCGCGTTGTGGCCTTCGGCGCCCACGTTCGAGCATTTCGCGGCGGTGTGGGAAAGCGGCATGGCCCAGTCGGTGCTGAACTCCGTGTGGGTCGCGCCAGGCGCCACGTTGCTCGCGCTCGCGCTGGCTTTTCCGGCCGCTTATGCCCTCGCGCGGCTTGCATTTCCCGCGCGCCTCGATCTGCTGTTCCTGCTGCTCGTGCTGGCACTGAAGCTGATGCCGCCGATTACGGTGGCCGTACCGCTGTTTTCGCTGGCCAAGTGGCTCCATCTGCTCGATTCGCTGTTTGGGCTGATACTCGCCTATCAGCTGTACGCGCTGCCGATGGCGATCTGGATGTTGCTGCCGTTCGTGCGCGACGTGCCGATCGAATTCGAGGAGGCCGCGGCGCTCGACGGCGCGAACCTCGCGCAGCGCATCGTCTTCATCGTCGTGCCGCTGTGCGCGCCTGGTCTCGTTGCCACCGCCATCTTCGTGTTCATCATCGCGTGGAACGAGTTTCTGCTGGCGCTGTTGTTCGTCTCGTCGCCGAGTCATTTCACGCTGCCGCTCGCCATGGCGGGTTATGTGACCGAGAACGGCATCGACTGGGGTGAACTGATGAGCGCGGGGCTGATTTCGTCGGTGCCGACGCTTCTGCTCGCGGGCTATGTGCAGCGCTATCTGCTGCAGGGCTTTTCGGGCGGGTTGAAGTAGGGGCTCCGACTTCACGCCGCCGCTGCAGCAGACGCTTTGCTTATCCAGAGGTTTTCTTGCGCCCTGCCCTGACTGATCACACCGTTTCGCCGGCTGACTGGATGTCGGCCATCGATGGCAGCCGCTTGCTGTCCGCACTGACCTTGCCGGGCAGCCACGACACCTGCGCCTACACGATCGATGACCGGCTCGCGCGCACGCAGCATGCCACGCTCGACGATCAGTTGCACCATGGCGTGCGGGTCCTCGACATCCGCTGCCGCCATGTGCGTGATCGCTTCGCGATTCATCACGGCGGCATCTCGCTGGGCCTGACTTTCGACGATGTGGTGCGGACATGCGCTCAGTTTCTCGCGCTTCACCGCGGCGAATGTATCGTCATGTCCGTCAAGGACGAATGGCCCGCGCGCGACTGCGCCCGCGCATTTGCCGCGACCTTCGAATGGTATGTGGAAAAACATGCGGATGTGCGCTGGCACCTTGCTTCCGGGCGGCCGCTGCTGGAGGCGGTACGCGGGAGCATCGTGCTACTGCGGCGCTTCGCGAGTGAAGAGCCGCTCGGCATCGACCTGACAGTCTGGCCCGAGAACGCGACGTTCGATATCGACGTCGTGCCCACGCCATTCACCATTCAGGACGAGTTTCGCGTGCCGGTGCCGACATCGATCGCTTACAAATGGCGCGCCATCGATTCACTGTTGAACCTCGCCCCCGCTCTGTGCGGCGAGCGGTGGGTCATCAACTTTTGCAGCGGCACGGGGATGGCGGCGGCGCCGGTCGTCGTGGCGTGTGGCGATACACGGCATCGCGGCATTCACGAGCAACTTGCGGAGCGACTCGCGGCTCGTCCGGAACCATGCGGCACGCTGATGCTCGACTTTTGCGACTGGCAGGACTGGCGCCTCGTTGATGCGTTGATCGACTGCAACTGGAGCCGATAAGGTTTCGCTGCGGGTATGACGTTGCCCGCGAACGTCAGCGTGGTTCCTTGTTTGCCCGAGGCTGCCGCGGTGGCGGCTTCGATTCTTGTCCGCGTTGCGCCGGTTCACGCGTACAGGCGTCCGGCGGCGTGACATAAGGAACGTCGTCGCGGCAACAGGCATAGATCGGAAACCCAAACGCGTTCGTGCCGACGATGGTCGTTGGCCCGTGCAGCGGGCACACCGCCTTCATGGCGCCCCCTTGAAACTCATCGATCAATCGCTTCCATCTTACGCTCGCGTGCGAACGGTGTTCCATGTGCGCCTGCGTTGCCCTTCGAAATCCGGCCCCGTTCACCGCTGCCGACACGCATTCGCTATGCGTGCCGCGCCGCAGCGTTCGCCATTCTCTACAGCACGCGCCGCGGACGAGCGACGCTCCTTGGGCAGCCGCCCCTCGTGCAGCGAGCCGGCCGGGCCCAGGCAGAAGTGTCTGACAGCGTCGGCTGAATTGTCATTTTCTTGCATGACATGCAATGATGCATCCGGTGGTGCTCACTGCAGTGTCCTGTCATTTGGGACATTTTCGTGACATTGTTGGGGTGCTCCGCGAAGCAATCGGAGAGCGCACTCATCATCGCTGGCCATGCGCGTCCTTCGTTCGGACGTTCGAACGTCGACTTAGCTCGACTATCTCCTCTGATAGCCGACCTTTCGGAATAAGGGTATTTACCTAGCCCTTCTTCTCAAAAATTTAACAATTTGAAGTTAGAATGAACCTTCTAACATCGATTGTTATGTCATTTCATGACAGTTGAAATCCAGGGCGAAGCATCCGGTCAGCGGCACGGCCGGACTGACGAGGGTTATGGCCAACCGATCGGCCGCGACCCGATTATGGACACCGTGTCGTCATTCGACTGTTGAATACCGACGATCAGAAGTGCGATCCGGGCCGAACTGGTTTTGTGGTGTTTATTCAGTCTTACTAATAATACTTTTGCTCTGGAATCGTTTCCGACTGACATTCAGCACATTCATTGCGCATGTCGTCTCCGGGGCAAGCGGGTTCGAAATCAATCGAGGGAGAAGCAATGAGAGACCTTTCGTCCGAAGTTTTGCTGAAATTCTGCCGAACGAATGCGTCGATTTTTCTTTCGCTCGCCAGCGAAGCGTTTGAAGGGCACAGAAACTCGCCGCCCTGAACCGGCAGGCGAGCAACACCATTCGGGGCATCTGGAATCTTTGAGCAGTGCGCCGGCGCGGCATATCGCCGCGAGCTGACGCACCCGGCTCCATTCGCGCAATACCACAAGCCTATAAAAACCCGCGCAGTTCAATCAATGCCGTAGCCGTTCCTCCCTCGACGCTGGAGGCGGCAGCGCATTGTGGCAAAACAATGGCGGGTATGCGAGACCGCCATTGGGTATTCACGATCCTCGCAGACGTTACGATCACGGATGGAAAGGATGACGAAACGAATCGTAGTAGTAACGGGCGGCATGGGCGGCCTGGGAGAAGCGATCAGTACGAAACTGCACGACGCAGGGTATGCGGTGGTAGTCACGCACTCGCCGAACAACACCGGTGCGGACAAATGGCTGGCTGACATGGAAACTCAGGGCCGGAGCTTCCGCGCTTACCCGGTCGACGTGGCCGACTACGACTCATGCCAGCGTTGCGCGGACAAGATTCGGGCGGAGGTCGGCCCGGTCGACATCCTAGTCAACAACGCGGGGATCACCCAGGACATGACTCTCAGGAAGATGGACAAGGTGAACTGGGATGCGGTCATTCGCACGAACCTCGATTCGGTCTTCAACATGACCAAGCCGCTGTGCGAAGAGATGGTCGCACGAGGCTGGGGGCGCATCGTCAATATTTCGTCCGTCAACGGTTCAAAAGGCTCGGTCGGCCAGACCAACTACGCCGCGGCCAAGGCCGGCATGCACGGCTTCACCAAGTCGCTAGCACTGGAAGTGGCGCGCAAAGGGGTCACCGTCAACACGATTTCGCCGGGCTACCTGGCCACCAGGATGGTCACCGCGATTCCGCAGGAGATCCTCGATACGAAGGTCCTGCCGCATATCCCGATGGGACGGCTCGGCAAGCCCGAGGAAGTCGCGGCGCTCGTGCTCTATCTCTGCTCGGACGATGCCGGCTTCGTGACCGGCTCCAATATCGCGATCAACGGTGGCCAGCACATGCAGTAACGCGACACACCGCGCCGGTACGCCCCGGAACATCGGACGAAGCGGCGTGAACCATTCACGCAACACCCCTGTGCTTCCATGAGAGGAACGTGTCATGAGTGAGACCTGGATGGGCCTGATCATTGGGGGCTCGGCCCTCGGCATCGCAATGCTGATGGTGATTGATCACTATCGCCGTGAGCGCAGACGGGCACGACTGCTACGACAGCTGGATCATCATGAGTGGTGGCATCAACCGCGCGGGCGAATGTAGATGCATCGTCCGTGCCAATAACAAATCAGATACATCGAGAGGGCTGAAGAATGACACCGGAAACCACCGGACAACTAAAGGCCACAGGCCATCAGATTACGGTTCGTACGAGGCGCGGCTGCATGCGGGTCGCCGCAGTGTGGCAGGTATTGATGCCGGTCGCAGATGCCATCGAGGACGTACGGATTACGAGCAACCGTAAACGTGACGTCGAAGACATGACGATCGCATTTGCCGACAGGTTCTCCGGATCGCTGCACACCGTTCTCAGGCAGTTCGAGACGATGCCGTGGGTGGCCGCCGCGGAGCTTTGCTGAACACCGGGGCCGTGCCGCTTGCAATGGGTCGCGTCGCCACGCGCGCCACGCGCGCGTCATGCTACCTGGCCCGCCAGGTAGCTGGCGGGCGGGCGCCCCGCATGGGTTGTTTGGCACGAACCGGCCAATTGAAGCCGGACGTATACGACCGGACCCAGCCGGTCACCACCTGAGAGAAGTGGATGAAAACAACAATCAGGAAAGGGCCCCCGAACAGGGAGAGCCCCTATACACCCCTGACCGCTGGAGATGCGATTTCCCATCTCGAACGGATCCTGTCCTCCGATGGCGCGGATTCGTTGTTCAGCCGGACCTACTGGCGCGCGCGTGTTCAGCAGGTGAGCGCTACTCAAGGACTGACTCCGCAGCAGCAGGCAAGGCTCGTGAAGTTGCTCGAGTCGCTCCCGCCCCCGATCCCGAGCGAAGAATCGTGCTAGTCACTTTTCGACCTCGCTACATCGTGGAGATTCGGGCGCAACTCGATTGGCAGGCGGCCGCCGGCTCGGACAGCCAATCGCCAAGCCGCGGACGTACGCCGTCCGCGATGGATCAGAGCTGATCGTCGACATCCAGCAGCCGATCCTCCACCTGCAGGTCTTCGGCGCACTCTCCCCGCAAGGGCAACTCACCGCCTTCCGCTCGGAGTCGATCGCGGACCATTTGGCAGAGGCGTTCGCGCACGAGGATACGTTGTGCCGTGTCCATCTGCGCGTAACGCTGAATCTGCGAATCCGAAAAGTGGAGTGTGAGCACGCATCGCGCATCCAGCGTCGTGTCGCCATGTGACTCGACGACCCAGGAGGCCTGGATGAAGAACGTCCGGCCGTCGTCGTAGCTGCTGATCGCGGGCGCCTTCGGCGACTCGAATAGTGTGGAAAGAGCCAGTTCGATTTCTTCGACGCGCTGGTTCAGATCGATGTCTTTCATTGAAAGTCCTCCTTGTGGTCGAGGGCCCGGTTGCATGGCATCGGGCGTCGTCGTGACCGCGGGGTCGCTCGACGCTGCGCCCGAGTCGCCCGCTGGCACGACGGCGCTCGCGTGTCCGCACTATGCGTGCCGGCTTTGCGCCTGGCCCCGCCGAATTGATGAATCGATGAATACGCGAGCAAGAACTGTGTCCGGCTGCCGCTGGCCGCCCAATGAAGAGGCAGCGCGCTTCGGCTGAAGCCGTCGAAATCGCTGGCGCGTCCCGAAGTGGGCGCGCGGCTCGTGGAGTAAAGCGCGGACTACGACCGCGCCAGCGCGCGCTGGCCGGCATCGGCTGGGTGCCGCAGGAACGCAATATCCTCAAGTCGCTGACGGTCGAAGAGAACCTGACGGCGATCGCCGTGTCCGGTCCGTGGGATCTGGCTCGCATCTACCGGATGTTCCCGCGCCTGCAGGAGCGCCGCGCCAATATGGGCAACCAGCTCTCCGGCGGCGAGCAGCAGATGTTGGCCATCGGCCGCGCGCTGATGCTCAATCCCCAGGTGCTGCTGCTCGACGAACCGCTCGAGGGCCTCGCGCCGATTATCGTGCAGGACTTGATGCGCATCCTCTCGGAGATCATCCGCGAAGGCCTCTCAGTGATTCTGGTCGAGCAGAACGCGCGCCAGGCGCTGGGCATCACGCACAACGCCGTGGTGCTCGAGCGCGGCTCGGTCGTTCATTCGAGTACGGCGGCCGAGTTGCTGGCCCAGGATCACAAGATCGATACCTTGCTGGCGGGGAAAACCAGCGTGCACGCCGGAGCACTCTGCCGCCAACCGGGCTACACCGCGAAAGTCGCAACCGCCCTGTTGAACGCATCCGGTCTCGCGACATTCATCCCATGCGACGCACCGTCGATCGTTTCGCGTTCGGCAAACTCGATCCACTGTTCGAGCTTGTCGACCGTATTGCGGAACATACGGGGACTTTTCTGGCCGTCGATCAACAACGTACGGCACTTGATATCGCGCGCGGCTTCCGGCGTATAGGCGGGAAGCGGATCGAGCAACTGCTTTGGCAGCGTGAGCGCGTTGTCGAGCGCCATGCGACGAAAGCTCTCCGGGCTTTTGTTCCAGAACCCCGGCATGCTCACCGAGTCGACGAACATCGACAAGCCGGCGTCGAACTCGCCCCGCTCGATCAGTTCCGCGACCCGTGCGCGCAACACGTTGGTCGCCGGCGGCATGAACGCGGGCTGCCCCCTCGGTTCGGTTTGCAGCGGGCCGCCGGGATCGGCTAGCGTCAGCGTTTTCACGAGGCGCGGAAATTCGCGCGCGAGATGGAAAGCCACGCACCCACCCCGCGAGTGACCGACCAGATGAACGGGAGCAAGGTCGAGCGCCGTGATGAATCCGGCAATTTCCTCGACGTGCGCTTCCCAACTGAAGTCGCTGTGTCCAAATGCATCGATCTCGGGCCAGTAATGGCTCAAGCTCGGCGCGAAGCAGCGAAACCGACCCGACAGGGAGGCCATCTGGGCGTCCCAATAGCGATAGTCGCAAAGCGAGCCGTGCACGAACACCATCGGCTCGCCGCGCCCGGACTCGACATACGGTATCGCAAGACTCGATGCAGTGGTCACAAACGATGGCGCGGACGCGCCAAAGGCCGGGGCCAGAATCGATGGGCTGGTACGTGCATTCATCACAGGGCTCCTTTGGCGCCACTATCGAGGGTGTGCTCGCAAAAGAAAATCGCATAATATTGATGGAATCGATCTACTTTTCTGATATCAACCATCATGGCAACGGAAATGAAAGCGCTCGATCTGGACGTGCTGTCCATGATCATCGCGGTCGCGGACGCCGGCACGATCAGTCGCGCGGCGCAGGTCGTGCATCGTTCGCAATCGGCGGTGAGCATGCAGATCAAGACGCTCGAGACGGCGCTCGGCAAGGCGCTTTTCGTGCGCAAGCCTCGCAGCGTGGTGCCGACACAGGACGGCGAAATGCTGTTGACCTACGCGCGGCGGATGATCGCCCTGCGCGACGAAGCGTGGGCAGCGGTGGTACGGCCCGACGTGACCGGACGCGTGGTGATCGGCGTGCCTGACGACTATGCGACGTCACTGTTCCCGCCGATCCTCAAGAAATTCTCGGCGACCTATCCGAAGGCGGAGATTCAGGTAGTGGGCCTGCCAAGCGTCGCTCTCGAGCCCATGTTGAAAGACGGCACGGTCGATCTCGTCTGCGCGACGCGCGTGAAAGGATTGCACGGCGAGTTCCTGCGTCACGAACCGATGGTCTGGGCCGCCGCGCCAGGCGCGACCGAGATCTGGCGTGAAAGGCCCTTGCCCATCGCCGTGTTTTTGCCCGGCAGCGTCGCGCGGGAGAAAGCCATCCGGAGCCTGGAGCGCGCGCGCATCACGTATCGAACCTCGTATGAAAGTCCGAGTCTGCTGGGTCTGCTGACGATGGCCGAGGCCGGACTCGCGGTGACTCCTTTGGCCAAGTGCGCGGTACCGGCTCACTTCTCGCTGCTGGGAACCGCGAATGGCCTGCCGGAAATCGGCACGCTTGAAGTCGTGCTGGCGCGAAGTGCCGCTTCGAAACGACCTGTGTGCGATTTTCTCGCGGAACGCATTCTCGCCGACCTGAAGAATTAACCCGCAGATCGACGGTTGCGTATCACGCCGCGGCGGACAGTTCCGACGGAGCGTACTTCGAGGTCGCGAGCGCTTCGGCGGGAACGGCAACGTGCGCGCGCCGCACCCGCGCGCCGCCGAGAAACAGTCCGCTCGGGCGCTCTCGTCCGCCGCAAAGACGTGGCGGTGCCAACGACCTCAGGACGACTCCCCCTCCTGGACCCCGCGCGACGCGCACATCCGCCACGAAGCCTTCGGCACGGCAGCGGTTTGCGCAACGTCGCGCCACCAGCGTTCGCCGCGATGCACCGCGGTCAGATCGAGCCGCTCGCCCATGCGCGGTGTCGACAGCGCGACGCCGCGCGCGAGCGCCAGCCCCGTCACCCTTTCGAACGGCTCCTGCCAGCGATGCATCGCGAGGTCGAAGGTGCCGTTATGGATCGGCACGAGCCAGCGGCCGCGCAGGTCGATATGCGCCTGCACGGTTTCTTCGGGCTGCATATGGACGTATGGCCACATCGCGTCGTACGCGCCGGTCTCGATCAACGTGACGTCGAATGGTCCGAGGCGCTCGCCGATCGCGCTGAAACCCTCGAAGTAACCGGTGTCGCCGCTGAAAAACACGCGCAAATCGTGATCGACGATCACCCACGACGCCCACAACGTCCGGTTGCCGTCGAACAGGCTGCGCCCGGAGAAGTGCTGCGCGGGCGTCGCGGTGAACTCGATGCCCTCGACCTCCGTGCCCTGCCACCAGTCGAACTGCCGGACCTTTGCCGCGTCGATACCCCATTCGATGAGCCGGTCGCCGACCCCAAGCGGCGTCAAAAACACCTCGGTATGCTGCGCCAGTATCAGCACGGTTTCGCGGTCGAGATGGTCGTAGTGATCGTGCGACAGGATCACGCCGTGCAGCGGCGGCAAATCGTCGAGTGAGATCGGCGGCGCATGAAAGCGCTTCGGACCGAGCTTGCGGAACGGAGACGCCCGCTCGGCGAACACGGGATCGGTCAGCCAGAACTTGCCGCGCAACTTCAGCAGCATCGTCGAATGACCGAGCCGGTACAGGCTGCGGTCGGGCGCCGCGTCGAGTTGCGCGCGCGTCAGCGTTTCGACCGGCAATGCGTCGGCCGGCACGGTGCCGCGCGGCTTGTTGAACAGCACCGTCCACGCGAGGCCGAGCGTTTTGCGCAGGCTTTCCGCCGGACGCGGCTTGACGTTGCGAAAGCGCTCGCCGTCATGCTGCGGCGACAGGCTGAACCTCGCGCGGCTGCGCAGTGCGGCGTTCACGCCGAGCATTCGGCGGACAAAGGCGGGAAGCGACGTCATGAAGTTGACCTTCCGAAGAAAATTTACACTCGGCAGTGTAGTTTATTTTCAAGAAAAGTAAACTGGCCAGTGTAAAATCGTTGGATGGAATCCTGTGCCCGCCCCCAACGTCTGACTGACCGAAAGCGCGTCGCGATCGTCGCTGCCGCGATCGAGGAATTCCTCGCGGCCGGCTACGACGCTACCAGCATGGACCGTATCGCCGCCCGCGCGAATGTCTCGAAGCGCACGGTCTATAACCATTTCCCGAGCAAGGAAGCGCTTTTCGCGGCGATTCTCCATCAGCTGTGGGACGCGAGCCATGACGGCGATGCACCCTCTTATCGTGCTGACCAACCGTTGCGCGCGCAGTTGCTCGATCTGCTGGAGCGCAAGCTGCGGCTGCTTCACGACGAGTCCTTTTTGTCGCTTGCACGGGTGGCGATCGCGGCTGGCATCCATTCACCGGAGCGCGCGCGGGACATGGTCGCTCGCATGGGCGAACGCGAGGAAGATCTGACGGCGTGGGTCCGGGCGGCCGCCGCGGACGGCCGCATCAAGACCGATGACCCCGTCTTCGCGGCACTGCAGTTGCAGGGGCTCGTGAAGGCTTTTGCCTTCTGGCCGCAAGTGGCGATGGGGCAAGTGCCGCTCGATGCCAAGGAGCAGATGCGCATCGCGGAAGCGGCGGCGGATATGTTTCTCGCGCGGTATGCGTGAGTCGGTTCGTCGGGTTGGGGCGTCAGGTCGATCGCGACTGGAGGGTTGATCTGCGTCGAGTCTCTCTGTCGTTTGTCGAACACTACCGATGGCTGGAATTGCCCTTCATCCTCCTTGAATCGACTTTAATTCATCAATGGTAGGGCAATCTGTTCGAGGGTTCGCAGTCCGCGCCTTCCGCGAATGATCAGCCAGCGCGAGCGGATGCCCTCTGTGAGCGACTGCACGTTGTCGCCCAGTTTGTATTTTCCCCGCAGCATTTCCTTGCCCGACGAGATGCCGCGGTGGCAGGCCTCGATCAGCTTCTTGCGCATCGAAGCCGAGAACCCGACCCATTGCCGAAGCAGAGTTCGATCAGCGAGTCGACGAGCGCGGTCGCGACCGACCTGAGTGATACGCAATACCGTGGAGTTGGACTACGCAAAGCGTTCGCCTGCGCCTGACCTGTGTCCGGCACTTTCCAAGGACTATCAGCTGCGCGGTGATGCGACCGCCAGCAAGAGAACGAAATTCGCCCGATCTAGACCCAACCTGACATTCAGGTTACGCAACCGACGCCAAGCCCCCGGACTTCGGCGGAAAATTTTCGAAAAATTGGTAGATCATCCAGTGTCATTCAACATATTGTCGATTGATAATTGATTTCATGCACCGGCCGCGGCAAGTACACACCGACTTGAAATTGTCTCGCGATGCCGGTGCTGGACGGCAGCCGGACCAGCCGGGGCCGCACTCCCCTGTCGACAATCTTTGATAAGCGAGTCAAGCAATGGAACCGAGGTTCTACCGATCGTGGCATCTCGCAAAATCTGACGCCGAGTTCAAGATCGCGGAGTTCGAGTGGTCACTGATTCGTTTTTACGAGTCCTTCACCCGCTTCGTTCTGGCAACAGGCGTCGTTACGATCACAGCGAACGTCGAACTCAAACATCAGGAGCACGTGATCCTTCACGTCATTCGTATGCAGGACCGTCCCAAGACCAGCGCAATGATCGGACGATTGATGAACCGCGACGATATTCCCAACATCCAGTACAGCCTGAGAAAGCTGGAAGCCGCCGGGTTGATCGAAAAGCTACAGGACACGAGCAGCAAGACCTACCTGTATTGTGCGAGCGATCTGGGGATCCGATTGACGGACGAGTACTACGAGGTCCGAAAAGAGATACTGGTTCAGCGCCTCGGGGAAATCAGCGACACAGAGGAGAAGTTCGAGCGCTACGCGCGCTTCATGTCTCTGCTTACTGGGATTTACGATGAGGCTGCTCGCGACGCCGCCACCATCACACCACAGACTGAAAAAGTGCGACAGCCACCGGATCGGCGCAAAGCGTGACACAGCAAAAGGAACCCTGAATCGGGTCCTATTCGACGAAAACAACCCCTCCCCCGGCGCAAAGTCCGAGGAGAGAGGTAGCACGGGCGGATCAGTCTTCGACCCGCTCGGTCTTGTAGGTCATCCGCTTGCCGTCCGCAGCGCGCTTGAAGCGCAGGCTGCTGTCCTTTCGTGCCCCCGGCACGCCGCGTCCCGGTTTCGCGATGCCGCGATTCCAGCGCGAAGCAACCTTGCGCCAGGTGATGGCCGAGATGTCCGTTGCGACCATCTGCTCGCTCTCCCATCCGGTGCCGTCACCGTAGAAGTCTTCCATCGACTCGCGTGCATAGATATCGCAGTCGTTGAAGCCATGCAGTGCCAGCGGCTCATAGACACGCTCGTAGCGATATTTGTGCGCCTCCAGTTCCTCCGGCGTGTTGCAGACGCGCACGATCACTTCCCAATACTCATGCGTGTCGTCGGTAATCGGCACGAACCACTCCAGCTGGGTCATATGTTCGCCCGGCCAGTTCTCGACCGCCACGAGTCCAGGCAACACGATCGAAGTCCGATAGGGGCGGCCTACGAGTCCAGGCACTTTCAGTCCCAGTTCCTTGTTTTCCAGCACCGGTTGCCACTTGTCAGTGCCGAGCCACTGCAGCATGCCCTTGGGACCGTCAGGGTCTTCGAGGGTCTCGACGCAGTCTTCGCCGCTCGGCAGCAGGCCAAGCGGAAGGACCCATTCCATCGCGTGAATGATGCTGTTGTCCTTGTGCAGCAGCAGATGAGCGTTGTCGATGCCGTTCTCGCACGCAATGCGCCAGTTCGTGAAGCCGATGCGATGAATGCCCATCGTCACCGCGTTCTCGTCGAGCAGACTGGGCACGGCCGGCCACAGCGGGTGCGGGTAGCGGTCGCTTTGCTTCGGAAAGCGCACCGGCAGATCCTGTTCCAGCGACGGAACGTCCTCAAGCGGGAAATCGTCGTCGCGCACGAAGACGAAGATCATGCCCGCGACTTCGTGCACCGGATAGCTCGTAATGCCGACCGTGCCGATCAGCTTGTCCTCGGGGTTCGCGATGATGGTCGCAAGCCTGCCCGTTTCAAGGTCGAACGTGAAGCCGTGATACCAGCACGATATCGTCTTCTTGTTGAAGCACATCGGCTTTTCGGAAAGGCGAACGCCACGGTGCAGACATTGATCCTTGAGCGCATGAACCTTGCCGTTCGCGCGCCTCAATACAATCGGAATCCCGCATATCTGCACGCCTTCCACTTGGTCCTCCGTCAGTTCGTGGCTGAAAAGCGCCGGATACCAGTGATTGACGAAGCCCCACGCAGCGTCCTTATAGGGCTGGTATTGACTCGATGTACCACTATTGCCGCCACTCACCGTGCGGCGGCGGACGATCGTCGGGTCTGACATTACTTCGCTCCATGATGAAATCGGGCGCCGCGGACTTGCCGTTCGCACGGCCCGGTTGACCAAATCAGTGCGTGGGCCAGCCTGCAATGCCTGGCCGTTATCGAAGCCAAATAGGTGAATTACGTCGTGACGGAGATGGAGCGCTTGCCATGCATCGACACCATCAGGTACGCGGCGACCGAAACCACAAACGTTGCCGGCACGGAAAACGTGTGGAGCGATTCCGGTCCGCTCATCACGCCAATGCCCGCCGCGACGCCGACAAACCACGAAATCAGTCCGCCGGAGTTGAAGGTCGGCACGTTGCACAACGTCGATTCGAGTGCGTCGTCGGAAGTCCGCTCCGACTTGTGCGACAGGATATGGGCGAGCGCCACCGCCACCCACGCGACGACGAACACTCCTTGATAGGCGAGTGCGAGGAGCAGCTTCGAGAAGATGCCGGACAGCATCAGCGCGTACACGATCACGCCGACGACGATCGTCCAGACAAATTTCGGCAGCTTCAGACCGAGGCCTGCTTCGAACAGTGCCTGCGTATTGATGGTCGCGAGATAGTAGTTGGCGGTGTTGATGCGAGTCTGCGTGACGACGAGGAAGCCGAGTCCCCAGAGTCCCATCAACTTGAGCAGCGCGAGCACGACCGATACCTCGGACAGCGCGCCTTGTCCGGGGATCGTGCTGACGAGATAAATCCCGATCACGCCGTTGACGATAAACGTAACAAACCAGAACGGCATGCCGAAGTTGATCACACTGTGATAGCGGACGTCCTGCTTCTTGCCGAAGCGCGCGAAGTCGAAAGCGGCGAGCATGAACAGCCACACGCCCATGTAGTAGACGAAGCAGTCCCACCAGCCGTTCGACACGACTGCCCCCTTCGTCTCGCCGAAATGCATCCAGGCCGGGCTATAGCCGTGCGTGGACGTCGCCACTACCACAGCCGCGACCAGGCCGGCCGCGTAGAACGGCAGAAGCACGCCGTTGAGCTTGTCGAGCCAGTTCTGCACGCTGCCGAAAACGAGCGGCACGCTATAGGCAACCACGATCAGGCAAGCCAGTGGATAGGAAACGGATGGAAAAAGACTGTTCAGCGCGACCGCGATAACGGAACTCTCGAAGACGGCATAGTAGATGACGGTTGCCGCGAATATCAGCGTTGCCAATGCGGCGCCCGCACTGCCGAACAGCACGCGGGAGAAAAGCGACACGGAAAGACCCGTGCGGATCGCATAGTTCGTCAGCACGTAGTTCACGGCCGAATAAACGACCACGGACATCACCATCCCGATCAGCGCATTGGTCGTGCCGTAATAAAGCGCCAGCGTTGCGCCGATGATCAGATACACCATCGCGCTGCAGAGCCCCCACCAGGCCATGGTGAGCGCGAACTTAGGCATGCGCGAACTCTCCGGCACCCTGATGGTCGAGACATCGACTTCATCTTCCTGCGTCAATTCAATCGTGCTAGGCATGACTCTCTCCAAACGTTCCGCCATTCGGCGGACAATTAGTTAGTAAAGCCAACTGAAGTACATGAGGCTGATTCAACTTCGCTTTGGCCCCTCCACCGAAGGGCTTGCTCCGACGCCGTCAAACGTCAACTCAAACCGCCGCCGGCGCTTCCACGCTGAATGCAGACACGAGGCGCGTCTCGTACACCGCTTTCAACGACGCGTTCACCCGGCCAATACTGCTCAGGCCGAGCATGCCTGTCCCGGTCAGGAGCAGACACAGGAAAGCCATCGCGATGGTCAATCGCGACTTGACGGTGATGCCGTCAAACATGCACGTCCTTCTTTTGGCTGATTC
The DNA here is from genome assembly GCF_050436125.1 of Paraburkholderia sp. MM5482-R2. NCBI lineage: Bacteria > Pseudomonadati > Pseudomonadota > Betaproteobacteria > Burkholderiales > Burkholderiaceae > Paraburkholderia > Paraburkholderia sp. MM5482-R2. Next base: position 767,635 of record NZ_JBNDLP010000004.1, on the reverse strand, counting down.
CGTATTGATTCGTCGTCCCGGGCGTGATCGTTCAACGTCCAATTGCTCGCGCCGGGACGACGTCTCACTGTCCCACCGGTCGTATGGTCAACTGGTTGTTCACCGACACGACACCGGGCACACCTTGGGCCGTGCGCAACGCAAGCTGGAGTTGGGACTGCTCCGGCACCCACCCCTGCAAAGTGAGCGCGCCGTCGTTCGCGCGTACTGCAATGCCCGACGCGTTGAGGCCCTTGGTGTGAGCCAGCGCGCGGCGCACTTTCTTCTGCAGTTGCCGGTTCGCCGCGCGCGTCGCGCTTTTGCTCTGGTCCGAAGCCGCGCTCGCAGCCGGCGTCGAAGCCGCTGCGCCGCCGCCCTGAGCATTCGCACCGAAGGCAATCAGCGCGATAAGCGCGCCGCCGATATACCGTGCTGCACGATTCGATCTCATCGTTCTTTCTCCTTGTGTCCCGTGAGCCTGAAATGGTCGTTCAGGTTGTCATGCCGCCGTCGACGGAAAGGGTGGTGCCAGTCACATAGGCCGCCTTGTCGGACAGCAGCCAGAGCACCGCGTCGGCGACTTCATGAGGCTGGCCGATGCGGCGCATCGGAATCATGTCATCGAGCAGGTGCACGTCGCCGTCGGTCGAGCGCATGTAGTTCGGCGTCTCGGTTGCGCCCGGACACACGGCGTTAATGCGGATACCGCTACCGGCATATTCCTTCGCGACCGCACGCGTGAGGCCGACTACCGCGTGCTTGCTTGCAACGTAGTGAGCGATGCCGTTCATGCCGCGTAAGCCGAAGATGGACGCGTTGTTGACGATCGCGCCGCCGCCCGCGCGCAGCATCGCTTCAACCTGATACTTGACGCCGTAATAGACGCCCTTGAAGTTCAGATCGATCACCCATTCCGACTCTTCGACCGGTGTCTGGTCGATGGGCTTAAAGTCCGCGTGGCCGCCCGCGTTATTGAATGCGAAATCGAGCCTGCCGAAGCGCGACTCGACGAACGCGACGAGCGCCTCGTTATCCTCGCGACGCGATACGTCGGCCGAGCGGATTTCCGCCCGTCCTCCGGCTCGCCGGATTTCGTCGCGCACGGTCGCAAGCTTTTCTTCACCGCGTCCAGCTAGCACGACGATCGCGCCCTCGCGCGCCAGCGCAAGCGCCGCCGCGCGCCCCATGCCCGAGCCGCCGCCCGTTACGAGTCCCACCTTGTCCTGCATGATCATGTTTAGCTCCGTCACTTCGTTCAGGCCGCCTCAGCCACTTGCAGATCGCGTCGCAACACGACGGGTGCGCCGCCATACATCTTCTTGTTGATCCACGCCGACAATGCCGAATCCATATAGTCGGCGTGACCTGGAAACCAGTCGACCAATGCCTGTGCGAGACGCTTGACGTCCTGCAGGCCGACCTGGCCAATGGCTGCGAGTGCGTTCACCTTTTGCACGGCCTCCATCACCCGTTGGTGCTCGTCGAGATGGCATTCGGCGGCGGGAAAATCGGTCTTTTCCATCCATTCCTGCTCGACTGCGAAGTGGGACAGCAGATGCGCCTCCACCGCCTGCAAGCAGACCAGCGCAGTATGCTGCGTACAACCGGCGAGCGCCGTCACCACTTCGACAAACTCTTCATGCGCGGCGTCGATCGGCGCGTGACCGAGCAACATCGCGTCGCTCCATTCCAGCGTTTCGGCGCGTGGTGCCCTGGGCGGCCCGTCGTGGGGATGTTCTGCTTGCTGACTCATCGTTTGCTCTCTCACTTCGTTTGCCGTTACCGCGCTGCCTGCGTCTCGGCGCCGATCAATACCGCCACCATCACCGCCGGCATCGTGCTGCGATTGCGCCATGCGTGGCGCGTGCCGTTCTGGATCACGATGTCGCCTGCCTTCAGATGGCGCATCTCACCGTCGTCGAGTTCGAGCCACAATTCGCCGGCAACGATGATGTCGTAGTCGACCGACGCGGTACGGTGCATGCCTGAACCATCGGGTTCGAACGCCTGGGCGAGGCCAGGCAGATGGGCTTCGTATTCCGCGCCAGCCGCAACCGGGTCGAAGTCCGCGGAATCGAGCGAGCTGTCCGGCGGGAACTGCACGACGAGCAGGCGTGTGCCATGCGGATCGGGCACCACCGACTGGATGCCGACCACCGGGTCCTTGCCGTCATGCGGCAGGGGCGCCATGCCCTGCAGCGTCGCCCATGCCAGCGTGGTCTGGAAGCCGGGCACGGCTGCGTAGTCGTGCGTATTGACGACGGGGCCATCGGAGACGATGACCGACTTGCCGTCTTTCTCGCCTGTCACGACGCGTCTTACCATGATGTTCTCCTGTTCGATTCGGGCTGTTTCATTGAACGATGACGACGTTGACGAAGCCGCCAGCGCGTTTTTCTGCTTCCGAGAGTGCTTCGTCAGCCTGATCGAGCGTGTAGCGGTGGTGTTCGAACACACCGAGATCGAGCGTGCCGGCTGCAGCCATCTTCGCCAGGTCCTGGCCTTCGGCAACCGAGAACCAGAGCGAGCCGATCACGCTGACCTGCGCGCACATCATCTCGTGCAGGTTCAGCGGCAGCGGGTCGGTCATCGCGCCAATTTCGACGAGCCGGCCACCACGCCTGAGTGCCGCCATGCTGTCGAGCGTGACCTGATGCGAGGCGCCCGGCGCGATTGCGTCGATGACCGCGTCGACGCCCACACCGTCCGTCTGCTCGCGGGCCCAGTCGGCCAGCGAGCCGGTGCCGTACGAAAACGTGCGGATACGCTGCGGATCGAGTGCACGCACACGGGCGAGCAGCGCTTCGTTGCGCGCGACGCACAGGATGCGAGTCGCGCCCATCGCGCGTGCGATCTGCACGGCGCCCAGACCCAGCGTGCCGCTTGCGCCCACGATCAGCACGGTCCGGCCCGCGCCGACGCCTGCCTTGCGCAGACCCGAATACGCGGTGCCGAGGTAGCCGAAACGCGCGGCCTGCTCGAAGCTCACTGCTTCAGGCAGCTTGACGAGGCCGTCGGCGGGCGCCGTTGCGAACTCGCTGAAGCCGCCGTATGGGTATTGCCGGTACATCGCCTTCGATTGCGGGCCAAAGCCGAAGTAGCCCTGAAACGTGAAAGCCACGCAGTTGATCGACTGGCCTGTCCGGCACGCGTCGCACGATCCGCACGAGCGGCCCGGATTGATGTAGACACGATCGCCCGGCACGAGTCCGGTCACGGCGCTGCCCACCTCGGCAACCACGCCGGCCGCATCCAGCCCGTAGATGGCGGGCAGATCCGGCACGGTGAGGTAAGCACGCTCGCCGTAATTGCTCATTACGTTGCGCAGATTCGGCACGACGCCGGACGCCTTCACGTCGACGAGGACGTCGGTCGGCCGCAGCAGTTCAGGGCGCGCGATCGTGTCGAGCACGAAGCGGCCGCCGGGTTCGTGTACACGCATCGCGCGCATGGTGCAGTGGTTGCTCATGGTGGTATCTCCTGCATGTATTTGGTGGGTCGTGACTGGCTTGCGCCAGCCGAGAAGCGCGGTGCCACAGCCTCGGTGTGTTGAGCGACGGGTTCCGCGTGGTCAGGTCATATCGTCAGAACACGTGCTGCAGACCGATGTCGACCGCCGTCTGCTGGCCGCCCGACGAGGGTCCCGGCACAAGCGAAATCCAGGCGGGGCCGCCCGAGGCCTGCTGCAGCGCCAGCGCTGAGTAGATGCTCGTGCGTTTGGAGAGCGAATACAGGACCGACAACGTCTCCTGACTGGCCTTCTGGCCTTTCAAGACGTCGTTGCCTTTCATGTACTGGTAGGCGAGATTCGTGTGCAGGAACGGGGAGACCGTCCACGTCACGTCGGCCTCGTAGACACCGACACGCGCGCCGTTCTGCGTGTTCTGCGTGCTCGTGTACATCGCCGCGAGCTCGGTCGGCCCCACGACCCACGAAGCGGCCAGACCCATGTTGCGGATACCGTCGTTGCCGTTGTTCAACTCGGGATACTTGATGTATGTGTACGCGCCATTCAGCGCGACGGCGCCGATGTGATAGTTCAGGCCGAAGCTCTGCCCGCTATCCTGACCGAACGAACCAGCCTGTCCGCCGAAGCTGTACTGCGCGCCCATCGAGAGGCCGCCGACTGTCGGGCTCATGTACTTGACCGAGTTCGCGATCGGAGCGCCGAGCGTGCGGTCGAAGTCGAACGAACCGTTGCCCGGTGGCCCTGGAATATTCAGGCCCGAAAACGAGCCTTGCCGCAGCCCCAGAGAATTGACGAACGGGAAGGCCGGGCCCCAGTGATCGACCACGAGCGAATAGAACATGAAGTCGATCTGATTGCCGGCGCTCAGCGTGCCCCAACGGTCGTCACGCAATCCCACATAGGTTTCGTGCCCGAACAGCCCGTTGGTGGATTCGCCGTTGTTCAGGCTGAACATGCCTTCGAGCTTGAATATCGCCTTCAGGCCATTGCCGAGATCTTCGGTTCCGCGAAAGCCGAACAAATTCGGCGCCATCGTGTCGGGGTCGGCCAGCCAGTTACTGTGACCGCCCACGTTCGACACATACATCACGCCCGTATCGATGATCCCGTAGATTTCGACGCTGCTTTGCGCATGGGCGTTAGCGGCCAGCGCGAGGCCGATCAGTAGTGCAGACTTCTTTATTTTCACCGCGTTCTCCTCTTCCTTTCGTCAATAGCCTTTGCTGCGCCCGCTGACCGGGCGAGTTGCCAGGCGGCGGCTTTTCAGCACACGTTTCGTGTTGTTTCTTTTGCCTGCGCGTCGCTCTGCTCGGGTACTGGGTTCTCGTCCGGGACGCATTCCGGGCGGGAGCATCGCTAGGGACAACCCTGGGAAGATCGTCCACAGCGGCACCCGCCTCCAACCAGCACATCGCCCGCTCAGCGCCTTCCCACGGGCGTTCGCCGATTTTTATCGCGCCATGTTCAATCGATTTACGATCAATGTACGACGGAAGATTGATTGAAAATTAATTGACTGTCAATTTATGTTTCCGTAGTCTTCACTCACAGCATCGGATGAGACGCGCACGGCGAAGCGCATCGAGCCGCGACAAGCTGTACAGAAATCAGCGCTCGTGAGCAGTCACGAGACGCGCCCCAGCCCACACATCAGGAGCACTCCATGAGCGACACGCCCATCGTCCGCCGGCGCAGCACCGGTCAGCGACTCAACGAGATCAGCGATGCCCGCGTCAACGACGCGAAAGTCCAGAGCCAGTACCAGCCGTACAAGGACGCGGCATGGGGCTTTATCAACCACTGGTATCCGGCGCTCTTCAGCCATGAATTGCCGGAAGATGCCGTCGAAGGCATCCAGATCTGCGGGGTTCAGATCGTGTTGCGCCGCGTGAAGGGCAAGATCTACGCGCTGAAGGACCAGTGCATTCACCGCGGCGTGCGGCTCTCCGCCAAGCCGATGTGTCTTACCGAGGACACGATCAGCTGCTGGTACCACGGCTTCACGTTCGACCTGGAAAGCGGCAAGCTCGCGACCATCGCCGGCAATCCGGACGACAAGCTGATCGGCACGACAGGTATCACGACCTATCCGGTCGAGGAAGTCGCGGGCATGATCTTCGTCTTCGTGCGCGAAGACGACTATCCGGATGAAGACGTGCCACCGCTCGCGCACGACCTGCCCATTCGCTTCCCGGAGAACGACGAACGCTTCCCGCATCCGCTGTGGCCGTCCGCGCCGAGCCTGCTGGACAAGGACGTCGTCGCGTATGGCATGCACCGCACGGGTTTCGCGAACTGGCGCATTGCCTGCGAAAACGGCTTCGATAACGCGCACATCCTCGTGCACAAGGACAACGCGATCATTCACGCGAAGGACTGGGTGCTGCCGCTTGGCATCGTGCCGACCGCGGACGACTGCATCGCGCCGGTCGAAGACGAGAACGGTCCCAAGGGCCTCGTGCAATGGCTCTTCACGGAGAAGTGGAACCCCGTCCTCGAGAACGAGAGAGTCGACCTCAAGGTCGAGAACATCAATGCCCGCCCGTACCGCACCTCCGTGTTCCTGCCTGGCGTGCTGATGGTCGAGAACTGGCCGGAAGAGCATGTCGTCCAGTTCGAATGGTATGTGCCGATCACTGACGACACCTACGAGTACTGGGAAATCCTCGCGCGCGTGTGCCCGACCGACAAGGAGCGCAAGGACTTCAAGTATCGCTACGACTATCTGTTCAAGCCGCTGTGCCTGCATGGCTTCAACAACTGCGACCTGTACGCACGCGAAGCGATGCAGGATTTTTATGCCGATGGCACCGGCTGGGACAACGAACAACTCGTTGCAACCGACGTATCGCCGATCAGCTGGCGCAAGATTGCTTCGCGCTGGAATCGTGGCATCGCCAAGCCAGGCAATGGTATCGACGGCACCATCAAGGCGTCGAGCATCCGCATGAAGCGAACCGCAGACGGCAAACGTCCTTCGTACTTCGTCGAGAAGATCGAAGAGGATCATTAATCACAGCAGTACTGAAGGTATCCGTATGTCTTCCGTTAAAAACGTCACATTGAGCTTTCGCGACGGGAAAGCGACATCGGTTGCCGTGCAGCAGGGCGAGAGCGTGCTGGACGCTGCTCTCGCCGCAGGTATCCCGGTCGTCCACCAGTGCCGGTCGGGATCCTGTTCGAGCTGTATGGCGAAGCTTGTCGAGGGCCGCGCCGGCATGCGCGCGGGTGCCAGCTCGACGCTTCTGCGCAGCGAATACGAGGCCGGCGACCGGCTGCTGTGCCTGACCGAACCTGAAACCAACTGCACGTTCACGCTGAACTATGCGAGCGATGCGGCCGACGTGCAGGCGGTCAAGGCGCACGCATTCGTCGACAGCGTCGAGAAGGTGGCGTCGAACGTCGTGCGCCTGCGGCTCGAACTGGCCGAAGGCGCGTGGCTCGACTTCAAGCCGGGGCAGTTCATACAGGTACGCGTGCCGGGCACGAATGTCACGCGCAGCTATTCGCCCGCCAGCACGGCGGCCGATCTGCCGAAGCTCGAACTACTGATTCGTGTGCTTGAAGATGGCGTGATGTCGAAGTGGCTGGAGCAGGAGGCGAAACCCGATGACGTTCTCGAAATCGAAGGCCCGTTCGGCAGTTTCTTCCTGCGTGAGAAGGTGCCTGCGCCGCACATCATGGTGGCGGGCGGGACCGGCCTCGCACCCATCCTGTCGATGATCGACGCCCTGCGTCGCCAGCCCGGACGCAAGCCGCCGATCCTGCTGAGCTTTGGCTGTGCAACGCCCGAGCAGCTTTTCTGCCTCGACGATCTGGAGCTACGCCGGCAATGGCTGCCGAATCTCAAAACGCGCATCTCGGTAGACCACCACGCGAGCGGCGAACTACTCGCCGGCAATCCCGTCGATGCGATCGGCGAGGCCGACGTGACGCACGAAAGCGCCGTCGCCTATCTGTGCGGTCCGCCGCGCATGATCGAGGCGGCCACGACAAAGCTCGTGAATCTCGGCCTGCGCCCGGAAAACATCTACGCCGAACAGTTCGCGCCGTCGAACTGACCACGCATCGCAACGCAATCTGGAGGTATCCATCGTGGTCAGCACCACACCCCTACCCTTTTCTTCCGAACAACAGGCCTGGTACGACCGGGCCTGCGCAAAGCTCGACGCGCGGCGGCTGCAACAGCTGCTGTTCAAACTCACGGACATTCACAGCCCGACCGGCGCCGCGCGCGACGCGAGCCAGTTCATGGTCGGACATCTGGCGAACGTCGGCCTGAGCGCAAGCTATCGACCCATGAACGAGCGCACCGGCAACGTCGTCGCCGAGAAACGCGGCAGCGGCGGCGGTGCCGCGCTGCTGCTCTACGCGCCCATCGACACCCATCTCGAGGGCGACGAAAGCGACGACCCGTGGATCGGTCCGCCCGATTTCGCGGACCTCAAGCCGCGCGCGCATATGGAAGGTGACTGGGTCTACGGCCTTGGCGCGTCGAACCCCAAAGGGATGATCGCCACGCTGACCGAAGTCGCGACCGCTCTGATCGAGGCCGACGTGCCGCTGGTCGGCGACCTGATCGTCGCGATGGCGGATGGCGGCATGCCCGTCGATCTCGCCGCGCGCGACCACGCGGGCATGTCCGCAGGCGTCACGCACCTGTTGAGCCGAGGCGTAGCGCCCGACTTCGCGATCGTGATGAAGCCCTGGAACTGGGTCTATCACGAAGAACCCGGCATGGGTTGGTTCAAGCTGAAGGTCAAGGGCACACTCGGTTACGCGGGCGTGCCGCGCGACACGCCGGGCTTTCGCAGCTCGGTCGTGCCGGCCGCGCACGTGATACTCGAACTCGAGCAATGGCTGATCGAGTACGCCGAGCGCAATACGTCCGGCGCGGTCAAGCCGCACGGCTGGATCTCGGGCGTGCGGGCGGGCTGGCCTGAACGGCCGGCGTTTCCTTCGGCCGTCACCGAGATTTTCTTCGACGTGCGCATCAATCCCCGTACCTCACCGGGCGAAGTGAAGGCGCAGTTCGCCGCATTCGTCGCGGCACTACGGGAGCGTCATCCCGATTTCGATCTCGACTGGGAAATGTATGGCTCCGTGCCCGGCGGCACGACGTCCCCGTCGAACTGGATCGTGCAGTCCGCGCGGCGCGGCTGGGAGCATATCGAGCAGCGTGCGCATCCGACGCCCGACCTGCTCGGCGGCCAGACCGACGGTGCCGCGCTGCGCCGCTTCGGAATTCCGACCGCGCGCATCGGCTGGCCATGGCCCGCCGAAGGCTCGCCGGTGCCGGTGGCCGAGGGGCTGGGCGGCATGGGCGCGACCTACATTCCCGACCTGATGCCTTGCGCGCACAAGATCATGTACGCTGTGATCGATACCCTCACGCGGCAGCGCGCAGAGCTCGGACTTTGAGTACGGAGGCAGATTGACCATGTCCCATTCCGGACTGCACTACATGGAGGTGCGCGAGTTGGCGCGCCTGATCGCCACGCGCGAGATCTCCCCCGTGGAAGTCACGACCGCGATGCTAGAACGCATCGAGCGGCTCGACCCCACTCTGCACAGCTACGCGCTCGTAATGCGTGACGAGGCGCTCGCATCCGCGCGCGAAGCCGAACGAAAAGTGCTGAATGGTGAGGCGCTCGGGCCCCTGCACGGCGTACCGCTGGCGGTGAAGGACCTGTACTGGTGCGCGGGTTCGCCGACTGCCGCCGGCACGACCATTCATCGCAACTTCGTGCCGACCGAAGACGCGACCGCCGTCAAGCGACTGCGCGATGCCGGCGCGATCGTGCTCGGCAAACTTCAGCTCACGGAGGGCGCATTCGCAACGCATCACCCCGAGATCGCCGAGCCGGTCAATCCGTGGCGTCCGGGGCACTGGGCGGGCGCGTCGTCGAGTGGCTCCGGCGTCGCGACGGCGGCGGGGCTATGCTACGCGTCGCTCGGTACCGATACGGGCGGCTCGATCCGTTTTCCCTGTGCAGCCAACGGTCTCACCGGCATCAAGCCGACGTGGGGACGCGTGAGCCGTCACGGTGTGTTCGCACTCGGCGCCAGTCTCGATCATCCGGGCCCCATGGCGCGCAGTGCAGCCGATGCCTCGCTGCTGCTTGGTGCGATTGCCGGGCACGATCCACTCGACCCAACCTCGTTGCCCGAGGCCAGACTCGTGTTGCCGGACGACGCGTACGATCTGGGCGGACTGCGAATCGGCATCGATGCCGAGTGGAACAGCAATGGCACCGACGACGTCATCGTGCACGCGCTCGCGCGGGTCGTGGAAGTGGTGAAGTCGCTCGGCGCTCAGGTGGAAGAAGTGCGCGTTCCCGATGTGCGCACGGTAGTCGACGAGTGGCAGGTCAACTGCGGTGTGGAAGTGGCGGTGGCCCATGCCGACACCTATCCGCGGCTCGCGGCGCACTATGGGCCAGCGCTTACGCGCCTGATCGAGATTGGTCGCGAAACCAGTGGGATGACGTATCAGCAGGTCCTGTTGAACCGTGCCGCGCTACGCGGAAAGATCAACCGGCTCATGAGCGGGATCGATCTGCTGATCGTGCCGATGCAGCCGTTCGCCGCGCCCACACATGAACAGCTTGGCGCGCTCGCGCAGGACCCGGAACTCAATGCGCGCCTGATCCAGTTCACGGCACCGTTCAACTCCAGCGGCCATCCCGCGATCGCTCTGCCATGCGGGCTCACGCTGGCCGGCCTGCCAATCGGCTTCCAGTTCGTTGCGGCTCATGGCGCCGAAGCCCCGCTGTGCCGCGCCGGCATGGCGTACCAGAAGGCTAGCGACTGGCACAGGTTGCATCCGGCGCTGTGACTCGCGCGGCCGCGGTTGCCGGTTAAGCGGACTTGCGCGAAGCCTTCGGCTTCGGCGGCGGCTCGTCGGTTTGGGGCGTGATGGTCGCCGAATCGCGAGCCGCTTCCTCATAAATGCCGGTCAGGAGAGACATGAAGCGCGCGCCGCGCTCGAACTTCTCGTCGACGTCGCTGATCTCCTCGAAACGCTTGACCAGAATCTCCTGCCGGACCTTGTTGTATTCGTCGGTCAGCTTGACGCCAAGCTCGCTCGCCGTATACGAGTAGGTCTTGCTGTTCTTGTCCTTGAGCTTTTCGATCAGGCCGGCCGATTCCAGCTTGCGCAAGCTGTATTGAATGTTCGGGATGTCATCCCGATTCATCAGCCGCGCGATGGTCGCGCTGTTCTTCGGACGATCCTGCATGCGGATCACGTGCAGGATCACATGCTCCTGATACTTGATATCAACGTCGGCCGCGATCGTGATCATGCCCGTGGTCAACACAAAACGCGAAAACGACTCGTAAAAGCGGATCAATGCCCACTCGAACTCCGTAGCCTTGTACTCGGTGTCCGATTTGGCCAGGTGCCAGCCGCGGTAAAACTTGGGTTCCATACTTCGCTCAACCTTCCATGGTTTCAACAGCCAGTGCCGCCCGGCAAGGCTGGGAACGCTCCAATACGCGTCAATGTACTGCGTGCGGCTCCGACAGCGGGCCATGCCTAACTGCCCGCCACCAAACGCGAAAGATTGGCTGTCGATCTTTTATCAACTACCAATTGGTTTTGAAGCGATAGTATACCAACCCTCGGTTCGGCATGCGGGGGCGTCTGTCGTTACGCGCCTACGGTCGGATAGACCTGCTTTGGCAATCCGACGCGCGACAGAACGCGCGCGTTCTCAAGAGCATTCGGGAAGCCAGGCGTATCTGATCGATATCGCCAAGCCGCTCCATTCAGGCGTCTCTTATGGGGGCTCCGCACCGCGCGTGAAGGTCCCGCTCGCCGATGCAAGCTCCATTCGCTTGCGCTGCAGGAACCGGCGCACGGCCGGATCACGCTCAAGGCCGATTGCCAGATCGTACGCGTCGAGTGCTTGCGCAGTCGCGCCGGCACGCGCGAGCAGATTGGCGCGTGCGGCCCAGTAGGGCTGGTAGTCGGCCAGCCGCGGGTCGTCCGCATACGGCCCAAGCGCGTCGAGCGCCGCCTGCGGGCCGTCGCGTTCGGCCACGGCAAGCGCACGGTTCACGGCGACCACCGGCGACGCTGCAATGGCGAAGAGCCCATCGTAGAGCTGCACGATTTCGTCCCAGTTCGGGCGACGCGTCCGGCAGCGATCCACATGCGCCGACTGCAGCGCGGCCTCGAGCTGAAAGCGCCCGATTGCGTTGAGCGCGTTCGCGCGCCGCAGCAGTGCGTTCGCCGCGTCGATCATCGGCGCGTTCCACGTTGCAGGGTCCTGGGCCGACAGCGGCACGTAGTCGCCAGCCGCATCGCGTCGCGCATCACGCCGCGCCTGTGCAAACAGCATCAGCGCAAGCAGGCCCAACGTCTCCGGTTCGTCGGGAAGCAGCTCGACGAGCAGTTGCGCGAGATACAGCGCCTCGTCCGCGAGGTCGCGCCGCTCGGTATCGCCGCCGACCGGGTCCGTCCAACCTTCCGCATACGCCGCATAGACCGCTTCGAGCACCGCGTCGAGCCGGCCCGGCAGCTCCTCGCGCTCGGGCACGCTGAACGGAATGCCCGCTTCGCGGATCTTGGTCTTCGCCCGCACGAGACGTTTGCTCATCGCGGCGGGCGACATCAGGAACGCCGACGCAATCGTCTTCGCTTCCAGCCCCAACACCACTTGCAGCATCAGCGGCGTACGAATCGCGGCCTCGAGCGCAGGGTGCGTGCACGCGAACAGCAGCGCAAGCCGCCGGTCGGGCAACGCGCCTGCCTCACTCTCGTCGATCTCGTCGGCGAGGATCATCAACTGGTTCGCCACGTCGTCGCCAACCTGGCGATGACGCGCGCCGTCGATCGCCCGGCGGCGCGCGACCGTCATCAGCCACGCTTCAGGACTCGCGGGACAGCCGTGCTCCGGCCAGTCCGCGAGCGCGGCCGCGAATGCGTCGGCGAGCGCGTCCTCGGCTGCGGCGACGTCGCGCGTGCGCATCGCCAGCAGCGCGACGAGCTTGCCGTAGCTGCGGCGAGCGACCGCCTCGGCAATCGAACGCGCGGCGCCGTCATCGCCCAGGGCGCCGCCGGACGCACTCATGCAGTGGGTGCCTCGTAAGGGGCGGTCCAGACCGGGCGCACCTCCATGACGCCGTGCGCCGCGCCGGGACAACGCGACGCCCACGACATCGCCGCGTCGAGGTTCGGCACGTCGATCAGGTAGTAGCCGGCGAGTTGCTCCTTCGAATCGGAATACGGTCCATCGAGCACCTGCGGCTTGCCGTCGACGAGCCGCACCGTGGTGGCCGTGTTCGTGTGCTGCAGCCGGTTGGCCCCCACCAGAGCCCCCGCTTTCTTCAACGATTCGGTGTACGCGTGATAGGCGGCAACGCCTTGCTGCCGCTCGCTTTCGGTCATCTTGTTCCAGCCGTTTTCTTCCGAGTAGATCATCAACAGGTATTCCATTTGAGCCTCCGTCATGGGGTTGAGGCGGATGAATTGCATTGGCCGCCATCACAATGACGCGCGGGCCGCATGCTGACGGACAGGGGGCGTCAAAAAAATCGCGGACGACCGCCTGGGACCCACGCCGCATTGGAAACAGACGCCTGGATCACAGCCGGTTCGACCGTGTTTCGCCAAGCATTGTCGGACGGGTCAAGTGCCTTGTCGACCGGCGATTGGCTGCGGCGCGGTAAGGCCGGACCGCGATCCCTGTTCGGCATGATCCGGTGTCGGCGGAACACTCGCTAGGTCCTGACCGGGACAAAGGCCGGACCGGGATCAGACGTGAGAATTTCCGAAACGAAATCGATAAATACGCGGGTCTTGGTCGGCAATCGCCGGCCGGCAGGATGAACGGCGTGGATGGGCATCGGCGCCGGCGCGAAATCCGGCAACAGGCTGACGACCGCACCGCTCGCGATCTCCGGCGCAAAGAGCCACGCCGGCGCTTGAACCAGTCCCATATGGGCGAGCACGGCAGCGCGAATCTGTTCCGCGTCGCCGGTGTGAAAATTGCCGGACGGGACGTGCAAGCCGGGACCGTCGACGTTTTCGAAGCGCCATGCCCGCGGCTCGCGCAGCGGCGCGAAAACGACGCAGGCATGTCGAGCGAGATCCTGTGGCCGTTCGGGGCGCCCGTGTTTTTCGAGGTAATCCGGCGTTGCGACGACAACGACTGGGCTCGATGCCAGCTGCCTTGCAATCATCGAAGAGTCGGCAAGCCGCCCGCTTTTGATCGAAAGGTCGAAGCCCTCCTCGACCAGATTGACGGTTCGCTCCGTGGCCGACAGGTCCACCGACACGGTCGGATACCTGGCGAAAAATGCCGGCAGGCGCGGCACCACATACAGCCGGCCAAAAACCGGCGCCACGGTGACCCGGACCATCCCGGCTGGCGAAACCTGACCGCGCCCTACGGACGATTCGAGCTCCGTGAAATCTCCAATGATGCGCAAACCCGCTTCATAGACCGATTGTCCTGTCTCGGTCAGCGTCATGCTGCGCGACGTGCGCCTGACCAGTTGCGCGCCAAGATGGCGTTCGAGCGACGCGATCTGCTTGCTGACCGCGGGCTGGCCCACGCCGATTTCGCGCGCCGCCGCAGCGAAACTCCCGCTCTCGACGATGCGGACGAAAAGTTTGAGCGCATCAAGACGGTCCACTCCTTGCCTCCCAAAACTTCCAGAATGGAATCGATTGTATTCCATTTGGCCTTCTTCTGTACGCTGCACGGAATCGATATCGTCTGCCCATCGACCACCACTAACGAAGGAGCAAATGATGAGCGTCGTACAGCAGACCAACCTGATCGAGATGCGGCACCCCTTGAGTGACGACGACCGCGAGGCGGCGATATCGGTGCTCGACCGTACTCAGCGACTCTTTGCGGAATCCGCCGGAGCCTCGCGTGAGGCCTACGACGCGATGACGGCGCAAACGCCTATAGCGGACGGCGTCGATCTTGAAAGAGTCGAGAGCGCGGACGTAATGGGTTGGTGGATTCGCCCCGAATCCGCCGTGGCCGGCCGCGCGATCGTCTTTCTGCACGGAGGCGCGTTCGTACTCGGGTCTGCCACCGGTTATCGCGGCCTGGCGAGTCAGATCGCCGTGCGTGCCGGCATCGACACTTTCGTTCTCGACTATCCGCTTGCGCCCGAGCATCCGTTTCCCGCGGCATACGATGCCGTGATCGAAGCGTTGCGGTGGATGGCGCAGTCAGGCATTCGCGACATCGCGCTGGTTGGCGACTCGGCAGGCGGCGGGCTCGCGCTTGCGGCGCTGGGCGCTGATGGAGGCCGGTCGATGAACGTTTCTTGTGTGGCCACTTTTTCGCCGTGGCTCGATCTTGCGTTGACGGGCCCGTCGTCGCGCAGTGAGGAGACCCGCGACCCGGTCTTGACGCGGCCGATACTCGCCGATGCCGCCGCCGCGTACCTTGGGTCAGCCGATCCCGCGGACCGACGCGCGTCGCCGCTGTACCACGTTCCCGCACATCTGCCGCCGATCGCCATTCAGGTCGGTACGGACGAACGGCTGCTCGACGACGCCCGGCGCTACGCGGCTGCCGCAGCGCAGCGGGGAAACACGGTGCAGTTGGAAATCTACGAGGGACTCCATCACGTGTTCCAGCGCTCGACCGACGAGCTTGCAAGCGCCCGATACGCGTTGGACCAGGTCGCGGGGTTTGTCTTGCGATGCGGATCGGCTATCGCCAGTCCCTGAGATTCCTCTGCGATCCCGGCGAGGCTGCCGCGCGCGGACCTCGACTCGAACGCCGCAAAAAAAATGGCGCCGCAGGCATTCAGCCCACGGCGCCATTTCGTGGCGCTACGACGCGAACCACACGTCGTAGTCCGACAGCACACTTACATCGTCACGGCGTCGGCGACTTCCTTGAAGTCCTCGATCTGGTCGAAGTTCATGTATTGATAGATCTTGTCGCCGTTGGCGTTGAGCACGCTCATGTCGGCCATGTACTCTTCCTTGGTCGGGATCTTGCCGAGGCGCGAGCAGATCGCCGCCAGTTCCGCCGAGCCGAGGTACACGTTCGTGTTCTTGCCGAGGCGGTTCGGGAAGTTACGGGTCGACGTCGACATGACCGTCGCGCCTTCGCGCACCTGTGCCTGGTTGCCCATGCACAGCGAGCAGCCCGGCATTTCGGTACGCGCACCAGCCGTGCCGAAGACGCCGTAATGGCCTTCCTCGGTCAGTTGCTTCTGGTCCATCTTGGTCGGCGGGGCCACCCACAGCTTGACCGGGATGTCGCGCTTACCTTCCAGCAGCTTCGACGCGGCGCGGAAGTGACCGATGTTGGTCATGCACGAGCCGATGAACACTTCGTCGATCTTCGCGCCGGCTACGTCGGACAGCGTCTTCACGTCGTCCGGATCGTTCGGGCAGGCCACGATCGGCTCGTGGATGTCGGCGAGATCGATCTCGATGACGGCTGCGTATTCGGCGTCGGCATCCGGCGACAGCAGTTGCGGGTCGGCCAGCCACTGCTCCATCGCCTTGATGCGGCGCTGCAGGCTGCGCGGATCCTGGTAGCCCTGGGCGATCATCCACTTCAGCAGCGTGACGTTGCTGTTCAGGTATTCGATGATCGGTTCCTTGTTCAGGTGCACCGTGCAACCGGCGGCCGAGCGCTCGGCGGAAGCATCCGACAGTTCGAACGCTTGCTCGACCTTCAGATCGGGCAGGCCTTCGATTTCGAGAATGCGGCCGGAGAAGATGTTCTTCTTGCCTTGCTTGGCAACCGTCAGCGTGCCTTGCTTGATCGCGTACAGCGGGATCGCGTTGACGAGATCACGCAGGGTCACGCCCGGCTGCATCTTGCCCTTGAAGCGGACCAGCACCGATTCCGGCATGTCCAGCGGCATCGTGCCGGTGGCGGCCGCGAAGGCGACCAGACCCGAACCGGCCGGGAAGCTGATGCCGATCGGGAAGCGCGTGTGCGAGTCGCCGCCGGTGCCCACGGTGTCGGGCAACAGCATGCGGTTCAGCCACGAGTGGATCACGCCGTCGCCCGGGCGCAGCGCGATGCCGCCACGGTTGCTGATGAAGTTCGGCAGCGTCTGGTGGGTCTTGACGTCCACCGGCTTCGGATAAGCGGCGGTGTGGCAGAACGACTGCATGACGAGATCGGCCGAGAAGCCGAGGCACGCCAGGTCCTTCAGCTCGTCGCGGGTCATCGGGCCCGTGGTGTCCTGCGAGCCGACCGAGGTCATCTTCGGTTCGCAGTACGTGCCCGGACGGACGCCCTGGCCTTCCGGCAGACCGCAAGCGCGGCCGACCATCTTCTGCGCCAGCGAGAAGCCCTTGCCGCTATTGGCGGGCTGCTGCGGCAGGCGGAACAGCGTCGAGGGGGCGAGGCCCAGCGCTTCGCGTGCCTTGGCGGTCAGGCCGCGGCCGATGATCAGCGGAATGCGGCCGCCGGCGCGCACTTCATCGAACAGCACGTCGGACTTGACCTGGAACTCGGCGATCACTGCGCCGTTCTTCAGGGCTTTGCCTTCGTACGGGCGCAGTTCGACCACGTCGCCCATTTCCATCTGCGACACGTCGAGTTCGATCGGCAGAGCGCCGGCGTCTTCCATCGTGTTGTAGAAGATCGGGGCGATCTTGCCGCCGAGGCACACGCCGCCGAAGCGCTTGTTCGGGATGAACGGGATGTCTTCGCCCGTGAACCACAGCACCGAGTTGGTGGCCGACTTGCGCGAGGAGCCGGTGCCGACCACGTCGCCCACGTACGCGACCAGGTGGCCCTTTTCTTTCAGCGACTCGATGAACTTGACCGGGCCGCGCTTGCCGTCCTCTTCCGGGGTGATACCGGGACGCGCGTTCTTCAGCATTGCCAGTGCGTGCAGCGGGATGTCCGGACGGGTGGTCGCATCCGGGGCCGGCGACAGGTCGTCGGTATTGGTTTCGCCCGTCACCTTGAAGACGGTGATGGTCAGGCTTTGCGGCACTTCCGGACGGCTCGTGAACCATTCGGCGTCGGCCCAGCTCTGCATCACGGCCTTCGCATTGGCGTTGCCCTTGTCGGCCAGTTCCTTGACGTCGTGGAACTGGTCGAACATCAGCAGGGTTTTCTTCAGCGCGTCGGCGGCCACGGTGCCCACTTCGGCGTCGGACAGCAGTTCGATCAGCGGCTGGATGTTGTAGCCGCCCAGCATCGTGCCGAGCAGTTCGGTGGCACGGGCGCGCGAGATCAGCGCGCAGGCGGTCTGGCCGTTGGCCACGGCGGCGAGGAAGCCAGCCTTCACGCGGGCGGCTTCGTCCACACCGGCGGGCACGCGGTTGGTGATCAGGTCGAGCAGCGTCTGCTCTTCGCCAGCGGGCGGGTTCGTCAGGAGTTCGACCAGCTCGGCGGTCTGCTGAGCCGTCAGCGGCAGGGGAGGAATGCCGAGCGCGGCGCGCGCGGCCACGTGAGCACGAAAATTTTCAAGCATGGGGGACCTGCTGGTATTTGCGTTTCAGGGAAAGGCTTTTAAGGCACTCCAAGCTGTGCCGGGCACTGCTTCGATCGCGATTTTAATTGCAATACCCATGCAAGGTCAAATGTCTTATGTCTTATATAAGAGTTGCGCCCCTCCCGCACCGCAAAAGCACCGACTGTGTAAGCCGCTTCAATCATTCGCAGCGCCCGAACACTTTGATTACTGCCCGCTTAACGGCTACAACAGAGGATGTCCGGCGATGTTCTTCCCGGCCGGATCCAACCGGCAGCGGAGGCGTGAATGAGCTATCAACTGATGGGCAGCATCCTCGAAGTGTGTGAATGCAAGGTGCTGTGTCCGTGCTGGATCGGAGAAGATCCCGATAACGGCATTTGCCGCAGCGCGCTTGCATACCACTACGAGCAAGGCATGATCGACGGCGTCGATGTATCGGGCCTGACGATCGCGTTCGCGGCGTTCATTCCCGGCAACGCGCTCAAAGGCGGCTGGCGCGTCGCGATGTTCGTCGACGAGCGCGCGAGCGACGCGCAATTCGACGCCCTGGTTAGCGTGTACCGTGGCGAGCGCGGTGGCCCCATCGCGGATCTCGTGCAGTTGATCGGCGAAGTCGTGTCCGTGGAACGCGCGCCGATCGAATACACGGTCGTCGACGGCAAGGGCAGGATGAAAGTCGGCGAAGCCATCGAGGCCGAGTTGGAGCCCTATCGCGGCCCGACCGGCGAGCCGACCAAACTGGTCGAAAGCATCTTTTCGACGATACCGGGCTCCCCTGCTTTCGTCGGCAAGGCGAACGCATTCCGCCTGCGGCACGAAAAGCTCGGTCTCGACCTCGCCTTGAGCGGACATAACGCCATTCAGGGATCGTTCAGCTTCGCGTCGTGAAGATGCTCGCACGCTCGCGGCTGTTCGCGCCGCTGTTCGTCGCATTGACGGGCAGCGCGTGGATCGCGTTATGGATATGGGACGCGGGGCCCTATGCGCGTTTTCTGCATCATGCGAGTTGGGCCGAACTGCCGCTCGTCGGCGCGATATGTCGTCAGGTGCCCGGCGCGAGCCTCACGATTGCGGCATTGCTGCACAGCGTCGCATGGCTGCTGATGATCGCGGCGATGATGCTGCCGACCGCCTTCCCGCTCTTCGACACCTTCCGGCGGATGACCGTCGCGCACGCAAACCGGCGCACGCTGATGGCGCTTCTGATCGTCGGTTATGCGACGATGTGGGCGCTGTTCGGCGTGCTCGCGCACGGCTTCGACGCGGCGCTCCATCTGGTCGCGGACCAGTCTGCGAGCTTGCTTGCAAACGGCTGGCTGATCGGCGCCGCGATCGTCGCGCTCGCGGGCCTTTATCAGTTCAGCAGCCTCAAGCACCGATGTCTCGACAAATGCCGCTCGCCGCTGATGTTCATCACCGAGCATTGGCGCGGCAGGAGCGCGCGCCGCGAGAGCTTTGCGCTCGGCATCAGTCACGGCGCTTTCTGCATCGGCTGCTGTTGGGCCCTGATGCTGCTGATGTTCGCGGTCGGCACCGGCAGCGTCGGCTGGATGCTGGCGCTGGGCGCGATCATGTCGGCCGAGAAGAATTTCCGCTGGGGCAGCTCCATCGGCAAGCCGCTCGGCATTGCGTTGCTTGTGTGGTCCGCATGGATCGTCGTACAGCACGCCCGCATCGCCTGAGCCATGCGCGGCATCTTGCGCCCCCGTAGCCCCGTTACCCCTCTGCGCTTCCAAAGAACGCAGTGAGTTCGTCGGCGACCGCGCGCGGTTGTTCTTCTGGAATGAAGTGCCCGCAGTGACTAATGATGCGGCCTTTGACCTCGGTGAAAAAGGCTCTCAAAGGTGTTGCCATATCGGCGATGGAACCTTGATCGGAACCGAGCGTCAGCAGTGGCAGGTCGAGCATGCCTCGTTGCTTCAGTTCTGCATTCTGTTGGGCGGACACATGCGCGGCCCGGTAATACGCAAGGCCCGCGCGTAAGCCGCCGTCTTTCTTGAGAATGCGTAGATATTCATCGATATCGGCGTCAGTGAAAGTATCGGGATCGGCCGCCTTTCGCCGCAAAAACCAGTCGAGGTATTCACGTTCCTTGCCGGCGAGCAGCACTTCCGGCAGGTCCGGTAGCCCGTGAAATGCGAAATGCCAGGTGCGCCATGCACGCTCGGGCGCGCTCGGCAACGCATCAGGCAACGTCACGCCGGGGATCCCCGCATCCAGCAGCGCGAGTCGCCGGATCTCGTCGCCGAACATTACGGCGTAAGGAAAAGCCACCCACGCTCCAATGTCGTGTGCAGCAAGAAAGTACCGGGTCATCCCCAGTTGCTGGAGCAAACCGTGAACATGGCTCGCAAGGGTTTGTGTGTCGTAGCCGTCCATCGGACGATCCGAATCACCTTGTCCGGGAAGGTCCGGTGCGACGACTCGGTAGGTCTTTGCAAGCAGCCCCATCACTTTGCGCCACGCGAACCAGCTCTCGGGAAAGCCCGCGAGCAACACGACCACGTCGCCCTGTGGGTTTCCACCGGTGACGTAGTGCAGCCTCAGTCCGTCGACGGTCGCGAACTTGTGCTCGAATCCTGCTAGCCCCGCAACGGGCCTTGCTACTGGCAACGTGCTTACGATTCCGGAACTCCCTGATGGCACCGGCGAGTGATGTGTTTTCACGAACGAGACTCCTCTGGGTTGGGGGATGACACCGTTGAGCGGCTTCTCTCATTGGCGGATGAGGTTAGAAAATGGACATTTCCTAATAGGGTGAGCGGCACGCGGAGGTCATGCGATGCTATGTCTTGCTGTGCTTAGTCCAGCAGACGCATGGCCTGATCCGCCGCCGCCATCATGTGTGCCCGGGATCGCCCGACTTTGCCGACGACCCTGAAACCTTGCGTCAGACTCAGCAGTGCGCGGCCGGTAGCGTCCGGATCCACGGCGGACGCGATCGAACCGTCTGTCTGGCCCACTCGGATCAAACGACACAACAGACGCTCCGTTCGCTGCAAAGACGCGACCACGTGACTCGCGACCTCATCATCGAAGGCCAGCAGGTCGACTGCACTTCCGACTACGAGACAGCCTCGCTTGCCCTCATCGCCAATTGCAGACTCAGCATAAAACCGCAGAATGGCCCGTACCTTGTCGCGGCCGGTCTGCTCCGCGTCGAGCAGGCTCTGCAACTGGTCATTTCGTAGGTGGATGTAGCGCTCGAGCGCGGCAAGGAATACCGCTCGCTTATCGGCGAACGCCTTGTAGATACTGCCGGCCGTGAGCCCCATCGCGGACCCAAGGTCGCCAAGAGACGTCCCTTGATAACCGCGCTCACGAAAAATCTGGATTGCGCCGTCCAGCGCGACGTCCATGTCGAATTCGCGTGGACGACCTGGAGCACGTGGCTGTCTGGCAGCATGGTTGCGTGTAGTCATACAGCGATTATAGGAAATGATCATTTCCTAATCAAGATGTCCCAACGTGTACAGGCATTCGCGCCAGGCTCGTCCACCGTCTCATCCACTTTTTCCGTGTACGACTTTTATCCGAGGCCACTGGGGACGATCGGCCGTGACGCGGTCCAACCAATCCGGTGTAGTCTGACAGTCCGGTGCTCATTTCGGAGGCGGCATGGAACGGGAGCTGAAGCTGCGCGTTGCAAACGAAGATCTCGTCAAATTGCGTAACGCGTCGATGCTTGCGCAATCAGAAGCCACAGCGGGAACGCCTCACCTGCTGACGAGCACCTATTTCGACACGCCCGATTTTTCATTTCACTGGTGCGGGGCTTCGCTGCGCGTGCGCACCGTCGGCAACGAGAAAATCCAGACGCTGAAGCGCGAAGGATCGGCCAAGGCGGGGTTGTTCGACCGGGACGAGTTCGAGATGCCCGTGAATACCGACGCGCCCGATCTAACGCTGCTGTACGACCAGATCCCCGACGACAGCGACTGCGGAAAGCTGATTCGCGACGAGACCGTTGCGGCCCAACTGAAGCCGGTGTTCGTCACGCGGATCAACCGGTCAGCGTTTGTGCTGCGCCAGCCGTCCGGAGACGAACTCGAGCTTGCTCTCGACGAAGGAAGCGTCGAAGCGGATTCGGGATCAGTGCAGATCGCCGCGGTGGAACTGGAACTGAAACAGGGCAATCCGGATGTGCTGTACCGTGTCGCGCTGGAAATGCTCGAAACTGTGCCGCTGCGTATCGATCATCGCAGCAAGGCGGATGTCGGGTATGCACTGCTCATTGACGAGCACACCGAGGCCGTGAAAGCGCAACCAGTGCGACTGAACAAACGCGATTCGGTCGAGGATGCGTTCTGCGTGATTGTGCGCAACTGTCTGGACCAGGTCCACGCGAATGAACGGGGCGTCGTGTCGGGCCACGCTCCATCGAGCGTCCATCAGATGCGCGTGGGACTTCGTCGCTTGCGTTCGGCTCTCGACCTGTTTGCGAAGGTCATCCCCGCCTCGTCCGGATTCGACGAGGAGTTGCGCTGGATTGCCTCGGAACTCGGCGGCGCGCGCGACTGGGAAGTGCTTGCGGGATCGACGCTCGACCATGCCGGCGCCGACGGCAATGCGGACGAGATCCGGCCCGTCAGACAGGCGTGCGAGCAGATTGCCGTCAACAACCGGCAGCGCGCGGCGGCCGCGGTCGAGTCGGTTCGCTACACGCGGCTCGCGCTCCAGTTCGCGCTCTGGATGAACCGCAAAGGTTGGCGAGATGAGATGTCCGACGAACAGCGCAACGCAATCAGCGGCCCGGTGAAGTCATTCGCCGCCGATGTCCTGCGTCGTCGGCACAAGAAACTGATCAAACGTGGCAAGGGTTTGGCCGATCTGGACGATCACCGTCGTCACCGCGCCCGCATCGCGGCGAAAAAAGTTCGATATGCCACCGAGTTCTTTGCGTCGCTATGCCCGAAGCAGGCCGTTCGCCATTATGTCGACGCGCTCACCGCGCTTCAGGATGATCTCGGCTGGCGCAACGATGCCGTCGTCGCCGATCAGCTTCTGAAGTCGTTGTTGAAAACGTCGCCGGAAGCCGCCTCGGGCGCGGCCTTCGCACGCGGCTTCCTCGCGTCACGCGTCGCTGCCGATCATCAGACATTGAAGAAGCTGTGGAAGCGCTTCAAACTGCTTTCGTCACCGCACTGACGCGAACAATTCACCGCGAGGTATCCGGGCACGAACCTGTCACGCGCAACACTCATCGTGAGGTCTCACGATGTTCGAGATCGAAGTCTTATTATCCGAACAAGCGCGACCACGCCGCGCGTATGCGGCGCGCGCGGTCCTCGAACAGGTACGACGCAGCGAGCGCGAACAGGCCTGACATGACCCCCGTCGCGACGTGTTCGAGAACATGAAAGCGGTACTGGCTCAAATGAGAGTAGGCATCGCCGATAGCGGTCAGGCAACCGACGAGCAGTGCGTTGCTATAGCGATTCCCGTACCACTTCGCCGCCGGGGTGAAGGTGAGCAGCAGGGCGAGCACACCGGTGAGCAGCCCGGTTTTGAATGCGATCGCCCAGTGCGTGAGGCTCATGATGTTGCCCCAGCTCCCCGGCATACAGGTCATGCACGCGCTGGTTGGCTGCCAGAAACGCTGGATAAACAGTTTGAAGCGGCGTTTCCATGCGCTTCCCATGATGTACTCCACGATATCCAGCGCGAGATTTCACGCAGACATGGTACATCGTGAGCGTGGCGTGGCGTGGCGTGTGATGAGCGTTCCCACCTGATGGATCCGACAGGCAAACGCCAAAGGCTATGACGACCGATCGCGATTACGCGCACGCGTGGCGCCCGTAATCACCGCAATGCCGAGCAGGATCACGGCCACGATTGCGATGATGTGCTGCGCGACATGCAGCGCCATCAATCCCCACGCGACGCCGCCAATGAAAATGATCCATCCGACCAGATAGATGAGCAGGGTCATCGATTTCTCCTTGTGGTTCCGGCCAATGGCGCCGGTTGCCCGCGCTGCTAGATTTACCGTGCGCTCCGATGATCCGCTGACAGCACTCCTAGCGGCGCATGGCGCGGTGCACACGACGCCCTCGCCGCAAAAGCGATCAACGGGTCTATCTCCGAGCACATTGCGCGCCTGATCGTCAGACGCAAGGACGAGCCGAGCTATCAGGGCACGTTCACGGGCGCGCGTCGGTACTGCTGCCGCGGCCTCACAGCAGCGCTTACTGGCCGAGTTGCCAGCGCAGGATGGGGTGGGTCGCGCCGGCAGGCATGACCCACGCGCCGGTTTGACTGAAATCCCACGATGCGTCGAAGCTCGCCGGGTTGCTCATTTGAGCAGTCGTGAACCCGTTTGACGCGGGCAGTTGCGACACGTCTCCAGTGCTCACCGTACGTGTCGTCGTCTCTTTGTCCCAGTAGACATTGCCTGCAATCGTTCCGCTGGCGCCGTATGCCACGATTCCCCCGTAAGTGCCGTAGCCCGGGCCTTGGTAGGAAGGTCCTAGCACCGGACCAACCGCGAACGACTGCTCGATCACGCCGCTATTCGCGAACGCCAATCCGCCAGCCGCAAAAAGCCCTAACACCCTGCCGGCGGCATAAGACTGTGACACCGTGCCACTGTTGATGCCGACGAGTCCGCCCGGTTCCATCCGCACATCTCCGCTAACATCCGCGGTAGTAAATGATTGAACGATCCGGCCGGTGTTGACGCCGACGAGCCCCCCTGCCTCGCCGGCATCATTCACTGAAGCGCTGCTCCACGAGCGCTCGATGAGACCATCATTGGTGCCCACCAAACCGCCGATCGGAACGTTCCCATAGTGGGGCGACGTACGCAGGCCGGTCGTATACGCGTAGGTGATCAACCCCTGGTTCCGGCCGGCCAGTATGCCGTACGTGACCGAGATGGGATCGTTGAACGAAATGTCGAAGATGGCCGTAAGTTCGCTGTTCGTCATGCCGACGTTGCGTACGACGCCCGTGCTCCCGATTTCGCCGAACAGGCCAAGCGACCGGGTACCCGACGGCGAGTAATACTCCTGCTGACTGAAGTGGTCGATCACATGTCCCATGCCGTCGAACTGGCCTGAAAAAGGTGTTGCCGCGCTGCCGAGCGAGATGAAGTCGACGCCGCCGGAGGGGGTGGAAGAGAGATTCGTCGCACTCGCGTCAATATCCTTGCCGAGCGCATAGTTGCCGGTCAGATCGAGCGATATGTTCTGCAGGTCGAAAAGCGAATTGACGAGCTTGTAGCCAGTCACTTGCGTGAGAAGACCGCTATAGGGCGCGGCAGTCCACGCGGTATTCGAGCGGATGATTCCTGGGCTGTAGCTGCCGTTCATGTCATAGAACGAACTCACCGAACCGGTACTTACCGACCAGTCGATCGTGCCGCGGTTGGTCACGCTGGCTGCGTTGTCGATGCCCGTCACGTCGGCCCGCAAACTCAGGTTGCCACTGCCGGTGCTCCTGAGCGTCGTCGCAGGTGCGATCGTCACGTTGCCAAAAGCGGCGAGCGATAACGACGCCGGTCCTCGCCAGTTGAGATTCGACGCAACCGTCATGTCGCCGCTTGCGCCGTTCGTGCCGGTCGCGGTTGCATCGACGGACGTGCCGGCGTTCAGACTGCGCATGAAGGCGTCGGCTGTGCCGCGATCGATCGTGAAGTTTGGCGTCGACGCGTTCCAAAGCCCTGCTCGGACGCGGGCGCCATGCGCCAGCGTGAGTGTGCCGGCAAGCGTATCGACGGTGCCGCCGCTGCCGTCGGCATTCGTTGCGGCGATCGTGCCTTGCTGCGTAACGTGCCCGTTGTCGGCGACCAGCCAGATGTGACCGCCACGCATCGCCGTGCCCGTCGCGCGGATACGCGAGCCACCACCTGCAAGGGCATAGATATTCCCGTCGGCCGCTCCCAGATTGATCTGCGCGGCTTGCGTGGCACCGCGATCTATCACGGTCCCTGTGCTGCCTATCTGCACGAATACCTGCCTGCTGCCCGACGATTCGAGCAACGCCACTTGCTGCCCCGTGACGAATTCCGCGGTGCCGTTCGGTGCGCTGACCGAGCCCGCATTGACCACGACACCGCGTGCAATCAGGAAAACATCGCCTCCGCTGGAACTGATGTTGCCGAGATTCACCACATTGCCATTCGATGTGCCCGTGAGCGTGAGCGTCCCGCCATTCACGAAGGGTGTATTCGGCAGATCGAGCGTTGAAGCAACGAATCGTCCGCCGGTAGTGATAGTCCCGCTACGACCCACCACGATGCCTTGCGGGTTGATCAGATACACGCTGCCAGTTGCCTTCAGGCTGCCGAGAATCGCGGAAGGCGCGCAGGCCGTCACGCGATTGAGCGTTGCGCCCGAACCGTTGTCGAAGTTGACGGCGCTGCCTTTGCCGATCGAGAAGCTGCTCCAGTCGATCACGCCGCGAGTCGAGTTCGGCTGCGTGACGGTGATCACGTTGCCCTGACCGGCGATGGTTCCCGCCCCGGCAACATAGTGCCCGCCCTGCGGAAGCACGCCACCGGCAAAGGCCGCGTGCGCCAACGACAATCCAGCGATGAAGGGTGAGATGTGTTGAGACGGATGTCGGCGATAGAGTGCGCGCAGTATCGGACGACTTAATGACAATGGCGTCATATGTCCCCCTTCCGCGGAAGTTGGACGCCATCGGCCCGCAATCCGACCGGAGTCGCGTGAACCGTGGTGAGCCCACACGCAGAATATTAGTCAGCTTGTCCGAGAGATACCAGCGAATCCCGCACTTGCCGCCTACGCAGGTCGTCCCGCACACGACGAGCGACCAGCACCGTCAGGTAGTCCGTGATTCGTGCACCTTCGCTGTATTCAATCCACGTCTGCGCGTACATCTGCGAGACCGTTTCCTCAGGAGTGTCGGTAGCGGCGGCAATCTGCCTGATGACATCCTCGACGTTGCGCGTGACCATGGCTTGCTCCGAGCGTGCGGTGATAAAGGACCGTCACACACACGTTACCCGCCTCGATGCGTCAGTCAATTGACCTGCGTCAATTGACTTCGTCCATGATCGATTACAAGCTGTTTGAGGCGGGTGGCATCGAGGCCTTCACTGAAACACCGGTTTTCCCGACGCGTCCTTGACCTTGGTCTTCCATTGCGCGCGGATTTCCGACACGACCGAATCCGGCAGCGAAATGTAGTCGAGATCGCTGGCAGCCTGCCCGCCGTTCTTGAACGCCCAGTCGAAGAACTTCAACGTTGCCGCGCCTTGTGCCGGCTTGTCCTGCGTCGCATGCAGCAGCACGAAGGTCGCGCCGACGACTGGCCACGCGTCCTTGCCGGGCTCGTTCGTCAGGATCTGGTAGAAGGTCGTCTTCCAGTCCGCGCCCGAGGCGGCCGCCTTGAAGGTTTCGGTCTTCGGCGCAACCACGATACCGGCCGAATTCTTCAGGCTGGTGTAGATCATGTTGTTTTGCTTCGCATATGCCCACTCGACGTAACCGACCGCGCCCGGCAGGCGTTGCACGAACGCGGCAACGCCGTCATTGCCCTTGCCGCCCGTACCGGTCGGCCAGTTCACCGTCGTGCCTTCGCCGATCTTCGACTTCCACTCCGGGTTCACCTTCGACAGAAAGTTCGTCCAGATGAAGCTCGTGCCCGAACCGTCGGCGCGGCGCACCACGGCGATGTCCGTATCTGGCAGCTTCATACCCGGATTCAGCGCGGCGATCGCCGGATCGTTCCATTTCTTGATCTTGTTCAGATAGATGTCGCCAAGCACGGCACCCGACAGAATGAGTTGACCCGGCTTCACGCCGGGCAGGTTCACGACCGGCACGACGCCGCCGACCACGGTCGGGAATTGGAACAGGCCAGTCTTCGCCAGTTCGTCGTCCTTCATCGGCGCATCGGAACCTGCGAAATCAACGGTCTTCGCGATGATCTGCTTGATGCCGCCCGCTGAACCGATGCCTTGGTAGTTGACCTTGCCGCCTCCCGCCTTTTGGTAGGCGTCAGCCCACTTGTTATAGATCGGGGCCGCAAAAGTGCTGCCCGCGCCGGTGATGTTGACGGTTTGCGCTTGCGCGGCCGCAAGCGGTAGAGCAACGGCAAGAACTGCAATTCCTCGTTTGAACAGCATGGTTTGCCTCCACGAGATTGACTGACCGGTTCAATGGTTGCAGCAAGCTACGCGCCGCGATCCCTCTCTTGCGCATTCCGCAGGCCCGGCGTGCCCATCGCCGCGTCGAGCCTTGCCATCGGCTCGAACGTCTAAACTTAGGCGGTTCGAATGACATTTCGTTGACAACTGCGGCGCGGCGTTCAGACAGTCTGATTGCGGCGTCGTTCAGCAATGCGGTTGGCTTTGCCGCGTTGAAGGATGGAATCTCACGGACAGGCTTCGGCTTCTGCATAGTACCGGTTCGGCGCGGGAAAAACTCCGGTGATGACTTCGATCAGAAAGGGGCCGTCATATTGACAAGCTTCACTCAGTACACCATCAAGCTCGTCGATGCGCTCAACCGCGCGCGCGGCCACACCGATCGATGATGCAAAAGCCGACCAGCTATGACAGGGCAATTTGGTGAACTGCTCTGAAATGGAACCACTCCTGATAGCGTCGATATGGATTGCGCCATGTGCGGCGTTGTTCAGAACCACATAGATCACCTTGACTCGGTATCGAGCCGCGGTCTGAATCTCCATGCCGTGCATCATCATGCACCCGTCGCCGGTCACCACGACACACG
Organism: Paraburkholderia sp. MM5482-R2; assembly: GCF_050436125.1. Classification (NCBI taxonomy): domain Bacteria; kingdom Pseudomonadati; phylum Pseudomonadota; class Betaproteobacteria; order Burkholderiales; family Burkholderiaceae; genus Paraburkholderia; species Paraburkholderia sp. MM5482-R2. The sequence continues at coordinate 739,039 of NZ_JBNDLP010000004.1, read as the reverse complement.
GGCGTTCTGGGGCCGCAAGCTTGACGCCGATTCCGGCTGCGATGGCCCAGCCCATCGGGGCGAGCGAGCTCGACGAAAAGTAGTTGCCCTTACCTGACGACAGCCAGTAATGGGCCATGAAGATGCGGTGGGCTCCGGAATCCACCACGACGTTGCTGTCCTTCGGCAGAATCCGGCACAAGCGCTTAACTACGTCTCCAGGATATAGCGCTTCGTCACCGCTGGAAACTCGGTCTCCTAACTGCTCGAACCGGTGGTCGTACAGGGGGGTCTCGTTGATCTCGGCAATCCACCCCTTTCTTCTTTGCAGTGCTTGCGGCAGCCCGGGAGGGTTGTCCGCGGCTTTCTGGGCCAGCAACCGGAAGCTCGCGGAAATTCCGGAGAAGATTCCTTGACGCGAAATGTGCCCCATCGCCGGTGAATCGAAGCTGTCGTCAAAGATGAATAGCTCCTTCCCCCCTGTCAGCCTCCTGCTCCAGTTCATGCTGTCTCGCTGGTTCAGGTCGCTACCAAACACGACTAGTACATCAAGTTCGTCGGAGTTGATCACCCGTGCAGCGCGCGAATGACTTGAAAATCCGTACACACCCAGTGCAAGGGCATGTTGCTCAGGAAATGCACCTTTTCCCGATAGTGTCGTTGCGACTGGAATGTGAAAGCCTTCGGCAACCTCGAGAAGAAGCTTTGCAGTTTCCGCATCATTGCCGCGACTTCCGACCAGAAACGCGACTCTCTTCGACTGAAACAGATACTGGTCGCACAGGGCATCGAGAGCGGCGCGGTTCGCGGGCACTTCGCATGCGTTAAATTCGCGGTGAGCGTAGGGTTGTCGTGCCACGTCCTGACCGGGCAGGACATCCTGCTTTTGAACGTCTACGGGAATACTGATGAATGACTGCGCTCGACGCATCCAGTTCAACCCTTCGATCGCACGACGCATCTCGGCCTGAGTATTTTCCTTGTTCTTTAGCTCGACGATATCCGTCACCAGACTTCTGACCACGCCGCTTTCAAAAATGCCTCCGGGCGTGGCATCCTGGAACGCCCCTTTGCCTTCCGCGTGCGACGAGATCCCGCCGGCAATATAGAGCATCGGAATCCGGTCTGCGTGAGCGGCCGCCATGCCGGGCACGAAATTCATCGTGCCTGGGCCGGAAATCCCTGCGCAAACACCGAATTTCCGGCTGGCGCGGGCATAGCCATCGGCCATGAAAGCACTGCCAGTCTCATGAGCGCCTACGATTCCGCGAATCAAAGGGGAGTTGTCGATTGCGTCCAGCAGCGGATAGATCAGTTTTCCCGGGACCAGGAACACGTGGTCTATTCCGGCGGACTCCAACGAGTTCACAACCATTGTCGAGACATTGAGCGGAGCGTTTGATCCCATAGTTTTGATTACGATCTCACGAGTTACCGTTAATCGAATCTCACCGCTGCGCATCTGCCCGTCACGCGCTGCCTGTCGGAGCGGCGCGAGACGAGATCGGCGATGGCCAGTGCGCGGAGACGGCGAGACGACATTCAAGGCGCTGCACGTCGAGTGCAGTCGCGCATCACGCTATTTCCTCGAACCCGCTTGACCGGCGGGCCCGGGTGTCTCCGTCCACAATCACACGCCCTGGCTGCACTGTTGATCATCCACGCTGCCTGCGTGCCTGAGGCAGTCGCCGCGCCGCATTGATAGCCATCCGGCGCACGTGTATCGCGGATCTTCGCCCGCTCGACTCCCGCGGGGCTGGCACGCGCCGACGGTATGAATCGACGTCATCCAGCACCCAGAACCGGTCGGAATCGCTCAGAATTTCTGCCAGTCCGTCTCAGTCGCGGCGGCGACGACTAGCGGACGTTCTGAAGAGGGGACTGGTCTCCTCGCAAGCTTTGCCGGTGTTACAGCAGAGGACGGGGCGCGGTTCAGGACCGTCCGTTGCGGTACTGCCGCTTGCGTCATCGCTCGCGATGAAGCAGCCTTCTCGCCATCGACCTTGAAAAAAGCGACCGTTTTGCGCAGGCTTTCCGCTTGCCGGGCCATTGTCTGGGCTGCCGCCGACGCCTCTTCGACAAGCGCAGCGTTTTGCTGTGTGACCTGGTCCATCTGGTTGACTGCCTGATTGACCTGTTCGATACCGGTGCTTTGCTCGCTCGATGCCGACGAGATTTCGCCCACGATGTCGGTCACGCGCTTCACTGACTGCACGATTTCCTTGATCGCACCGCCCGCTTCTTCGACGAGCATCGAGCCTGCCTCCACCCGGCTGACAGAGTCGGAGATCAACTCCTTGATTTCCTTCGCGGCAGTCGCACTGCGCTGCGCGAGCGTGCGGACTTCACCCGCAACGACAGCGAAGCCCCGCCCCTGTTCTCCCGCGCGGGCCGCTTCGACCGCTGCGTTCAGCGCGAGGATGTTGGTCTGGAAGGCGATGCCTTCGATGACGCCGATAATCTCGGACATCGTGGCCGAGCTGGTGGAGATGTCACGCATTGTCTCAACCACGCGCCCGACGATCTCGCCGCCATGTTGCGCGACGCTCGAGGCGGTACCCGCGAGCGTGGCAGCCTGGGTTGCATTGTCCGTGTTGTGGCGGACCGCCGCAGTCAGTTCCTCCATGCTGGAAGCCGTTTCTTCGAGCGACGCCGCCTGTTGCTCCGTGCGACTCGACAGATCCAGATTGCCTTGTGCGATCTGCGCACTCGCAGTCGCGACACCTTCGGCGTTCTCGCGCACCTCTGATACGACCCGCACCAGGGCGTCGCACATGGCTTTGAGCGACGCCATCAGGCTGTTCGTGTCGCCGGGCCGCAGGGCGATACTGATGTTCAGGTCGCCGGCCGCCACGCTTCTGGCCACAGCAGCAGCCGTCGCCGGCTCCGTACCCAGTTGCCGCGTTACGCTACGCATCATCCATATGCCGATTCCCACGCCGATCGACACGGACATCGCCACGAAGACCAGCATCAAAGTTCGACCTTCCTCGTACACGGCATCGTTGGCTTCAGCTGTCCGTTGCGCGTCGGCCTGTTTCAGGGCAACCAGATTGCCCATCAGCACGAGGGTCTTGAAGCCTTTGTCGTGGTACTCGCCCAGCATGTATTCGGTCAGGCTGTCCCGGTCCCCTAACGCCGCCGCGTTGATCTTGCCTTTCATTTCATTGAAGGCCTGGATGTAGTTTTGCCAACCTTGATCGAGGTCGGCGAACGTAGCCTTGCCTTTGTCGGTATAGACGAGCGGCTCCGCCTGATTGAGGTGCTCGCGTGACGAGGCAAAGGCCTTGTCAGCTTGATCGAGCGAGCCAGCCCGCTGTGCGGCCGTCGTGGCCAGAACCGCGTTGCGCAGATAGGTGCCGACTCTCAGTACGTCGGCGTTAGCCTGCTGTATCAGGTTGAGCCCGACAAGGTCCTGCCGATACGTCTTGTCTGCGTTTGCACTGATCTCCGCCATGTTGTGCAGGCCGATCCCGCTGACAACAGCGCTGATGATCGAAACCAGGATGAACGCACTGATCAGCTTGGCGCCGAGTTTCATATTGCCGAAATTCATAGTTCGCTTTGTTGAGAATGTAAGAACCCGAACGGATAAGCAGGTACATCACCGCTTTGGCGCCCGCTATAACACAAGGCCATACCGACGCGAAACGCAGTACCGGACATAACTGGTTATCGGCAATACGCTCTCATTCTTCAGGTGAATAGCGGGATTATCGCGAAGATTTTTTTACGTCCCTATAAGAGAAACAGGAGTGCTCTATTTTGAGCCGATCAAAGTGCCAATCGGTGCACGCACTCGTGCCGGCCGCACTCGCTTGGTGCAAAGCCTTTGGTCGCCCCGAACATGCACGCTCTATGTCTTTAGCTAAATATAATATTTATCGTTTGCATAGCCCGGTGATAGCCTGAATTCGTCCCACAGGCGTGCACCGCGCCACGTCTGCTTGCGCGGGTCTGGACCGAAGAGCGCATTAGCGACGAACAACCGCGCTGAGATTCATTCTATTTCGATATGTTTATATCGATTCAATATTTAAGTTTTGCATCTTCCGGAGCAGCCGCACAGGCATGCAACACGCGCCGAAATTTTATCCAGGAGGCCCTATGAGCAATTGGATCGCGCAGCTTTTCCGGCATTTGACTGCGGGTGTGTATGTGATCGGCGTAGCGGACGGCGAGCGCCGCAATGCGTTCACCGCAAGCTGGCGTACCGACGTGACCGGCGCGCCGCTGCCGCTCGATGCGCTCGCGCATTTCGACTGCCGGGTGACCGGCGACATCGAGGCGGGAGATCATCGGCTGATAGTTGGGCGCGTCGTCGATGGCGCGCTAGCCGGCGCGGACGGCGACCCGTTGATCTACGCGCAGACTGGCAATCTCGACATGAGCGAGGATGTTTATCCGGAGACGTTTTCGTAGTTGGCTGGCGTGCTGGCTGCTCAATGCCAGTGCCCGCCATGTCCTCCGTGCCAGTGGCCGTAATAGCCGCCACGGCCATAGCCACCGCCCCAGTAGCCTCCGATCACCACTGACGGTCCCCACCATCCGTAGTAGCCCGGCCATGAATAGCCATAGGGATAACCGTAATAGCCCGGATAACCGTAATACCCGGGATAGCCGTAATAAGCAGGCGCAGGTACCGCGACGTACGTGCAATTCTGTCCCGACAACGGCAAGTCGTTTGGCGCCGGATTCGCGGCCGCCGTACCGCTCGCCGGCACAGGCGCGTTGCCAGACGATGCTTGCGCGGGGCCAGTGGCAGTGGCGCTGGTGCAGGCGTAATAGCCACCGGCTCCCGGATAGTACGAATAAGGACCGTAATAGACGCAGCCAGACAACACACATACGCCCGCCACGCCAGTGCATAGACCAACGATTCCACAACGCATGATCGCTCCCCCTATCCGGGCGCAGCGCAGCCGTCTCGACACGGCGTGTTTTTATTCTAGTCTTCGAATCCGGTCTCGGGTACGGGTCTTGCGAACGGCAGGTATTCCGTGGAAATCAGGAGTTTCGACATGAACCCGCTCGATCCTCTCGACCCGAACGCCTCCGCGACTCCCGTACAGCCCAGCGCCGGCGCACGTATCGCCGGCGCCGGCGTCGGCGACGGTCCCGGACCCGAGGTCATGGCCGCCGCGACGCTCGACGGCAACAAGGTGATCTCTTCCGATGGCCAGGACCTCGGCAAAATCTCCGACATCATGCTCGACGTGTGCAGCGGCCGCATCGCGTATGCGGTGCTGACGGAGGGCGCTTTTCTCGGCATCGGCGGGACCTTGCACGCGATCCCGTGGCGTTCGCTGACGCTCGACACGGACCGCAAGTGCTTCCAGCTGGACGCCACGGCCGAGCAGGTGAAAAGCTCGCCCGGCTTCGACAAGGACCATTGGCCGGCGATGGCCGATCGCGCATGGGGGACGTCGGTCCATCAGTTCTATCATCGCGAACCGTACTGGGAAGCGACGCGCAGTGTCGTCGAAAGCGATCCCGCGACACGTGTCGATCCGACGAGCGGAATCTGAAGACACGCATCGCGACGCTCGAGCACGGTGCGCTGTTACACCCCGATGGTCCGCGTCGTCTTCAGCGCGATCCACGTCATGCCTTCGCGCAAGCCTTCGAGTACCGCTTCTCTTTCCACGGCGAACACCTGCGACTGATGAAAGGTGCGTTCGAAGTCGCCCTCGGGCGACACATGTTTGACATGGATCGTCGACAGAAACCCGCCTTCCTGCGCCTCCCACGTCTCGACGCTCACGGACCAGGTTCCTTCCTGCGCGTTTGCTGATATGGCCATTGGATGCTCCTCGGGGTTGTCGCGAGCGACTGCCATCGTCAGCGTAATGGCCCGCAACGCCTCTCTCGTTGATCCACGTCAACCGTCGACACGAACCATGAGTCACGCTCGACGTCGTTCGCTTTCCCCGATACTTTCAGCTCCGTTTCAGACGCCCGCCATCGCGTGAAAACCCTGCCGGGAAAACGCGCAATGCCTCTTGCACGCGGCGTGCTTGGCGCGCCGCGCGCACCGATTTCGCGCCCCTCGCCGCGACGTTTCGCGGTAAGCTTTGCGACGGTATCCGCGTCACGAGTTCGTGCCGGTGCGGCAACGCTGCCCTCATGATCGACGAACGTCGGGGTTCATCATGTGGTACGCCTTCATCGATGCACAGCAACGCCTCGCGCGCGCGATGGTCGGGGGAGTTCTGTCCGAACCGGAGTCGGGGCCGCGCCCGCAAGCGGGCTGGCTCGGCCCGGAACAGGCGGCCGACGCGTTCAGCTACTGGCTGCTGAGATCCGCCTGCGCTTTCGAACGAACGCCGACATTCGCGATCCACTCCGTTGCCGGCAACGGTAGCCGCGTTACCGTCGACGAAAGCGTCGTCGCCTCCTTGCCGCTCGGCGCGCTGCTCAGGTTCAAGCGCAACCCCTCTACACCCCCTACCGACGCCAAACTGCCGGTGCTGTTGTGCGCGCCCCTCGCCGGACATCATTCAGTCATGCTGCGCGAGACCGTCGAAACGCTGCTCGAGGAACGTGACGTGTTCGTGACCGATTGGGCCGACGCGCGCGACGTGCCGCGCGAAGCGGGCCCGCTATCGCTCGACGACTACGTGCACGCGCTCGAAAGCTTCGTCGGCGCCGCCCGCGCGTTCGGTTCGCCGGTTCATGTGATCGCGATCTGTCAGGCGAGCGTGCCTGCGCTCGGCGCCGCGGCGCTGCTCGCCATGGACGAGGCGGCGCCGATCGCGAGCCTCTCGCTACTCGGCGGCCCGATCGATACCCGTTTGAACCCGACCATCACCGACCGCTTCGCCAGTTCCCATTCGCTCGAGTGGTTTCACGACCATGCGATCGATATCGTTCCACCGCCCTATTGCGGCCAGGGGCGTCTCGTGTATCCGGGCTTCATCCAGCAGACCGCGATTTTTGCCGCGCATCCGGAGCGGCAGTTGCGACTCGAAGCGGATTACTGGTCCCGATGGCTCGCCGGCGACATGCCCGGTGCGCAGCGGGCGCTGCGCTCGGCAAACGAATATGCCGCGGTGCTCGACATGGCGGAGTGCTACTTCTTCGACATGCTTCGTGTGGTGTTTCACGAACATCTGTTGCCGCGCGATCTGTGGTCGGTCGCCGGGCGCCGCGTACGAATCGCCGCGCTGCGCGATACCCCGCTGTGCACGATCGAGGGTGACAGCGACGAGATCACGGGCGCGGGGCAAACGCATTGCGCGCATGCGCTGTGCGATGCATCGCCGATGCGAGCCGCGCGGCAGCTCACCATCGAGCAGTGCAATCACTACGACCTCTTCATCGGGCCGCGTTGGCGCGATGCGGTTCACCCGGGGCTCTGCGAATTCTGGCGCGATGTCGAGCACGCCGCGTTGAAGGTTTGCCGGCCGCGCCGCGCGGCCAGGGGTTCGGCAAACCGCGAATCGGCGTGAGGTGGCCGGGGAAAACGTCGGCAGTCCGCATCTAACGAACGCCGGGCGTCACGTCACGACGCAAGTTCGTCAGTTCCGACGCTCGGTGCCGATCGCTGTTTCGAGGGTCATTTCCGCCACATCGAACGCGCGACGGATCGCCGCTTTGGCGTCGTCGTCAGTGCAGTGCGCGACGGGCTTGAACTCGTGCGCGGGCGTGACCAGATCCAGCCTCACGTCATACAGCGGATGCGCCGATCCCGGACGCAACGCCTCGATGGCGAGATGGCAGTGCGACACGAGCGCGCCAAACCGCGCGAGACGCACCAGTTGCGCACCTGCTTCCGCTTCGAGCGGAGCGGCACCCGCAAAGCCAAGGTAGACGATCTGCATGTCGATGCCCATCTTCGCCTCCCCTTGCGAGTATCAATCGAACCTGTTCCGCGCAGACTCAGGGTCCAGGCGCCTGCTACGGGGCTTATTTTGTTCTTGCCAGAAAGGCGGTCATTGACGTGGGTCAAGCGCGGTGAAGGCGAGCACCCTCACTGCATATGCATACCGCCGTTAATCGCAATGTCCGCACCGGTGATAAAAGCCGCCTCCTCTGAGCATAGAAACGCGATCAACGCCGCCACCTCGTCCGGACGTCCCAGCCGGCCGAGCGGAATCTGCGGCAGGATCTTCGTGTCGAGGATCTCGCGCGGCACCGCTTCGACCATCGCGGTCGCGAGATAACCGGGCGACACCGTGTTCACCGTGACGCCGTGCTTCGCGGTTTCGAGCGCAAGTGCCTTCGTGAAGCCGTGCACGCCCGCTTTGGCAGCTGAATAATTGGTTTGCCCGTAGGCGCCGCGCGAACCGTTGACCGACCCCACGTTGACGATGCGGCCGTGGCGCCGCTCGAGCATGCCGGGCAACAGCGGCTTGCTCATGTTGAACAGGCCATCGAGATCGGTGCGCAGCACGGCGTCCCAGTGCTCCTTGCTCATCTTCGCGAAGCTCGTGTCGTGCGTGATGCCCGCGTTGTTGATCAGCACGTCTACCGCGCCCAGTTCGGTCAGCACGCGTTGCGCGCAGCGCGCGCATGAATCGAAGTCGGCGATGTCGGCTTCGTAAGCGTGAAAGTCGCGCCCCGTGTCGCGCTCGTGCTGCAGCCATGTCGACACGTGATCGTTGTGCGTCGAGTGCGTCACCGCGACCGTCATGCCCGCGTCATGAAGCGCCCGGCTGACCGCCGTGCCCAAACCGCCCATCCCGCCTGTGACCAATGCCACGCGATCCGTTCCCATCTGAACTCCTCCTTGCCGTGTCTGCCATTGACGGTGCGCGCGCCGGCCTCGCCGGCTCGCGCGGCTAAACGACGCCCGCGAACGGCAGCGCGTTCTGCGAGCTCCACCACCATGCGCTCAGGCCGCCCGCGAGCGGCGCGACGCCTGGCGCGATGCCGTACGCCGCCTGCCACCCCGCATACCAGGCGGCGCAAGCACGGTTGGCCTCGCCGAACCAGTCCGCCTCGCGCTGCGCGACGAAAGCGATCGACTTGCTCCAGTCGGCGAAGCACCGCTCGGCGTACTCGTGTGCCGCGCCCTGTGCGGTCTGATACGCCGCCGCGTAGTCGAGCCAGCCTTCGGGCGGTCCGGACGCCGTCGAGGTCCACGGTGAAGCGGGGCGCCCGGGCGGCGCATCGGATTCGGAAATCATGATCGCTGCCCTCCAGAGCACAGCATAGGATTGCCAGGCGCGGTTGCAAACCGTCGAGCGTGCCCGTCACTGTACTGAGCGCGCGGCGGCCCGCGCTTGATCTGCATCAACAGCCGCGGCCGCCGGGCTCATAGACTCCATTTGACGACGGGCTCGAGCCTGCTTGTGCCCGTTTCCCCACGTTTCTGTCACGGAGCTTTGGCGATGAGCTACAAAAGCATTCTCGTTCACCTCGATACGAGCGTTCGTGCACATCCGCGCCTCGAAATCGCATTGCAGCTCGCACACCGCTTTCATGCGACGCTGACCGGCCTGTTTTCGACGTACGTGCCACCGCGGCACGCGTTCTTCGTGATGGCCGGCACCGCCGACTACTACGCGGAGCACGAGCGTCTGCGGCACGAGCGTGCCAGCGCGCTCGAGCGGCTGTTTCGTGCCGAACTCGCGCGCGCGAACGTCGACGGTCATTGGATCGCCGCGAACGGCTACGCGAACGACGTCGTGCCGCCCTATGCGCGTCTCGCCGATCTGATCGTGCTCGGGCAGACCGATCCGACCGATCCCGAGGCGTTCGTCGCCGAACAGTTCGTCGAGCACGTCGTGCTGTCGGCCGGGCGGCCGGTGCTGCTGGTGCCGTCGGGCGGCACCTTCGCGGCACCCGGCCGCTACGTGCTGATCGCGTGGGACGGCAGCCGCGAAGCCACCCGCGCGATCCACGACGCGCTGCCGTTCCTCGCGCACGCGTCCAAAGTGACGCTGCTGACGGTTCATTCGTCGGGCGATCGTCCGCCGCGCAACACGGTTCCGGGCGACGACATCGCACTCACCGTCGCGCGTCACGGCGTCAAGATCGACGTGCGCGAACTGAGCGTCGCGGACGGCACGCCGGTCGGCGACGCGCTGCTGTCGCAGGCGGCCGACCTCGGCTGCGACATGATCGTGATGGGCGCTTACGCGCATTCGCGTCTGCACGAAGTCGTACTGGGCGGCGCGACGCGCACGATGCTCGAGTCGATGACCGTGCCGGTGCTGTTGTCGCACTGAAGTGCGCGCTTAAGGAGTCCGCCATGTTTCACCGCCTACTCGTCGCGCTCGATGGCAGCGACACCGCCTCCCGTGCGTTCGACGCCGCGCTGACCCTTGCCGCCGAATCGGGCGCCGAGCTGCAGCCGCTGTACGTGATCGACGTGCCCGTCATCGCCTACGACGCGCCCGGCTTCGACCCTTGCGTGATCCAGGACGCCTTCATCGAGGAAGGCAAGCGGATCGCGGCCGATGCCCAGAGCCGGATGACCGCGCGCGGGATCAAGGGCACGGCCCGCACCGTCGAAGCCGCGATCACCGGCCAAGACGTCGCGCATCGCATCGTCGAGGCGGCGCTCGAATGGCACGCCGACGCGATCGTGATGGGCACGCACGGCCGCCGTGGTGTTCAACGACTGATGCTCGGCAGCGTCGCCGAGCGCGTGCTGCGCAGCGCCAGCTGCCCGGTGCTGATGGTTCCCGCGCACGCGAACGGCGCGACGCGCGATCAGTCAATCCCGGCCTGCGCCGAACACGAACTCACCTGAGCCGCGAAAACCAGGCTGCTGCGCGGCCGCTCCCACGCGATCGCGCCACGGCTGCGCGACGCGGCGCTTCAGGGCCGCGCGTGCCCGTGTTCGTCATGCCGCACGATCAGCACCGGCTTGTCGGTCGCACGCACGAGCGACTCGGCGACGCTGCCGAGCAGAAAGCGCTGCACGCCGTGGCGGCCGTGCGTGCCCATCACGATCAGATCGGCTTCGATTTCGTCGGCGACGCGCGCGAGCACCGCGGACACGCTTTCGGCGTACGCGTCGATCACCCGCACGCCGCCGGGCACCTGCGCCTCGCGCATCAGCTCGCGCGGCGCATCGAGCGCGCGGCTGGCGAATTCTTGCGCCGCGGCCGCCGGTTCCGGCTCGAAAGCCACATCGGCATTGTCCGACCACTTGCCGTGCCCTACCACGCAGCAGGCTTCGAGTGTGGCGCCCGTCAGCTTCGCGAGCTTCAGCGCCTCGGCAAACGCGCGCTGCGCGCTGGGACTGTCGTCGAGCGCAACCAGAATTCGTGCATACATGTTGGACTCCCTGTGAAAGCGCTGGCATGAACCGAAGCGGTGCCGTCGCGTGTCCGCGCCGACAGTGTGAAGCGCGCGCCGCCGCGCGGCTTGACGCAGGTCAATGGGCCTTTATCGGCTTGTTCCGTGATTACTTGATCAACTGCATGCCTGCGACCTTCGAAGCCGTCACGTCGAAAGTAGCCGTGTACTCGCACTCGGCTACATACCCCATCGCCAGCCATGCACTAGGAATATTCCTACAACACTACCCGAACTCCTAGCGCCGCTTAAATCCCCGCCGATATATTTCTGAGATGAGGTCGCCAATACTGGTCGGTATGGACACCGCCCCGCCAGCCACCTTATCGAGAGTCTTCCTCGTCGACGATGCGACCGAGGTCCGACGCCGGCTTGCTTGCCTGATCGCGCTGATTCCCGGCATCGAAATCGCCGGCGAGTCCGCCGGCGTCGAGCACACGTTCGACGACATCGTCGCGAGTCGCGCCGATGTCGCGGTGCTGGACCCGTGCTTCTCGGGCAAGACCAATCTGCTGCTGCTCGCGGCGCTGTCGCGGGTGCGGCCGTCCATCGTCAGCATCGTGTTGACCAATCATTGCACGACGGCGTTTCGCCGAGCGTGCGAAGCGGCGGGCGCCGACTTCTGCTTCGACAAGACCTCGGAGTTCGAACTCGCCTGCCGTGCCATCGAAGCGATTGCCTATGCGCGTCATGCGCATCCGGTCTGACCGCCAGGAGCCGAGCATGCAAGTTGCCACAGTCTGTGAACCCCGCCACGACGCGCCCCGCACTTCGCACGTCGTACCGATCCACGTCGTGCCACGCACCGCGGCCACACGCTACGCCGTGCCGCGCTGCTCCACCTGCGCGATGCGCGCGATCTGCATGCCGCCCGAGCTGACATCCGACGAACTGAGACGACTCGACACGTTGATCTGCTCGACGCGCTCGATCAAACGCGGTGATACGCTGTATCGCGCGGGCGACGCGTTTCAAAGCATCTACGCGATCCGCGCCGGATCGTTCAAGACCGTGGTCATGCATCGCGACGGCCGCGAGCACGTGACCGGCTTCCAGATCGCCGGCGACTCGCTCGGCCTCGACGGCATCGGCGAGGGCAAGCAGAATTGCGATGCGATCGCGCTCGAAGACAGCGTCGTGTGCATCATTCCGTTCGCGCAACTCGAGGCGATCTGTCGCGAGATGAAGCCGATGCAGCATCACATCTACCAGATGATGAGCAGCGAGATCGTGCGCGAGTCGAGCCAGATGATGCTGCTCGGCACGATGACCGCCGAACAGCGCGTCGCGACGTTTCTGCTGAATCTGTCGAAGCGCTTCAAGGCGCGCGGCTTTTCCGCGGCGGAGTTTCATTTGCGCATGACCCGCGAGGAAATCGGCTGCTTTCTGGGCATGAAGCTCGAAACGGTGAGCCGGATGTTCTCGAAGTTCCAGCGCGAGCGCCTCGTCAAGGCGAACGGCAAAACGATCCGCATCGAAGACGCGGAAGGACTGGCTCGGGTTTGAACGCCGACGCGTCGCTCGCCTCACGTTCGTTCGCGGGACATGCGGGGTGGAACAAGCGCTCCCGAACTGATATAACTCGGTGCGTTGCGGTGCGCGACCTTGCGTGACCACCCGGAGGAGCGATGGATCTGTCGAGCGGCGAGTCTTCCTGCTTCACCGGTGCGGCGTCCGTGTCGGATGTGCCCGTCGAGGATCGCTATTTCATGTTAATCGATGCGGTTCAGGACTATGCGATCTTCATGCTCGACGTGTCCGGCCGCGTGACCAGCTGGAATCCCGGCGCACAGCGCATCAAGGGCTACACGCCCGAAGAAATCATCGGCCAGCATTTCTCCAAGTTCTATACCCCGGAAGACATCGCGGCCGGCAAGCCCGCCCGCGAACTGGAAATCGCCGCAACCGTAGGCCGCACCGAGGACGAAGGCTGGCGCGTACGTCGCGACGACTCGCGTTTCTGGGCCAACGTGGTCGTTTCCGCCGTGCACGACGCGTCGGGCGCGCTGCTCGGCTTCGCCAAGATCACGCGCGACCTGACCGAACGTATGCGCCTCGCGGAACTCGAACGCGCGAATCAGGTATCCACCCACGTGCAGATCGCCCGCGAAAACGAGCAAAAACGTATGGCGCGCGAACTGCACGACGATCTCGGCCAACGGCTGACCGCGCTGAAAATGAGCGTCGCGCTGCTCGAAGCGAAGCTGAAAAGCCAGGCCGACACCGAGCCGCTGGCCGCGCAGACGCATGAACTGCAAAAGCAGATCGACTGGATGGCCGCTTCGCTGCGGCGTATCGCCGCCGATCTGCGGCCCCCGCTGCTCGACGACCTCGGGCTCGCCGCCGCGCTCGACTGGCTGGCCGAAGACTTCACGAAACGCTACGACGTGCGCTCGAGCGTGCACCTCGAACCGGCCGAGCCGGTGTGCGGCGAATTCGCGGCGACGGCGCTGTTTCGCATCGTTCAGGAGGCGTTGACGAACGTCGCGCGGCACGCCAAGGCCAGCCGCGTACGCATCGACATGACCTGCGCGGGCCCGATCGTATCGCTCGATATCGAGGATGACGGCGTGGGTGTCGCGCTGGATCGGTCGCAGGGAACAGATTCATTCGGTTTGCTCGGCATTCGCGAACGCGTGCGGCAGTTGCGCGGCAACGTGTCGTTCACCAGCTCGCCGGGCCATGGCTTCGGGATCTCGATCCAGATACCGGCCGACGCGCTCGCGTAATGTTCACGCGCTGCCGCGCCCCGCTGTCGCGGGTTACTCTGCGGGCGCATCCTCGGGGCTTGGCTCGCGCATGAGCAGCACCGGACAGGTCGAGAAACGCAGCACCCGCTCCGCCACGCTGCCGATCACGAGGCGCCGCACGCCGCGTCGCCCATGCGTGCCCAGCACAAGCAGATCGGCACGGATCTGCTCGCCGTGGCGCAGCACGATCGCGGCGACGTCGTCGGACAGGCTCTCCGACTCGATCATTTCAGGGCGGCAAGGCACATCGGCGGCGGCGCAGGCCTGTTCGGCCTCCTCCAGCACCAATTGGCCGTCCTGGCGCAAGGCTTCGACGAGCGTGAGCGGGTCGTAATAGCCGGCATAGGAAAAGAGCGGCGTCTTGTCGACCACATAAACCGGATGCACGACGCCCTTCGTCAACGCGGCGAGATTCACCGCTTCTTTCAGCGCGCGTTTCGAGAAAGTACTGCCGTCTAGCGCGACGAGGATATGTTGGTACATGCCAATTCTCCACTGAGGTTGGATTTGTCAACGCGCGTGGCGCGCCCCTGCTACAGATAAAAGGGCCCGCCCGGACTGCCCGGATACGGCTCCCGCCACTCGCCGTGCGGCACGTCGTCCGCCCGCAGTGACGACGCGCCGCGCGGACACACGAGCACGGGACACGCCGCGTCGCGCAGCGTGCGCGACGTCACGTGCCCCGGCAACGGGTGCGGCGCGCCGCGCATGCCGTGCGAACCCATCACGATCAGGTCCGCGTGCCAGCGTTGCGCTTCGTCCAGAATCGCGCTCGACGCATCGCCGGAATCATCGTCGAACTCGAGCAACGCGGTTTCGGCCGCGCGCCGGCTTTGTTCGAGCATCGCCGCGCCGCGCCGCAAGACATCGATTCGATGCTGCGACACGACTTCGAACGGCAGCCATTCGCACCACGCGAAGCGGTCGTCGGCCGCGTAGACGACCTTGATGCGCGCGTCGGGCGGCGCTACCGCGAGCGCGGTGCGCAGCGCGTCGAGCGCGGTGTCGCTGCCATCGATCGCGACCAGCACGCGGCTCACCGCCGAGGCATCGCTCGCGTCGGTCGACCTCGCCGGCATGTACAGCACCGGACGCCCGATCGACGCGACCAGTTCCTCGGGATCGATACGGCTGTCCCAGCGATGTTCACGCGGATGCGCGGCCACCGCGACCAGATCCGCGTCCCATTGCGTCGCCGTGTGGGCGAGCGCTTCGGCCGCGCCCTGATGCAGCGCGGTGAGATCGACGATCTCGGCGTCGCTCGCCGCGACGACGCCGTGCAACGCGATCACCGCGTCGCGCAGCGCGGCCTGCGCGCCGTGCAGCATCGCGCGATGCGCCTCGCACCAGTCCGGATAGCTGAGCATCAGCGTCGGATAAAGCGCGGCAGGATTGCAAACGATATCGACGAGACGAAAGCGCGCATCCGCCGCGACCAACTGCCGGGCGACGCGCGTGCCGAGCGGCAGTCCGCTGCCGCCCGCGGACGCGATCATCACGCGGTGGAAGGTGTTGCGCTCGGCAGCAGTGTTCATCGGCTCTTCTCGGATCGTCGCACCGCGAGGCGGCGCGTCAAGCGCGTCGCTTCACACCTCGGCCCGTGACGGGGACGCCAACGGTTCGCTTACATGATGAACGCCGACGCAGCGCGCGGCTTGATCTGTATCAAGCGCCAACGGCTCGCTAGCGGATCACGGGCGGACCGCGAGCACGGCCGCGCCGGTCAGGTTGCCGTTGCGCAGATCGTCGAGCGCGAGGTTCGCGTCGCGCAACGCGTAAGTCGTCGTCTCGATCGCGAGCTGCATCTCGGCGGCGCTGCGCATGAATTGAAGCCCATCGTCGCGGGTCAGATTCGCGACCGACACCACCCGCCGCTCGCCCCACAGAAACGCGTACGGGAACGATGGAATGTCGCTCATATGAATGCCGCCGCACACCACCACGCCGCCTTTCGCGACCGCCTGCAACGCCAGCGGCACCAGTGCGCCGACCGGCGCGAACAGCAGCGCGGCGTCGAGTTCGCCGGGCGGTGCCTCGTCGCTGCCGCCGGCCCATGCCGCGCCGAGGCGCAGCGCGAGTTGCTGGGCCGCGTGGTCGCCGGGACGCGTGAACGCATAGACGGTGCGCTGCTGGTGACGCGCCACCTGCGCGACGAGATGCGCGGCCGCGCCGAAACCGTAGATGCCGATCCGTTCGGCGTCGCCCGCCATGCTCAACGTGCGATAGCCGATCAGACCCGCGCACAGCAGCGGCGCGGCCTCGATATCGCTGTAGTGCGGCGGCAGATGAAAGCAGTAGCGGCTATCGGCGACGGTGCGCTCGGCGTAGCCGCCGTCGATCGTGTAGCCGGTGAAGCCAGCGTCGTCGCAGAGATTTTCGCGGGCGGACAGACAGTAGCGGCAGTGGCCGCAGGTGCGCCCGACCCACGGCACGCCGACCCGCTCGCCCACCGTGAAACCGCTGACGCCCGCGCCCAATTCGGCCACCACGCCGACGATTTCGTGGCCGGGAATCACCGGCCGCTTTGGATGCTCGAGCTCGCGGTCGACCAGATGCAGGTCCGTGCGGCACACGCCGCACGCATGAACGTCGATCAGGATCTCCCCGGCACCGGGCCGCGGATCAGGCACTTCCCGCTCGGTCAGCGTCGCCGAGCTGCCGTCGAACACCATCGCTCGCATCGGGTTCTCCTTCAGATGCTTCGGCGGCGACAAGCTGCCGTCATGGCGGACAGCGAGGCGCGCGCCGTTCTCATCAGCGTAGGCGCGCCATTGTGTCGCGCGATCGGCCCGCGCCGTGGACCGTTTGATCGAAGTCAATAAGGGCCGTTTCGCCGCCCGTACACTGATCTTATTCCTGATACGGGAGTACGTGCCGTGATTGCGCGAATCCGAAACTGTCTGCTCGTGTGCTCGGCGTCCGCGATGACGGATGGCGAGCCCGAGCCGAGCGCGGTGGGCCGTTATCGGCGCAGGACGCGCACACGCTCGTGCAATGGGTACTTAGCCAATAAGGACTCGATGCGCACGCAGCGGGCCCGCTGCCGACGCGCGATGGCGCCGGCAATGCGAATCAGTTGTATACATTGCGGAGACATGTCATGCGTTTGACTGTTCATCTCGACACGTTCGATCGTGTCAACCCGATGGCCTTCGCCATTCTCTGGCTCGACAAGGACACGCGGCAATGGTCGCGCGAAGGTCATTTCGGGCTCGAGTTGCCCGAATGGGGCGCGTTGCATATGGATTGCGGCAATACGCTCGTGTGCGCGCCGCATAGCTCCGCGCCGGTCTGCGTGCTCGAGGGGCTCGATCTGAATCAGCTCGACGGGCCGTTCGAAGGCGAGGTCGGCCGCGTGCAGTGGTGCGCCGAGCACGGCCGCATCCTCGCGAGCGGCCACTGGCGCGTGCAATGCATCGACGTCGAACGGACGGCACCGGAAAACGGCGTATTCGCAACCGGCGAAGACGCCTGAATCGGCACAGCTCCGGCGTACCGCGTCGCCGATGCCATGACGCGCCGCCGGATATTTTCGTCAGTACGCTCGCAACGATGCGATCTGCGCCCCGCCGAATTCGAACACGTCGCGCTCGGCGAGATCGAGTGCCTGAGCAAGCGACTCGGGAACATGCTGCGCACGCAGATTCGCGCCGCGCACACTACATCGCGATCACCTTGCCAGGGTTCAGGAGATTGTGCGGATCGAGCGCGAGCTTGATCGCCTTCATCGCGGCGAGTTCGGCCGGCGAGCGTGACAGGCCGAGCACGCCCAGCTTCTCCTCGCCGATCCCATGCTCGGCCGATACCGAGCCGCCCATTTCCCCCGTCAGTTCATAGACGACGCGCTTGACGTCGTCGATGGCCTCGTCGGTCCAGCCGGGTTCTTGCACCACCACGTGCAGATTGCCGTCGCCGAGATGCCCATAGACGAGGATCGTCGCTTGCGGCCAGCGCGCGCGCAACCGCTCGTCGCAACGCTGCGCCGCGTCGCCCGCCTGCGCGACCGCGAAGCTGATGTCGAACGAGATGCGTCCCGGGATCAGGCGCGGATATTCGGCTGGCGCGTCGCGAATCGCCCAGAACGCCGCGGCGTCCGCGTCCGATTGCGCGATTGCGGCGTCGGCGATCACGCCGGCGTTCAACATGTCGGCGAGGAATTCCTCGAAAGCCGCCGACTGCCGTTCCGGGTCCGCGCCGCAAGTCTCGAGCAATACGTAGTAGGCTTGATCACTCGCGAGCGGCACGCGCAGTTCGGGCAGGCGTTGCCGCACGAAGTCGCAATAGCTCGGCCACATGACCTCGAACGCGGACACGCCGGCCGGCAGCCGCTCCTGCGCGCGGCCGAGCAGCGTGGTCACCGCCGCGTAGTCCGGCATGCCGCACCATGCGGTCGAGATCGCGCGCGGCTTGGCCCGCAGGCGCAGCACCGCGCGCGTGATGACCGCGAGCGTGCCCTCGCTGCCCGTCAGCAGGTTGCGCAGGTCGTAGCCGGTATTGTTCTTGATCATCTTGCGCTCGCCGCCGATCACGCTGCCGTCGGCGAGCACCGCTTCGACGTCGAGCACCTGGTCGCGCATCATCCCGTAGCGGATCACTCGATTGCCGCCCGCATTGGTCGCGATGTTGCCGCCGATCGTGCAACTGCCGCGCGCGCCGAGGTCGAGCGCGAACATGAAGCCGGCGTGATCGGCCGCTTCCTGCACGACCTGCAGCGGTGTGCCCGCGAGCACGGTCATCGTCGCGCTGACCGGATCGATGTCGATGACGCCGTTCATCCGCTCGACGCTCAGCGCGACCTCCCCGCCAAGCACGCAGGCGCCGCCCGCGTGCCCGGTCATGCCGCCTTGCGTGACGACCGGCTGCCGGAATTGATGGCAGATCCTGAGCGCGGTGGCGACCTCTTCGGTCGTGCGCGGGCGGATCAGCGCGATCGGATCGGTCGATGGCGTGCCGCTCCAGTCCGCGAACCGCCGCCCGCCAAATTCGGCCGGCAGGCTCACGATGTCAGCGCCGAGCGCCGCGCGCAGCGCGGCGACGGCTTCGTTACCGCGGGTCGCGGAGATCGGTTCCTGCTGCATCGGATATCTCCAGTTCGTCAGACGGGCAGAGCCGCTGCGCGCGCTTCACCTCGCGGCCTGAATAAAGGCGGCGTTCCAATTGCATCTTCCAATGCGTGATCCATTCGGCTTTTCGGCTGTGTCGCTGCAATGCACCCGCTCAGGTCACCACGCCGACCTGCCACGGCACGAACTCGCTTTGCCCATAGCCGTGCAGCTCGCTCTTCGTGCGCGTGCCGGACGCGCAGTCGAGCATCATGCGAAAGATCGCTTCGCCGAGTTCGTCGATGCTCGCGCTGCCGTCGACCACACCGCCGCAATTGATATCGATGTCGTCCTGCTGGCGCTCCCACAACGCGGTGTTGGTCGAGAGCTTCAACGACGGCGACGGCGCGCAGCCATAGGCGGAGCCGCGCCCGGTCGTGAAGCAGATCAGGTTCGCGCCCGAGGCGACCTGTCCCGTCGCCGACACCGGATCGTAGCCGGGCGAATCCATGAACACGAAGCCCTTCGCGGCGATCGGCTGCGCGTATTCGTAGACGTCGACCAGATTCGTCGTGCCGCCCTTCGCGACCGCGCCGAGCGATTTTTCGAGGATCGTCGTCAGGCCGCCCACCTTGTTGCCCGCCGATGGGTTGTTGTCCATCGCGCCGCCATTGCGCGCGCAATAGTCCTGCCACCATGCGATGCGCGCGAGCAGCTTGTCGCCGACCGCGGCGCTCACCGCACGCCGCGTCAGCAGATGCTCGGCGCCGTAGATTTCCGGCGTCTCCGACAGGATCGCGGTGCCGCCGTGCCGCACGAGCCGATCGACCGCGGCGCCGAGCGCCGGATTCGCGGAGATGCCAGAGTAGCCGTCCGAACCGCCGCACTGCAGACCGACGCATAGATGCGAAGCCGGCACCGGCACGCGCTGCACGCGGTTCGCGTCGGCGAGCATCTCGCGCACCATCGCGATACCGAGTTCGATCGTCTTGCGCGTACCGCCGCTGTCCTGGATCGTGAAGCTGCGCAGCTTCGTCGTGCTGGCGTCGAGACCGCCCGCGGCGAGCACGCCGTCGATCTGATTCGTCTCGCAGCCTAGCCCGACGAACAGCGCCGACGCGAAGTTCGGATGCACCGCGTAACCGGCCAGTGTGCGACGCAGGATCGCAATGCCCTCGCCTTGCATGTCGATGCCGCAGCCGAGCCCGTGCGTCAAGGCGATCACGCCGTCGACGTTCGGATAGTCGGCGAGCGCGTCGGGACGCACGTCGCGCCGGAAATGATCGGCAATCGCGCGCGCGACCGTCGCCGAGCAGTTCACACTGGTCAGAATGCCGATGTAATTGCGCGTCGCGATGCGGCCGTCGTCGCGGCGAATGCCCATGAAGTGCGCGGGTTCGTCGACGTAGACCGTCGGCTGCGCATCGACGCCGAACGCGTGCTCGCGCGCGAACTCCGACATGCCGAGATTGTGCGTGTGGACATGCTGGCCGCGCGCGATCGCCTCACGCGCGACGCCGATGATCTGGTTGTAGCGCTTGACCGGCTCGCCTCGCGCGATGTTGCGCGTCGCGATCTTGTGCCCCGGTGGAATCAGTCCGGCGACGACCAGTTGTTCCGCCTCGATGCGCGTGCCCGGCAACAACTGCCGGGTCGCGATGATGACGTCGTCGCCCGGATGCAGGCGGATGATCGCGGACGCGACGCTAGCTTGAGTCGACATGAGAAGCCTCGAAAACAGGGTTATCCGTATGCGTTGACACAGAATACGTCAGATCGTGGAGCCCGCGCCCTTCGGCAGATCGCGGCCTTCCGATTCCAGCGACAGCGGCTCGATGCGTCCCACGATGAAAAGATAGCTGAACGCGCCGAGAAAGCAGAAGCCGCCCGCGACGACGAGCGGGATCGTGAACGAGCCCTTCGTCATCGCGACCATCACGCCGGTGAACGTCGTGATCACGATCCCCGCGAGATTCGACGCAAAGTTCTGGATGCCGCCGATCGACGCGACATGGCGCGGTGTCGGCGCGACGTCGCAGGGCAGCGACCAGATGCTCGCCGCGGCGAACGCGAGGCTGCCATAGGCGATACCGAAGAACGCGAGCATCAGATTGGTGTTCTCCGTGAACGCCGACAGCGTGATCACCGACGACACCAGCATGCCGCCGACCATGCAGGTCTTGCGCGCAGCCGTCAGGCTCCAGCCGCGCCGGAACAGCGCGTCGGACACATAGCCGCCGAGCCAGCCGCCCGGAATCGCGATCAGCGCCGGAATCATGCCGAGCGTGCCGAGCGATTTCAGCGAGAAGCCGCGCGTCTGCACGAGATAGCTCGGAAACCACGTAATGAAGAAGTAGATCACGAAGTTCAGGCAGAAGAAGCCGAGCATCATGCCCCACAGCGTGCGATGGCGAAACAGCGATGCCCAGGTCACGTTGTCCTGGCCGCCTCTCGCTTGAGCCGCCGGCGCAGCGTTGCGCGCGCTCTCCATCGCGTCCTGCACGGGATTCCGATAAATCACGAACCAGCCGACGATCCACACCGCGCCGAGCAAGCCGGTGAGGACAAAAGCAGCCTTCCAGCCGAGCGTGCCGATGATCAGCGCGACCACGGGAATCGACAGCGCGGAGCCGACCCGCGAGCCGCTATCGAAGATGCTGGTCGCGATCGCGCGCTCCTTGGGCTCGAACCATTGGCTGACGAGCTTCGCGCAGGACGGATATGCGCCCGCCTCGCCGACGCCGAGCAACAGGCGGCAGCCGAACATGCCCGCGACGCTGGTCGTGACCGCGGTGGCCGCGGTAAACACCGACCACCACCCGACCGCGAGCGGCAACGCGATGCGCGCGCCGACACGATCGACGAACCAGCCGAACGGCATCTGCATCAACGCGTAGGTCCAGAAGAATCCGCTCAGGATGAAGCCCATCTCGGCGGGGCCGATGCCGAGCGCCTTTTCGATTTGCGGCGCGGCGACCGCGAGATTCGCACGATCGATGTAGTTCACCGCGATCGCGAGAAAGCACAGAAAAATCACTACCCAACGCATCTTCTTCTTCATGAAACCGTCTCCTCCTGGGCTGGCATCTACTCTATTTGGATGAACCATGCGGCCTCGTGGCCGCCGGTGTGCTGCCGGGGTGTGCTACAGATCTACTGCGGATTTGCGGCCCGCGTCGTTAGCCGTCGTGCGCGCACAGTCTTCATCGTCATGGAGAAATTGATCGGGTGTCGGGATGCGGAGCGACCAGCAGGGCTGCACGGCTGGCGTCTCCGCGGCGTCAATCTGGCCTTACCAATTTGCAAAAATAACGGCGAGTGCGATACTGGTCAAGCCAATTCGCACGGAGTTGGGGAAACCCCGAACGCTGTCGCCGCGCCGCCGAGCGCGCACGATTTGCGCGCCGGGCGCTTCGATCTACAATCGGCGCTCGCCTTATCGGGCTTGCACAAGCTACATCGCCGGGAATCGTTTCGTGACCACCAGACCTGCCGACACTCGCCGCCTCTATCTTCAGATCGCGGAAAAATTGCGCAATCTGATCGCTCAGCCGGAGTTCGCGCCGAACGGCCGCCTGCCGCCCGAGCGCGCACTGGCGGAGACGCTCGGCGTGTCGCGGCCGTCGGTGCGTGAGGCACTGGTCGCGCTGGAACTGGAAGGGCTCGTCGAGATTCGCATGGGCTCGGGCGTCTACCTGTGCGCGACGCCGTCCGCTCAGAATGATGCGTCGCTGTCGCAGGCCGAACTCGGCGATAGCCTGCTCGACATCCTCGGCGCGCGCTGCCTGATCGAAGGCTCGATCATCGCGAGCGTCGCACCGTTCTGCAAACCGAAAGATCTGAAGATGCTGCGCGCCATCTACAACGAGATGGAGCGCGAAGTAAAGGCCGGCAGAATTCCGGTCGCGGCCGATCGCGCGTTCCATCTCGCGATCGCGCAAATGTCCGGCAATGAGGTGCTGGTGCGCACCGTCAGCTCGCTATTCGATGCGCGGCATAGTCCGCTGTCGGAAAAGCTGCGCGGCCACTTCGAGAACGAGACGACGTGGGGCGCCGTGCCCGACGAACATCTCGTGATTCTCGAAGCGCTGGAGGCGCATGATGCGATTCAGGCGCAAGCGGCGATGCAGCGTCACTTGAAGCTGTCGTTGGAGCGGGTGATTGCGGGGGGGCAGAAGACGTCTTAGGTGCCGCTGCGGGAATACCGCTGATTCACCAGTGCGCGTCGCCCTCAAACGTCGGTATAAACCTGCATCGCAATCCGCTTGCTCTGCGGCGCGCCCGCCGAGATCTGGATCAGCTCGCAAGCACGGCGCTCCGGCTGCGCCATGTCTGGCGTCCACACCCAGTAGTGATTGCCCGGCAAGCCATTGACCGCCACCACGCGGTGATTGCCCGCGGCATCGATCGCATGGATCGTCACGCGGCTGATCAAGCCGCCCTTGAGCGCGCGCATATCGTCGACCGCTTCGCTGACCGCGCGCTCGACGCTCATGCCCATTTTCATGTAGAGCACCACCGCGCGCGCCGTGCCGGCGCGGATCGTCATCTCGCCCGCGCCCGTGCATGCGCAGGCGCCGTAACGGCTATCGGCATAGGAGCCCGCGCCGATCACGGGGCTGTCGCCGAGACGGCCCGGATATTTCCAGCCCCACCCCGATGTACTCGTGCCGCTCACGACATTGCGGGCGCTGTCGAGCGCAAGAAAAACAGTCGTGTCCTTGCCGATCTCCGGATCGACCGCGTCGTGGCAATAGCGTTCGAGCGGCACGTTCGGCCACGCGGCCCTGTCGGCCGCGCTGACTTCGCCGTCGAACCAGCGCGCGTAAGCCTTGCGCGAATGTTCGGCGAGCAGCTCGCAGCGCTCCGCACCCGTTTCGGCCGCATAGCGCGCGGCGCCCTCGCCGATCAGCAGCTCGTGCGGCAGCCGCTCCATCACGGCACGCGCGACGCTCACCGGATGCCTGAAGCCCTTCAGACCGCCCACCGCGCCAGTGCGCAGCGTCGAGCCATCCATCACCGACGCATCGAGCTCGACTTCGCCGAGCAGATTCGGCCAGCCGCCACGCCCGACCGTGCGCACCTCTTCGTCATCTTCGACGAGCCGGATGCCTGCCTCGACCGCGTCGAGCCCGGCACCGCCATTGCGCAGCAGTTCGGCGGTCAAGCCGATGCCGGATTTACCTTCGTTGTTGGTCAGAATAATCATGTGTTTGGGTCTTGCAGGCAGAAATGTGCGGAGCCTCAGGGTTAAAGTCCAGCGCGGAAATCCTTGTTCCAGAAGTCGAGCATTTCCGTCTTGTGTTTCATCAGCATCGCGAAGTCGACCGGCACGATCCGCTCCAGCTCCTTGCCCGAGAAGCCCACCGCCTGTTGCAACGACGGCGGCAGATTCGCGTTCGTGATCGTCGGCGCGTAGCCCATCGATTCGGCGAACGCGCGCTGGGAACGCGGATCGAGCATCGCATTCAGATAGGGAAACGCGCAGGCGGACGATTTACTGCCCGCGGTGACGGCGGCCTCGAACGTGGCCGGCAATGCGCCCTCCTTCGGGAACACGTAATCGACCGCGAGGCCCGCCTTTTTCCACTGCAGCGCGCGCGCCTTCCACGTGACGGTCACGACGATCTCGCCGCTCTTGAGCGCCGACGCCAGCGCATCGACCGACGGATACACTCGCGGCGATGCCTCGCGCAGCGCGCGCAAATACTTCTGCCCGAGCGCGAGATCGCTCGCTTGTCCACCCGAGGCAAGCGCGCCCGCGAGCGTCAGATAGTCATACTGATCATCGACCAGGCCGATTTTGCCCTTGAATTGAGGGTCCAGCAGTGCGGCGAGACCGTCCGGGCGCGTGCGCACCCTGTCGGTATCGTAGACGAGCACGAGCGCGCTGAAGATGTGCGGGACCGCGTAGCTGCGACGAAATTGCGGAATCACGTTGGCAAGGTTCGGCAGCAGCGCGTCATCGAGTTTCGCGGTCGTGCCTTCGGAGTACATCTGGAACATGTCGTTATCGCGCAGCAGCGCGACATCCAACGTGCTGCGCCGCGCGTGTGCTTCGGCACGCATCGTGGTCTGCCGTGCGAGCGCACTGCCGAGCGCATAGGTGATCGCAT
This sequence comes from Paraburkholderia sp. MM5482-R2, assembly GCF_050436125.1. Lineage (NCBI taxonomy): Bacteria > Pseudomonadati > Pseudomonadota > Betaproteobacteria > Burkholderiales > Burkholderiaceae > Paraburkholderia > Paraburkholderia sp. MM5482-R2. The sequence goes on along the minus strand of NZ_JBNDLP010000004.1, from coordinate 713,899 downwards.
CACCGGTAGGCGTCACCAGCGAATCGATGTTCTGTTGCAGCAGGCGTTGATAGTCGCCTCCCCACGTGCCGACCACCACCTGACCGGAACACGCACCGGCCGCATTGGCTTTCAACGCGAACGGACCCAGCGCGGAGGCGGCGACGAGCGTCCCCGTCGATCGAAGAAAACGGCGGCGTGGCTGGTTGATGTGGTTCATACACTCGCTCCAGGAGAAATGCGTTTCGAAAAGAAGCCGCAACAGACGACGTCAGGCCTCGGTGGCCCGATCTGTATTTCATTGGATAGGTGGGGAACGCCGCTGCCGCCGCGAAGCGGCAATCGGTCAGCTCGCTGCCGTCAAGCGCGTATTCACGGCCGCCAGCACTTCTTCGAGCGTCTCCTCCATCACCTTCGACAATTCGTCGAGATGCGGAGCCGGCGCGGCGCCATGCGGCGTGATCTTCAGCGTGTAGAAAGGCATTGCGTGCTCGAAGCGGCGCAAGATCAGATTCGAGTCGAGAAAGTCGTACGCCGACACCGGATGCAGCAAACCGATGCCGAGGCCTTCCTTGACCATCGTCGCGATGTTGACCGAGTACGGCGCGGTCGCCACCACCTGCGATTGCAGCTGACCGCTCGCGAACACCTGATCCATGCCCCAGCGCACGAGGTCCGGCAGATCGTACGACACGATCGGCTGATTCCGCAGATCCGCCACCTTGATGACCTTGCGCTTGCCCAGCGGATGACCGGCCGGCAACGCGCAGATCGCGTCGAGCTGCGCGAAGGCGGTCGAATCGGTGCCGGTCACGTCGACCGTATTCGTGACGAGACCGAGCGCGAGTTGACGCGACACCACCTGATCGCGAATCAGCGACGATGCCCCGGTCGTCAACGCAATCTGCACGGCCGGATGCCGGCGATGAAAGTTCGCCACGACGCGCGCGAAGTAGCCGAGCCCGAACGATACGACCGAGCCCACGCGGATCACCGCGGTCGACGGATTGCGCAAGCTCAGCGCGAACTCGCGGATGTTGTCCAGGCCGGCATAGCGCCGCTCGACTTCCTCGAACAGCGCCAGGGCTTCGACGGTCGGTTCGAGCCGGCCGCGGCTGCGATCGAACAGCGTGAGACTGGTCGAGCGCTCCAGATCGGTAATCAGGCGGCTGATGCCCGACTGCGAAGTGCCGATGACCTGCGCGGCGCGAGTCGTCGTGCGCGTGAGCATCAGCGCCCTGAATGCGTCGATGTGCCGAAAGTCCATCCGTTCTCTCCGGATTGCATGGGCCGCCGGCGCTCCCCGCTGTCAACCTTGCTCGCAAGGGAGCGCCGCGCATGTCACGCCGGCAAATCAAAGGCATGGATTCTACCGCCCTTCATCACGACCGGAATGCGCTCGCCCTGCCCCAGCAGACAGTCGAGCGACGCAAGCGGATTGCCGTCGACGACGAGCATGTCGGCGTGCGCGCCTGCCGTGATCTGCCCGAGCTGCCCGACCTGGCCGAGCACCTGCGCGCCGACCACGGTCGCGCTGCGCAGGATCTCGAGCGGCGTCAGCACTTCGCTGCGCAAGCGGAATTCATCGCTTTGCAGACGCTGCGATTCGCCGAGCAGATCGCTACCGAAGCCCATCGGCACGCCTGCCGCGCGGAAGATTTCGAGCGAACGCAGGCCCGCCTGGCGCACGCTCCCGATCTTCGCGACGCTGTCGGCGGGCAGGCCGAGCGCTTCGCCTTCGTTCGCGAGCGCGTCGTAGGTGACGAGCGTCGGCACCGCGAACGCGCCGTGCTCGGCCATCACCCGCGCAGCCGCTTCGTCGACCAGATTGCCGTGCTCGATCGTCCGAACGCCGCAGCGTACCGCGCGCGCGATCGCCTCGGCCGTGTACGCGTGCGCGAGCACGTAGGTGCCGCGCGCCCGCGCCTCGTGGACGATCGCCCTGATCTCGTCTTCCGAATAACCCCATGCGCCGACCGGATCGGTGGGCGAGGCGACGCCGCCCGAGGCCATGATCTTGATCTGGTCGGCACCCATCTGCAGCTCTTCACGCACCGCGCGACGCACGGCATCGACGCCGTCGGCGACACGCGATATCGCGCCGACCCGCGCGCAACACGCGCATGGGCTATCGGTGCCGATGTAGTCGCTGCGGCCGCGCATGTCGCCGTGTCCGCCGGTCTGGCTGATCGCGCGGCCCGACACGAACAGGCGCGGACCTTCGGCGAGTCCCTGTTCCAACGCCTGTTTGAGCGCGAAGCCCGCGCCGCCCGCATCGCGCACTGTCGTGAAGCCACGCCGAAGCATGCCTTGCAACAACGGCAACGACTTCAGCGTGACCAGCACGTTCGGCAAGTTCACCTGTGCCGCGAGATTGAGCTGCGTCGCATGCACGTGCACGTGCAAATCGATCAGGCCAGGCATCAGCGTCTTGCCGCGCAGGTCGATTTCGCGTGCGGACGCGCTGCGGATCGGCCGGTCCGAGACCTCCTTGATGCGTCCGTTTTCCACCAGCACCGCGTGGTCCTCACGCAATTCGCCGGCAGCCGGATCGAGCAGCGCGCAGTGCGAGAACAGAATCGACTCCATCAGGTCTCCTTCCGGTACAAGATCCGGGTCATCTGCAACGTTGAAGGGTGTCGCGCGCTGCGCGACTCAATCGATGGTCGCGTGCGCGAGCGTGCGCGGGGTCTTCGTGAGCAGCTCCGGCGTCGGGCCGGTCACAACCGAATCGTCGAGCCGGAAACCGCCGAGGCCGTACACATAGATGCCGGGCTCCGCCGAGTACACCTCGTTGTCCAGCAGCGCGCGGTGATTGAACGCCATGTCGTCCGGATACTCGTGACCGATGATGCCCATGCCATGCCCCGTGCGATGACGGATGTACTTCGCGCAGCCGGCCTGCTCGATCACCGCCTGCGCGGCCGCGTCGATACCCGAAACCGGCTGACCCGTGACGGCCGCCGCGACGGCCGCCTCGTTGGCCGCGCGCGCGACCTCATGAAAACGCGCCTGCTCGGCGCTCGGTTTGCCGCAGAACCAGGTGCGCTCGTTCTCGATCACGAGACCGTTCAAACGCGGAATCACGATATTGACGAGACCGTCGCCCGCCTTGATCTGGGCGCCGCATGACGCACCGTCGCCGTGCGGCGACGCCGATGCCGGTCCCGACAAGGTCCAGCAACGCATCACTTCGAGGTTCTCGCCAGGAAAGCGGCGCGCGCCTTCGGTCACCATCAGGGTGGCCATCTGATAGTCGAGTTCCTGAACGAGCCGTCCGGGGCGAATGTTCTCGCGATAGCGGTCCTGCACCCAATCGGCGAGGCTTGCGGCGGCCCGCATGATGGCAATCTCCTCCCGGTGCTTGACCCAGCGCAACGAGCGCAACTCGGCGAGCATCGGCAGGAACTTCGCGTCCGGCAGCAGTGACGCCGCGCGGCCGAGCGGACCGCCGGCGGCTTCGACGCCGATTCGCGATGCGCCAAGCCCGGCGGCACGCAAACGCGCGGCGATCAGTTCCGGGACTTCCGCGAGTAGCGGCTGCCGCTCGACCACGCGCGGATGCTCGGAGTAGAACGAGATATCGTCGAGCCACAGATGTCCGCGCTCGCGCGCCATCATCACGTGATGCGTCGACAGCTCGTTCATGATCGCGAACGGCTCGCCCGACAGCGGCACGCACACGGCGATCGGCCGCTCCCAGGTCTGCACGTCGACGTGGAAATTGGTCGCCCACTGGAAGAAGTCGGCGGACGTGAAGATCAGCGCATCGACTCGCTGACGTTCCATCAGTTTTTGCATCAGGTCGTGACGGTAAGCGCGAGTCTTGTCGGTGAGGATTGGCATCTGTTGTTCCTTCAGGAAGAAGAATTAAGGAGAGGCGCATCCCACACACCAGCCCGCGGCGCGCCCTGCCAGTTCAGGTCATCATCGTCTTCGCGTAGCGCCGCTGGATGATCCAGTGCGACAACAGCGCCAGCGCAAACGTGACCACCATCGATACGATCGACAGCACGGCCCCGAACGGCCAGTTGTTCGCCTTGGCGATCTGGTCGTAGATTGCCGGCGTCATCATCGTGATGCCGGTGCCGCCGAGCAGAACCGGTGTCGCGTACGCGTTCATGCACAGAATGAACACGAGCATCGTGCCGGCCGCGACGCCGGGCGCCGCGATCGGCAGCACGACGCGCGCGAGCGTCTGAGCGAAGCTCGCGCCGAGATTGCGCGCGGCTTCCTCGATCGAGAAATCGAGGCCTTCGAGCACGCTCTGCAAGGTCAGGATCATGTACGGCAGAACCACGGCGGTGGTGCCGGCCACCACCGCGAACGGCGTATACAGCAGCCGCACCGGTTGATCGACGAGGCCGAGCGCCATCAGCATCGCATTGACGAAACCCGCGTTGCCGAGCATGACCATCCAACCGGCCGCGCGCACGACGTTGCCGACCAGCAGCGGAAACACCAGCAGCATCACCAGTTGGCTCTTGAAGCGGCTCTGCGTTTTAGCAAGCACATAGGCGACCGGAAAACCGAATACGAGCGACAGCGCCGTGCACAGCGCGGCCACCTTGATCGTGGTCCACAGCACCGCGTGGTAGTACGGATCGGTCAGAAACTGGACGTAGTTCTCGAACGTGAACGCCGCCTGCATCATCTGGACCGAGTCGAAATGATTGAAGCTGTAGCGCACCAGTTGCACGCCCGGCAGCACGATCACGAATAGCACGACGAGCACGGCGGGCGTTGCGAGCAGGCCCCCGGCGAAGTCGCGGCGCCGCGGCGCGGCGTTCAGTGCGCTCGTCGTCATGGTTCAAAGTCCCGGCTTGAATTCCTTGTTCCAGAAGTCGAGCAGCGCCGGTTTTTCCGCGGTGAAACGCGCGTAGTCGACTTTGACGAGGCGATCGAGTTCGGCATTCGTGAAGCCGACGCTCTGTTGCAGCGTCGGCGGCAAGGCCGCATCGGTGACGGTCGGCGCATAGCCCATCGTCTCGGCGAAGCCGACCTGCGCGCGCGGATCGAGCATCGCGTTCAGATAGTTGAAGCCGCACGCACGCGTCGGCGCGTTCTTCGGCACGGCGGCCTCGAACGTGACCGGCACGCCGCCCTCTTTCGGGAACGCGTAGTCGACCGGCACGCCGCCTTTCTTCCACTGCAGCGCGCGCGCTTTCCACATGCAGGTCATCCAGATTTCGCCGCTTTTCAGCGCCGCCGCGACCGTTTCGTTCGACGGATAGACCTTCGGCTGCTGCTTGCGCACCTCGCGCAGAAACTGGATACCGGCCGCCGTGTCGCCATTGTGCTGGCCCGCCGCGAGCGAAGACTGCAGCACGTTGAAGTTGTACAGAATGTCGGAAAAACCCACCCGTCCCTTCAGTTTCGGATCGAGCGCGACCGCGAGCGAATCGGGCTTCGCCTGAAACTTCTCCGGGTTGTAGACGATCACCATCGCACTGAAGATGTGCGGAATCGAATACGGGCGGCGCAGCGCTTCGATCGTGCGCGCCGAGTTCGGCACCAGTTTCGTGTCGAGCGGTTCGAGCACCCCCGAACGATTGACGTCGAACATGTCGATGTCGGCGAGACAGGCGACGTCGAGCGAACCGTGACGCGACATCTTCTCCGCGCGCAGCTTCGTCATGCGGCCGATCTGATCCGCCGAGTCGTACGTGACGCGACCGCCAGCGGCCTCGATGATCGGCTTGCCGATGTTCTGTTCGAGCAGGTTCAGATAATCGCCGCCCCACGTGCCGACGACGACGTTGGGGCAAGCGTCGGCCGCCAGCGCCGTGCGCGGATCGAAACCGAGCGACGGAGCGACGAGCAGACCGGAAGCAGCTTTCAGAAACGTGCGGCGCGTGATGGGATAGCTCATTTTATGGTCCTTCAGGCGGAAAAAAGCAGGCAATCTTCGGTTCTGAAGCACGCGTGCAGCGTGTCGCCCGGCGACCATGCGCCGGCACCGGCGTGCGCGGTGTTCGGCACGAGCGCGACGAGGCTCTGGCCGCGCTCGCTCGTGAGGCGCAATTCGACGGTCGCGCCGAGATAGATCCGGTCGGCCAGCCGGACCGGGATCGACACTTCGCTGTGCTCCGGCGCCGCGGCAAGACGCAGGCGCTCCGGTCGGATGCCGAGCGTGTTGGCATTGCGCGCGGCGGCGTTGACCGTGATCTTTTCGCCGTTCGCCGTGATGAACTGGCCGTTGTCGACGTGGCCCGCGAAGAAATTCATGCGGCCCAGGAAGCTCGCGACGAACGGATTGGCGGGCCGCTCGTACAACGCGTCCGCGCTGCCGATCTGCTGCACGCGTCCGTCGTGCATGACGGCCACGCGGTCCGCCATCGCAAGTGCTTCCTCCTGATCGTGCGTGACGAAGATCGTCGTGAGACCGAGACGCTGCTGGAGCGCGCGAATTTCTTCTCGTAACCTCGACGCGCAGCTTCGCGTCGAGATTCGACAACGGCTCGTCGAGCAGAAATACGTCGGGCCGGATCGCGAGCGCGCGCGCAATCGCGACGCGCTGCTGCTGGCCGCCGGACAACTGCCGGGGATAGCGTTCGGCGAGCGAGCTCAGCCGCACCATGTCGAGCGCCTCGCGAATGCGCGTGTCGCGCTCCGCCTTCGGTACACGCCGCATTTCCAGACCGAACGCGACGTTCTGCGCAACGGTCATGTGCGGAAACAACGCGTAGCGCTGAAACACCATGCCGGTATTGCGCTTGTCGGGTGCGAGCCGCGTGACCTCGGTGTTGCCGATCCAGATTTCGCCGTCGCTCGGCTCGACGAAGCCCGCGACCATGCGCAGCGTCGTCGTCTTGCCGCAGCCGCTCGGGCCGAGGAACGCGACCAGTTCGCCCTCGGCGATATCGAACGACACGTCGGCGACCGCGGTCGTCGCACCGTACTGCTTGCGCAGATTGCGCATGGGATACCTGAGCCATGATCAGATCACCTTGCCGAGCTTCACGAAACGATCGGTGATCAGCATCACGATGCCAAGCAGCACGATCTGCGCGGCCGATACCGCCGCAATGGTTGGGTCGAGATTGAATTCGAGGTACTGCATGATTGCGATCGGCAACGTCGTCTTGCCGGGGCCGACGAGCGGCAAGGTCATCTCGAGGTTCTCGAACGAGACGATGAAGCCGAACAGCGTGGAGGCGACGATCGCCGGCCGCAGCATCGGCAGCGTGACGCGCCACAGCGTGCGCCACGCACCGGCGCCGAGATTGCGCGCCGCCTCCTCGACGGCGGTGTCGAGCTGGCCCAGGCTCGCGGTGACGAGCCGGATCGTCCATGGGATCGTCAGGCAGATATGCGCGAGCAGCAGGCCGCCGAATGTGCCGACGATGTCGGTGTCGAGCGCATTCTCGGCGCGCAGGTAGAACAGATAGGTCGCAATGCCGGCGACGATACCAGGCACGACTAGTGGCAGCAGCAGCGTGTTGCTGACGAGGCGACGCCCAGCAAACCGGTAGCGCGCAAGCGCGAGCGAGGCGGCGACACCGAGCACCACGCCGCCGATCGCCGCGCCGGCCGCGAGCTTCAGCGACAGCACGAAGCCGTTCGCGAACGCGTCGTTACGCCATGCGTTGACGTACCACGACAGCGTGTAGCCGGACGGCGGGAACGTGATGATCGCGTCCTTGAAGAAGCTCAGCCAGATCACGAAGATCAGCGGGCTCAGCATGAACAGATAGATGAGCGCGACGCCCGCCCTGACGAACCATTTCGCCGGGGACAGACGTGGGTGGGACAAAGCGCGCGCGGAAACGATGCTGCTACCGTCGATCGGAACCTGCGTCACCGCGCTTTCTCCTTGGTCGGGATTACACGTTGGGGTGTGTCCGGCGGAGTGGCGACGTCAGGCCACCCCCGCTTCGCCTCGGCTGGTCGCAATGTAAATTTGCATAGCCTGACGAACTGCGATTCACAGTAGCATGAATAAAAAAAGGAGCAAAGCGGGTTCTGGCTAGACGCGCGCTGGGGTTTACGCGGGCGCTGGTCGCCCAGGGGAAAGGTGTTTGCGCCGGAATGGCAAACGCGTTGACCGTCGAGGAGGCTTGTATCAGCGCGCCACCGCTGCCCGTGCCCTGCCCGACTTTACGCGCCAGTTCGCGAGCGCGCCGAGCGCCATCAGCACGCTGGTGCCGAGAAACACCGCGCGCATGCCGACGTGTCCGCCGACGAAACCGCCCAGCAACGGGCCGGCCACCTGCCCCGCGTATTGCGACGACACCGAGTACCCAAGGATCGCGCCCGTCACGCTCGCCGGCACGTTATGGCGGATCACGCTCGCGATGCACGGCAACAGGCCGCCCAGTGCCATCCCCATCAGGAAACGCAGCACGATCAGCTGCCAGCTCGCGGTGACGAACGCCTGCGGAACGAGCAAGACCGCCGATACGGCGAGGCAGCCGACGATCACATTCCAGTGCCCGGCGCGATCGGCGAACTTGCCCAGACGCGACGACGAGATCACGCTGCCGAGCGCCGCGCCCGACATCACGAAGCCCGCCACCATCGTCACGCTTTGAGGCTTCGTGAGCTGGGCGACGTAGACGGTGATGATCGGCTCGATCGACATATTCGCGACCATCAGCAGCAGACCCGTGGCAAGCATCGCGATGGCCGGCCGCTTGTCGTCCACCGAGGCCCACGCGCCCTGCTTCGGCGCGCTGTCCGCATGCTTGCGAACCGGCATTTCGCGAATCAGAAACGCCGTCGCGAGAAAGGCGACGAAGATCGCCGCGCCCGAGGCCCAAAAGGTCGCGCGGATGCCGATCAGCGGCGGCAGGAAGCCGCCGATCAGCGGGCCGACCAGATTGCCCGCCATGATCCCCGACGACAGCACGCCGAGCGCCCAGCCCGAACGCGCCTTCGGCGTCTGCGTCGCGACGAGGATCATCGAGCCCGACGCATAGCCGCCGAGCAACCCGGCGAGCAGCCGCAACGCGACCAGCTGCCACGCCGAGTGCGCCATGCCGATCAGCGACATCGCGACCGCCATGCCGAGGCTCGAGCGGATCAGCATCAGCTTGCGGCCGTAGAGGTCCGCGAGCTTGCCCCACAGGGGCGCGACGAGCGCGGCGCTGAAGAAGGTCGCGCCGAACGCGGCGCCGGACCACTGCACGATCGCCGCATGATCCTTTACGCCGAGCTGCTCGACATAGAGCGGCAGGAACGGCAGCAGCAGCGTCATCGCGACGATGGTCGTGAACGAGCCGAACACGCACACGCACAGATTGCGCTGCCAATGCGCGGCGGCTTCATCGCCGGCCGGCGGGGCGGCCTTGGCTGTCGCCGTGGCCTGCGCCTGCGGCGGCACCGGTTCGGCCGATGGTACGTCGAGCTTACGATTCATCTTCGAGGCTTTCCAGGGTGACGAGGGTCTGTTCGAGCTATCCAAAGCATCGTAACGGGCTGCGCCGCCGCCAGGCAGTCAACCCATCATCCTGGTATCGCTACTACCTCTTCGGAACGCGCGGACCTGGCTGCGCGCCTCTTTGCAACTAGTGGCCCGCGGGCGACGTGCTGTGCGACGTCTGCGGCGCGGCCGCCGCCGATGCCGCCGCATCCGACACGCCCACCGCGCCGCCCGGCAGATCGGCCGGCTTCGTCGAACTCACCGCATCCGGATAGAGCTGCATCAGCACGCGCAGCACGCCATTGGTCCAGCCAAAGCCGTCCTGCAGCGGATACTCGCCGCCCCCCGCCGACTTGCCGCTCGCGTCGACGTCGTACTTCTCGACCAGCTTGCCGGTGCGCTGGTAGTACGCGACGTCGGTGCGGATCCAGCGCGTCGCGATATCGCGCGCGAGCTCCGGCTCGCTATAGCGGCGCAACCCGATCACCGCGAGGTACTGCAGCGGCGCCCAGCCGTTCGGTTCGTCCCACTGCTGGCCGGTGTTGGTCCGCGTCGTCGCGAGACCGCCCGGACGCAGCAGATCGCGCCGGATCGTCTGCGCCACTTCGCGCGCGTCGTTGCGTGTCGCGACGCCGGCGTAAAGCGGGTACACCGTCGCGGCAGTAAGCCGGTGCGTGAGCGTGCGGTGCACGAAGTCGTAGTCGCCGAAAGCGTGCAGTTGCGGGTCCCACAGCACCCGGCGGATCGCATCGGCGCGCACCCGGGCACGTAGTTCGAGATTCTCGGCGTGGCCTGCATCGCCGGTCACACGGTAGGCTTTCGCGAGCGTGCGTTCGAGGTCCACCATCAGGCAGTTCAGGTCCACTGGCACCAGCGAGGTCACGTCGATGCTCGCGAGCGTCCTGCCGTCGGCGAACCAGCGCGAGCTGAAGTCCCAGCCGGTTTCGCCGCCCGCGCGCAGGTTGCGCCACAAATCCCGCGCATCGCGTTGCGGCATCCGCTGCGCCGTCATCACATCCTCGCGGTACGACTCGTCGCGCGGCGCCGCGCGCTCGTCCCAGTAGCGATTGAGCAGCGTGCCGTCGGCGAGGCGCACGAGATGGTGGGCCGCGTTGCCCGGCGCGAGATGGTCGCTGCCGGCCATCCAGTACGCGTATTCACGGCGCAGCTCGGGCAGATAGCGGGCGTAGACCTGATCGCCCTCCTTGCGCGCGACGAGCCGCACCATCTGCGCGAAGAACGGCGGCTGCGAACGGCTCAGGTAATACGTGCGATTGCCGTTGGGGATGTGGCCATAGCGGTCGATCAACGTCGAGAAATTGTTCAGCTCGTCGTCGACGAGCGCGTGCTGGCCGCTCGCGTCGAGCCCCAGCAGGATGAAGTACGAATCCCAGTAGTAGATCTCGTCGAAGCGGTCGCCCGGCACGATGTACGGCGACGGCAGCGGCAACAGCGACGAGTACGGGCTCGCGCTCGCATCCGGTTCGCGACGCAGCACGCTCCACAGCGTATCGATGTGCGCGGTGACGCTCTCGTCAGGATCGGACGCGTAGCGCTTCGGCGCGCGCGGGGGCAGCGTGAAGCGCTGTTCGACAAATTGTTTCAGGTCGAAGCGCGGCTGAGCACGCTGGCTGTCGTAGTCGGCGATGACCTGGGCCGGCGGCTCGCCTGGCGACATATCGGCAAACGTCTTGCTGTCCGGGTAAAGATGCGCGAGTTCGACGTCGCGATACAGCTCGCCGTACAGCTCGGACGGCGGCGTCGGCACGACCGGCGACGGCTGCGCGTGATCCGTGTTTTCGACGTGCCGGTCCGCGGCGCTGCTGGCGGTATTCGCGGCGGCGGCCGATGCGGGCAGCGTAACGGCCGGCGCGGCCGGCTGGGTCTGGGCGGCCGTCGGCGCGGATTGCGCAATGACGCTGGTGCTTGCGGCGAGCGCCAGCGCGGCGGCCACGTTGGCTACAACGCGGCGGTACGGCCGCTCGCGGGAACACCAAACGGGAAGATCGTAACGAAATGGCATCGGCGGACCCGTTGAGGACGACGCGGTGACGTCGACGTAGGCGGCCCGCCGCGCGCGCCGATGACATGCTGCACGCTACCGCGGGGCTTCGAGGCGGTCTCGCCAGCAAGTGCGGGGCCCGCTTCGCAAAACGATGTCGCGCGCAAGCGTTTCTCACCAAACTGCGCTCAAGGCATGAGCCTTCATCAGGCCGTGCATCCCGCCGTGCGCGCTGCCATTCAGAATCCAGCGCGGCCCGGTCCGGCGCCGGCTTGCGGCCCGCTCATTTTAAGCGGAAACCCAGCTTAGCCTCCGGTCGGGAATCCTAGAGACGCCGCCTTCGCGCGCAGATCCGCGAAGCGGTCCGCCGTCGGGTTGATCGCCAGCTTTTGCGACTGATCGATCGCCGCTACGGAGCTTGACGGCGAAGGTGCCGCCGCCCCCAGACACGTCCCGCCGAACGGCCCTTGGGCGACCGTGAACGCGGGAGCGTCGGTGCGCGGCGCGTCGTCGAGATCGAGCGCGTAGGCGAGATTGAACGTCGCCGGATCGCTGCCGCGCACGCCAAGCGGCTGTAAGCCGAAGCGCCATTGCAGCAGCGCGTGAATCGAGCTGGGGTCGAACGGATAGCGCGTGATCGAGTTCGCGCGCACGCGCGGGCCAAGCAGCGCGAGCGGCACGCGAAAGCCGAGCTTGCCGTCGTTGCCGAGTGTGAGCTCGCTGTTGCTGATCGGCCTGGTGGGCGGCACCACGTGCTCGAGAAAGCCGCCCCATTCGTCGTAGACGACGATCATCAGCGTGCGGCTCCACGTCGGGCTCGTGCGCAGCGCCTCGTAGACCTGCGCGAGAAACGCCTCGCCGTCGCGGATATCGGCATGCGGATGATCGTCGGCGGAAACGCCTTCCGGCTCGCCCGCGAAGGACGGATCGACCATGCAGAATGGCGGCAGCGTCCCGGCCGCGGCATTCACGAGGAAATCCGCAAACGGGCGCGAAATGCCCAGATAACGCGTGCCATAAAGCGCCGTGAACGGCACGTCGTGGTAGTAGTAGCGACAGTCGATATTGCCATCGCTCAGCTTGTCCCAGATCGTGGCGAGCGACGAAGTGTCGGTGCTGTCGTCGAGCCGATCCGTTGCGCCGCTATGCAGATAGAGGCGATTGGGAAAGGTGCTGGTCAGGATGCCGCTGAAGTAAAAGTCGCCGATCGTATAACTGCTCGCCACGGCGTTGAAAAATTGAAGATCGGCCGACGTGTAGTAGCCGATAGGCAGCAGGTCGCCCGGGATCAGGCTCGTGCCCGGCGTGAGCAGCCAGCCATTCATCGCACCCGATGCCAGTTGCGTGCGCGCCCCCGAGAAGCTGTGATTAGGGTCCTGGTAGGCGCACGCCTGATAGCCGTACGCGGCATTCGCCGCGAGGGAAAACGGCGTTTGCGTCGCGCCGAACGCGTCTTTGAAGTGCTGGTTCGCGGGCATGCCCTCGGCCCCCGGCACCCAGCCGAGGAAATGGTCGAAGGAACGATTTTCCATCGTGACCAGCACGATGAAGTCGATGCCCGAACTAGCCGGCGCGGGTAACGCCGGGCGCGGCAGGCTGTAGCGGTCGGCGGCGTTGGGCGATGGAGTGTCGGTAATCGAGGACGCGGGTTCGCTGGCGCTCCCGCCGCCCGGTTGGCCGTCTCCGCCCAATCCACCGCCGCCTCCGCAACCCGATAGCGCAACGCTGCCGGCCACCGCGGCCACGCCCGCAAGAAAGCGGCGGCGGTCGTGTCCGTGATTCTGGTGAGTCTCGTCGCCCATGACACGTCTCCTCGTTGGATGCGGCGCGGGCGTCCGTCCATGCCAGCCTGCCGCGAAGCAAAACGCGCGCGCCGATTCGAGCGGCGGGTTGGTGGTGGGCAGCAAGTTTCGAACCCGAGGTATCCGAGGGCCGTTGCGAAGCGGCGCTCAACGCTAGCGTGGGACAAGGGCGATTCGCCTCCGCCTCGCGTGCTGACTACGCAGGCGCGGCGGTTACGGGGCCGAGGAGTATCGAAGCAGGCCCGCCGCTGCTCCATGCTTGCTGAACGACGCGCTCTAGATCTCCACGCGCGCGCCGACTTCGATCACGCGATTGGCCGGTAGTTTGAAGAACGCCGCGATATTGCCCACGTTGTGCAGCATCACCGCGAAAAGCCGCTCGCGCCATAGCGCCATGCCATGGCCGCGTTTGGGCACCACGGCCGCGCGGCTCAGGAACCACGATGTGTCGTCCAGGTTGAAGGCCAGTTCCGGCGATTTGTAGGCGGCCAGCGTGCGCGGCAAGTCCACTTCGTCCTTGAATCCGTACTTCACCGTTGCGTGCCAGCAACCCGTGCACAGCGGCCTGATCTGCACGCGCTCGCTGTCGGCCACCCACGGCACGTTCTTCGTTATTACGCTCAGGAAAACCGTGCGCTCATGCAGCACACGGTTGTGCCGCAGGTTGTTGACGAGCGCGTGCGGCACCGCTTCGGCGTCCGGCGTCAGGAAGATCGCCGTGCCGCCCACGCGCGTCGGCGAACTTTCGAGCAGCGCAGCGAGGTACGGCTTGAGCGGCGTCTTTCCCGCCCGCACGCGCGCTTCGGCCAGCATCATTTCCCACCCGCGTCCCCACGTCGCCATGACCGTGAACACGATCGCGCCGATCACGAGCGGGAACCAGCCGCCATCGACGATCTTGAGCAGATTAGCCGAGAAGAACAACGCGTCGATCACGAAGAAGAACGCGGTGGACAGCAGGCACAGCAGCCAGTTGTAGCGCCACGCGTAACGCACGACGAAGAACGTCAGGAACGTGGTGATGAGCATCGTGCCGGTCACGGCGATGCCATACGCGGACCCGAGCGCCGTGGACGAGCGGAAGCCCAACACCGCCGCAACCACGGCGATCAACAGGATCCAGTTGATGCCGGGCACGTAGATTTGCCCGATCTCGCGCTCCGACGTATGCACGACGTTCATGCGCGGCAGGAAGGAAAGCTGCATGGCCTGCATCGTCATCGAATAGGTGCCCGAAATAACGGCCTGCGAGGCGATCACGGTGGCGATCGTCGCCAGCACGATCATCGGCACGATGGCCCACTCCGGGAACAGGCGGTAGAACGGGTTTTGCACCGCGCCGGGGTTCGCCAGCAGCAGCGCGCCCTGGCCCAGATAGTTGAGCGCGAGCGCGGGAAAAACGACGCCGAACCAGGTGAGGCGGATGGGTCGCTTGCCGAAATGGCCCATGTCTGCGTAGAGCGCCTCGGCGCCCGTCAGCGAGAGCACCACCGCGCCGAGCGCGACGAACGCGAGCCAGCGGTGATGCATGACGAAGCCGAGCGCTTCCAGCGGATTGAGCGCATACAGCACGACCGGCGCGGCCATGATGTTCGCGACGCCCGCCACGCCGATCACGACGAACCAGAGCACCATCACGGGCCCGAACACGGCGCCGATGCCGCCCGTGCCGTGCTTTTGCGTGACGAACAGGATGATGAGCGCGGCGAGCGTCACTGGAATCACATAGGTCTTGAGCCCGGGCTCGACGACTTCGAGCCCTTCCACGGCGCTCAGCACGGAAATGGCCGGCGTGATCACGCTATCGCCGAAGAACAGCGCCGCGCCCATCACGCCCACCACGAGGAGGCCGCGACGCAAACGCGGCCGCGACGCGATCGACGACGCCGCGAGCGCGAGCAGCGCCATGATGCCGCCTTCGCCATGATTATTCGCCCGCAGGATCAGTACGACGTACTTGAGCGAAACGACGATCATCAGCGACCAGAAGATCAGCGAGACGATGCCGACGATATTGAAAGCATTGAGCGTGAGACCGTTGCTGGGATCGAACACGGTGGCGAGCGTATAGAGCGGGCTCGTGCCGATGTCGCCGTAGACCACGCCGAGCGCGGCCAGCGCGAGCGCTGGCAGAGCCGGCGACGCTTCGCCGTGGCCTTCCTTCGCCGGCGCGGCGGATGCGGAATGTGCCATGTCTGCCTCCTCATACGAATCGCGCGTGAGCCGTGATGGCCGCGCCGCGGGTTCGCTTCGATTCTTTCGTTTCGTTGACTTGAATTCGTTTGGGTCGTACGGGCTGGATCGTGCCGGGTGTGCGCTAGAGAAAGTATAGAAATTTCCGGCGAAAGTGCGCTTCGCGCGGGGATGCCAGCTGCCGTCCATTGTCAGCTTAACGTCAGTCGAAACGTCGAAAGCGAAGCTACCCAGGCAGTGACGTCGCGCGTTTCCTGACGCGGATCAACGAGAGAATAAAGGCCGCCCGCCGCCAGGGGTTTCCCCTCCTTCGCCATACCGGAAAATATCCTAGTATCAATGAGTTAAAACTAACTAACTCATCAATTAGTCTGGTGTCCATGCCGCAAGCCGCCCGTTCCCGAATGGGTCGCCGTCCTCATCCGCAGGACTTCGACGCACGCGAACATCTGCTCGATGTCGCGGTGGCGCTGTTCGCCGAGCGCGGTATCGCCAACACGACGCTTGCGCAGATCGCGGCGGCGAGCGGCGTGACATCCGCGATGGTGCACTACTGGTTCCAGACGCGCGAAAAGCTGCTCGACGCGTTGTTCGAGGAAAGGCTCGTCGCCGCGTTCGGCGCGATCTGGGATCCGGTCGATCCCGAACACGACGAACCGCTCGCGCTGACGCAAGGCATCGTCAAGCGCATGTTCGATGTCACCGAAACCATGCCGTGGCTGCCTTCGCTCTGGCTGCGCGAGATCGTCAACGAAGGCGGTTTGCTGCGCGAGCGCGCGTTTGCGCGCATCCCCGTGCAAAAGCTCGCCGCGTTCGGTCAGAACATCGCGCGTGGCTGCGCGTCGGGTCAGTTGAACGCCCGGCTCGAACCGTTGCTGCTGTTCAACTCGGTGCTCGCTCTGGTGATGCTGCCGCAGGCAACCGCGAGGATCTGGCAGCGCCTGAATCCGCGCACCTCGTTCGATCGCGCGACGCTCGAACGCCATGTCGTCGCGCTGCTCGCGCAGGGCATGACCGCAACCACGGCGGTCGAGACCAACGCCAAGGCCAGAACCGGGGCGACGTCCACCGCACGCCGCGCGAAGGGCAAGCCGTCATGATCGTGTTCGCCAGCTCATCCCGACGTGCCGCGTTGCTCGCGCTGTGCATCGCGTGCGCAAGCTGTTCGCGACCACCGGCGAACACGTGGCAAGGCTATGTGGAAGGCGAGTTCCTGTACCTCGCGTCTTCGCAGGCGGGACAGTTGACCGAGCTCGCGGTCTCGCGCGGGCAGACCGTCGCGCAGAACACGCCGCTCTTCGCGCTCGAAGCGCAGAACGAAACCGACGCCGTCGCGCAGGCGGGCGAGCAACTGCGCTCGGCCCGCGCCCAGCTTGCCGACCTTGGAACCGGCAAGCGTCCGCCGGAAGTCGCTGTGACGCGCGCGCAACTCGTGCAGGCCGAAGCCGATGCGGCGCGCGCCGCGACGCAGTTGCGCCGCGACCAACAGCAATTCGGCGCGGGCGGCATCGCGCAAAGCCAGCTCGACGACTCGCGCGCGAGCGCGTTGTCGAGCGCCGCGCACGTGCGTGAGTTGCAAAGCCAGCTGGCCGTCGCGCGTCTGCCTGGGCGGATCGAACAGATCCGCGCGCAGCAGGCGCAGGTCGACGCGGCGCAGGCCCAGCTCGGCCAGGCCCAATGGAAGCTCGATCAGAAAAGCGTGCACGCGCCGCACGCCGGCCTCGTGTTCGACACGATGTATCGCAGCGGCGAATGGGTGCCGGCCGGCAGCCCCGTCGTGCGCATGCTGCCGCCGGAGAACGTCAAGGTGCGCTTTTTCGTGCCCCAGGGAGTGGTCGGTTCGCTCGCGCCGGGCCGTCGCGTATCGATTCATTGCGACGGTTGCGCGGCCGATGTGCCGGCCGTGCTCAGCTTCATTTCGGACCAGGCGGAGTACACGCCGCCGGTGATCTTCAGCAACGAAAGCCGCGCGAAACTCGTGTTCATGGTCGAAGCCCGACCTCAGAGCGCCGATGCGCCGAAGCTGCGGCCCGGCCAGCCCGTCACGGTCACGCTGCAATGAGTGCGCCCGCGCCCCCCGGCAATGCCAGCGACCCCGTGTACGCGATCGACGTGCAGGGGCTGAACAAGCATTTCGGCAACAAGCACGTGGTCAACGATGTCACGATGCGCGTGCAGCGCGGCGAGATTTTCGGCTTTCTCGGGCCCAACGGCAGCGGCAAGACCACCTGCATCCGCATGATGTGCGGACTGCTGACGCCCGACTCCGGCAGCGGCACGTGTCTCGGCTACGACATCGTGCGGGACAGCGCGCAGATCAAGCGGCGCACCGGTTATATGACGCAGCGCTTCTCCTATTGGGAAGATCTGACGATCCGCGAAAACCTCGACTTCGTTGCGCGCATCTACGAGATGAAGAACCGCCGCGAGGCGGTCGATCGCGCGCTCGAACAGCTGGGCCTTCAAAGCCGTGCGAAGCAGTTGGCCGGCGCACTGTCGGGCGGATGGAAGCAGCGTCTCGCGCTGGCCGCGTGCATGCTCCATGAGCCGGAACTGCTGCTGCTCGACGAACCGACCGCAGGTGTCGACCCGAGCGCGCGCCGCGACTTCTGGGAAGAGTTGCATCGCCTCGCGGCGCGCGGCATCTCGGTGCTCGTCAGCACGCACTATATGGACGAAGCGGAACGCTGCCACAAGCTCGCTTATATCGCCTACGGCAAGCTGCTCGCGCAGGGCACCTCGAAACAGGTCATCGATTCGCAAGGGCTCGTGACGTGGGCCGTGTACGGCCAGAATCTCGTCGAGCTCGGCGACCGGCTGCGCCGCTCGCCCGGCGTCGAGCAGACGGTGGCGTTCGGTTCGTCGCTGCACGTGAGCGGTCCGGACACGCCCGAACTCCACGCCACGATCGACCAGCTGGCTCATTCGGACCCGGCGTTGCGGATCGAACCACAGGAAACCGGCCTCGAGGACGTGTTCATCTTCATGATGAACCGCTCGACCGACAATTACGCCACCCCTTCGGGCAAAGCATCGTGAATTCCGCGCGCCGACTTCCACGCTTTTCGCTGATGCGTTGGTGGAGCGTCGTGCGCAAGGAGTTTTTGCAACTGAAGCGCGACCGCATCACGTTTGCGATGATGATCGTGCTGCCGATCATGCAGATGGCGCTGTTCGGCTTCGCGATCAATACCGACCCCAAGCATCTGCCGACCGCCGTCATCGCCGCCGATCACAGCGAGTTCACGCGCAGTTTCCTGATGGCGATGCGCAACTCCGATTACTTCGACATCGTATCGACGCTGCCCGACGAAGAATCCGGTCGCCGCGCGCTCGCGCAGGGCAAGGTGCTGTTCGTGCTGAATATCCCCGTCGGTTTCACGCGCGATCTGGCCAAGGGCGCGCGGCCATCGCTGCTCGTCGAAGCCGACGCGACGGACCCCACCGCGGTGGGCACCGCGCTCGGCGCGCTGCCGTCGATCGCGCAGTCGGTGTTGCAGAAGGACCTCACGGGTCCGCTGTCGACGCTCGCGGTCGGCCCGGCCGCTTTCGACGTTCAATTGCACCGGCTCTACAACCCCGAAAGCCTGACCCAGTACAACGTGGTGCCCGGCCTGATGGGGGTGATCCTGACGATGACGATGGTGATGATGACGGGCCTCGCGATCACGCGTGAACGCGAGCGCGGCACGATGGAAAATCTGCTCGCCACGCCGGTACTGCCGCTCGAAGTGATGACCGGCAAGATCGTGCCTTACGTGGCGATCGGCCTGGTGCAGGTCAGCATCATTCTCGCGGCGGCGCGCTTCGTGTTCAACGTGCCGTTCGAAGGCAGTCTGATCGCGCTGTATCTGTCCGCTCTATTGTTCGTTGCGGCCAATCTGACGATCGGCATTACGCTGTCGTCGCTCGCGCAGAACCAGTTGCAGGCCATGCAACTGACGATGTTCTATTTTCTGCCCAACATCCTGCTGTCGGGTTTCATGTTTCCGTTCGCGGGCATGCCGAAGTGGGCGCAGTACATCGGCAACCTGTTGCCGCTCACCTACTTCAACCGGCTGGTACGCGGCATTCTGCTCAAGGGCGTCGGTTGGGCCGACATGTGGCCGCATGTATGGCCGCTGCTGATCTTTCTGTTCGTCGTAATGGGTATCGCCGTGAAGTTCTATCGGCGCACGCTCGATTGAGGAAGGCCTGCAATGTGTTCCGCTCCTGGCTTTCGTGACGCGGTTTTTCATCGCGCGGCTTGTTGGTCCCAGCGTTGCGCCATGCGCCGGCTGGCCGGCTTCTGCGCAAGCGCGGCATTGTGCGCGTGCACCGTCGGCCCGGATTTCCATCGACCCGAGGTGACCAGCGTGTCGAGCTATACCGCCGCGCCGCTTGCGGCGAGCACCGTCGCAGCCGATGGTCCCGGCGGCGCCGCGCAACACTTCGTGCCGACCGAGGTGCCCGGCGACGGCTGGTGGCGCGCTTTCGGCTCGCCGGCGCTGGACGCGCTCGTGCAACAGGCGCTCGCCGATAGCCCGACCCTCGCGCAAGCCCGCGCGAAACTCGAGGAAGCGCAGCAGGACTATCGCGCGCAGGCGGGCGGCACGCTATGGCCGCAAGTCGATGCGAACCTGTCGACCACGCGCGAGAAAATCGATCCCGAGGCGCTCGGCTTCGGTCAGCTGACGCAGGGCCGCGCGTTTGCGCCGTTCACGCTGTACAGCGCACAGGTCACGGTGTCGTACACGCTCGATCTGTTCGGCGCGAATCGCCGCGCGCTCGAAGCGGTGGCCGCGCAGGTCGACTATCAGCAATATGAACTCGAAGCCGCGCGTTTGACGGTCGCGGGCAACGTCGTGACGGCGGCGATCCGGCGCGCATCGCTCGCGCGGCAGATCGCCCTCACCGAAGCGCTGCTCGCCAACCAGATGCAGCAACTCGATATCGCCGAACGCCGCTATGGCGCGGGCGGCATCTCCGAGGTCGATCTGCTGAGCCAGCGCACGCTCGTGCAGCAAACCCGCGCGACGTTACCGCCATTGCGCACGCAGCTTGCGCAGACCGATCATCAACTCGCGATCTATCTGGGACGCGCGCCGGCGGAATTGGCCACCACCCACGACCTCGCCGCGCTCGACCTGGATACGCTCGTGCTACCGGCGGACCTGCCGCTGACCTTGCCGTCGACGCTCGCGCGGCAGCGGCCCGACATTCGCGCGTCCGAGGCGCTGCTGCATCAGGCGAGCGCGAACATCGGCGTCGCAACCGCGAACCTGTATCCGCGCATCACGCTGTCGGGCAGCGCGGCGACCGAACGCGTCAACGTGTCCGATCTGCTGACGGGCTTCAACGTGTGGAATTTCGGTGCGGGTCTCACGCAGCCGCTGTTCCACGGCGGTGAACTGCTGGCGCGCAAGCGCTCGTCGGAGGCGGCCTGGCAAGCGGCGCTCGCCGTCTACAAGCAAACCGTGCTGCAGGGACTGCAACAGGTCGCCGACGCGCTGCGCGCGCTCGATCAGGACGCGATTGCATTGCAGGCGCTCGACGCCGCGCAGCGCAGCGCACAACACAGCGCAGGGATCGCCAGCCAGCGGTATGCGGCGGGCGGCATCAGTCAATTGACACTGCTCGATACGCAGCGCCAGGAATTGCAGACCGGACTCGATCGCACCAAAGCCGCCGCGCAGCGTTATGCCGATACCGCCGCGCTCTATCAGGCGCTCGGGGCGCGGCCTTGAGTCGATCGGTTGGTCATCGGTTTGCAGGCGTCTCGCGCCGCGCCTTGTTCAGCACGAGGTACGCGAACGAGCCGATCACGATGCCCCAGAACGCGGAGCCGAGCCCGAGGAACGTCATACCGGATGCGGTCGCGAGAAACGTGATCACGGAGGCCTCGCGATGGTCTTCGTCCTGGATCGCGCCCATCACGTTCGACGTGATCGCACCGATCAACGCGAGGCCCGCCAGAATCGCGACGAACTCCTTCGGCAGCAGTATGAAGGACGATCGCCGCGCGGCCTATCGGCATTGTTCAGCGGCCGCCGCTCGCTAGCCCTGATCGCCGCCGCCGACCGGCAGCACGGTGCCGGTGATATACGACGCGTCATCGGAAGCGAGGAACAGGATCGCGCCGACCTGTTCGTCGATCGTGCCGTAGCGATGCATCAGGCTCGACGCGATCGTCTGATCGACGATGCCCTGATACCACGTCGCTTCCTGCTCGCTTTGCGGTGCCGTATTGCGCAGCACGCGGCGCGGCGGCGCTTCGGTGCCGCCGGTGGCGACCGCGTTGATGCGGATGCCGTGTTCGGCATGCTCGAACGCGAGGCTCGCGGTCAGCGCGTTGACGCCGCCCTTAGAAGCCGCATACGGCACGCGATAAATGCTGCGCGTCGCAATCGACGACACATTGACGATCGCGCCGCTCGCGCGCTTCAGCATCGCGGGCAACACCGCGTGGCAGCACCACAGCGTCGGGAACAGCGAACGCCGCACCTCGGCCTCGATCTGCTCTGCTTCATATTCCTCGTACGGCTTCGCCCAGATCGTGCCGCCGACGTTGTTGACGAGCGCATCGATGCGGCCGAACGCCTCGATCGCGAAGGCCGTCATCGCGGCCGCGCCCGCATAGGTTTCGAGGTCGGCGATGAACGCGCGCGCATCGCCGCCTTCGCGTGCGATCTCTTCGGCCACCTCGTGCACGATCGGCGAACGGTCGACCAGCACCAAAGCCGCGCCCTCGCGCGCCGCGCGCAACGCGACGCCACGGCCGATGCCCTGGCCCGCGCCGGTCACGACGAGCACCTTGCCCTTGAAGCGATTGGTAAAGGTCGAAGTCATGCTACGTTGCTCGCCGAGAATTTTTCGTAGTAGAAGTTCGCGGGCTCGACGCTGCTGTCGCGTAGCCAGCCCTGCACCGCTTCGACCATCGCGACCGGGCCGCACAGGTAGACGTCGACGTCGCCGTCGTTCAGCCATTCGCTATCCACATGCGCGGTCACGTAGCCCTTGCGCTCGTGGCTGCTCGCGGAATCGACGACACAGGTGCGATAGCTGAAATTCGGCAGCGAGCGCTGCGCCTCTTCGATCTGTTCGAGCGCGACCAGATCGATGTCGTTGGTCACGCCGTACACGAGGCGCACCGGCTGCAGGTTGCCGCTCGCCTTCAGCACGTCGAGCATCGACAGAAACGGTGCGATGCCGGTGCCGCCCGCGAGGAACAGCACCGGACGCTGCGGATCGCGCAGATAGAAGCTGCCATACGGACCCGTGAAGCCGATCTGCTGACCAGGCTGCGCATCGTTGCTCAGAAAGCCGCTCATCTTGCCGTCCGGCACGTTGCGCACGACGAACGCCGCGCGCGTCGCGCCCGGCGCCGAGCTGAACGAGTACGACCGGCTCTCGCCGCTCGCGCCCGGAATCTCGACGTTCACGTATTGACCCGCGAGAAAGCTCGGCGCGCTCGCGCCGTCGATATCGATCGAGAAATGGATCGTCGAATCCGACAGCCGTTCGACCGCCGCGAGCGTGCCTTCGAAACGCGACACCCCGGTCTTGCACGCCGCCGACGACGCCTGCACGCGAATCACCAGATCCGAGCGCGGCCGCGTCTGGCACGCGAGGATATAGCCCTGGCTCGCTTCCTCGGAGGTCAACGCATCTTCGACGTAGCTCGACTCGGGCATGTCGTAGGCGCCCGATTCGCACAGCCCCCGACAGGTGCCGCACGCGCCTTCACGGCAATCGAGCGGAATGTTGATCTTCTGCCGGTAAGCGGCATCCGACAGCGTTTCGTTCTCACGGCAGCTGATGAAGCGCGTGACGCCGTCTTCGAACTGAAGTGCAATAGTGTGTTCCATGACCTGTCTCCTGCAACCGCACCGGCTAGATGTGGTAGATGTCGATGACCTGATTGATGTAGTCGTTCTTCAGCACGACGTACTTGCTCAGGATTTGCGGCTGCGCGCCGTTGAAGTCGATCACGTAGCGCGACATGCCGAAGTAGCTGTAGTTCGTCCTGTAGCGATGGCTCAGCGTGTGCCAGTTGAAGCGCACCGTGTACACGCCGTTGTCCGCGCTCTCCACTTCGACGTTGGCCACGTTGTGGCTCGTGCGCGTGTCGGGCATCGTCGCGCTCGAACGCTCGGTCTTGATGCGGAACACGCGGTCTTCGAGGCCCTGGCGGTTCGGATAGTAGATCAGCGAAATCTCGCGCTGCGGATCGGTGACGAGCTTGTCCTCGTCGTCCCACGACGGCATCCAGAACGACGCGTCCGGGTGATAGCAGGCGAGCCACTCGTCCCATTGCTCGTCGTCGAGCAGACGGCTTTCGCGAAACAGGAAAGCCTGAATATCGGTGATGGCGATGTTGCTCATGCACGGCTCCCCGGCGCATTCAGCGCCTTTTTCATCGTGTCGATCCAGTAGCGGTGCTGCACCGTGTAGAGGCCCTCGTCCTCGGTCTTCACACCGCTCATCACCGGGTTGAGGCCGATCTTTTGCGCGGCTTCGTCCGCGCCGTCGATCCAGTGCTTCGAACCGCGGCACATGTCGTTCCATTCGACCGCGCGGCCCGCGTAGCCCAACTGGCAGGCGCGGAATTCCTCGAGGTCGTCGGGGGTGGCCATGCCGCTGACGTTGAAGAAGTCCTCGTATTGACGGATGCGGCGCGAGCGCGCTTCGTCGGACTCGCCCTTCGGCGCGATGCAGTAGATCGTCACCTCGGTCCTGTTGACCGACAGCGGCCGCAGCACGCGAATCTGCGAGCCGAACTGGTCCATCAGATACACGTTCGGGTAGAGGCACAGGTTGCGCGAGTTCTGGATCATCCAGTCCGCGCGCTCGGTGCCGCAGCGCGCGGCGAATTCCTCGCGGCGGCTGAAGTTCGGACGGTCTTCGGGATTCGCCCAGCGCGTCCACAGCAGCATGTGACCGTGCTCGAACGCGTAGAAGCCGCCGCCCTGACGGCCCCAGCTGCCGGCATCCATCGCGCGGATCTCGTCTTCGCGCGCGTTCTCTTCCTTGCGATGATTGGTCGTTGCCGCATAGTTCCAGTGCACGGCCGACACGTGATAACCGTCCGCGCCGTTTTCGGCGGTCAGCTTCCAGTTGCCTTCGTACGTATAGGTCGACGAGCCGCGCAGCACTTCGAGACCGTCTTCCGACTGGTCGACGATCATGTCGATGATGCGCGCGGCCTCGCCGAGGAATGTCTCGAGCGGCGGCACGTCATCGCTCAAGCTGCCGAACAGGAAGCCGCGATAGTTGCCGAAGCGCGCGAGCTTCTTCAGGTCGTGCGAGCCTTCCTTGTTGAAGCAGTCGGGATAGCCGGCCTCCGCGGGGTCCTTGACCTTCAGCAGCTTGCCGCTGTTGTTGAAGGTCCAGCCGTGGAACGGGCACGTATAGGTCGCCTTGTTGCCGCGCTTGTGGCGGCACAGCATCGCGCCGCGATGCGTGCACGAGTTGATGAACGCGTTCAGCTCGCCCTGACGATTGCGTGCGATCACGACCGGCTGACGGCCCATGTAGGTCGTGAAGTAATCGTTGTTGTTCGGAATCTGGCTTTCGTGGGCCAGGTAAATCCAGTTGCCCTCGAAAATGTGCTGCATTTCGAGTTCGAACAGACGCTCGTCGGTAAACGCGCTGCGATGCAGGCGGTAATCGCCGCGCTCTCGGTCTTCCACGAGAAAGTCGTCGATGTTCTTCAGTTGCGGAGTGTGATCCGGGTAGATCGGAATCATGCCTGTCTCCTGGTTCGGACTGTTGGTATGCGTGCGACGCACGCGTATAGGGAGCGGCCTGCCTGCCGGGAGGCCGGTGGCCGGTTGGTCTTTCACGTCGGGGAGCGGAGGCGGTGCGCCTCCGTATGGCGTCAGGCCGTGGCGCGCAAGCGCTCGACCTTCGGCACGGGAGGCGGGACCTGGTGCCTGAGGGAATCGGTGGAATCGGTGGACAACCCTTGCATCGGGGTTGCGATATCAGCATGTCTCATTGCTGCTCCTGAACTCTTTCTAGGTCTTGGATTCCATGCGCGCGAGGATTTGCCTGCGCCGTCTCCAGGGGCCGACCGACGCTTCAGACCGGGCCGAGTTATCGATGCTCGGGAGGTATAATTTTGTGGGGCGTCTACGGTAACTGAAGGATAGTTCCACGCCATTTGCATCGTCCAACACTGATTTGGTATCGCGACGATACTTAAAAGGTATTTCTATGGAACTGCGCCATCTGCGCTACTTCGTGGCCGTCGCCGAGGAATGCAATGTCACCAAGGCCGCCAAACGTCTGCATATTGCGCAGCCGCCGCTGAGCCGGCAGATCCAGCAGCTCGAAGACATCCTTGGCGTGCAGTTGTTCGAGCGCAACTCGCGGCCGCTGAAGCTGACCGAGGCTGGCCGCTTCTTCTATTCGCACGCCGTGCAACTGCTCGCGCAAACGACGGAAATCGAGGCGATGACGCGGCGCGTCGGCAAGATCGAGCGCAGTTTGTCGGTGGGCTTCGTCGGCTCGACGCTGTACGGCATGCTGCCGAAAATCATCCGGCGCTTTCGTACCGAGAACAGCACCGTCGAGCTGAGCCTGCACGAGATGTCGACGATGGATCAGATCAAGGCGCTCAAGGAAGGCCGCATCGACGTCGGCTTCGGCCGCATCCGTCACGAAGACCCGAGCATCCGGCGCGTCGTGCTGCGCGAAGAACGGATGATCGTCGCGCTGCCGCTCGGCCATCCGCTGATCGCCGCGAAGCCGGTGCTGTCGCTGCACGACCTGACCGGCGAAACGTTGATCATTTTCCCGAAGGCGCCACGTCCCAGTTACGCGGACCAGGTGCTCGCCGCGTTTCACGATCGCGGTCTGAAGCCGCAGCGGCTCTACGAGACCCGCGAATTGCAGATCGCGCTCGGCCTCGTCGGCGCGGGCGAAGGCATCTCGATCGTGCCGGCGAGCGTGTACGGCTTGCAGCGCGGCGACGTCGCCTACAAGGACCTCGACGATCAGAACCTCGTGTCGCCGATCATCATGAGCATGCGCATGCTCGACGAATCGGCCGACATCCAGCGAATGCTCGAACTGATCTATGCGCTGTACGACGAAGAGCACATGACGTATCTGCCGCCTGCGCATCAATAGCGCGGAATACCCGGTTCGCGGCCGGACGTCCAGACAGCCATCTGACCAAGGTGGGCTTGCCGGCCGCAACGTGTCGAATCATGTCGTGTTCCTGCAGCGGGGCAAGATCGAGGAGCAAGGCGATCCGCATGAGGTGCTGACGAATCCGCATAGCGAGCGGTTGCATCAGTTTTTGGCGGGGCGGTTGAAGTAGTTGCGATGGGACACAGCAAGTCGTCCGTCGCCGGCGAGCGTCGACTACGGGTTCGACACAACCCACGCGTTCCCGTCGACCGCGATCTTCACCGCATCGAGGTTCGCCCCCGCGCACGGTCCCTCGATACAGCGTCCATCTTCGAAGCGGAACAGCGCGCTGTGATGCGCGCACATCAACACCTGCGCGCGATAGCACAGCACCTCGCCACGTCCGATGCACCGGACGCACCCGTTCGCGCACTTCGCGCATGCCGGACTTGTCGGTCGCGAAGACCGCGAAAAAACGTGCCATCGTCATCAACTCCGATCGAGGATGAAGTCGTAGCGCGCTTCGCGGAACGGTCCATCGAAACCGAAGCGGCGCGCGAGTTCGTGATCCGCGGAGCACTCGCGATAGTCGACCATCAGCGAGGGCTTCACGCCGAACACCGCGTCCGAATCCAGATACGGATCCTCGCGATCGAACACATGCGTGACCAGTGTCCGATGCCCCGGCGCATCTATCATGAAGTGCAGATGCGCGGGTCGCCACGGATGCCGTCCGGTCGCTTCGAGCATGCGGCCGACCGGGCCGTCGGTCGGAATCGGATAGCTGACCGGCACGATCGTCGAAATCGCGTAGCGGCCTTCGGCGTCGGTGCGAAAACGTCCGCGCAGATTGCCGTGCGGCTGCTCGGTGTCCTGCCCCGAGTACATGCCGTTATCGGCGGTCTGCCAGACGTCGAGCACCGCGTTGGCGACCGGCTCACCGTCCGTCGACAGCACGCGCCCATGCACGAGTGCGGGCGTGCCCGGCGTGAACGCGATGTTCTCGCCATATGCGCGCTCGGGCATGCCGCGAATATAGAACGGACCGAATACGGTGGTGTCGGTCGCGCCCGTCGCGAGACGGTGATTGATCGCGTCGACGAGCATCGATACGCCGAGCGTATCCGACAACAGGATGAATTCCTGACGCACGAGGTCATCGCACATCTTGCCGGTGTCGGTCAGAAAGCGAATGGCCGACATCCATTCGGCCTCGGTCGGCTCGACTTCACGCACGAACGCATGCATGTGCCGCACGAGGCTTTGCATCAGCGTGCGCAGCCGTTCGTCGGGCGTGCCCGCGAAGCTTGCTACCACCTGCTCGGTCAGGGCCTGCTCGGCTTCTTTGCTGTCTGTCGACATGTCTTCCTCCATCGATTGTTCTGGCGGCGCTGCGTTGGCCGATGCTCAGGCGGGTTCAGCGCCCTGCCACGCACGTTGCAGCGGCGCGCGGATCGCGTCGCGCGCCACGGGACGCGGGTTCGCATACGGATTCTTGCACGCGAGATCGGCCGCTTCGTCGAGTCCCTGCTCGGGCATGCCGATCTGCGCGAGCGCCATCGGAATGCCGAGCGCGCGTGCGACGCGCGCAAGCGCATCGGGCGCGGCGCTGTGGGTGTAGTGTGCCGTATGCGGCAGGTTAAACGTACCGCCCAACGTATGACACAGCTTGTGATGGGAAGTGAATGCTGTTTC
Organism: Paraburkholderia sp. MM5482-R2; assembly: GCF_050436125.1. NCBI lineage: Bacteria > Pseudomonadati > Pseudomonadota > Betaproteobacteria > Burkholderiales > Burkholderiaceae > Paraburkholderia > Paraburkholderia sp. MM5482-R2. Next base: position 685,746 of record NZ_JBNDLP010000004.1, on the reverse strand, counting down.
GCTGCTAATCGCTGAATCTGTCAATCCGTCACGCTGGATCGCGCAGGTACATGGCTAGCCTGAAAGGCCTGGTTTCCTATCAGCATGGCCCATGCCGTCCGTGCATTCTTTGCCGCGAGCGCCACGGCAGCGATGTTTTTGTGTCGACGTTTGAATGTACGAATGAACGGATTTGGATGTCATAACCGACATGCTAAACGCGCCATACATCAAAGGCCGGTTGCTGATCGTCGCGATGTTCGCGTTGCCCGCGTTCGTGTTCACCAACGGCTGTAAGTCGACGGCGACGGCGACACCGTCCGCGACCGCGCCGGGGGCAATCGCCACTGACGACGCTACGCTCGCCCGCCGGGTGAAGCAGGCGCTTGTCGCGGACCCCGCGCTACGATCGTTACCGATGAGCGTGGCAACGTATCGAGGCGTCGTGCAGTTGTCGGGATACGTGGATTCAGAGGCACAGATTCTGGAAGCACTTGCGGTGACCCACGGCGTGCCGGGGGTGCAATCCGTGAGCAACGATCTGCACCTCAAGCCGCAATGACATGCGTTCGCCGGTAGACGGATGACACGAGAGTAACGCGGCACAGCGCACTCAAGCGAGCGCGGTCTCACAGCCGAAAACTCGGCGCGAGACCCAGGGCCGCTTCTGGAGTTCTCCGGACTTCGCTTTGGTCCGGTTCACAACGATAGCGGGCCGCGCAAGATCATCTTCATATCCCGCTCCTCGTACCGATCAGCTTCTGCGTCACATCCAGTTCCACGATCGACCCTCCGTGGCTCGGTCATGCCTCGGCTTTCAATATATCGCACGTGATATTTCACCCAACAGGCCGGCTGCGAAACTGGTGTTCGACAATCGACAGGTATGCTGATTGCTCATGTTATGACGAGGCGGTTTGCGATTGACCGGTTCACCGTCACTTTGCCACCGTCTGATTGGGTCTCGAAAGGAGTTTCGATCGTGTCGCTCTCTCGCCGTCATTTCATGATACTTGCCGCATCCGTTGCCTCAACGACGGTTCTCTCGACAAAGTCAAACGCGGACGCGCCGGTGCTGTCCGAAAACGATCCGACCGCACTGGCCCTCGGATACAAGATGGACGCATCGAAGGTCGACAAGGCGAAATTCCCTCGGTACCAGACAGGGCAGACCTGCGCCAATTGCCAACTGTATCAAGGCAAACCCGGTTCCACGAATGGGCCGTGTCCGACCTACGGGGGCAAGCTGGTCGACGCAAAAGGGTGGTGTAACGCCTACGTGAAAAAGGCGTAATTTACACGCCGTCGTTGTGCTTCATCGTAGCTCGCGCCGATAGCCGCGTTCCAGTGCGCCGTTATGACAAGGAATAACAAGCTAGCCTCCGTTCAGCACCATCTCACCTGGTCATATCCAACAGGATCGACCGTCTAGTCCGGCCACTTGCGGGTTTTGGGGCGAAGCCCGAGTGTGATGGCAGCATGGCGCCCGACCGTTAGTTGCGCATCCGACAGGAAGACGTTCGGTCATCTGCGCCAACGTATCGGAGGCCGCAGTTCGGCGCGAAGCGGACGAAGTTCGCCGGTCGGATGGCTTTACACGTGTGTCTGGTCATCCCTTGCCGAGCGGCGGCCGACTCGGGAATCCCGCCATATTGCTTAGCTGGGCCAGTTCATTCGCCGCCTCGCGCAGCAGCATCGAGTACTCGTGAATCTTCTCGGTCGTCAGCCGCACCCGCGGACCGGCCAAACTGATGACGCCGACGCAACGCGAGCCGCTCACCACGGGCACCGCCACCGCTGACATGCGCGGGGCAAACACCTCGTCGATCATCGCGTAGCCACGCACGCGCGCAGCGTGCAGGAAGCCCAGCAGCGCCTTGAGCGTCGTCGGCGCATTGGGTCCAAACTCATTGGGCTGTCCAAAACCCTGCTTCAAAACCAGTGCCGCCGCCTGTTCGTCAGTCATTGTCATCAGCCATGCGTGTCCGGTCGACGTGCATGAAAGTCGTGCTGCCTGGCCCATGTCAGGATCGTAGCGAAAGCCGATGCGCTGTCCGTCCGCCTTCCCCACCCAGATGATTGCTTCGCCGTCCACCAACGACAGCCGCGCCAGTTCACCTGTCTGCGCAGCGACGCGTTCGATGATCGGCTGGGCGATATCCGCGATGCCCGTCAGGCTCAGGAATTCCAGCCCGTTCGACGTCATACGCATTGTCAGAATGTAGCGGCTGTGATCGACCAGTTGCCTGACATAGCCGCCTTCGATGAGCTCGGCGAGCACGCGGTGGCACGTGCTGCGGGGCAGGGACAAAGCGTCGGCAATCGCCAGAAGACCCGCGCCTTCGGCTTGCGTCGCCAGGAAATCAAGAATTCTCAGGCCGTTTTTGAGCGACATTTCGCGTGATTTTCATTATGTGCAATGCAGTTCCGGTGCGGAACGCCTCGCTTTCCGAGCGCAAACAATAGCACTTGTTCGTCGCCAGAACGAACGGTTCGACATATGAGGAATTCAGGAGACAACATGTCATTTTTTGCTGATTCAGGCCTTGCCGCGGAACAACAGTCCGCGCAGGCTCACTTGATGGCGCGTCGGGCGGTGGCAGGCGCAACCGTCGGAACGGCGCTCGAATGGTTCGACTTCGCGCTGTATGGTGTGGTCGCGGCCACGATCTTTCCAAAGCTGTTTTTCCCATCGCTGGACCCGACCGCCTCGCTGCTCGCGTCGTTGGCTAGTTTCTGGGCAGGGCTGGCCGCACGCCCGTTAGGCGCGGTGATCTGCGGGATGCTCGGGGACCGTTGGGGACGCCGCAAACTGATGCTTATCACCGTGTCGGTAATGGGAGCTTCATCGTTCCTGATGGGGCTGTTGCCCACTTACCACCAGGTTGGCATCCTCGCGCCGACGTTGCTGGTGACACTGCGCATCATCCAGGGATTCGCGCTTGGCGGCGAGTCGACGGGCGCGCAACTGATGGCGGTCGAGCATGCGTCTGCTAACCGACGCGGTTGGTATTCGGGCCTGCTTGGCATCTGCTCGCCACTCAGCCAGATTCTCGCCAACTTCTCGCTCTTTACACTGGCCGCGTTGCTTTCATCGGACGACTTCGACTCCTGGGGATGGCGAGTCCCGTTCCTCGCAAGCTTTGTGCTGGTGCTGCTGGGTATCTACATCCGCAGGAAGGTTAGCGAGACACCGGCCTTCGAGGCGCTCAGGAAGACTGGCTCGCCCACACGCGCTGCCAATCCGCTAGGCACCGTTTTCAAATATCACTGGCGCACCGCGCTTCGCCTGACGCTGTTCTTCTGTGGCCCGGCCGCACTGTTTTATCTGATCGTGGTTTTCTCGCTCAGCTATCTGACGAAACACCTCGGCGTACCCAAGCAGACCGGTTTCATGCTGCTGATGGTTGCGAATGTCTGTGCCATCGCGGGAGCGCTGGCGGGCGGTTATCTGAGCGATCGGATCGGACGCAAACGTGCGCTGATGATCGGCTCGTTCTGCACGCTGATCTGCTGCCTGATCTACTTTCCGATTCTCAACCAGAACTCGATCGCCATGACGATGGCCGTGATGGGCGCCTTCCTCGGCTTCACACAGTTCCAGAGCGGCATCCAGCCGGTGTGGTTCGCCGAGTCGTTTCCGACCGATGCGCGCTACACGGGGTCCGCACTGTCGTACTCGGGAGCCAACCTGCTCACCGGCGGCCCGATGCCAATCGTCGCCGTGGCGCTGCTCAATGCCTTTAACGGTTCCCCTTGGGCCATCGTAGCGGTCTGCGGCTCGCTGAACCTGATCTCCTTCCTGATGATCGCAATATCTCGGGAAACCAAAGACACGCCCCTGGAACGCTCTTCTACACACTGACACCATGACTCGCAAACTCTACATCCTCAATGGCTCCAACCTGAACATGCTGGGCGCGCGGGAGCCTCATCTTTATGGCAGTACTACGCTGAAGGACATCGAACAGAACTGCCTCGCGCTGGCCGACGCCCTCGAGTTCGACTGCGTATTCCGACAGACGAACAGCGAAAGCGAGTTGATCGACTGGATCCAGGAAGCATTCTTGCAGGACGCCGCGCTGATCATCAATCCAGCCGGCTTTTCATTCGGTCGGATTTCGGTGCTCGACGCAGTCAAGCTCATCCGCCGACCAGTAGTGGAATTGCATATCACCAACATTCACCGACGCTCGGAGGAATATCGTCACTCGACGATTTCGGTGGCGGCTACCGCGGTAATTTGCGGGGCTGGCGCAAACGGATACTTGCTAGCAATCCGCGCGATTGACGATCTGTGGGGCAACCAGACCTGAGCCGGCTCCTCTATCCATGAAGCACGCGGGCTCCTCGATGGAGCCCGAGTTCGGCTGGGGCGTCTTCTACGCAGTGGTGGTTGCCACGTTCGCCTTCCTCATGTTCTTGCGCGAGCGGCGCGTGAATCGCGCGATCGACTCCGAACTGATAGGGCTCGACATCAAGAACTGGCTGATGTCGGCGTGCGTCAGCGCGGCGCTGTTGCTGGCGTTTTCGATTGCATGGCTGCTCGAACGAATCGGGCACGGCCACCTGACACCGTACATCGACCCCGGCGTGCTCGCACTACTGACGCTCGTCCTGATCCCGATGCCGATCGGAACCGTGATCGGCGCGGTCAAGGAAGTGTTGCTGATCACGCCGCCGGATCTGGAGCGCGGGCTGCGCGACCTGATGCAACAACTGACCGCCGACTACGGCTTCGTCAAGCACTCGCACTACGCGACGCGCGTCGGCCGCGGCCTGTTCGTCGAGGTGCATATCGTGTTGCCCGAGGCGATGGAGCACGCCGGCGTCCGCCCGCTCGATCAGATCCGCGACAGGATCTCGCGCGCAATCGGCGAATCGGGCCCGGACCGCTGGCTGACGGTGGCGTCCACGCGCGACCCGCGCTGGTTGTAACTTTCGCGACTAGTCCCCGAACGGGTTGTTGGTGTCCTTCACTTCGGTACTGAGGTTGTATTCCGCACGCATGGCCTTGAGTACGCCCTCGATGTCGCGCTCGAAGCCGATAGCGTTACCGAAGTGGGCCATATTCCAGTTGCAGCCTGTCTTGTCAGCCTCTTGCAATTGCGGCCGCGGCACGCGAATCTTCACGCCATCCTCGACGATTTCCTGCAGTCGATGGAGTCGCCGACTGACCTCCTGCTGAAGCTGCGAGGCATTAAGCGTCTTGCGTATCATCCAGGTCTCCTCCCGGTTGCTCGAGCCAGTCTAACGCAAGTGATGCGTTTCGCGACCTGGCGCTGAAATGCGAAGCGCCAGAGAGAAAGCAGGCGTATCGGTTCGTGGGGGTGCGTCAGCCAGCGCCGACGCGCGAAAGTCTGGCGGCTTTAGACGACGTTGGTTGTGCGTCGCACCACACATTCGTTCGCTTTCTCTGTCGCCGCCTGGATTGTTTCCCCGATAGCCAGACATACGGATTACGAGGAACATAGGCATGCGCTAAAGGTTGCCAACGTGTAAAACCGGTGGGGGTAAGCATGGGACAACTCGACTTCAGTACCTTCGAGCACGAAGGTTGGGAGCGGGTCGCGCAGGCCTATCATGAGTATTTTGGTGATTTGACCGCCCAGTCGAACCAGGCCATGCTCGAGACCCTCTGCATTCGGCGCGGAGCCCGTTTTCTCGACGTCGCCTGCGGCCCGGGCTACCTCGCGGCGGCCGCCGCGCGCAGCGGCGCGGATGTCGCCGGGGTGGATTTCTCGGTCGCGATGGTCGACAAGGCGAGACGCGTCTTTCCGGCACTTGAGTTCCGCGTCGGCGACGCGGAGGATTTGCCATTTCCCGACGCAAGCTTTTCGGCGGTGGGGATCAGCTTCGGAATGTTGCACTTTGCGCACCCCGAGCGCGCACTCGCGGAGGCGTTTCGTGTACTGCAACCTAACGGCAGAATCGCCTTCACGGTATGGGCGACACCGAACAAGGCGGTTGGCTTCGGCATGGTGTTGAAGGCGATCGAGGAGCACGGGACGACCGACGTACCCGTCCCGCCGGGACCACCCTTCTTCCGATTCAGCGATTGGGAGGAATCGAAGCGCCTGTTACTCGATGCCGGGTTCGTCCAACCGGAGGTGCGGGAGTTGGACCTCACGCTCGTGCTTCGTGCTCCCACTACACCTTTTCATGCACTCCTGCGTGGTGGCGTGCGGGTTTCCGCGTTGCTACACGCGCAGACGCCGGCCGCGCTCGCGTCTATTGAACGGGCCGTCGCACACGAGGCGCAGGCGTATCGCAGCGATACTGGGGACCTGCGGCTTCCGATGAGCTGCGTTCTGGCTTCCGCACTCAAGCCTTAGGGCGAGCGGGTTGACTCAACTCAACTCAACTAGACCGTCGCGGCGAGCTTGAATTCATCGAACCTGGCTACTGGTGGCGATAGTTCCTGGACTTCCAGACGGTCCACCAGAGCTGCATGCGCACCGTCAACCAGCCAATCGCAGATTCGCTCGAGTTCTTCAGCGTGTCCTTGCAACACAGCCTCGACCGAACCGTCCATCCGGTTGCGCACCCAACCCGTGATGCCTCGAGCCGTGGCCTCGTTGATGCAAGCCTGCCGGTAACCCACCCCCTGCACGTGACCATATACCCTGACCAGTCTGGTCCGTAAATCGGTATCGAACTGTGGCGTCATGATGCACGTAACTGCAGGTCGGATAAGACGCAGCGCAATTGCCTCTGGTCGCTGTCAGTCCGCAAACAGAAGCGCTGCTCGACACGAATCGCGAATTCGACAGTCAACCTCCGCGCACCTCGTCGGTTTCGCCTGCCGAGTCTGTCGCCTCCCAATCCGCCTTCGTCGTTGCTGCTGGCGTCACCGGCTTGATACGTGTCCACCACGCGGTATTTGCCGGTGCATGGAAGCGGAACTGCGTGCTCCATGCCGCCCAGAACTCCCGCTGTGCGGCCTGGGACGTCGGGAGAACAAAACCTAACTTCTCAGCGAGTGCCGGCAGATAAAGGTCAAACGCTGATTTGACAACGTCGCCCCAGCTTCTTGCCTCAAGAATCGCAAGCCGATACGCAATTGCCGCAATGGCGGCCGCAATCGCAGCGTTCTGAAAAAGATCCGCCAACAGGTAATTACCGGACAGTCCGTCCGCAAGCCAGATGTCAATCGCTCGCACCAAGGTAAAGATGGACGTAAAGGTACCCAGAACGACGAGTCCGACCAGAAAGTCAACTGGAGCTCTCGAATCCGCAATGATTGCCTGATAGTCCTTTGGGATGACTGCAAGAAGACGCGGCCATACGAATATGCTGTCAACCTTATAGACTTCGCTCGAGTAACCCTCGAATGCACGCAACGTGTTCCCAAAGGCCGTAGGAAGAACGAGATTTTCATGCCGGGGGAAATCACGGGCGTTCCGCTCCTGGTTGCGGTACAGCCTCGCCCTTACGGTGGCTCGGTTCGATTCAGCCTTTCTGTATTCCAACGATTCCTTTGAGGCTTTAAGCCGCTCGATTGTACTGTTCTCTGTAGCGAGTTCCGTACGGAGGCGTTCTATGAGGTCCAGCTGACGATTGCGGCGATTTCGCTCATCGCGCTTCCAGGCCTCGCGATTGAATGGCCATTTGTATCCTTCGAGAACCTGATAAAACCAGTTGTTCAATACCAACAGGATCAGCGATAGGACCCATACGATGATGAGGAAAGAGAACAGGCTTCCAACCTTGTCGCTGTCCGAGGTCGCTTTGTGTAGCAAATCGCAAAATGCCGGGATATCGGCGTTTGCCGCGAGAAAGCCTGTAAAGCCAAGCAGGGCCGGCAAAAAGAAGCCGAGGATAAATGCTTTGTCCAGCAGTTTCGATAGGCCCGAGAGCATCGGAGATTATCCCTTGGCAAGTTCAGCGACGCACTGGCGGTGGGTTGTCGTCATCTGGGTCCTGTTGCGACTGTCCCGGAAGACCTCCGAATTGAAGAGCCCGGTGAACCGCATTCAAATCGATGCTTGCCAGTTTGCTCGGCGGCGTTGCTGAGCCGGAGTCGTCTACAAGATGTTGATAGAGGAAATCGACAACCGCACTGAGGGCATTGAGGGCGCTCGCGTAATCTCGTGCAATCGCCAGGTCGTGGACTTCTACGGCCCGCCTCATCACCAATTCGCGTAGTGGTTCCGGTGCTGATTCGTATTGGCGAGCAAACGCGGCGTTCCGTTTGATCTCTTCAAGCCGGTCGATCGCTTTTGAGGCACTGCGGCGGCCCTGCCCCCTGGGTACATGCGTGGCGCTGCGCCCGACCACTTTTGTCAGCAGTTCGACGATTTCACGAGATGAGTTTTCTTTCATCCTGGCTCTCCAAGGGGAAAACACACTCGCTCCCCAGCCCCGCCCGGTCGTCAATGCTCGAACCGTTACTCGATGTTAGTACAGCTGTTCGGTAGGAGGAAACAGTATATCGGTGCGTACGCCGCAGAAGTGTCACGTGGACTTCGCAACAAGTGAACTATCGCCGGGTTCCTCGCTGCCTCGCACATACGGTTGGTCAAGCGAGCGGCACAGGACAATCCCTGAACGCTTGCCGGGCAATGTTCAGGAACACGCGGGCGCAATTCTCCGCAGCGAAGTGTTGGTTTCGGACCGTCGCTGCCCGGTCAAAGTGTAGGGTGAGTCCCACCACCGAGTCCATGTCGCCACTGTCACGCGAGCATTCAACGCCTACGCAGCCCGTTAGCGGCACGCTTGCCTGACAGCCCCTCCGTCGGCACGGTCTTTGCATCCAGAAACTGCGTCAACCGGAGATAGCCATGATGCGATGTTTTGCGGACTTCGCTCCCAAGCAAGCGCTGCGCGGCAGTGCAGCCGTACTTGCTGCCACCATACTCCTAACAGCATGCGGGACGGGAATGGCGGCATTCGCCGGACTGCTTCCGAAATCCGACGGGGTAGCGACCGCAGTGACCGCTACGCCGTTGGTCGAACTGCAGACCACGATGACGAATCTAATCGAATCCGGTTACGAGGACATTTCCGCAGCTGCTGACTAGGCTCGCCCGCAAGCTCGGCGGTGCCGCGCCACGTGATATCACTGTCGGAACCGACTTCACCGTTCATCAGGTGTTGAACACGGTTCGTCTTCAACTCTGTTCTCTGCCATTAGGTATGCTTCTCTCTGTGTCTTGCGCCCGCCGCGAAGCACAGCCACCAAACACCGGCACAGTCGCTTGCGCACGACCCAATGATCGGTCCGACAGGTACCGTTACGTCACCAGCGGGTAGGCACGGTCGCATTGATTGCGTTCGAGCAATCCCCAACTCCTGGCGGACCACCGCGTACTGCACGAACATAGGAGCGAAACGTGGCAAATATTGACTTCGAGAACCTCTGGCAGTTGTTTCCAGTCACCGACGATATTCCCGATTCCGCCCGCCTCGCGGAGCCGATTCATCAGCGCGTCTCGCTCGTCGATGGAGAACTGAAAGCATGGGATGGCGCCTGCAAGAACGTGCAGTCGCCAGTCTGCGTGCGACAAGCCTCCGGCGACGCTGAACAGGTCGTCATTGGCAGTTATCCGGTCATGGGCGAGGTCGAGAGCGATGCCGCGCTGAACGCGGCCGTGCGAGCCTACGATCACGGCCGCGGTGAGTGGCCAACGATGACAGTCGCGCAGCGCATCGGCTGCATGCAAGACTTCATTCGTCTCATGGCGGCCAGGCGCCATGAGATTGTGAATCTGATCATGTGGGAAATCGGCAAGAGCCTTGCCGATTCGCAGAAGGAGTTCGACCGCACCATCAGCTATATGCAAGACACTATCTCGGCGCTCAAGGAGCTAGACAATAGCAACTCGCGCTTTGTCATCGCCGAGGGAACCATCGGCCAGATTCGCCGCACCCCGCTGGGCGTCGTGCTGTGCATGGGGCCTTACAACTATCCGCTGAACGAAACGTTCGCGACGCTCATTCCCGCATTGCTGATGGGCAACACCGTCGTGTTCAAGCCGCCCCAATATGGCACGCTGCTGTTCTTTCCACTGCTCGAGGCTTTCCGCTCTGCTTTCCCGAAAGGCGTCGTCAACACGATTTATGCACCGGGTGCGGTGGTGGTGCCACACATGCTCGCCTCAGGAAAGATCGACGTGCTTGCCCTCATCGGCTCAAGCAAGGTTGCAGACCACCTGAAAAAACAGCACCCAAAGTCGCATCGGCTACGCGCCGTTCTCGGCCTTGACGCCAAAAACGCCGCGATTGTGTTGGCTGACGCCGACATAGACCTCGCCGTGAAGGAATGTCTGCTCGGTACGTTGTCGTTCAATGGTCAACGGTGCACAGCGCTCAAGATATTGATGGTGCACCGCTCGATCGCCGATACGTTTCTTCAGCGCTTTAACGCAGCGCTCAAAAATCTCAAGGTCGGCATGCCGTGGGAACAGGGTGTGTCCATTACACCGCTGCCGGGGATGCATCGCACGGCCTACATGACTCAGGCAATTGACGATGCGAAAGCGAAAGGCGCGGCGGTCGTGAACGAAGGTGGCGGCGTGTTCTGCAAAACTCTTTTCTATCCGGCCGTGGTGTACCCCGTGAAGGAAGGGATGATGCTCTATCGTGAGGAGCAGTTCGGACCGATCATCCCAGTCGTGCCGTTCGATGACATCGATACACCACTCGAGTATGTCATCACTTCGGACCACGGTCAGCAGGTCAGCATTTTCGGCACCGACGCTGCCCAAATTGGCTCCCTGGTCGACCCGCTCGTCAATCAGGTGTGCCGCGTCAATCTCAACAGCCAGTGCCAGCGAGGCCCAGACGTCTTTCCGTTTGCCGGCCGCAAGGATTCTGCGGAAGGTACGCTATCGGTCACCGATGCGTTGCGCGCGTTCTCGATTCGCTCCATGGTCGCGGCCAAGGAGACCGACCTGAACAAGACGCTGCTCGATACGATGGTCACGAATCATCACTCGAAGTTCGTGAATACCGGTTTCATCTTTTAGCGGCTCGATGGGTATCGAGCTCGAGTCCCGGTGCGGAGATTCAGCGCGCGATGCCGTAAAGGTCAGCGCATCGTGCGCATGGTTGAGTGAACGGGTCCATTCGTCAGTTGGAGCGATTTCGCACGACGTCCGGCCAGTCGATGCCCGTAGAAAAGCATAGGTTTAAAAGCGACGAATATTTGCGACCTGCTCGTATTGTTCCACACCGACTACGGCTCGGTATTCCTGCATCAGCCGGATGAGCGCCTGCGACGCCCTGGAAATCACACCGTAGACTTCCGGCTGCTCAGCGTGCACCAGCGCCTGCCCCAAAGTCATGGCCACGTCAGTCGCCTTATTGCAGTTGAACAGCGAGCAAGTCGTTGGCGAACGCGGGTCGGGCGGAGGCGAACTCCATCAGGTCGAGGAAGCCCTCGCTGACCGCAAACTCATGCAGCGCATCATCGCCGCTGTCAGCTTTGATGCGACCGTAGCTTTCGACCATTTTCAGGTCGGTAATCAAGTACATCATCTCAACCTCTTTCTGTCTGGGAATGCCCCGAGTTGTCGCGCTCATACCTCGACGGAAAGAATGCGCCCCGTCGGGCCGTTGTCGTCTCATGCTTCGGTCCGAAGAGTACGTAGCGTGGCTTAATTCAAGCTTAAACAATGCCAACGATGAGAACGCCTCGCCGCAACGGAGATTCGGCGGCGCCCAATCGGAAAACCTCGGGGAATAGCATTCAATCCGTCGCGAAGCGGTTGAACGCTGGACGGTCGTTTGGCGGGGAGAATAAGTGCCCTCGGGTCACTTGCTCGATGGCGGAGCAAGCGGCTGTTATTGAATGTCAGTCTGCAATCTCCGGCTCGACCAGCTTCGCCAGTTGCGCGAGCGACTCCTGCCAGCCGAGGTAACACATCTCGACCGGAATCATCTCGGGGATGCCTTCCTGCACGATGTTCAGTTCGGTCCCGCACGACACCTGCCGCAACGAAACGGTCGTGTGCATCTGACCGGGCAGATTCGGGTCGTCGAAATGGTCCGAATAGCGGATCTTTTCGAACGGCACCAGTTCGATGTACTCGCCGCCGAACGAGTGCCCCTTGCCCGAGCCGAAGTTACGAAACGACATCCTGTAAGTGCCGCCGACGCGCGCATCCATCTGATGCACGTCGCAGGTGAAGCCATACGGCGGTAGCCATTTCGCCATCGCGGCGGGTTCGAGGAATGCGCGATAGATATGCTCGGGCGTCGTGCGCAAAACACGGTGGAATTTGACGGTTCCGGTAGCCATGATGAGTGTGCCTTTAACTGGAGGGGCTGGACATACTGTCACGACGCGCCCGCGTTGCGGGAATCGACATGCACGAGACCAGGCAAAACCCGTAGACGGTTGACACTCGTTTAGCAGATGCATCGCCCCATACGGACTGCGTTGCGGTCGAAGCGTCCCCGGTCGCCATAGCGTCCCCGTCCTTTTTAGATGATCGATGATTGCAACGCATCAGGGACCGCCGGCCTACGCCGGCCATTGAAGTCCGGATGCATGGCTGCAATCGTTACCTTCAATCCGTTGCAAATGAGAACTTGGCAAGCCGGGGGCGTCCATGCATGGTGTATAGGCAACTTGATGAGCAGGGACTTCAGGCGGCGAGTTTCTGCTGAACCGGTTGATCGTCTTTCACCGGTTCGCCATCCCTGAAGGCAATGCCTTCCAGCAACAGCTTGATCTTTTCACGCGGCGCCAGGCTTTCTCGGCTTCCTCGATCAGCTTGAATGCCAGACCAAGGAAGGTGGGTCGCGACACACAGTTGCGCGTGCGCGTCGTACGGTGTCGCACCGTCGCGAACGTCGACTCAATCGCATTCGTGGTCCGCAAATGCTGCCAGTGCTCAGCCGGGAAGTCGTAAAACGCCAGCAGGCTTTCCCGGTCCTTCTTCAACGTTTCCGTTGCCTTCGGATATTTCGCCGCGTAGACCGTCACGAAACGATCAAACGCGCCTTCCATTCGCCATTCGAGGTCTTTGCCCCAACACTTGCTTCAGCAGTTCAACCTCAAGGCTCTAAACATTAACCCCGCCGTTGCGCTTCGACCTTGAAACCGCCGTTTACGTACGGCCATAAAACATAATTCGTATTACATATAGGCAATACCCGCTGAATGATGGCCGAAACTGACGGTGTGATGCGCCCCCGAGAGCACCCGTGTCCCACTATCCTCATCCTCATGGCAGCGTTGTGCAGCACAGCATTCGAAGACCTCCACATCTCGAATCGGGGAAAAAGATGCAAACGTTCGATGTGTTGATTTATGTTGCTCATACCTTGCGTGCGGGAGAGCGCGTAGGTGTTGCCTCTATTCTCTGCGTCGCCGTCGAGATAATGCTGCCGTATGGCAAGGTGTCGTTTGCATCACGCGCGCGCGGTATTCTGTTTCACATTTGTTATTTGTTTATAGGTGGGCTTTTCTTCGAACTTTATCATTCTGTGATCGTCGCACTGCATATCCGACCGCTTTTCTCGATATCGCTTGACGGCGTATTGGATTCGCCGCGGCCAGTCTGGCGCGCCACCAGCATCGCCCTTGCTATCGCTGGGGCGATACTGATTGGTGATTTGCTGTACTACTGGTTCCATCGCGCGCAGCATACGTTCGGTTTCTTATGGCGGTTCCACCAGGTCCACCATTCGATTCGCGAGATGAATGTGTGGAACTGCAATATGCATGTATCCGAGGAGTTGCTCCGTCCCCTCGTTGTCACGCTTCCAATGGCACTACTGATCGACTTCCATCCTCCATTCCTATGGTCGTTGATTGGCATGGTGATACTCATTCAGGGCACCTTCGAGCACGCCGATACACGCATCAGCTTTGGCCCGATTTCCTATCTGTTCCCAGACAATCGATTTCATCGAATTCATCATTCAGTCGAGTTGCGCCATTACAACCGAAATTTCGCTGCAGTCGTGACCTTATGGGACGTATTGTTTGGGACCGCACACTTCCCGAAGAAAGGCGAATGGCCCGAGGTCGGTCTTGACTACACTGATGAGCCTGACGGTCTGGTTGATTATCTGCTGATGCCATTCACCGTCAGGCTACCCGCCACCGCTGTACAAGACCCATCCCCACGGAGGACGGAGTGATGTCCCCACTCGCAACGACACTCGGATCGCGGCTTGCCGATGCGAAAAACAGGCCATCGGGTTTCGACTACATGCGTCTCGTGCTCGCCGTCCTCGTGGTCGCGAGCCACACCATTAACGTCTGTTATGGTCACAAGTTCACTCAAGCGGTATGGTCCGGGCCTGCACGAGCACCGCTCGCGCTAATCTTGCCAATGTTCTTCGCTCTGAGCGGTTTCCTGGTTGCCGGCAGCTTCGAACGTTGCCGCACGATCGTTTCCTTCTGCGGGCTGCGGGTACTGCGGCTGCTACCCGCATTGGCGGTCGACACGCTGATCGCCGCATTGCTGATCGGGCCGTTCTTTACCACGCTTCCACTTCATCAATATTTCACTGATCCCGAGTTCCGGGCGTACTTCCTGAACATTCTCGGAGACGTCCATTTCGCGTTGCCAGGTATGTTCGCCAACGATCCTTGGCCGGATGCAATCAATCAGCAATTGTGGACGTTACCGTTCGAACTAGCCTGTTACGTCGCATTGACTATTGCGTCGTATGCCGGCATGGCACAACGACCGCATCTTTTACTCGCCGCATCAATTGGTGCGAACGTCTTACTCGTTGCGCTTGCGCACCGTTCCGGTTCGGCTGGTATGACCGTACACGGACCGATGCTCGTTCTCTGTTTCTTCTATGGCGTTTGCGCGTACCAGTTCCGCAACCGGATCGTCTGGAGTTCATGGCTCTGTGTGCTATCTGGCCTCGTCGCAGTGATTTGCCTATCCGTTCGCGGCGCGGATTACTTCGCGGCGCTGCCCGCCGCCTATCTGACCGTCTTTCTCGGACTCACGCAACCAAGACGCCACCGCTTTGTCGCAAGCGGTGACTACTCATACGGCATCTTTCTTTACGGTTTCCCGATACAGCAAACTGTGGCCGCGATGCTTGCCCCGGCCGCCCTCACCTGGTACGTTCATTTTCCGATTTCCCTCGCCCTCACACTTCTCTTTGCAATGATGTCGTGGCATGGCGTCGAAAAGCGTGCCCTGAAACTGCGCGGCTTGCTGGACCGTATCGAAACCGGTGCGTTGCATATCGCCGCCGCCGTGCCGGGGGGGCGATATCTCGTACCGGCGCCCGCGGTCCGAATCACGAAGTCGCCGACCCTCGAATGATCGTCAGAAGGCGGGGAGAGGCAGCCGCAGAGATTCAATCTCGCGCAATTCGTAGCGGCGCTGCGGGGCGTCTTTGCTCATCAAGGTCAGATACGGAGCAGCGAAATACCACTTTTCATCCAATACATCCGTTGGGTAGGGCCTGCGTTTTTTCATGCCGCCAGGATGATATGACTTCTCGTGTCAATATGATCGGTTCTGTGTTTTCGATGTTTGAATTTCCTGAGGGCGACGTAGCAGTAAATCTCGACGGTGGATCAAGCTGATATCCGCGGATTGGCTACCGCATTACAGATGTCCGCCCAATGAGCCTTCCGCTACCTACCACCGCAATTCGGATGAGATCCGTTGCCTACCCTGGTCGCGGGTTACTCGTGTGCCGGGCTACGCCGCCTTCAGGAAACTCCTGCACGTGTCGTTACGGTGGATGCAGACGCAGGGCATTGCTGTACATCATGGCATCTGTGTCTCGCGCGGTATGGCCAGCGACAAGGAGAGCCGGCAGATGTCCCAGATGAATCCGCTGAGTTCACGGGCAACTGCGACTACGGCGATATTCTTCTGCTTGCCGCGCGCGACGAGTTTGCGATAGCGTCGGCACAAGCGCACCTGTGCGTCCCAGGCTCGATCTACAATCGGTTTAGGCAGACCTTCGTGACGACGCTGAATATCGGGGCTCACACGCGCAGGGTGGCGATAGCTCCATGCAGCTTCAACTAGCAGCTTTCTTGCATAACTGTTGCCGCTTTTAGTGATGCTGCCCTGACGACGCTTGCCGCCCGATGAGTGCTCGGACGGCGTCACCCCGAGCCACGCCATCAACTGGCGTGGGTGCACGAAGCGTGAGAGATCGCCCAGCTCGGCGAGCATGCCCACTGCCGTGGTGAACTGGACACCGCGCATTGCCTGCAGGCCCAGGACGGCGGGATAGAAGCGCCAGTTGACGACTGCCTCACGCAGCGCGGACTCCAGCCGGTCACATTGGGCGAGCCGGTCTTCGATCGCGCGACGTAGCTCTTCAAACGCAAACTGCTGCCACGCACTGTCGAAGCTGTATGCGCTCAGCCAGCGTCGGTGCGCCGGCCCCCAGTCGGCAGAGCCGGTGTAGCGCACGCCGTGCGACAGCAGAAAGGCTTTTACCCGTTGCCGTGCACGCTTGAGGTCGTCCTTGGCAATCACCCATGCGCGGGCCAGATCCCGGAATGCTTCATCGTCGATGCTGGGGACGTATACGGCCGACAGGTCGCCGGCACGCAGCGATCGGACGAGCTTGACGGCATCACGTCTGTCAGTCTTGATGTGCTCACCTGGCTTGCGGGGAATCAGCGAGGGCGCGCAGACCATGCACTGGAATTCTTTCTGGACAAGCTGCCGGTAAAGCCCATATCCGCACGGACCGGCTTCGTAGACGATGCTGACGCATCGCGCTTTAGATTGCAGTCTCTTGCACAACCGTTCCACGTCGGCCTGCGTAGTACCGATCTTGCCGAGCAGTTCAACCTCGCCCGAACCAATGGCATAGGCGACCGTGATCGAATCCTTATGAACATCAAGACCCACGTAAAGAGTGCTATCGTGCTCCATGCTGGCCTCCGCGTCGGAAATCGCCGGGTGCGGCACGTCCGCACCGTGCGGCTCTGACAGCAATGCTAACCCGCGTTTGATTCCGTTGCGGCAGGCCAGCCTCTGTCCCGCAGGAAGTCATACTGCCTACCAGGTCTGGCGCGAAGTTCCTGACACGCATCTAAGATGGGTGGTTCCTGTCAGAGCCACAAAGGAAGGTCATGGGCATCGACTCGACACATCAAACCGCCATCAAAGCTTTCGTGTTCGATGTCTTCGGAACCGTGGTTGACTGGCGAAGCGGCGTCGCGCGCGAAGCGCAACCGTTTCTGCAGCGGCACGCGCCGAATCTCGACGCATCCGACTTCGCGGACGCATGGCGACGCGAGTATTCGCCCGCGATGGAAGAAGTGCGTAGCGGACGCAGACCGTATGTGCGTCTCGACGTGCTGCACCGTGAAAACCTCGTCAAAGTGCTGGCGCGTTTCGGCATCGCCAACGTTCCCGAACCGGAAATCGATGAGTTGAACCTGGCCTGGCATCGGCTGGACCCCTGGCCCGATGCCGTCGACGCATTGCGGCGCCTGAAGGCGCGCTTCATCATCGCACCGCTATCCAACGGCAACATTCGCCTGATGGTGGACATGGCGAAGCGTGCCGGTCTGCCTTGGGATGCCATTCTCGGTGCCGAAGTCGTCCGCGCTTATAAACCCTCGCCGCTGGTCTATAGCGAAACGGCGGAAATTCTCGGCATTGCGCGACGCGAATTATGCCTCGTGGCCGCGCATAACAACGATCTCGCCGCTGCCCGGCGCGTCGGCTTGAGCACCGCGTTCGTCGTGCGGCCCACCGAGCATGGCCCTCAACAGGCGAGCGATCTGAAGGCGGACGAGGCGTGGGACTTCATCGTCGACGATCTGCACGAACTCGCGACGCAACTAGGCTGCGCGCGCTGACGCAAACCCACGCAAGGCGACGTACTGCAACAGCATGATCGTCTTGCCGTCGACGATTTCCCCTGCGTCTACCGCTTGCAACGCGGCTTGCAACGGCATTTCGATCACCTCGAGATCTTCCCCTTCATCCTCGACGCCGCCGCCGTCGTTGACCCGCATCGACGCGTCGTACTCGCCGACATAGAAGTAGAGCTTTTCGGTTACGGATCCCGGGCTCATGTAGGCCTCGAAAATCTTGTGGACCTGACCCACGCGATACCCCGTTTCCTCCTCGACTTCGAGCCGGATGCGTTCTTCCGGCGAAGCGTTGTCGAGCAACCCGCCCGGCGCTTCGATCATCATGCCGTCGTGACCGTTCACGAACGCGGGCATGCGGAATTGTCGCGTGAGTATCACGTTGCCGGTGCGCGGACTGTGCAGCAGGATCGTCGCGCCGTTGCCGCGATCGTAGGTCTCGCGGTTCTGCCGCTGCCATGTGCCATCGCGACGCAGGAAGTCGAACGTCACCTTCTTCAGCGTGTACCAGTCGTCGGATAGCAAGGTCGTTCCGACGATGCGAACCCGGTCTTTCGTTGCGGTCATGGCGCCTCCTGTCGACCATGGACAATGATTCATGGTATCGTGCAACTTCGTGCAGTTTCAAGATATTTCATGCAAAGCAATGTTGACGACCCAACGCAAGAAAGCGATCCTCGACGAACTCGCGCGCAACGGGCAGGTCCTGGCAGGCGAGCTGAGCGCGGCGTTTGGCGTGTCGGAAGACACGATCCGCCGCGACCTACGCGAACTGGCCGCGCAGGGGCGCTTGCAGCGCGTCCACGGCGGCGCGTTGCCCGCGTCGGTGGCGCTCGCGTCATTCGAGCAGCGTCAGGACATCGAGACGATCGCCAAGCGGCGCATCGCTCGGCGAGCGGTCGAACTGATCGCGCCAGGGCAAACCGTGATCGTCGACGGCGGCACCACGTCGGCGCTATTGGTCCAGGCGCTGCCGTCCGATTTGCACGCGACCATCGTCACGCATAGTCCGAGCGTCGCCACGGCGCTTGCCGCGCATCCTTGTGTCGAGGTGATCCTGATTGGCGGCCGGCTTTACAAACATTCGATCGTGGCCGTCGGCGCCGCGGCGATGGAAGGCATTTCGCGCATCCATGCCGACCTGTACTTCATGGGGGTGACCGGCGTGCATCCCAGCGCTGGGCTGAGCACCGGTGACTTCGAGGAAGCCGCGATCAAGCGCGCGCTCGCCGCGCGGGCGGCGGAAACGGTCGTGCTCGCGTCATCGTCGAAACTGAACGCCGCATCGCGGTTCGTGATCGGCGAGATCAAACTCGCGCAGACCATCGTGGTCGAGAAGAAGACCCGCGCGGAATTGACGAAGCCGATCGAAGCGGCTGGGGTGACTGTGGTGAGAGCGTAGGGGTGGCGCGCCATGGATCACGCGTCCGTCGGGCGTACGCCGCCCGATCACATCCGCGCATGACGGATAGACATAGAAGGCGCCGGTCGGATGAGGACAATAGAGTCCATCGATCGCATTCAGTCTATCCACCACGAGATCGCGCCGCTGCGATTTTTCGAAGCCGGAGTTTCATCCGCGCGCGGCCGCTTCCGAACAAAGATCAAACAGGCGACTTTTGAAGTGCTAGGATGACGCGCGCAACCCGGCTTGTTCCACGAAGCGACACTGCCGGGTTGCCGACACGATGGTGAAATCGTTGCGTTGTGCAGCCTGATACTCAAGTACAGAGGAGACACTCAATGAAACTTTCGAAGCTGCTTATAAACGCGTTGGCGCTCTCGGCTCTTAGCTTTACCGCGGTCGCGGCTCATGCCGAAGATCTCCTCGACTCGGTCAAACAGGCCGGAGTCCTGAAGATCGGTCTCGAAGGCACCTATCCGCCGTTCGACTCGCGCAACAAGGACGGCGAGCTCGAAGGCTTCGACGTCGATGTCGCGAAAGCCGTGGCGGCGAAACTCGGCGTAAAGCCGGTATTCATTCCGACCGAGTGGAGCGGCATTATCGCGGCGCTGCAGAGCGGCAAATTCGACGTGATCATCAATCAGGTCACCATTACCCCGCAACGCAAACAGGTTCTTGATTTCAGCCAGCCGTACACGTACTCGGCCGCGCAGCTGATCCAACGGGCGGACGACAAGCGTGAGTTCAAATCTCTCGACGAATTCAAGGGCGACAAGAAGATCGGCGTGACGCTCGGCACCAACTACGACCAGATGGCCCGAGCGGTACCTGGCATCAACGTGCAAACTTATCCGGGTGCGCCCGAGAAACTGCGCGATCTCGCCGCCAGGCGTATCGATGCGACGATCGACGACCGGCTGATGCTGCCGTACATCATCAAGAACTCGCAGTTGCCGTTGCGTACGGGCGCGGTGCTGAAAGGCGCCGAGCAGGAAATGGGCATCCCGTTCCGCAAGGACAATCCGAAGTTCGCGAAAGCACTCGACGACGCGCTGACCCAAATGAAGCAGGACGGCACGCTCAAGAAGATCTCGATGCACTGGTTCGGCACGGACGTGACTCAGCCTATCGCGCAGTAATTTTCTCGTTGTTCTCGCGTACCCGCGCCGACCTGCCGAATGGTCGACGCGGGTACGCCGCTTGCTCGCTGAGCGGTTTCTGCCGCGCAATCGCTCGCGATCAACGCTTCCATTGCTTCGAATCACGAAGCAAGCGCGGATACGCCATTACGCGCACCTTCTCCCTCGTTCATCACGTTTCATTCTTCGTGCTGAATGCATGCACGCTCTGCTGCGCCGCAGTTGCCTGATGCTTCGAAAGCGTGCGATGCTTTCGGAGCCATTGATCCGGCCACCTCGTGTCGGACTCGCATGTCGCCGGGAGACGACCGCGAATGGCACGCGATGAGACCAGTGAAATGCCCACAACCTTGGAGGCATCATGAGCATTCAATCACTGTCTCGCAGCCGCAACGCATCAACCGCCCATCTCTTCCCCAGCTCAAGTAAGTACTTCGTGCCGCGGCGTTCGCCGATCACGCTCGGCGTCGCCTGCATCGCCTCGCTCGTCTTCTCATCCGCGAGCTGTCTGGCCGATACCCAGGTGGGCGCCACGCTGCCGCCGGCGCCAGACATTCTGTACGGCGATCTGTTCGTCGCCGTGCAAACCGCGCAGATCTTCGCCGACCAGAAGACGTTTGTCGACGCGACGCCGAATGGCAATCCCGTCGCGATCGTCCAGCTATACGAAACGCAGAAGAACCAGCCCGGCTTTTCGCTGCAGAAATTCGTCAGCCAGTACTTCACGCCGCCGCCCGATCAGAGCATCACGCCGCCGCCGAACCAGAGTCTGCGCGAGCACATCGACTGGCTCTGGGACGGCCTCACGCGCACGACGACGAGCGCGCCCGACTACAGCTCGCTGATCCCGCTGCCCAAACCATACGTCGTGCCGGGCGGCCGCTTTCGCGAAGGCTACTACTGGGATACCTATTTCACGATGCTTGGGCTGCAGGAGTCCGGACGTGAAGATCTCGTCGACGATATGCTCGACAACTTCGCGTACATGATCGACACGTTCGGCCACATACCGAACGGCAATCGCACGTACTATCTGAGCCGCTCGCAGCCGCCGTTCTACTCGTATATGGTGGAGCTCGCGGCGCAAAAGGAAGGCAACAAGGTTTATCAGAAGTACCTGCCCGTGCTGCGCAAGGAGTACGCGTACTGGATGCAAGGCTCGTCCAGCACGCCGCGCGGCGGCGCTACGCACAATGTGGTCGTGCTCAACGATGGCACCGTGCTCAACCGCTACTGGGACGATCTGGACACGCCGCGCGACGAGTCGTACCTCGAGGACGTGCAGACCGCGCAGGCGAGCGGCCGGCCGGCCAACCAGGTCTACCGCGATCTGCGCGCGACCGCCGAAAGCGGCTGGGATTTCAGCTCACGCTGGTTCGGCGACAACCAGACGCTCGCAACGGTGCGCACGACATCGATCATCCCGGTCGATCTGAACAGCCTGTTGTTCCATCTGGAGACGACAATCGCGCGCGGCTGCTCGGAGACACGCGACTTCCGTTGCGTCGCGCAGTTCATCGGCTACGCGGCGCGGCGCGCGGAAGGCATCAACCGCTATCTGTGGAATCGCAACGGCTACTACGGCGACTACGACTGGCAACTCGGCAAGTCGCGCGACAACCAGACACCGGCGATGCTGTATCCGCTGATGGCCGGCGTGGCGTGGCCCGATCGCGCGTGGAAGACCGCCCAGACCGTGCAGAATGTGCTGCTCAAGCAGGGCGGCCTCACGACGTCGACCTATAACACCACGCAGCAATGGGACGCGCCGAACGGCTGGGCGCCGTTGCACTGGATCGCGATTCAGGGCCTCAAGCGCTACGGACGCGCCGACCTCGCGCAACCGATCGGCACGCGCTTTCTCGCGGACGTCGAGA
Organism: Paraburkholderia sp. MM5482-R2; assembly: GCF_050436125.1. Lineage (NCBI taxonomy): Bacteria > Pseudomonadati > Pseudomonadota > Betaproteobacteria > Burkholderiales > Burkholderiaceae > Paraburkholderia > Paraburkholderia sp. MM5482-R2. Next base: position 663,561 of record NZ_JBNDLP010000004.1, on the reverse strand, counting down.
ACGTCTACAACACGCAGCACAAGCTCGTCGAGAAGTACGTCGTGGAAGGCGCGGGCGAAGGCGGCGGCGGGGGTGGCGAGTATCCGCTGCAGGACGGCTTCGGGTGGACCAATGGCGTAACGTTGATGCTGCTCGATCTGTATGGCAATGGGCAGTGAGTCCTTGCGGCATCGTCAAGCGAGTGTCGTGCGGCTAGTCCCAATGGAAGCGGAATGATCTGGCTCGCCAATATTGTTCTCGTGCTGCACGCGCTGATCGTGGTGTTTATCGTCGGCGGACTGTTCGCCATCTGGATCGCCCACGGTTTGGGACTCCCGTGGGCGCGCAATCGCACATTCCGGACGGTACATGTTCTCGCCATCGGTATCGTGGCGACCCTTGCGGTGCTCAATGTGCCGTGCCCGTTAACCGTTCTGGAGGATCGTCTGCGCACGGGAACGGTCGGTCCGCAAGGGTTCATACAGCGCTGGGTCAGCGCCTGGCTGTATTACGACTTTCCGGGCTGGGTGTTCGTAGTCGCCTATGTCGCGTTCTTGCTGGCAGTGATTGTTACGTGGTACCGAATTCGGCCACGAGCGTGACGGGCGTTCCGCCGCCCCCCTCGCCGAAGCGATCGACGCCGCCCGGACGGAAATTCCCCAGCCCGCTCCTTTTTAATTCTATTGAGGACGCATTTTCACCGGTTAAATTTACCATTAAGTTAATTTATCAAACGCAATTAATTCCGACGACATAGCCACGAAAATCCGCAGTTCCTCGTCGCCATTCAATGCAATTCGGATAAATCCACCAGCGTTTTTCTGCCCCCCATGCGGCGGCGACCGCGCCAGCGCTCGATCTCAAAGCGCTACTCCCCCACAAGATCCGACTTTATTCTGAATCGCATAATTGCCGCTTGATCCTTGACAAAACCGCATTTCGCATCCTATTTTCACTCTTGCTGTAAGCATCGGAAAGATTCAATTTTAAATTTCTCTTGAAATGTCGAGATAAATCGACAGGGAATCCCTTTATCCATTCAATTAGTAATTTCAGAAAGCGAATGGAAATATTAATGAAAGTATTTTGAATTAATGCACTGCGAAAAGCTGTCCATGCAACCGCTGCGTGCCATCGAGTGCGGTGTGCGGGTTATTCGATCTCCAATGCGCGCGACCGGCGAAAAGCGGCCTTTGTGTAGCGGTATCACTCACCAGGGAACGAGATGAAACCAGACAGAAGGAGTACCGACGATGGTCGCGTCCGTCGTCATGGCCGGCTCGCCGCGCTAAGCGCGCTGACACTCGGAATCGTTATGCTCGCCGGATGCGGCGGCAGCGACGGAGGTTCGTCGGCGTCGACGGTACCAAGCGGCATGGCGCAGGTCGCCAATCAAGCGCAAGCGGCGTCGGCGCCGCAGACGCCATCCGCCAATCAGCCCTACACCGATCTCACCACCTATTCGACGAGTGCGACGTCCGGGATAGCCGCGTCGCTGGTCGCGGAGAAAGCGGCGATCATGCATTACCAATGGACGTCCGGCAGCACCACCGTCAATTACACGACGACCACCGGCCACCTGACCGCAATGGATCTGACGAGCGGCGCACCCGAAGCGACGATGTCCTACGTGGCCTACACGGCGCCGAGCACGAATGGCAAACCGCGCCCCGTGACGTTCGTCTATAACGGCGGGCCGGGTTCTTCGTCGATCTGGCTGCGTCTCGGATCGTTCGCGCCGACGCGCGTCGCGACCACCGATCCGCTGCTGAACGGCACCAGCTGGCCGAACTATCCGCTTGTGAACAACACCGAGAGCCTGATCGACACGACCGATCTCGTGTTCATCGATCCGCCGGGCACGGGCCTCTCCGAAGCGATCCTGCCGAACACGAACCAGACCTACTGGAGCACCGATGCCGACGCGAACATCATGCGCGACTTCATCATCCGCTACCTGACGGTCAATTCACGCAGCAGCTCGCCGATCTATCTGTACGGCGAATCGTACGGCACGCCTCGCACCGACATCCTCGCGCTCGCGCTCGAATCGGCCGGCGTGCAACTGACGGGGATCACGCTGCAGTCTTCGATCCTGAACTACTTCGCGGATGCGATCGAGGCGGTGGCAATCACGGGTTCGCCCGACCAGCTCGCGCTCGAAACCGATACATTGAGCGGCTACATGCCTGGCTATGCCGAGGTCGCGGCGTACTACGACCAGGTATCGCCAGCGCCAGTGAGTCAGGCGACCTACGCGCTTCGCAGCGAGGCGTTCGTGACCGCCAACTACAACCTGTTCAAGAATTATTCGCTGTACTGGACCTTGAGCCAGCTCGGCGCGCCCACCTACGCGGGACCGCCGAACTTCCCGCCGACGTGGCTGGAGAAGTTCTGGGACGCCGAATCCGGTCTCACGTTGCAGGCGATGCAGGGCTACTTCAACATCAATCCGTTCAACCTCACGCTGGTGCCAGGCTCGACGATAGGCCGCTACGATGGTCGCGTGTCGTTGCCCAACTCGGACTCGCGTCTGCAGAGCGACGGCGACCCGTCGGACATCCTGATCTCACTGCCATTCACCAATGCATTGGCGACACAGATGCCGGATTACCTCGGCTACACGGCGCCGAACGCGGCGTACATGCCGCTGAACGACGCAATCATCGAGGTGTGGGATTTCTCGCACGGCGGCCAGCCGCTGCCCGACACGATCCCCGATCTGCTCGGCGCGCTAAAGCTGAATCCGCAACTGAAGGTGCTGGCGGAAAACGGCTTCCACGATCTCGCCACGCCGTTCTTCAATACCGAGAAGCAGCTCGCGCGGCTCAAGACGGTCCAGGGTCTCAACCCGAATCTGCAGGTCAACTTCTTCCAGGGCGGACATATGATTTATCTGGATGACGTGGCGCGCCCGCAGATGAAGGCGGATCTCGCGGCCTTCTATGGTGGCACGCCGATAGCGGGCGCGCTGACGCTCGCGACGCTGCCTCAGCCGTGGGCCGACGAAGCGTCAGCCGCTACGCCGACGAGCGAGGCGCTCGCCGCGGCCGCGCCCTGATCGATGGTGGTTTCGCTTCGCGCGAAACCCTCTGACTACTTTTTATGGCGAATGATCATGTCTTCAATCGATATCTTGCGACGCACTCTGGCGTTGATCGTCCTCGGTGTGATCGTCGGCAGTGCGCATGCGTTGCCGCCCCAGCCGGTGGCGCCCGTGACGCTACCCAACGGCGGACACGGCGTGGACGGTCCGTTCTTTCCTCATAACCGTGCCAACGCGGTCGCGCCGACCACCGGCTCGACGCTGCAGCAGCAGGCTCAGCAGCGTGTGGAGAGCAGACTGGGCGCGAAATCGGTGCTCAGCAACGGCTCGTCGATCACCAAGGCCCAGGCGCAAAGCAATGGGCTCGGCTATATCGCCAGGCATTTTGACGAGATCGATACCGCGCATTCGGGCCGTGTGACGTTGAACGACGTTCGGCAGTATCTGCAGCAGCATCAGCAGTGAGAGTGCGGTAGTCCAGTGGTCCGGGATGACGGCCGGCGCTGCGTCGCGATCGTGCGACGCAGCGCCGGCCGTATGCGGCTGCGCGCCGCGCCCGCGCGGCGGATCGCTCACGCTCACTTGCCCGTTGCCGCCTGGATCATCTTCCATCCATTGCCCGCCGGATCGCGAAAGCCCGCATCGACGCTGCCAAAACGATCCACCGGCTCCTGCGTGAATTCCACGCCGCGCGCCTTCAATTGCTCGTAGCTCGCGCGACAGTCGGCAACGGACAGCACCAATGGCGGCATCGCCCCCTTCGCGACCATCGCGCGCAGCGTTTGCGCGGTCGCTTCATCGTGGACCGGGGGCCCCGGCGCGAACAGTCCCAACTGGAAAGTCGGCTGTTCCGGGTGCTGGACCGTGAGCCAGCGGTAAGCACCGTTGCGCACGTCGGTGTGGACGCGAAAGCCGAGTTTGTCGACGTAGAACGAAAGCGCCGCATCCTGATCGTCGACGTACAAACCGACCACATTGATACCCTGATTCATAACTCCTCCCTCGCTGGTTGAGGGTTCGACTGTATCGCTGGCCACGCGGCGGCGCTTCTCCAAAACTGCGATCGGCAGGTTCGGGCGTTTGCCCGGCCTTCGGCACGCTGGCGCGCCGGTTTCGGCGACGACCGCGCGAATCTCGTCCTCCGAGTAACCGAGCGCGCCGATCGGATCGGTCGGCGACGCGACGCCGCCGGAGGCCGCGAGACGCTAAAGCGCTTCGCAAAGGCAGCGGGGCATCGGTGTCGCGGCGCTCGCGCGTCGAACGCGAGCGCTGCGTCCCTTCTGATCGTCGACGTGCGCGCCGACCACATCGATTCCCTCATTCACGACGTCTCGCTGGTAGGAGGCTCGGCAGTGTCGCCGACCGCGCGGCGGCGCTTTTCCAGAACTGCGGTCGTCAGATCGGGGCGTTGCGCGGCCTTCAGCACGCAGGCGGGCACGCGATCGAGTTCAGCGGGATTGGCGCGTGCCTGCACGCGCATCTCGCTCGGGCTCAGGCCGGTAATGTCGCGAAAGACGCGGCCGAACGTGCCGAGGCTTTCCCAGCCGGTCGCGAACGCAATGTCCGTAATGCCGAGGTTGGTGTCACGCAGAAGCGTGGTGGCCTGTTCGATACGCCGCGTCAACAGATAGCGGTGTGGCGGCACGCCGAAGGCCCGCTTGAACGAACGCGCGAAGTGCGCCGCCGACACGCCGCTGACTTCAGCCAGGCGCCACACCGGCCAGGCTTCGTGCGAGGCCGCATCGATGCGGTCTTTCGCACGCAGCAGGCGACGCAGCAGCGCCGGGTCTTCGAGTGCTTCGGCGCCGCCCGAGACGGGGGTCGGCGGGACTGCAGGGTCGTGTGAGCCGGGCATATGTTCGCGTTAGAACCGATAGCCGATGCCCGGCCGCCGCCGCGCCAAGAACGATCGCGGCCATGAGGAGCGTCCAGGCAGGCTTTGTCATCGAGCGGCAGGCCTCGTGTTGATGGAACGACGCACAAGCTGCGGCCCCTGGCCCTGACCGCAACCCGAGGCCATTGTTGCACGGCTTTGCGTGAACCTCGCGTCAAAGGCCGATCGAAAATTTTTCGATTTATAAGAGATGGCAACGGTGCTGTGGACGATACCGCGAGAACACCGACGCGTTCGGCGGCTACCTGAAGAACGTCGTGTTCGCCTACAACATCAGCACCGGCTGACGACCGGCCAGACGTGGCCGGGTTCTTCGCAGTAAGCAGCAAGCGTTAAACGCTGATGGCAACAGCGTGCGGCGGCGGCAAGCCGCACGCGTCGAGATAGACGTGTTTCATTCGACGGCCCGCGCGGACTATTCCGCACGGGCCGTTTTCATTTCATGCGCCGGGTCGATCATATGTCCGCCATGGTGGGCGCTTCACGCGGTCTGTTCGGTCTTGCCGTAAGTGAGCCGGCCGTTTTTCGACAGCAGCACCGCCACCGGCCGCGTCATTTCGAACTCGGAGAAAATGATCGTCATGCTGGCGGTGATCGGCACCGCGAGAAAGGCGCCCGGCACGCCCCACAAAGCCGACCACACGGCCATGCTCGCGAGAATCGCGAACGGGCTCAGGTTCAGGGAGTTGCCCGTCAGATACGGATCGAGAATATTGCCGATCACGAAGTGAATCGCGGTCAGCGACACCAGCACGACCAGGATCGAATTCAGGTCGCCGAACTGCAGCACCGACATCAGCACCGGGAACACGATCGCGAGCACCGAGCCGATATAGGGCACGTAGTTCAGCAGCGCGGTCAGTATCGCCCACAGCCCGGCGAACTCGAGGCCGACGCTGCGCATCGCGAGCCAGCAGATCCCGCCTAGCAGCACGCCGAGGAACGTCTTCAGCGCGAGATAGGCGCCAATGCGCCGGTTGATGTCGGTGACCACGCCCCGGATGCGCGCCGCGTTGGTCGAATTGGCGGTCATGTTCGTCAGCTTGTCGCCGAACGTCCGGCGCTCGACCAGCAGAAAACTCGCATACAGCACGATCACGAACAGGTCGATGATCACCGACGACAGCGACGCCAGCATGCCGGTCACCATCGCCTGAATATTCAACTGTGTGAGCATGTTCCGCCGCAGCGATTCCCACGTCGGCTCGCTTTCGAGGTGCAGCAGCGTCGAAATCTTGTGGATCATCAGCAGGACCGAGTCCTGGTAGCGCGGCGCGAGCGCGACGAGCGCGTCGTAGTTCTCGACGAGCATGTCGACCGCGAAGAAGATCGCGGCGCCGATCAGGAACATCGAGAGTCCGTAGCGCAACTGGACCGGCAGCCGCGGGCCGATCACCGGAATGCGTTGCAGCAGCCGCGTGAAGTCGACCACCACGTATACCGCGATCGCGCCGAACACGATCGGCACGAAAACCGCGCGCCCGATATACAGCACCCAGCCCACAATCAGCAGCAGCACCACTACATATACGGACGCTTGCAATCTGTCGGTCATTGGTCAGTGCTCCATGAATCCGCAAACAGGTGCGCCAGAGAGTCACCCCAAGGTCACCCGAGGACGAAGGCGATGGCCGGGCACGCGCCCGCCGTGCGATCCCCTTACCAGCCGGTCGCGCGATGGACAGCACTGATCTTCGCACAGAACGATGACAGCTCACATAAAAAGCGCGCCAGATCGCTCCGCCGGCAAACTCCGGGTCGACACCTCCAAATGCGCCAGCAGAATGTCGCGAAACGTCGTGATGCGCCGGATTCGCTCGTGAAACCCATCTGCTACGCTGCCCTAATCGGTTTCGATCTCCTGACGTGATCCGAAGCGAGCGCCTGCGTCACGCGGTGGCAGCGCACGGCCGAATCCATGCAGCGAAGCCGCGCCGCGCGTGCCCGTGCGATGTCCGCGCTATATCTGTGCGTGATGTCCGATTGCACGCATCCTCTCACCTCACGACATGGGAGTACGAGATGCTGCAACGGCTGGGGTCGCGATTCGTCGCAGTGGGTCTGATGTGGACATTGTCCGCTTGTGGCGGTGGTGGGGGCGGCAGCGGCGCCGACCCGGCCAGCACCGGCTCGAACGGCGCGGCTGGCGCGACCACGCCAGCATCGAGTCCCGCGCCCGCGTCGAGTCCGACACCGGCATCGAGTCCGGCCCCAGCGTCGAGCCCGTCGAGCGCATCCGACGCGAGCGCCACGACACCGAAGCTCGCCGCCGCGACGCCGATCACCGACGGCACGACACTCGGCGCCGCCATCTGGCCCGCGGGCGTCACGGCTTCGGGCGCAACCGGTCAGCCCGTCAGCGGACTGAACTGCGGGTTGCGCAGTACCGCGTACACGTACGCGCATCTGTCGATCTACCAGAACGGGCAGCTACTGACGCTGCCACCCAACATCGGCATGGTCGAGCCGACCCTGACCACGCCGACTGGCTGCGCATATCCGGTGCACACGGTCGATTCGAGCGGCAAGATCCATATGGACGCGACGACCGGCGCGACCTATACGCTCGGCCAGTTCTTCTCGATCTGGGGCGAGACGCTGAGTGCGTCGAACGTGGCGGGTTTGACCGCCTCGCCAATCGCGATCTACGTGAACGACGGCGGCACGCTCACGCAATATACGGGCGACCCCGCGAGCCTCGTGCTGAAGCCGCACACCGAAATCACGGTCATGGTCGGCACGCCTGTCACCCAAGTGCCCACCTACACCTGGACCGATCCGCCGCCGTTCGACCCGAACCCGATCACGCTCGTCTTCGGAGGCGTGGTCGGCTCGTCGTTCTGGCCGAACGGCACGACCTCGACGGGCGGCACCGGCACGCCGGTCGACGGCCTGACCTGCGCGCCGGACATGAGCGTGCTGTACCACGTGCACGCGCACCTCGCGATCATCAAGGACGGGCAGTGGCTCGCGTTGCCGATGAACGTCGGCATCCTGTCGCAATGCACGTATGAGATGCATACGCACGACAACACCGGCATCATCCATATCGAAGCGCCGAACCTCAAGACCTATACGCTCGGCGAGTTCTTCGATATCTGGGGCGAGCCGCTGACGAACACGAACGTCGCGGGCATCATGGGCGACGTGGTCGCGTATATCAACGACAACGGCGATTCGCGCCGCTATATGGGCGACTTGCGCAGTATCGAGCTGACGTCGTTGCGCGACATCACGCTGCAAATCGGTACGCCGCCGGTAAGCACGTTGGCGACGTATTCGTGGTACGAACCGCAGTGACGTCGGCCGGAGGCCGCGTCACTTCGCCATGGCGCGGCTTCAACGCGACGTACCCGAATGCCCGATACCGCCCGGCCCGCGCGGCACGATGCCCGCGACGGAGCGCGGCGCCGCGTTCGCGACCAGAATCATCGCCGCGCCGGCGAGACCGCTCGCCACGTGCTTCAACGCATGGCCGGCGATCACGTGATGCGTCAGCTCCCATATCTGCCAATCGAGGCTTTCGAAAATCTTCGCGACCCCATAGAAGACGATAACGAGCGTCCATGCGATCACGCCGTCCACCTTGCGCGTGAGCGTCAGGCCGACGATCAGCATGAGCCCGCCGAACTGAAGAATCGCGTAAGGCCACAGGCTGTTGAACACGAGCCAGTAGCCGACGGTGGCGGGCGACACGACCACCATGATCAGCATCTGCGCCCAGCCGACGCGCTGTCCGCTCCACGACGTCCATAGCATGGCGAGGATGCCGGCGAACACGATGGTCATCGGCAGGCGGTCCCAGACGAGCGTCGCATCGTTCGGCGCCATGTGGTAGTAAGCCGAGCCGAACGCGGTGAAGAGCAGCCCGAGCGCGGCGACGACCATGCCGGGAAATTGCGCCGGCTGGTCGGACGCATGGCGCCGAACCCAACGCAGACAGAACACACCGGCGATCAGAATGACGACGTTCGACAGCACGTCCGCAGCATGGTGCAGCGGCCCCAGCGAGCGTTGATCGGCGAAGTGGTGATACGAGGCCGGCTGCGCGAGCGGCCATATCATCTGCAGCGCGGTGCCCACCACGAAAAGCAGCACGCTAGCAAGCAGCAAGCGGGAGATCTTCACGTTGCTCGACTCCACAGTGGGCGAAACGCTCGAAGGCGCCGTGAACCGGACCCTTTATGACCCTTTGCGCTGACACGGAGCGGATCACGCTCGATTGCATGGAAACCATGCGGTCGATGCGCGGCCGGGTTGGCCCCCGTTCGAATTCGCGCAGCCTGCTCGTATCATCGGACAAAGCGCTTTGCGCAACAAGAGCGTCGGGCGGCGCACCGATGGGCATGCGCTCATAGTATTCTTCTCAACCAATGCAAGTTGCGTGCAAGCATGCGCGCGACACCGTCAGTACAGGCGGTCGAGCGAAGCTTTGTCGAGCAACGCCACGCGATGTTCCGATTCTGGAACCGGCCGGCTCGCGCGACCCAAACGAAGACCTGGACTCCATGCAAGCGCAGATACACCACCCGTCGTTCCCGCATCGCCGATGGAGAGGCGCGCTGTGCGCGCTGCTGTGCGCAAGCCTGCTGGCCGGCTGCGCGCCGTTACCGTCGCTCGAGGGTCGCCAGGCGTCGCATGCGTTGTCGCCCGCGGTGGCGGCCACCACGGATCTCGGTCGCGCGGTCGCGCCCGAGCTGGCCGCGCACGCGGGGCTGGCGGGCATTTATCCGCTGGCGGATGCGCATGTCGCGTTTGCCGCGCGCATGGACCTGATCCGTTCCGCGCAACGCACGCTCGACATCCAGTACTACATCTGGCGCGACGATCTGACCGGCACGCTGCTGCTCGAACAGATCCACGAAGCGGCGGACCGGGGCGTGCGGGTGCGCCTGCTGCTTGACGATCTCGGCATCGCCTCCGCGCTCGACCCGACACTGGCGGCGCTCGACGCGCATCCGAACATCGAGGTGCGCCTGTTCAACCCGTTCGTCGTGCGCAGCCCGAAAATCCTCGGCTTCGTGACCGACTTTTCGCGCGCCAATCGGCGCATGCACAACAAGTCCCTGACCGCCGACGCCACCGCGACGATCCTCGGCGGCCGCAACATCGGCGACGAGTACTTCGATGCCACCGACGGCGTCGTCTTCGCCGACCTCGACGTACTCGCGGTCGGACCGGCCGCGACCGACGTCTCGCGCGATTTCGACCGCTACTGGGCAAGCGCGTCGGCGTATCCGGTCGGGAAGATCCTGCCGCACGAGAGCGTCGATGAGCTGGCCACGCTGGAGCGTAATGCGCAGGCGATCGAGCAGGATCCTGCCGCCGCTGAGTATAAGCAAGCGCTGCGCGGCCCGCGCGTCGTGCAGAACCTGCTCGACGACAAGCTGCCACTCGACTGGGCCAAAACGAAGATGATCAGCGACGACCCCGCGAAAGGCCTGAACAACGCGCCGCCGGAAGCGCTGATTTCCCACCAGCTCCGCGAAGTGATGGGCCAGCCGACGAAGTCGCTCGACCTCGTCTCCCCGTACTTCGTGCCGGCAAACACGGGCACGCAGTATCTGAGCGGGCTCGCCGCCCAGGGCGTCGACGTGCGGGTGTTGACGAACGCGCTCGAAGCGACCGATGTCGTCGCCGTGCATTCGGGCTATATGAGGCGGCGCGTCGAGTTGCTGCAAAACGGCGTGCACCTGTATGAATTGCGGCGCGTGGCGGGCGCCACCTACAAGAAAGAACAGTCGCCGGGGCCGTTCGGCAGCTCCGGGTCGAGCTTGCATGCGAAGACTTTCATCGTGGACTCCCAGCGGGTCTTCGTCGGTTCGTTCAACTTCGATCCGCGCTCCGCGCATCTGAATACCGAGCTTGGACTCGTCATCGACAGCACCGAACTCGCGACGCGGGTCGATCGCAAGTTTCTCGCGCTACTGCCGAGCGTCGCGTACGCGGTGCATCTCGACAAAAACGGCAAGCTGTACTGGATCGAAACCAACGGCGACGTCGAAACCCGCCACGACACCGAACCGAATACGACGTGGTACGCACGGCTCGGTGTTTGGATGCTGTCGATTATGCCAATTGAGTCGCTGCTATAGCTCACAGTTCAGAATCGTCGCAAATCGCGATCTCGCACGGGATCGGGCGTGCGCTGCGTCTCGCGCAACACGCCGTTGGTGTCGAACGCGAAATTGAACAACATGTGGTGGATGTTGCTTTCGATATAACGGTATGACCAGACTTCGCGTTGCGAGAGCCGGAAGAACTGCGTTTGCACGGGGCGGCCGAAATTGATCAGCACATCGTCGCGCGTCCATTTGCCGATTTCCGCGCGATTGAATTCGCTCAACTGCAAGACCTGACGCACGTTCACGATCTTGCCTGAAGCGTCGATATCGGCGGCGACGGTGGTCGAGCCCATCGGCTGGGTCGGCCACATCAGTCGGCGGCCGCCCCCCGGCAGGTCATAGACTTCGCGCGGCGGACCCATGCGGGCGACGATCGCCGCTTGATCCTGACCCGCCTGGAATTGCTGCCACGGTTGCGCGCAAGCCGCGAGCATCAACGCCGTCGCGCACGTGAGCGCGGCGCGGCGCAATGCCAGCGGCACGCGCGCGGTTCGCGCGGCAGCGTTCCGAACGTGGGCGAGGCGGGTAAGCAAGGGTTCCTCCCGTTACGTTCGATCGCACGATCCTTCGCCGCGCAAAAGCCGAGGCGACACGGACCACGCGCCCGCTCGCCCATGGCTGCAGTCAGGTAACCGACGCTTACTGCACGAGCTTCGCGCGCAGACGCGAGTGCTCTTCCCCGGAAATCGAACCGGACGCTTTCAGCTTGTCGAGCTTCTCGATTTCGTCGGCGACACTGAAGCCCACCACATTGCGCAGATCTTCGCGCACCTGCTTGGCCCGCGCCTGATCGCGTTCCGCCATGCCGCGATGCTGCGTGAGCAGATACGCGAAGATGCCGATATACGGCAGGATGATGAGAAAAATCACCCACAGAACCTTGCCCCATCCGGACACGTCATGGCGGCGGAACAGGTCGCTCGACACCGTGATCAACAGCCAGAACCACAGGATAAAGATGAAGATGGAGAAAACGTCGGCCAGAAAATTCGGGAATGTGAAACCATCATTAAAGAAAAGCATTGTTGTTCTCCAGTCATTCCGGTTGCAATTGAAAGGCTTAACGGATTTCGACCTATGGTTGCCCCGCTATGGATGACGCATACGATCAGCACGGCAGCGCCGAAAACCTACCATGACCGCATGTCGATTGCGCACGCGCATTCATACTGTATGAAAGACATGCATGAGTTTCAATGGCTCGTTTAAAGCCGCAAACCCGCTGATCGTCACGTCTTTCATTTGTGCTCCTCACTTCGGGCGCCGCAAATGCATGATGCGGATCTTTTTGTCTTTATAGCTTATCCCGATCGTGTAACGCGAGCAATTTTTAAGGATTCCGTTCGATTGACGATTTCTGGTGGTGTGGCGATCATGCCGCGTGGCATTGAACATGCATATGTGAAAATGATGTCAAAAACCAGCGCTTTGGCCCGCAAAAAAATGCCAAAAGAGGCGTTTGCGATGCATCCATGCAGCCCCTGACCGTCCGGCTATCCGCCTCGTCACGCCGCTGCACGATCAACGACTCGTCATTCGCGATGCAGGTCCCCGAGTGCGAAGCCGACTACTCATGGCGGGACGACCGAACCACGAGCGCCTCAACAGGTGCCGCGGCCGGATCGGTCACCTCGATCGTCATATGCGTGAGCGCGCTTTTCGCTGCAAACGCATCGAGCCACTGCCGGGCGAGGCGCGGCAGCACGTGCTGTTCGATGAAGCCGATCAAAAGACGCGCACCGGTCTCCTGCACGAGGCAGCGCCCGACGATGTAGTCGACCACCTCTGCCGCATAACTCAGCGCGATGCGGTTGTTGTCCGCCATCCGCCGAACGACTCGATCGAGATGCAAACGCACGATCCGCGCGAGCGAATCCGAGCCCAGCGGACGATATGGCACCAGCGTCACGCGTCCGAGGAAGGCGGCCGGAAACGCCTTCAGCAATTCCGTCGAAAGCGCGGAACGCAGACCGTCAAAGTCCGGCGCAAGCATTTCGTCCGCGCATAGGCTCGCGCTCAGATCGGAGCCGACATTGCTGGTCATCAGGATGGTCGTATTGCGGAAATCGATATAGCGACCATCGCCGTCTTCCATGTAGCCCTTGTCCAGGACCTGGTAGAACATTTCGTGCACGTCGCCGTGCGCCTTTTCAATCTCGTCGAGCAACACGACCGAGTACGGACGTCGGCGCACCGCTTCGGTCAGCACGCCGCCATCGCCGTACCCGACGTAGCCAGGCGGCGCGCCCTTGAGTCCCGAGACCGTATGCGCCTCCTGGTACTCGCTCATGTTGATCGTGATGAGGTTCTGCTCGCCGCCATAGAGCGCCTCCGCCAATGCGAGCGCGGTTTCCGTCTTGCCGACGCCGGACGGCCCCGCGAGCAGGAAGACGCCGAGTGGCTTGCGCGGGTCCGCGAGCCCGGCGCGCGCCGTCTGCACGCGCTCGCCGATCTGCTGCAACGCGTCGTGCTGGCCGATCACGCGCGCCGCCAGCGTGGCGGGCAGCACCTGAACGGCGCTGACCTCATCGGTGATCATGCGTCCGACTGGAATACCGGTCCAGTCAGAGACGATGTCGGCGACGATCGCTTCGCCGACTTCCGGGAACACGAATGGCGTATCCGCCTGCAGGTTCGATAACGTCCGCTCCAGCTCGCGCAACGTTTCCAGCGCGGTCGCCGCGCGATCGCGCACTTCGGCCTCAGGTCCGGCTGCGGCGGCGCGCTCGCTTTCGACCTCGCGCGCGTGCGCCAGCGCCTTCGCCACATCGGACTGGGCCTGCCAGGCGGCTTCGACAACACGTTCCTCGAGCTCGAGCGTCGCGATGGTCGCCTTGACGTCGGCCAGCGCAGCCTCGCTGCCGAGCCCGATGCGCACCTCGTTACCGAGCAGCTCGGCTTCGACGCGCGCGGCTTGCAAGCGCTCGCGTATCCGCTGCAATTCGCGCGGCGGCGCATGCTGCGATAGCGCGACGCGCGCGCAGGCGGTGTCGAGCAGGCTGATCGCCTTGTCCGGCAACTGACGCGACGGGATGTAGCGATGTGACAGTGTCACGGCTGCGCGAATCGCTTCGTCGAGAACCACGACGCCATGATGGCTCGCGAGCGTGCGCGCGAGTCCGCGGACCATATCGATCGCGGACGGCTCCTCGGGCTCGGCGATCTGCAGCACCTGAAAGCGCCGCGTGAGCGCCGGGTCTTTCTCGATGTGCCGCTTGTACTCGGCCCACGTCGTCGCGCCGATCGTGCGCAACGTGCCGCGGGCGAGCGCCGGTTTCAGCAGGTTCGCCGCGTCGCCGGTGCCGGCCTGGCCGCCGGCGCCGACCAGCGTGTGAATCTCATCGACGAACAGCACGACCGGCGCCGACGACTTCGCCGCCTCCTCGAGTACCGACTTCAGCCTGGCCTCGAACTCGCCCTTCATGCTCGCGCCGGCAAGCAGCGCACCGACGTCGAGGCTCAACAGCCGCACGTCGGCAAGTTTCGGCGGGACTTCGCCGGCCGCGATCGCGCGCGCGAGGCCTTCGACCACCGCCGTCTTGCCAACCCCGGCGTCGCCGGTCAGCAACGGATTGTTCTGACGCCGGCGCAACAGCACGTCGATCATCGTGCGAATCTCGACTTCGCGCCCAACCACCGGATCGATTTCACCGGCGCGCGCGCGTGCGGTCAGATCCGCGCAAAACTGCGCGAGTGCCGCGCCCTTCACCGATGCAGCGAGCGCACCGGACGCCTCGCCCGGCACCGCCGACGAAAAGTCACTCTGGTCGTACGGGGTGTCCTCCGCTTCGGGGGAGCCGGCAATCCACGCCGGCAACGCATCGTGAAGGCCGTCGACGGCAATCTTGCCGAACTCCGGCGAAATGGCCAGCAGCAAGCGCCGCAACTCAGGCGTCTCGACAAGCGCCGCCATCAGCCATGCGCCGCGGATCCGACCGTCGCCGAATGCCAGCGTCGCGACCACCCACGCGCGCTCGATTGCCGTCTCGACGTGATGCGAAAAATCCGTGAGCGCGCTCGCGCCTGACGGCAGCGCGGCAAGCGCGGTCTGCAGGTCCCGCTCGAGCAGTTCGCGGCTGATGCCGCAGTGTCTGACGATGCGGTGCAGGTCGCTATCGGACTGCGCGAGCAACTGGTGCAGCCAGTGCGCGAGCTCGATATACGGGTTGCCGCGCAGCTTGGAAAACGCCGTTGCGGATTCGATGCTCCTGAAGAGCGTTGCGCCGAGCTTGCCGAACAACGCGTGGCGTGAAATGGACATGATGACGTTGCAGGTAAAGATGTTTGTAGCGGAAAGGCGTGGCCTCGCGTCGGCATCTCGCGCTCCGCGGGCAGGTATCCGAAAAAGCGCGCCGGCCAGACTGATCGAGCGACAAAGGATAGCCGGTCGATCGCTGCGTGTATTTGGGCCGTCGCCCATATTCCGCTCAAGGAGCGCGAAGTAGCATTCATATCTTCCACGCGCCAACCCACATTTTCAGTTGGTGATCCTTTTATTTCTGCGGCGAGAGAGTTTTTACAAATGCGCGCTTTCCAGGCAAATCTCATTCGCCGTTGCATACCGGTCAGGCCATGACTGGATATCACGCACGCTGGGACCATTCGCCCTTCGAAGCAAGCGCGCTCAGGACCTTCGCACGAACGATCCAGTCTTTGCGGCTCGCTCCAACCGTTTCGCGAATCGATCTGTCGGAAATGAGTGAGGCAAGCCAGTGGGCCGTCGCACGCGAGAACAGTCACGCCGGCGTGGAGGGTTCGCCTCGCGCTGGGCCGAGCGCGCATACCGACCTTCAGCCTATGCCCGATTTATTACGGAACCCGCCTCTCGAAATAGCGAATACGTCTGGAGACTTTGTCCAGGCACCACCGTCGAGCGTGAATTCTGCCGCGGACCGGATCGAGCCCGTGCTCATGCAGCCGGACGACTTCAGCGACCTGATCGCACTCGCCGACGAGGACGATAACGATCCGCTGCAGTTGCGGCGCGAACCGAATCCAGCGGAACCCGGCGCACACGACGGCATGGCAAAGCTTCTGGCAGCCGACATCGACGCAGCGGACCCGCTCGCCGCGCTCACGCTGGAATATCGTCACGCGCTGTTGAGCCAGAAGAGCGGCAACGCGCACGAGCCCAAGGCGTCGGCCGAAGATCATGGCGAGTCGATCATCGGCTTACCTCACGATCCGTTCGCCGAGCTTGTCGATCCGTCGCGTGCTGAAGCGTCGGTGTTCGACCTGCTGACGAAGGGGAAGAACATCGACACCCTGCTCGATAGCCTTGACTCGTTCAGTGCCGAGCAGATTTTCGAGGCGGACGAAACGCACGAGATCCTCGCGCTGCTCGCGCCGCGCGGAATTCCCGCGCACCGTGCGAGCAGAACCGCGCAGCTTGCGCGCGAAGAACATCACATGATCAGTATGGACAGCCACATCGCCATGCCTGAATCGATCGAATACGAAGAGCCTGAATTTTCAGATGAAAATAACCGCTGACCTGCCCAAGTCGGACACGCCAACACTTCGCAGCCTGCTCGACGCGCAGACTTACTGCGAACTCAAGGAGCAAACCATCGACAACGTGCGCAAGCATCCGTCGAACGTGCGCGAACGCTGGCTGTTGTTCGAGCTGTTGTGCCTCGACGGTGAATGGAAACGCGCGTTACAACAGCTGCAAACCTGGGCCACGCTAGAGCCGGAAGGCACATCGCGCGCCCAGATGTATCGCGGGCTGATTCGCAGCGAGATGTTCCGCGCCGAGGTGTTCGCGGGTCAGCGCGCGCCGGGCGAGATCAATCCGCTGCCCGAGTGGGTGAAATCGCTGCTGCAAGCCAACGTCAAGCTGGGCGAGGGCAACCTCGCCGCCGCCGACGAACTGCGCGGCGCCGCGTTGAACGCCGCGCCGGCCACGCGCGGCGACAGCACGCAGATCGGCGCATTCGAGTGGCTGACCGATAGCGATAGCCGGCTGGGCCCCGTGTGTGAGCTGACGGTCGCGGGCGGGTATCGCTGGGTGCCGTTCGACTCGATGAAATCGCTGACACTCGGTCCGGTCACCGCGCTCACCGACCTCGTCTGGCGCTCGGCCGTCGTGAACCTACGCGACGCGACTATCCTGCGCGGCTACCTGCCGGTGCGCTATCCCGGCTCGGAAAGTGGTCCCGCCGCCACCCGGCTCTCGCGCGAAACTACCTGGAAAGACGTAGGGGAAACCGGCGTGATCGCGCTCGGCCAGAAAACCTGGAGCACCGACAAGGGCGACGTCGGCCTGCTCGACATCGGCGAATGCCGGTTCAATCACGACGAGCACGTATGACCACCTCCGACGCGCCACACCGGCAAGCCTACATGCCGTCGCTGATCGACCGCCTGCTCGACGATGCGCCCGCGCGGCGCAGCGAGCGGCCGGAGGCCTATGCGCCCAATAGCGAAGGCATGCGCCGCATCATCCAGCGTGATCTCGGCCTGCTGCTCAACACCACGAACCTGGACGACGAAATGGACATCGCGCGCTACCCCATGCTAGCCGCGTCGGTCGTCAATTACGGCATTCCCGCGTTGTCCGGTAGCTACCTCACCAGTCGCAACTGGGAAACCGTCGAGAAGACGGTCCGCAACGCGATCGTTCGCTTCGAGCCGCGGCTGATTCCGGAGTCGCTGCGCATCCGGCCGCTCAATAGCAAGAACCCGGTACGCTACAACCAGCTCGCGTTCGAGATTCATGGCCTCATGCGCTGGTCGCCCTATCCACTGGAATTTCGCATCCAGAGTGCATTCGACATCGAAATGAATCACGTCACGTTCGAGCTGGGCTCCGGCAAGGGAAGTTGACATGGACCCACGATTTCTCGACTACTACAGCCGCGAACTGACCTACATGCGGGAAATGGCCGGCGAGTTCGCCGCCCAGCACCCGAAAATCGCGCGCCGCCTTGGCATGGAGGGCATCGACGTTGCCGACCCCTACGTGGAGCGGCTCATCGAGGCGTTTTGCTTCATGTCGGCGCGCACGCAGATCAAACTCGACGCCGAATTTCCGCGCTTTACGCAGCGCCTGCTCGAAGTGGTCTATCCGAACTATGTCGCGCCGACGCCGTCGATCGCCGTCGCGCAGTTGCGTCCGAGCCTGCGCGAAGGCGATTTCACGAGAGGGCTGAAGGTGCCCCGGCAAAGCATGCTGCGCTCGGCGATCCCGCCCGGCGAGCAAACCGCGTGCGAATTCCGCAGCAGCCAGGACGTCACGCTATGGCCTATCGAGATCGCTGAAGCCCGGCTCAGCGCCGTGCCGCCAGATATCCCCGACACCGATCGCCATCTGTTGCCGCACCTGCAATTGCGCGGCGCGTTACGGCTGCGCCTGCGCACAACAGGCGAAGTGAAGTTCAACCAGATGACAGACTTCGACCGGCTGCCCATTTACATCGGTGGCGACGAACGTATCGCTTCGCATCTGTTCGAGCTGATCCACGCCGGTAGCGTCGCCTCCGTCGTGCGCGCGTACGGCGCGTCGAGAGACGAAGGGCACGTGGTCGCGAAAACACCGGTCGAATTTGAAGGTCTGCAAGCGCAACAGGGTCTGCTGCCGCTCACGTGGAATACGTTTCACGGCCACAACCTGCTTCAGGAATACTTCGCATGCCGCCAGCGCTTCTATTTCTTTGCGCTGACGCAGCTCGCGGCGGGTCTCGCGCGCGTGGACAGCAAGGAGGCCGAGGTCGTGCTGCTGCTCGACCGCCTGCCGGAAGAGCTGGCCGCGCACGTCGACGCAGCGCGTTTCCTGCTGTTCTGTACGCCCGTCATCAACCTGTTTCGCAAGCGCACCGACCGCGTCGAAATCAATCGCGCGCAAACCGATTTTCATCTGCTCGCCGACCGCACCCGGCCGCTCGACTACGAGATTTTTTCGGTGTCGCGCGTATTCGGTCAGCGAGCGCAAACATCGCTCGAAGTCGAGTTCAATCCGCTTTATCAGACGCTGCATAGCGACGTGGGCAACCACGGCCGCTATTTTTCGGTGCGCCGTGAGCAGCGCGCGCTGTCGGCCAATGCACGCAAGTACGGCACCCGTACGCCGTATATCGGGACCGAGGTCTACGTGTCGCTCGTCGATCAGGCGGAGGCGCCGTACGCTGACGACATCCGCTACCTGTCGGTCGAAGCGTGGGTCACGAACCGTGACCTGCCGCGCCTGATCCCGCGTAACGGCAAAACCGACCTCACGATGTCGGACTCCGTGCCGATCGAGGGCGTGCGCCTCGTGCATGCACCGAGCGCGCCGCGCGCGCCGTACGCGAGCGGTGAAACGGCGTGGCGTCTGATCAGGCAGCTGAGCTTCAACTACATGCCGCTCGCCGAACTCGACCACGGCGACGGCGGCCAGGCGCTGCGCAACATGCTCGGCCTCTTCATCGCCCCAGGCGAGCGCGAACAGGCACGGCAGATCGAGGCACTCGTCGGCGCACGCACTGAACCGGTGGTCCGGCGTCTGCCGGGCGACGGACTACTCGTGTATGGGCGTGGCGTGCGCTGCGAACTGACGGTCGACGAAACCGGCTTCTCAGGCATCAGCCCGTATCTGCTCGGCCTCGTGCTCGAGCATTACCTCGCGCGCCACGTCTCGATCAACGTGTTCACCGAAACCGAACTTCGTTCGATGCAACGTGGCCTGATCACCCAATGGCGGCCACGCATGGGCGGACGCGGAGCGGTATGAGCATGGATGGGGCAATGGCGAGCGCCGTCGCGCCAACGCGATCATCGCTCGATCCGCAATCGCTCGACGCGTGGTTCGATCCGGACACGCCGTGGCAGTCCGGCTTCCTGAGCCTGCTGCGGGCGATCGCCGCGCGCAATCCGCTGATGCCGTTGCCGGGCACCGCGAGTCTGCCGCAAGAAGAGCCGTTCCGGATCGGTCAGCAACCCACTCTGGCGTTTGCGCCACGCGAAATCGCGTCGCTCGGCATGCGAGACGGTCGCCTCGACGTGCGGCTGTTCGGGCTCGGCCTGTGGGGGCCGCAGGGGCCGCTGCCGCTGCATATGACGGAGCTGGCTCACAGTCGTGTGGAAAGCCACCAGGATCATGCGCTCGTCGGGCTGGTCGATCTGTTCCATCACCGCGCGCTGTCGCAGTTTTATCGCGCGTGGGCATCGGGGCAAGCCACCGCGTCGCTCGACCGTGCCGGCGACGAAACGTTTTCGTTCTACGTCGCCAGTCTGATCGGCGTCGACCCGGCCGAGGCGGAGCGGTCCTGTCTGCCCACGCACTCGCGCTACAGCGCGGCGGCGCACCTCGTGCGCGAGGCGCGGACTCCGCACGGCATCGCGGCGACGCTCTCGCATTACTTCGGTGTTCCGATGACGATCGAAGAATTCGTGCCGCACTGGATCCATCTGTGCGCATCGGAACATACGAGGCTCGGGGTGCCGGGGCCCGCGGCGATCATCGGTGAATGCGCCCAACTCGGCGAGGCAATTCCCGACCGGCAACACAAGTTCCGGCTCGTCGTGGGTCCGCTCGACCTCGA
The DNA here is from genome assembly GCF_050436125.1 of Paraburkholderia sp. MM5482-R2. NCBI lineage: Bacteria > Pseudomonadati > Pseudomonadota > Betaproteobacteria > Burkholderiales > Burkholderiaceae > Paraburkholderia > Paraburkholderia sp. MM5482-R2. The sequence continues at coordinate 642,996 of NZ_JBNDLP010000004.1, read as the reverse complement.
TCAGTATTTGCGCCTCACGCCGCACGGCGAGGACTTGCCGACGTTCGTCGAATGGGTGCGAGCGTTCGTCGGCCACGAATACGCGTGGGAGGTCAAGCTGCTCGTCAACCCCCGCGCGGCGCCACCCGCCTGCATCGGCACGTCGCAGAGACTCGGCTACTCGACGTGGCTCGGTGATTCCCTCGACGACCTGCCGGTCGTCGGCATGGTTTTCGAACCTGAACAGTACAACGACCGACCCCGGAGTTCCCTCGCATGAACGCCAACACTCCCGCCGTCGTGCTGCGCTACGCCGATCTGCTCGAACCGGTCTGCGCACACGCGCCTTGCGGTCCCGATCTCGAATACGATCCGGCCTTCGTGATGCTGCAGGCGGCCGCGGCCCCACGCGCCGAAGCGCAGTACGGCGACTTCGTCGACGTGCCGCCAACGGCCAATTGGGCCGACATTGAACGCGACTGCCGCGCGCTGCTGCTGCGGACAAAAGACATCCGCCTCGCGGTGATCCTGCTGCGTTGCCGAACCCGGCTCGACGGCGCGGCTGGCCTGCGCGACGGACTGGCATTGCTGATGGCGATGCTCGAATGCTATGGCGAAGCGCTCCACCCGCTGCCCGTGTTCGAAGGCGAGCGAGACGCGGCGATGTTCGCCAACGCGATCGGCGGACTCGTCGAACCGGATGGCACGCTGGCCGATGCGCGCGACATCCCGATGCCGAGGGCCGCGGGGCTTCAACTGCATTTGCGCGATATCGAAAAATCATTCGCGACGCCGCGCCAGAAGGACGCGCTCGCCCCTGAATCCGTCGCCCGGTTGCTCAAGGAATTGTGGGGCCGACGCGACGCGGCAATGGCCGCACTAGTCGAAGCGCAGTGTCTGACGCAGCGCATTGGCGCATGGTGCGATGAGATGCTCGACACCGACGCGCCCGATCTCGGCGCGTTGTCCCGAGCGCTGGAGCCATTCGCGCAGCATCGGGTGGGCGGCGGCGGGTCCGCGCCAGCGCCCGCCCGAGCCGTCAACGAGCAGGACAACAAGCAGGACAACGACAGCGTGCGCGGATCGGCGTCGGCAATCGTGGCTACGGCGACGCTACCGCAGTCCGACGCTCCCGCCGATCTGCCAATCACTGCGCCTTCTCCAATGGATCGCTGGAGCGCGCTCGCAGCCATTCAGGAAACACGCATATGGTTCGAGCAAAACGAACCGAGCAGTCCTGTCATTGTTTTGCTACGCCAATCGGAACGAATGGTGGGCAAACGGTTTTCAGAACTCGCCCATATCATTCCCGCCGATTTACTCGCTAAATGGGACGTAGCCGACAGTTGAGGCGATGTGCGCGCATGTGCGACTTTCCCCGCTGTCAGCCCATTCAGTCCGCCGGTCAACCAACAACTTCCAATGAAAAGACTCATTCATTTTCTTATCCTGGTTTGCTTCGCGATACCCCATTTCGCGTTCGCCACCTGCATCCAGTTGAAGCCTTCGCAAATTTCCGAACTGCTGTCTCAAGGCTACATCGCGGGACAAACATTAACGGTCAACATACCGTTCCGGGAAAGCTCGGTATCGATCGATCCGGCGTTACCGGTCGGCTCGGTGATCGCCACGGGCTTGTCGCCGGCGTACGCGACCTATGCGAACTTCGCGGACTGCACCAACGGGGGCGCGGTATCAATGCAGTATTCCAACGCAACGCCGTCCGTTGTATTGGGGGCTACCGTCTATAACACGAACGTCCCAGGCATCGGCTTTCGTTTGACCTATCTTCGTGCAACCGGCGTGAACTCGCCACTTCCGTTTACGCCGTCCTTTCCCGCGGGCGAACCCAATCAGGTTATCTATGCGCGCTTCGGCATTGGCTCGCAATTCGAGATCGAACTGGTCAAAACGGGCGACATCGCAAGCAACGTCAACGTGATACTCAACACCGTGGGAGCCGGCTTCGCCGAGGGTGACGGCAATCGGGTCGTGACCATCACGGGCGGCAGCATCAACGTCAAGGTTCTTCCAAGTTGCTCGGTCAATACCAGCACACTGAACATCGATTTCGGCACGTTCGGCCCAAGCGAAGTATCGACCACAAGCGGGCCAACCCGGCCAGTCGACTTTACGGTGCTCTGCACCGGGCCCACGCCACCGGCTTCGATTACTGCCGTACTTTCCGGAACCCCCGATACAGAAGATAGCAGCCTGTTGAAGAACACCGGCGCGACGCATCTCGCGATTCGTTTGCGGGATGTTTCAACCAACACAATCTTCAGGCCCAACGATCCGACGAGCACCCTCGTCCACACACCGCAGGGCGCGATGCAATCGCCGTTTGCACTCGAGGCGACGGTGCTGCGCGTCGGAACAGCAACGCCGAGCGCAGGCAGGATCCAGGCAACCGCAACAGTCACGATGACCATTCTTTGAATCGACTATTCAACGACGAAGGTCCACCAGAATCAACGCGCATGACCCAGTTATCCGTCACACCGCCGCACTCGATCTTCGTGCAAATCGCGAGTTATCGCGACCCGCAGTTGATCCCCACCCTGCTGGATTTGATCCAGAAAGCTAGAAAACCTGATCTACTACGGATCATCGTCTGCTGGCAGCATGCGCACGACGAGACGATGATCCAGTTCTGGCAGCACGGCTTTGGCAATTGGCGAACCGAGCATACCGACGGTTGGACCATCCAACATCTCAGTCATCGTGAAGCGAAAATCGAATTGATCGACGTGCCCCACATGATGACGCAGGGCGCATGCTGGGCTCGCAATCTGGTCCAACAGCGATACGGCGGCGAGCGCTACACGCTGCAACTCGATTCGCACCACCGCTTCGTCGATGCATGGGACACGCTCGCAATCGAGATGCTGGAGTCTTTGCGCGATGCAAGTCCGAAACCCGTGCTGACCGCCTACCTTCCGATGTACGACCCCGAGAACGACGACGCTCGATCCAGCGACGAGCCGGGGATATTGGCCTATGCAAGGTTTTCCAGGGAAGGGGTGGTCCTGTTTCGCTTGAAGACACTCTCCGACTGGGGAACGCGCATTCGCCCGGTCCGTTCGCGCTTCTTCAGCGCGCACTTCGCATTTGCCGACGGTCACTTTGCCCAGGCGGTCCAGCACGATCCTGACTATTTCTTTCACGGCGAGGAGATTTCGCTTGCCGTCCGTGCGTTCACCCACGGCTATGACCTGTACAGTCCGCACAGGCTGATCGGTTGGCACGAATATCTGCGCTCATACCGCGTCAAGATGTGGAACGACCACAATCACGAGGCCAAGGAACGGGGTGAAATCGACGAGCCTTGGCACGCGCGCAACGAGCGCTCGTTGCAGCGCAATCGTGCTCTGCTCGGTATCGACGGAGAAACGTTGGCTGGCATTGAGTTCGGCAAGTATGGACTCGGAGCGGAACGCACGCTCGCCGATTACGAGGCCTACGCGGGCATCGGCTTCAAGTGGCGCGGTGTCCAGCAGTCGGTATTGAATGATGTTCCACCAGTCGCGGGCACGCAACGTCCCGACGAAGCGACATGGAAAGCTTCTCTGCTACGCGCAAACGACGTCCGTGTGTGCGTACATCAGAATGGATTCGACAGGCATCTGGTCACGCCCGGCGTCGAGCAGGCGCTGCGGGCCGCGACGTCAGGCACCGTCGTGATTTACGGCAACGACGAGACGGTACTGCGCCGCGAGACCGTCGACGGCAGCGGTCTTTCCCGATACCGGAAAAACGGCTGGCTCGACTTCCATGTGATTTTCGAATCAGAACTTGGCCAGCTCCCAGCCTGCTACGTCGTGGAGTTGTTCGACGACGCCGGCAAGGTATTGAGCCGGGTCCGGTGCGCCATCGATGCATGACGCATCCGCGACGACGACGCGCGGAAACGCCTCCGGCGTCGCGCGGCCGACAGGATTGCACCACGTCAGCGGATTCGGCGCGTAGCGATACGGACTGGCTCCGCCTTCGCCGTTGCGATCGGGGCTGATGTAGCGGCCCGCGTGAGGATCATAAAAACGCGCACCGTTGTAGCACAGCGTGGTTTCATCGTCCGCGTATTGGCCGGCATAACGAAGCGGCTGCGCAAACGCGTCGCTGCTTGGCCACTCCGGCGTCACGAGACTGCCCCACGCCCGGTAACGCCCGCGCCATACCACCTGGCCGGTCTCATCCGTGAGCGCGACGGCCGTACCGGCGACGTCAGTGTGATAGTGATAGACCTGCGTGTTCTTGATCGCGCCATCATCGGTGAGGGTCTGGTCCACGCAAGCGAGCGGCGCGAAGCCGGTTGAGCGGTCGGGCTCGGGTTGATACAGGTACGTGCGCAGTTCCATCGCGCGCTGCTGCTGGATCAGTCTGTGTCCTTGCCACAAATATCGCGTGAGCTCGTCCTGTTCCGGCGTCGATGACTGCTGCGCGCGCCGTGACGAAGCGGGTTCGACACGCCTGCCGATACGCCGACCGATTGCGTCATACTGATAGCGCACGGTATAGCCCTTGCGATGCGCAGCGATGACGTGCCCCTCCGCATCCCAATCGAGCGATAGCGTATGGTTGCGGCCACGCCTACGCACCAATTGCCCCCACACATCATAGTCATAACGATGTCCGCGGCACTCCCGTAACCGGTGGTCGGGATACACGGCCGGGAACCAGCTGCCGCCAGGCGTATCGAGCAGATTGCCAGCGGCGTCCCACGTGAAATACTCGATGTCCCCCTTCTCCGACACCGAGCGCAACAGACAGCCACGCCGGTCGTAGTCGTACCACGTCTGACCGTCGGCCTCGGCGCCCGTCCTGACGATCACGTCAGCGAGACTGTAATCGGCTTCGCGCCACAATCCGGCGACAGGTTCTGTCGCGCAGCCCGGCGTATCCACGTCGCGCCCCGTCACCGAACGCCACCACACCGGCAAGCCGAGCGGCGAATAGCCCGTATGCGTGCGCAAACGGCCTTGCGTGCGCGCAACCGGACGCCTCATCGCGTCATACCAGAAGCGCGCAATCTGTCGATCGTCCAGTTCGACGAACGCGACAGCGCCAGTTTCGAAGCGACGCATACGCAACTCCTGCCCCTGTGGCAGCTGAATCGCGACAAGGCGGCCAACGACGTCGTACGTGTAGCGCAGTGTGCCGTTTGCGCCGTGCTCGGCGATCAGACGGTCACCGGCGTCGTGTTCGAAGCGGATCTCATCCGCTCCGATTCCGAGTAGCTCGCCTTCTCGTGTTGGCTCGCGGCTCACGCAGTCGAGCAATCCGCGCGGCGCGTAGCGATACATATAGCGGTTGTGCGCGGTCTCACGCCGGATCAGACGGCCCGCGCGGTCGTAGTCGAACGTTTCGCGACGCTGTTGCGCGCCCGCCTTCCACGTGAGACAACGGACCTGACCGGTATCCGCATAGTCGAAGTTGCGTTCCACGCCATCGGCATCCGTAATCGACAGGCAACTGCTCGCATTCCACCGAAGCAACTGCAACGCGCCGTTCGCGCTTTCGATTCGAACCGGGCGCCCATGCGCATCGTATCGACGCACGATCACGTGCCCCTCTTCGTCGACCGCGCGTACGACATTGCCGCGCCGGTCTCGATACCAGTGCCGGCTTCGGTCACTCGGGCCGACGAACGACGTCCGCTGGCCAGCCGCATTCCACACATGACGCTCGGCCTGTCCGTCCGGACGCGTGATGGTCAACGGTCGGCCGAGGCCATCGCGCTCGATTCGCGTGACCGCGCCGAGCGCGTCGGTCACACTGACCACGTAACCATTGACGTCATACTCGTAGTCCGTCGTGCTTCCGCCAACTCCGGTGCGACGTGTCACCTGCCCCCACGCGTTATGCGCGAAGGTCGTGGCGACCCCCTGCGCATCCGTCGAGCACACGACATCGCCATCGTCACCATATTCGAAACGCGTGAATTCTCCAGACGGGGTTTGATAGTGCAACGGCTGCAAGCGATCGTTGCGTGCCCACATCCACACACGGCCATCGCTCAACGCGACTGACACCGGCTCGCGTGACGCAAACGCATACTGCGTCGAGCGGGTTGCGCCCTGGAGATCCGTCTCACACGCGACGCGTCCGAGCCCGTCGTATTCGACATGAACCACCCGCTCGCCGGGCAGTTGCATGGTGAGCGGCGCGACAGCGTCGCCGTAGTCGAACCGGTAGCGCCGGTCGTCGAAGTCCGTGTGCGACAGCACGCGGCCCTGCTCGTCGTATTGCCAATGCGCCCTGTTGCCGAAGACGTCGCTGACCTCACTGGTCCGGCTATCGAAGTCGTAGGCGAAGCGCTCACGCGCGCCTTCTGACGTGACTCGTCGAATCACCCGCGCGGCGCCGCCGATCGTCTGCCACACATAGCGTGTCGCCATTCCGAGCGCGTCTGCTTCTTCGACGATCCGCCCATCGCGGTATGCAAAGCGACGCACGATTTCGCCGACCCGGTTGCGTACCTCGGTGAGTTCGCCGCGCTGGCTGTAGCCGTACTGGACCAGCGCGCCGGTGGGACCGCCGTCGACACACTCGACAGCGCTCAGACGCGCGCCCATCCGCGCTTCGTAGTGCATGCGCAGCTCGTGGCCGCAGGTCCCACGCATGCGCAGCAAGCGCCCGCCGGGATCCCAGATCAGGCCGATGCGCTGCTGACGAAGATCCTCGACGTATTTGAGCCGTGCGATTCCGTTCGCGTCGAAGTCGCCGAACACGCGGTAATGCGGCGTCAGATCCGCGACGACGAGGCGTCCGTCGCTCAGATGCGCGATGTGCAACTGCGCAGCCGACGCAATTACCTGCGACCCGCGCTCGGGAAACGGCACGCTGAGCGTGCTGCCGCATTCGTCGGTGTAGAGCAGTTGATCGTCCCGCTTGTGCAGCGTGACTTCCCAACTCGTGCGCCAACCGACGCCGAGCAGCCCGAGCGCGTGCTGCTCGCTCGAATAACAACGCGACCATACGAGCGGAAGACGGCCTCGCAGCCTGAAGTCGGTTTCGTCGGTAGGTAGGCAGACTTTGCTGCCGCTGATTACCTCGACCGAGCCGCACAGAATGCCCGACAGCGCACGACGCATCCGCAAGCGGTCGACGACGTCGCCGAGCCGCTCACAGCGATCGAGCAACGGTCCGACACTGGCGAGGGGCAATACGACGCCGGGCAAACCGACCAGCTCGCCGCCGATTCCCGCGAGTCCCGTCGTCACATGGCCCCCATCGTCATCATGAACCGATGCGCACGTCTGGCGAGCCAGCGGAACACGGCGCGCCACACGAAACCTTGCCGCCAACCAATGCCGCCGGCACGTTGTTGATCAACACCGTACCCGAACCCGCGACCACAGCTTGCGAGCACGGGTGCAGCGCGCAAACGGCAGAGCTCATACCGACGAGCGCCGCAGGCAATCGATTGATGAAGACCGTCGGGGAGCCCGAGACGATCGAACCGCCATGTCCGATCGCATCGCCTTTGCGAGCCGCTGGAAACATGATCGATTTTCTCCTCATGGAAACTGAACGTCCGTGCAGGGCGATGCGCGAAGGCATTCGCCGTCTGCACGGTATTGCGAAATACGCTGTTACAAGTCAATGCCGGTTTTCGGCGGCTCTTCGGACGGCGGCGGCTCCTCCGACGGTGCCGGCTCTTCCGATGGCGCCGGCTCTTCCGATGGCGGCGGCTCTTCCGACGGCGGCGGCTCTTCCGATGGCGGCGGCTCTTCCGATGGCGGCGGCTCTTCCGATGGCGGCGGCTCTTCCGATGGCGGCGGCTCTTCCGATGGCGGCGGCTCTTCCGAGGGCGGCGGACATATCGTCGGAAGCGGACATATCGTCGGAAGCGGCTCGTCCGATGGAGGTGACGGAATAACTGGAACGTCCAGCGCATCGAGCACCACTACAGGAACTGGCACCGTCACTGAGCTGCCGCATTCCTTGTCACCGGGGTTAAGGTCCAGCGGCGTGCCTTGCACCACGACACGGGTGTCACCCTGGATGCGGATCGACTTACCGATGAGCTTGATCTCGCCATCCTTGTTCATGGTCAGCGAGGACTTGCCGCACACGATAGACAGCGCCTTCCCGGCCGACAGCGAATAGGCTCCGCCTACCGCGTGCGTCGACGCGCCACCAACCGTGACCGTACGTGCACCGCCCACCGTCAGAAGGGAGGCACCCCCAACCGCGGTCTCCTCCGCCCCGCCAATCGAGACAAAGTGTGCAAGACCCACGGAATAGAAGGCGACACCCTTCACCCTTACCGAGTACTTGCCGCCGACGATCGTGCTGGACGTCGCGCCGACGGTCATGCTGTGCGCCGCGGCCACGCCGATCGTGTAGTCGGCACCGACGACGTGTGACTCATTCAGCTTCGTCAGGCGGTTCATGTCCCGTTCCGCCTGCAACGTGAATTCCTCGGCACCCGCCTTGTCCTCGAAGCGGATGCTGTTGTAGTTCTGCAGGCCCCCTTCCATCGACCGGCTCATGAAACCGCTCTGCGTCGCGTTGCCTGGCAAGTCATAGGGCGGACGCGTCGCCGCGTTGTACAGGCTCCCGGTGATCAGCGGACGATCCGGGTCGCCGTTCCAGAAGTCGACGATGACTTCCTGGCCGATGCGCGGAATGTAGATGCCACCGAAACCCTGACCGGCCCACGCCTGGCTCACACGGACCCAGCAGGAGTCGGTTTCGACGTTTTGGCCGTAACGGTCCCAGACGAAGCGGACCTTCACGCGGCCGAATTCGTCGGTCCACAGTTCCTTGCCCTCGGGACCCACGACGACAGCCGACTGCGGCCCGTTGACGACCGGCTTCGAGGTCTCCCGCGGCAGTCTGAACACTTCGCTTGTCGGTTGCGCGTCGAACTTGTTGCTGCAGGTGTATTCGTAGCCGCTACCCGATTCGTCCGGCGTACCGGTCAGGTCGAGCTTCGTACCGATGACGAGGTATTCGCAGTTCGCGGCCGTATAGTCGTAGTTGGTCAACACGAACGTCTGCCCGCACGCGAGTCCCCGTACGTTACCTTCGCCTTTCGCTCGCGTACCCGGCGCGCGCAGTGCTTCCATGCGCGTACGCGCCAGCAGTTCACCGTGGCTGCTGTCGGTGTAGTCGCCCGGCCAGTCGTAGCGCTCGAGCAGGTTCCAACTGGTGTCGCGCGGTTGCTGATTGATCGCCCGCATGTCGGCGCGCGAACGCGTGAAGTCGAAGTCGCTCGTCACGTAGTGACCGGTGCACAAGACTTCGGCCGTCGAAAACGCGCTGATGTATTCGGTGTCGGTCTTGCCGCCCTGCGGTTGGAACGCCAGCGTCCGGTATGACGGGTTCGGCGAGTGGCGGTGCGCGCCAATGTGGTCGCACAGCACGAGCCGGTGCTTGCCGTCGGCATGCTCGAAAAACCAGTAGATGCCCCACTCTTCCATCAGACGATGAATGAAGTCGTAATCGGTCTCGCCGTACTGGACCTGGAACGTGCGCGGTTCGTTGGTCGGACTCTCACCCTCGAGCGCATAGCGGCTCACGTCGAGGCGCTTTTCGACCGGGTACGGATAGTCCTTCAGCACCTCGTCGATGATCTCGATGACCGTCCTGTTCTGGAAAATCTTGTAGTCGGTCGTCAGGGTCGCCAGCCACAGCCACGGCTTCAGCACGACACGATAGACGTTGTAGCGGCCGTCCCGACGCAGGTATTGCGCGGCGACGACGAGTCCGGTGATTTCGCGCTGACATGCTTCGGTGTCGGCGCTCGGCTGGAGGTCGATCGCGACGGTCATTTCCTTGCCTAGCAGCGCCTTCAGGTCGAGGTTGGCACTGACGGCAAGCGGTACCGTGTAATCGTCAGGCGTGCGCAACAGCAGTTCGTACTCAAACAGCTTGCCGAGATGCTCGTCGCCGTTCAGTGACATGAACTCCAGCGCCGGCTGCGTCTGTCCGTCCGCGGTCTGCCCCGGCCACCGCGGTATCGCCGCGCTGGATACGGTCACTGCGCGGCTTTGCACACTTATCGCGTTCAAGGGATTACTTGACATGCACTCCTCTAAATTCTCTATATCGAAAAGACGCTAGACGCTACAGTTCGTCGGCGAATGCGGAGCCTGACGACGCGTCCGCTCGCCTTCCCATCGCGTTTCCGCTACCGGGACAACGAAAATCGCGCAGCAACGCCGTGAGTTGCGGTCCTGACTGTCCGCCCGATGTCAGTTCGATGACCGCGTGCCGGTCGTCGAAATTGAAGTCCACCGCCGAGCGGCTCGACGACAACGTCGACGTCACGCGGCCCCGGTCGATCAGACGGAACAGCGCCCACGGACCTTCGGTCATGACGGTCGACGTGTCCGGACGCACGCGCGGATTCGCGGTGAGGCCGGCCATCGAACCGCCGCGCGGCCCCGGCCAGGTGATCGGGGACGTCGTGACCGGACCATGCGCATAGCGCAGGTTTTGCCCGTCGACGTCGATGAGCAGATCGGTAATCTCGGGGTCCAGCGACACGACCTTGAGGCCCGCGTTCCACGACATCCGGGTCGCGCCGGGATCGCGGAAAAATGTCTGACGGATCGCCGCGGCGCGCTCGAACGGTTCGAGGCCCGGTCCCTGCATGGGCGGCATGCCGGGGCTGACCGGCTTATAGCGCCATGGCCGCATGCTCGTATCGACGCGGCTGGCGAGCGTCTTGTGGAAAAAGTCGTCGAGCAGGCCGCCGGCCGCGAACACGCGATTGAAATCGTCGATGTCGACTTCCTGGGCGCTCGCGGCAAACGGATATTTGCCTTCGACAGCACGTCGGCATTGCGCGCCAACGCTCGATTCGACCTGCATCGTGAGCAAGGAGCCGACATTGCGGTCCACCTTGCGCATCGACTGCGACGCGAGGCCCACGAGCACGGCCCGAAACGGCGGCGGAAGCTTCTGCGCCTCGAGCTGCAGCGTGGAGCCGAGGTCGTCCGTGGGCGGCATGCTGTTGGTGGCGAGCACGTCGCCGGCCGTCATCAATCGCGTGTACTGCTCGTTGATCAGCCCGATGACGCCGCCCAGCTGCAGCACGCCGCTGCCGCCGGGCAGCGCGCTCCCGCTATCGGCCTGGCCGGTCACGACTTCGCGCAGCGCGGCAAAGCGTCTGTCGACCAGTTCACGTTCCATCTTCTGTTGCGCGAGCTGACCGATCGTGGCGGTTGCGGCCACGGCGCTCGCCGCGCGCGCCGCCTGCGAGCGACGCATGATCACGTTCATGGCACTACCGGCGGCCGACGGCTCGTCCGCGCCATCCACGATCGACAGCGACGTCTCGCGCGCGGCCGTTCGCGCGAGTCTCGCCAGCGGCGAATCCGGCGCAGCCAGCGTACGCAGCGTCTGCAGATCGGGCGCCAGGGTGCCTTCGCTGCCGGACACCGGTCTCACGTCGTCGAGAAACTGGCTCCAGTAATTGCCATAGTCGGTCAGGTATTGGCGACGGATATCGTCGGCGAGCCTGTCCTTGCGCGGTGCGTTGCCGTTTGCCATCCGCCGCCGCCGCGCCGATGCATCGGCCTCGCCCATCACCCAAGTGTCCTGTTTTCGCGCCTGCTCGAGAAAATCAGGGAGGCGCTTGTTAAAAACGGCGTGATAGCCGTCGTAGGTATAGAGACCGGGGATACCTCGCGCGAGCGTCGAACCGCCGGCCAGCATGAACACGGTAGTGGCCTGCGGACCCGCGGCGCTCAGCAGCGTGACGTTCTCGGGCGCCTCGGGAGCCATCGCGTTCATCGCACGTTCGTAGAGCCGTCCGGACGCCGGATTGCGGCCAAGGAACTCGCGCGCGCGGCGCACGAGCTGCGCATTCACCGGTCTTGCCGGCACCGCGGGCACCCCTTCCACGATCAGCGCATCGAGGTGACGCGCCATCACGTTGCGCTCGCCGAGCGATGCGACGCTGTTGGCGTGTTCCCAGTCGCCGAGCACCCATGCCTTGACCGCTTTCGCGTCGTAGTGCGAGCCATCGAACAGCATCAGGTAGACCATCAGCGTGCGATAAACGCCGTCCGCGTCCTGTACGCCGATTTGCGTATCGAGCACCGTTTCGAGCCGGCCGACGACTTGCGGCAGCAGCATCTGTTTCAGCAGATTGTTGTAAGTCTCGCCGGCGGCGGCGCGGATGGCGGGCGCCGTGTAGAGCCCGTAGTGCCATGCGGCACCGGGACTGTCGAGGTCCATGCCGTCGAACTGAGGCAGGTCACGCGACGCCGACAGAAGCGTCCCCATCGTCCCGGGCTGCGGCGCCTTCCGTTGCGACAAGACCCGCGCGGCGAGCGCATTGGCCTTGCCATCGATCGCGGCGAGATACTCGCGGTTGTTGCCGAAGCTCACGACGAGCGCACCAATCAGCCACACCGCCACGACGATCGCGAGCAGATGTCCGATAAGACGCAACGCGCGGAAGCGGACTTCCCAGTACAGGTTCGGCCGCACCAGATGCGCTTCGGCCAGGATCACGCGCTGAAACAGATTGCGCAAGAAATAGCCGCGATAGCCGGTAGGCGTCGCGTCGCCGGACGACGGCGAGACCGTATTCGGCGCGGCACCAAATAAACCCGCGAGCCCGCGACGCAGCCGCTGCAAGAGCGTGGAGCTGTCGGCGGACACGGCCTCGTGAGTTTGCGCCGCGCTCGTGAAATAGACGCCGCGCAGCGTGCTGTTCAACTGCGAGTCGTCGTACTTCGAATCGAGAAACACCAGCGCGAGCAATTCATTGAGTTCCGCACACAGGCTACGAAATTCTGACGGCAGCGCATAAAGTTTCTTGCGCAGATCGACCTCGTACACCTCTTGCAGCCTCGTGTTGACGCCGTCTTCGAGTCCCTGCTCCAGCTCACGCATTTCGGCCGCGCAGTTCAGGCGCAGTGTGTCGCGGCCGTGTTCTTCCGCCGCTTCCTGATAAGGCAGTGTGAAGCCGAAAATCTGCGCGCGGCTTTCCGCCGTCAACGACTGGAAATACTCCCCGAAGCCGGGCAGCAGATCGAGCTTCGTGACGAGCACGTAGACGGGGAATCGAATCCCCAACTGCTGGCGCAACTCGCCGAGCCGAGCGCGCATGGACGCGGCGAGCGCCTTTCGTTCGGGCGCTGGGCGCGTCAACAACTCTTCGATTGAAACGACCAGCAACGCACCGTTGATCGGCGCGCGCGGGCGCCGCTTGCGAAGCAGCCCCAGAAGGCCGCGCCACTCGGCCTCGTTCACGCTCTTCAGGTCTTCCGGATCGACGTCAACCTTCGCGGCGTCTTGCGACGCTGCGTCCTGAACCGTATAGCGGCCAGCGGTGTCGATCAGCACCGCCTCGTTCGCGAACCACCAGTCGCAGTTCGCCGTTTCGACGCGGCTTCTCAGCGACGCCGCGACCATCTGATCCGCCTCCGGAAAATCCAGACCCGAGTTCAGGACCAACGTCGTCTTGCCGGCGCCTGGCGAGCCCACCACCATGTACCACGGAAGTTCGTACAGGTAGCGTTGGCTTTCGAGCAGACGACGCAACCCTGCCGGTCCGCCGCGCATGCGTTTGAGCTTGTCGATGGCCTTCGCGACGACCGCGTGAAGCGCGCGGATTTCGTCTCGTGCGACAGGGGTCGCGGCCGACTTCTTCGTGAACGGGTTCAGAACGCGCTGCAGCAGCACGTCATCGCTGCGCACTGCCCGCCACAGACGATACAGCCCATAGATCGCGTAGCAGGCAAGCAGCACCGAGATCAGCAGCACGCGGGACCAGGTGGTGCCGAGTGGATGCGTTTGGCCGAACGCGAGTATCGGTCCGAAATACCAGAGCGCGAGACACAGCAACGCGACGCCGATGACGCCAGGCGACCAGCCGAGCAGCCAGAACAGCAGCAGCAATAACAGCACGACGATCGACAGCGTGCGCGAGAGCACGCTCTCGAGTGGGCGGTAGTCGCCAAATGCAATCAGAGGTCCCACGAACCAGACGGCCACAGCCGTCACGAGGATCGCGGCGAGCACCAGCGTCTGGCGCGTGAGCACAAGTTTCGATAAGCGGTTCAAATAAGACATCAAGGCTTTCCCGTTAATGCGTGACGAAGACTTCCACGCGTCGATTGCGGGAACGACCTTCCGCTGTACTGTTGTCCGCGACAGGTTGTGTATCGCCCTTGCCGACAGCCTCGATGCGATTGCCGGGCATGCCGTGCGCCTTCAATACGTCGGCGACGAACGCGGCGCGCTTTTCCGATAGCACCAGGTTGTCAGGAAACTCCGCCGTATGAATCGGCTGGTTGTCGGTGTGCCCGGTCACCGTGACATTGCCGCCGACCCGGACGACCTCCTGCGCGACCTTGGTCAACACCGGATCCAGTTCCGGTCGAATGCGGCTTTGCCCCGGCAGGAACACGTAGTCGCCACGGAACACGACCCGGCTGCTGCTCGCGGTCTCTTCGACGGAGACCTGGCCGCGAGCGATCTCGTCTTTCAGCAAAATCGACAGGCGCAAGCGCTCGTGAACGACCGGAGCGGCGACCTTGATCGGCTCTCCGATCGCGAGAATCTTCGCTTCCAGCGCATTGCTTTGCGCCAGAAGCCGATACTTGTACCAGGCGAACAGCGAGAATACACATAGCGCAGCGACGCCCGCCGTCGCCCAGACCGGCACGCTTTTCAGCAGCCGCATCCTGCCCGGCTCCTCGCCGCGCCAGTGCGGCGACAGTTCGAGCCGCATCGTGTCCCGCGTGCCGCTGATAAGCGTCAGCATTCGCTGCCGGATCTGCTCCAGATGACGTGGACCGTCCGCGGCAACGCTGTAGCGTCCTTCGAATCCAAGGCTGAGAATGCGATACAACACCTCGAGGACGTCGATGTACTCCTGGGGATCCGTTGCCATGCGGCCTATCAGCAGGAAGAACTTCTCGCCGCCGTCCACTTCTCCTTCGAACTTGAGCAGCAGCCCCCCCGCGGCCCAAATTCCACCGTTCCCCCAACGCGTGCGGTTGGCGGCTTCGTCGAGCGCGGTGCACAGCGCGTAACGGACAGCCGCCACGTGCTTCCACGGCAAACTCGCTTTGTCGCAGACCTTCTGGAATGCGGCGACCTCACGCACCAGCAGCGAGCGCAAGCTCGCGACCGCAGCCAACGAATCGAGCGAAGCCGGCATGTCCGCCAGCATGCGCAACAAAGGCTGCGCGGCTTCACACAACGGATTGCGCGCAGCCTTCATGCGCTCCAGACGCGTCTGCACTTGTTCCGGCGGATCGAACGCGGCCGCATCGACCACCGGTTCCTGATTGGCGACACCCGCGGTTGTGGGACGCCCAGCGGGAACGGCAGACGGCTGGCTCTGGCCAGAAGCAGAGTTGTCGGGGTTCAACAGAAACTCGAACGCGTCGTCCCCGTATGCACCGGTACTCATTTTTGACGCACGCCCCACAGCTCAAGCTTGAGTTCCGGGAAGTGCCCGGCGACATGCATGGCAAGCCCTCCGTGCCGCGCAATCTGTTCCCGGAACGGTCCGGTACGCGACAGTTCGAAATAGATAAAGCCCGAGTTGAACGGAATCTGGCGCGGAGGAACCGGCAGCGCCGCTACTGCCAGACCCGGCAGGTGCGAACGGATCAATTCCGGCAAGCGCTGCGGATGACTGATCTTCGTTTGGGCAAGAAACTGCTGCTGCAGCAATTCGGAAGGCATCTGCGCGCCCACGGCGAGCACGAGGCTCGAATAGCCGGCCAATTCGTTCGGCAGCATGGCGGCCGTACGAATGCCATGCGCCTGCTCCGTAAGCGGAATGGGCTGCGCACCACGAATCAACACCTGGTTCAACAGATAGTGAACCTCCTCGACGAGGGGCCTGATACTGCGGTAGAGCTGCGCATGGTCATAGCCCGGCGCCGCCCGCGGACGCCGCGTTTGCGGACGCACGAAGGTCGAAAGCTCGCCCGCGAAAAGCGCGAGCTCGCGATACACGGTCACCGGCGCGGTCTCCTCGAGTTGGCAAATATGCTCCAGCAGCGGCTCATAGCGATTGAGCACCTGGAGCAGCAGATAGTCGGCCACTTCGGCCGCCGCGCCCGTACGGCCATCAGCACCTGACAGACGGGCGGCGAGCGCGTCGGCGCGTAGTCGCGCGAGGCCGTGCAGCTGCATCGCCCATTCCCGCAGCAGTGGATTCGCGCCGTAACCGGTCACGGGCGGAATGTGGTCGGCGCTGTGCAGCGACACGGCGCCGTCGGCGTGCAGCGCCTTCACGCGCGTCAGCGCAAGCCCGATCCACGACTGCGTCAGCTCTTTCTCGGGCAACAGCCGCAAGCGCAGATTCGAGAGTTGGACGGGCTTCGGACCTTGGCCGATCGCGTTGCTGTCGCGCAGTTCGGCGTCGTACGCATGGTAACGGGCGAGCGATCCGCTCTGCTCGGTGAAGGCGGTTTCCTCGGTGTTAGGCAAGCGAAGCGGGACCGCCAGGTAAATCACCTGCTCCTGATGTTCCGGTCCGATCGTCAGTGGGGGCGGGGGCAGCGTCAGGCCAGGCACCTCGAACGGTGTGCCGTCTGGAAATACGCCGAGCCCGCTCTTGAACACCAGCTTGCCGAACGCGAGCGATTCCTGATCGATTTCATAACGGCTGAAGCCCCAGAAAAACGGGCTCAGCGGCGCGCTCCGGCGATGCGCGAACGACTCGAAATACCGCTCCTGCTGCTGAAACAATTGCGGGCGCAGGAAGAGTCCTTCGCTCCAAACAACTTTGCTATACCAACTCATCGAAATTAGTCTGACTTTGAAATCGAAACAGTGCGCTGATCGAGCTGGATCGTCAGCTTCTGTTCCTTGTCTGGAAGAGCCATCCTGTACCATGCGGCGTCGGGCGCGATTGGCAACCGGTAAACCGCGCGCCAGACCGATTTCCCGAGATTCCGGTAGCCGGCCAGCACGCCAATTGCGGTAGTGGCGGGGTTCGACTTCCGGACGATCTCGCGTGTATCGCCGGGACGCAGAATAAATTCGTCAACGACCAGCACGTCGTCGCCAAGGATTTTTTTGTCGTCGCTTTGCAGCGTGAAAAAGTCGCCGGTTTGAAACGCCGTCGGCGACTTCAGTTCGTAGACCCGCACGAGGATCGGCGCCGCCGTTCCCCACTCGTTCGGATTGACGTTCTCGTTTGCCGCGATCTGAAGCCGGAGGGTCGTTCGCTCCTTGACAACGGGAGCCGACGCGGTAGCGCACCCGGACAGCCATGCGCTCGCCCCGCTTAGGGCTAGCCAGCCTCCGATACGCAGCCATATCGCGAAGCGGGAAAAAAAGATCGAAACCATCTGACGGTATCAAGGTGATCTCGCACATCGCCCTGAATGAACCAGGATGCCTGCATCCAGCCGGGCATCCCGGTTAACAACCTTGACACGGCGTCCCGGACAAAAGGGTCGTCGTGCCAAGATTCAGGAAAATGTGCGATTTAGGCTGTGTTCTTCTTGATATCGAAGGTCGCCGTGATCGCACCACCGCTACCGCCTTGCGCGTTCTGCACCACATATTCCTGCTTCAGGCGAGCAAAGGACAGACGCACCGTTTCGCACGGACGCGATTCACTGTCGCTGACGCCGGACGGATGCACCGAGGTAACCAGCACGTCGTTCATCGTGAATTTGATGTATTCGAGCGGATTACCGCCAGCCTTGCGCACGACGAGTTTGGCTTCGTCGATGTGCTTACCGGTCAGGCAGTATTGCGTCAGGTTGGGCGTTGCACGATCGATGAAATGCTCAAACGTGAAGTCGTCGACCGTAGCTCGGCCAGCGCCACCACCGGAACCAACGTGCATATTCGATTGCTGCGTAACGCCCCACGCCCAGCTCAGAACATCGATTTCGTCCTTGTGGTTAGCGTCTGCCGACTCACCATCAATCCCGTTAATCTTGAGAAAGATGTCTTGCGCCATAAAAATACTCCTTGATACCGATTAGTTTTAAAGATGCTCAATGAAAGTCAGGCATATTTAGTGAGCGCCTGTCCGTCGCTCAATCACCGAATGAACGGTAGACGTCAGGTCAGGCTGCATCCTTCACGAGCGGCAGCTTCGCGACGAGACGCAAAGAAACCGTCAGACCTTCAAGTTGGAAATGCGGACGCAGGAAGAACTTCGCCTGGTAATATCCCGGGTTTCCCTCGACGTCCTCGACGACCACTTCGGCCGCGGCCAGCGGTCGACGTGCCTTGGTTTCCTGCGACGAATTCGCGGGATCGGCGTCAACGTAGTTCATGACCCATTCGTTGAGCCATTGCTGCATTTCGTCCCGCTCCTTGAATGCGCCGATCTTGTCGCGCACGATGCACTTCAGGTAATGCGCAAAGCGCGAGCACGCGAACAGATACGGAAGACGTGCCGATAGATTCGCGTTCGCAGTTGCGTCGGGATCGTGGTACTCGACCGGCTTCTGCAACGATTGCGCGCCGATGAACGCCGCGTAGTCAGTGTTCTTGCGGTGAATGAGCGGTATGAAACCACTCTTCGACAATTCCGCTTCGCGGCGGTCGGAGATCGCAATTTCCGTCGGGCACTTCATGTCGATGCCACCGTCATCCGTCGGGAACGTGTGACACGGCAGGTTTTCAACTACCCCACCGCTTTCCACGCCGCGAATCAGCGTGCACCAACCGTAGTTCTTGAACGAACGGTTGATGTTCACCGCCATTGCGTAGGCCGCGTTCGACCATACATAGCGTTGATGATCCGCGCCGGCGGTCGCCTCTTCGAAATTGAATTCGTCGACCGGATTCGTCTTGACGCCATACGGCAGACGTGCAAGGAAACGCGGCATTGCGAGGCCGATGTAGCGCGCGTCTTCCGAACTACGCAGCGAGTTCCAAGGTGCGTACTCGAGGTTTTGCGTAAAAATCTTCGTCAGGTCGCGCGGGTTGGCGAGTTCCTGCCACGAGTCCATCTGCAGCACGGACGGTGCCGCGCCTGTAATGAACGGCGCATGCGACGCTGCCGCCACCTTTGCAATCGAGCCTAGTAGGTCGACGTCGGCGGGCGTGTGATCGAAGTAGTAGTCAGCGACGAGACAGCCGTACGGCTCGCCACCCAACTGCCCGTACTCTTCCTCGTAAATTTGCTTGAAGAACGGACTCTGGTCCCACGCAATCCCTTTATAGCGCTTCATCGTGCGACGCAGGTCGTCCTTCGACACATCCATAAAGCGGATCTTCAGCTTCTCATCCGTTTCCGTGTTCGCGACGAGGTGATGAAGCCCACGCCATGCGCTTTCAAGACTCTGAAAATCTTCATGGTGGAGAATCAGGTTGATCTGTTCGGATAATTTGCGATCGATCTCCCCAATAATTGACTCAATGTTTTTGTATGCGTCGTCGGACACCGTTGCCGATGTAAGCAGTGCTTGTTGAGCGAGCGTCCGGACAGCCCCCTCGACAGCCTCGCGCGCGCGCTCCGTTTTGGGCTTGAATTCGCGCGATAGGAGTGCGTTGAAATCGGACTGACTGGTCACGCTCGCCGTTGCCTTGGCGCGCGTGTTCGCTTGAAGTTCGGCCATCATTTCCCCATTGTTTCAGGCTGTGCTTTCGTGCGGAAAGCAAAAATCATTCGTTGGTCACCGGTTCGCCGGCGGATGCCGCTTCCGGCTTTGGCGCCTTTGCGAGCGCTTCGAGTAACGCTGGGTCTCTCAACACCTTGCTGACCAGGTTTTCCGCGCCACTTTTGCCATCCATATACGTTTGCAGATTGGCGAGTTGCGTACGCGCCTCGAGTAGCTGCGCAAGCGCGTCAACCTTCTTCGCGACGGCTGCGGGCGAGAAGTCGTCCATGCTTTCGAACGTGATATCGACCATCAGCTGACCTTCGTTCGTCAGCGTGTTGGGCACCGCGAACGCGACACGCGGTTTCATGGCCTTCATTCGCTCATCGAAGTTCTCGATGTCGATATCGAAGAACTTACGGTCGCCAACGGCGGGCAACGGTTCGAGCGGCTTGCCCGACAAGTCGGCGAGGACGCCCATCACGAACGGGAGTTCGACTCTCTTTTCCGAACCGTAAATTTCGACGTCGTATTCAATCTGGACGCGGGGGGCACGATTACGTGCGATGAATTTTTGAGAACTGGTAGAAGCCGACATAGTGCTCTGAGGTTGTTCGCTCAAGTAAAAGAAGGAGCGGCGACACCGCTCGCTTTCGTATGAAGTCCGCAAGCTGAAGATGTTATGTCTCGGAACAGCGCGGCGATATGGGCGGTTGCCCAAAAGTCTGTCCCGTTCGCAAAAGCGAGGCCGGGTTGGCGTGCGCGAACGCTGGCTCCCAGAGGGTTACCCGCGACGAGTACTTTCAGTGCGTGCCTGAATCGGGAACAACGGTGATTTCGACACGACGATTCATCTCGCGCCCCTGACTAGTTTCGTTGCCGGCGATCGGCCGGGTATCGCCATACCCCTGAATTGCGAAACGTGTGACGGGCAACGTAGCCGTGTTGACGAACCAATCGCGGATGGCCCGCGCGCGTGCCTCGGAGAGCTTTTGATTCGCGACGCTGGCACCCACGTTGTCAGTATGACCCGCGATGAGAATTCGCTTGTCGGGATTCGCGCGAATCAGATCGAGAACCGCGTGGAGCCTTGGCTCTGCACCTGACTTGAGCGTCGTCTTGCCGCTGTCGAATAACAAGAGGCTGTCGATCGTCACAGCAAGGGGCGGGGAATGCGCGGCGATCGTGGGGGAATGCGATGTCGCGGTCACGCGTTCAAGCGCGACTTGCAACTGCTTGCCCCGATACAGTCCCCAGCCGAGCCCGGTCGGCACACCGTTGCTCGCATAGCGAGCCAGCTCGGCGGATTGTCTGCGCAACGATTCGAATCGCTCACGCTTCGCATCCGCACGGGCTGTGGGTATATGCGTGTAGACCTCGAGGTCGTCGGCGACTCGCGTGACCAACCTGCTGTTCGACCATGCGGAGACACCAATCGACACCATCAGGACGACCACCGACGCAGCCAACGCGTGCAAGCTTCCGGAATACGACCGGGCCCACTCGCTCTTCGAAACCCGGAATCTGTCGTTCCGCGCGATGGTCTTAAGTAAAGGCAGAGACAGCGGCTTCGGTTGAGCCTTCGGCCTCGTCAGCAGCGGCCGCAGCGCGGTCTTGCCGGTGAGCCATCGCGTCCATGCGCCTGGACGCATCGGCGGGTGTCCTATGTCGGCCAACAGCAAGCCGCGCAGCGAGAACGGCGCGGTGTTCGCGAGCGATGAAAGTATCGATAGCAGCGCCTCATCTTCTAGCCAGTCGAACACTGCATGCCCCAGACCGGCACGCGACGCACGTTCCGGGTGGGCGACAGCGAGCCAAGCCTGATCCAGCTGTTGCCTGAGCGCTTGCACATGTTGCCGCGCGGTTGCGGTCGCGGGTTGCATCGTCGAGATATTCATGGCATCGCCGAACCAGACCGGTTCCACTGCGTGGTCGCTATTCGAGCCGAGGTACGCGTAGATCGCGATATAGCAGGGTAATACGAACGCCCGGGGACCGATGCAAGCGTCGATTTGATGCTTCCAGCGGGAAAATTCGCGGCGAATCACAGCATCGTCGCACTCACCGTCGGGAACAACGGGCATCAACACGGCATCCGGCGGACGTTGATGCGACTCCATCACCGTGGCCAACACGCTGGACAACTGCTGCGGGGACCGGACACGCAACCACAGCGCATCACCGTTACGTCGCAGTGTGGATGTCTGGCCATCGCGTGCAAACAACGCGCCGGCATGCGGCCCGACGACGAGAACGATCGATAACTGACGCACGTTCCCGAGCTGAAAATCCTGATCCTCGTGGGTCGGATGCGATCGCCCGTAAGCTGGCAAAACGGCGGCGCCCACCGCCGTCAACAGAACAAGACTGAGCACAACGGGCCACGATGGTTGGAGAGCAAGCGGCAAACATAGCCATATCAGTCCAACTACGGAGACGGCGATCCAGATCAGCGCCGCCCGGTAGCTGTTTCCGGAAATCATTGCGAACGCTCCGTCTGCATAGGACTACTCTGCGGCGACGACGTTTGAGGTAGACCGCGTGTCGCAAAGTCCAGACTAAGGTCCATCGCCGTCCACAGTGACGCGATGGCAACCGCACCAGCAATCACCCCGCCGGCGGTTCTGCGTGAATGTGAGATGCGTGACACGTCCGACGGCCGAAGCGAATTGGTCAGTGGCATGGCGTTATCCGGTGCGTCGGGTATGGAGAACGCCGCCTTATGACGCAGATGCCCGTTCAACGCCGATTTCGCACGCTCCAGATATGCGTTGGCGTTTTCGCGTCCGCCGTCGAAGCCCAGCCCCAGCAACATGGTGTAGAACTCAAGTCCGGCGGGGTCCGGATCGCCGCCGTCCACCACCGCCGCGATCCGGTGCCATACCCATGCGGCGCCGTCACGCACGCCATGAAAACGCATCTGCAGCGGCTCACGCAACCATTCCTCGCGCTGCCTGGACGGCAATGCATGCAACGTCAGTTCATCTAGCAGAACGCATTGTGCGAGGCTGACTTCCCGGATATCCGTTTCCGGAAAAGTTCGATCCAGCATTTGCTGCTGTAGCGTCTCGACCAACGTACTGCAACGCGCGCGCCAAAAAGGAATAGCCGGCAGCTCCGCGCCGTCGGACAGCAGTGCTGCATGCAACGCAGTCGCTCGCATGAGCGCGACTGTTGAGTCAAACATAATAAGAAACGTATTCGCGCCGGCACCCTCAGGGCATTTCGACGACATAGGTGACGAATGTATTGACGGTGCCAGCCGTGGCTCGACCGGTTGCGTAGTAGCTGGCAATGAAATCCACCGGCGTCGGATCCGTGGACGTGATCGGAACGACTCTCATCGTAGACCGGTCGCCGACCTTGATCCGCGATCCGTCCGCATTGGCCAGCATGACCTGTACATTCGTTGCCGACGCCGCCCCGCTCGCATTCTGCAGGTCCAGATTCCCGGTGTTGGGATCGGTCGACGAACCGCTCTCGAAATACACGCGCGCCCCCGTTACACCGCTTGGACATTGGATTGTGATGGTAAAGAACTTTGAGCCATCTATAACTCCGGCCGTCGGCAGCGATCGCGTCGAAAGCGTTGGCAACGTGACCGTCATGTCGGGCGAACTCACCAGCGCACACGTCTCCGCGTTATAGGTGCCACTAAAATTGAGCGTGACCGAAGGCGAGCCTTGCGCATGTACGCAAACCGATCCCAACAGCGCACCTGCGATCAATCCGGAAATTAGTCCGGCAATCCGAAAGTATCTGCAAATATTTTTCATTTTCTGACCTCTACTGTCGGCGGAATCATCTAAGCCGCAGCGCTGGCGCTGACCGGGTATCGACCTTCGCACTTCAGCGAAGCGAACTGACAAGCGCCGCGCCCGCTGAACGTCGCGCTACGGACTTTGCCGGCGGAGACCAGATTAGCGCTGGATCACAGCTCAGCTTGATGCGCGCAACGATCCCCGCGCGCTGACCGCTGTCCGCCTTGTCGTCGTCCGGCATCGTGTAGGGCATCATGCACTGCTCCGCTGCGCGATTGCCCCAGCGCACCAGCAGCTTGCCTTCGTGCTCGAGGCCGCGCAGGTACGAGAGGCCACCCTGACCGACGATGCCCACCGATTTCTCGGACTCGTCGAATAACTCGGTGCCCATCGGCATGGCTTTGCCTTCCCGATCCAAAACCTCGGCGAAAATCGCCGTGCCCTGCGTGGTCGCAATCTTCACCTTGACGAGCGAACTCGCGCGCGGCACGACTTCCTCACTCGTGTTGCCCAGTTCAACGTCGAGCGACACGTCGCTCGGATCCAGCGCGACCGTGTTGACCCG
Organism: Paraburkholderia sp. MM5482-R2; assembly: GCF_050436125.1. Classification (NCBI taxonomy): domain Bacteria; kingdom Pseudomonadati; phylum Pseudomonadota; class Betaproteobacteria; order Burkholderiales; family Burkholderiaceae; genus Paraburkholderia; species Paraburkholderia sp. MM5482-R2. The sequence goes on along the minus strand of NZ_JBNDLP010000004.1, from coordinate 619,186 downwards.
GTATGGCATCAGCGAAGACACCACCGCATAGCCGTTAGCGTCAATCCTTGCACCCTGGCCATTGATGATCCGGCCGCCTTCCGCGCCTTTCGCTTCGACGAGCGCGAACGCCTGCCCAAGCGGCGGGCTCAGCGTCATGCCGCCACTGTGAACGACGACCGCGCCGTCGGCGTTGAACGCGGCTTGACGGGTCTGATTGCTGATCGATGCATTGACGTTGTAAGTAGCGAACGGCGCGCGATACATCGCGTAACCACCCGCGGAAACGGTCCGATTGTCGCCGGCGACGATCCGTGACGCGTTGACACCGTAGGTGATCGGCGTGGTTCCACTCGTGTTGCCCGACGCAGTGGCCTGAATTGTGCTATCCCCGTTCGAGCCGCGCGAAACGTTGGTGGTCAGATAGTCGAACATATGATGCTCGTTCGAGTCGACCTTGCCGAGCGGAATCGTCAGGTTCAAACCTACCTGCGTGCTGATCTTCGAGTTTTGCAGGCGCGTGCGTTGCGCATATAGCGAGTAGGACACCCGCTTGTACGCGCTGTTGAAACCAACCTGATATTGCAGATCGTAGCCCTTCGACGCGCCCCAGTAGTTCTGCGAACTGCCGGCGATATAAAAAGAACTCGACTCGCCGATTGGCTGGTTGATATTCAGCTGCAGACGGCTGCGCGTGCGGTAGTCATACTGACCCGTGGTGTCTCGGGAGCCATATCGCGCGTACATCGCGTCATGCAGGCTATAGAAGCGTGAGGTCGAGTATCGGTAAGCCGCAACCGAAAAATTCGTGTTGGGCCCTGGAAGGAGCTTGCTGTAGCTGATCCGCGTACTGTAGCCGGGACGACCACCAGACACGCCGGGAATATTCGTTCCCGCCGCCGTTACGTCAAACGCGAATGCGCCGAGCGGCGTATTGAGCGCGACACCCATCAGGCCAGCCCAGTAACCTTCCGCAAACTGTGCACCGGTGTAGGCGGTCAACAGGTTTGTCAGGCCGCGCTGATAAACCGCCTGCGCCACCCACGGATGGTTATTCAGCACGGTATCGCGATAGACACCGGTCGTCAGATTGAAACGTGCAACACCAGGCCGCAGCAACTGCGGGACGGACGCAAACGGCACCAGAAAAGTCCGCTGACGGCCGTCGGATTCTGTAATAGTGACCTGAAGGTCGCCGCCATAACCCGTAGCCGGCAGGTCGTTCAGTTCAAACGGCCCCGGCGGCACGCTGGTCTCGGCCACGATGATGTTGTTCTGCCGCACGATGATGCGTGCATTGGTATCAGCCACGCCACGCACAACCGGCGAGTAGGAGCGCATGGAATCCGGCAACATGCGGTCGTCGCTCGAAAGCTGGACGCCACGCACGTTGAATGAGTCGAAGACGTCACCGCTCGTCGAGCTGTCGCCGATCGTCAGTTGGCTCTTAAGCGCCGTGACATCGTGTTGCGCAAACAGCGCGACACTTTGCCAATGCGTGCCGGAACCCCGGTTCTGCGAGCTTACCGTGGACCACTGGCGGAAACGCCAGCCGTTCACGTTGAATCCGCTTTGCAGACCGAGGTAGACACTGCTGAAGTCTCCGCTACCATTGTTCTGGTGAGTCGTATAGCCGGCGAGACTGTATTGCACGAAGCCTGCGTTGATCCCGTTGTCCCAACGGGACGGATCAACGTAACCGGCAGCCTCCTTGCGCAATTCGATCTGTGGAATCGACAGATCGAGTTGCAGATCGGCGGTGTTGAACGATGCAACCGATCCCGGTACGGCTTCAACCAGTGGGACGCATTGCACTGACGCGTCCGTATCGTCGAAGTCGCCCTTTCCTGCTTCCTTCAACCGCTGGGCCACGCGCTCGGTATCTACGCCAGCGCGGTCCAGGCCAGCCATCGTAAAACAGGGCGCTGCGATATCCGAGCCCGGCACTGCCTGAAACAGGACATCGAAGCGTCCACGCTTCTTACCATTGACCAGCAGTTCGAGCGGATAAACACCGGGAGCAACAGGATTGCCTCGCGTATAGCGTGACAAATCGGCGACGTTGCCCGTAAAGAATGCTGGATTGAACTCGACTTCTTGCGGAACTTCCGCAGCGGGCGCATTTGATGTCGCCGTGGTAGATGACGCATCCGTACGCGCAGCCTCTCCGTCGACACCGGCTGCCTGTTGCGGCAACTCGGACGCCGAGCAGTCGCTGGATGGCGCCGCCGCTGGGTCCGGCGCGCACGCGGCGACCGCGGAATTTGAGCAAAAGACCCAGCCCGACGCTATGATTGCCGCCCAAGCCAGTGGATGAAACCGGAAAGGGACATTACTGAATACTCTTTCAACCGCCGTCTTACTATTCCGCACGCCCGACATCCCGTATTTCAATTATTGATTCTTTTGCGCTTCCGCGCTTTGAGCACCTGTCACTTCCGCCGAGTCCTTGATCGCTGTACCGAAGTCGTTCAGAACCGTATAGGAAACGGTGGCAGGAGCTTTGATATCCAGCTTTCCATCTTGTGGACGGAGATCGACGTGCCCGAACGGCGGTGCCATATCGGGCAAAAGAGCGACTTTCCTGCCTGCCGTTTCTACCTCTGCCGTGCCGACGGAAATGTAGTAGGGCGATGGGTTGTCCAGACGAACGATGCTCTGACCTTTGTCATTTGCCTCGACATGCCACTTCAGCTGGGTCCGCCCCGCCGTTGGGTCATCGAGCAACGATACCGGCCGGTAGAACATCTTGATACGCGTTCGGAACGCGAGCTGAATCATGTTCCGGTCATCAGCGTCCTTGGGCTTCGGCGGAATTTCGAGAACGTTCAGCCAATAGACAGCCTCACGGTCCTTCGGCATGTCGCCGCCTGTGAACATGATGCGCAAAGCCTGCCCTCTGTGAGGCTCGACCCGAAATACCGCCGGCAGTAACGTGAACGGCACCTTGATTTCATTCGGGGCAGCTGCCGCATCGCCGTCGTCCAGCCATGCCTGGACCAGGACCGGACGGCTGTCAACATTGTTCAAACGAACATTGACTTCACGGTTTTGCGCCGGATAAATAACTCGGGTACCGGTAATGGTGATAGCAGCTTGTGCAGCAAACGAGGTCACACTTAGGGCGACAGCTGCGGCGAACAACATTGGAAACTTCATTGAAGACACTCGCTCCTCCACGCGACAGATAAGCGGAATGCCACTTCGGGTTGCCTTCGAACTAGAAGAGCAACCCGATGCCATTCGGCTTAGATTCGCTTACTGGTATGCCAACGTGTAGCGAACAACAGCCGTCACGTTACCGGCCGTGGCTCTGTCTGTTGCATAGTACTGGCCGGCGTAGTACATCGTTGCCGTACCGTCGTTCCCAACATCAACGAACTCGCCCGTGCTGCCCAGCGGAAGCACCCGCGCCGCGCCATTCGTGAAATTGTGGTCAAGCAATTGCACTTCGACGTACTCGGCCGGCGAGGTAGTTGCCTGGTTAATGGCATTACGCGTAACCGGGTCCATGTTCGTGGTCTCGAAATGCGCCGCGACCTGTTTCAGCGTTGCCGGGCACTGCGACACCGAAATGTTGAAAGGCGTGGACCCGCCGACTACGCCAGCCGCAGGCAGCGTCTGCGAAGACACCCGAGGCAGCGTGACCGTTTGGTCCTCGTCACCCGACTTGATCACACAGGTGTCGTCATACAGCTCTCCATTGAACGTTACCTGACCTGTGCCTGCAGCTTGAGCGAAAACCATCGGCGCGACGGACAGGCCCATCAGCGCGATCATGAGTTGCGTTACTTGTTTTTTCATGAGATTCCTCTTTGTTGCATTTCAGAACTACAAACCCTTGTGAAGCCGGGACGTCCAGCGATCGTCAAGGCAGAGGAATGATCTCATTGAAGAAGATCGGTGTTAATGGGCCAATACCCAAAATGAAAGACCAAATAGGTCAGTCGAGAAACGGCGTGTCGATTCCTCGAACTGAACAGGTCACAGGACCACCCTATGATAGGGAGAAGGCGCCACGAGAACGACAGAATCCGCCTGAGAATCGCGGCAATTGCTACGAGCAGGACCACTCGCGCATGATCGTGACGAGTTCTACGTCGTTTCTGGCACCGAGCTTCTTCATGCCAGCGTTCTTCTGATTGCTCACGGTCTTCGGACTGCGATTGAGCCGCTCGGCAATTGTTGCGATCGACATCCCGTCGCAGATCATTCGCACGACCGTCGATTCTTTTTCAGATAGCAAATTGAGAGAAGATCCGCCTTGCGCTGCGCGCCCCGTTGCGCGCAACATCTTGTCCGCAATGGAATCAGGCAGAAACACGCTTTTATTTTTGGCAACGCGAACGGCAGCGGTAAGGCTGACAAAGCCCTCGGGACCCTTACCGACGAAGCCGGCCGCCCCCGCGTTGAGCGCAGCTGAAATGATGTGCGTGGAAGAATGCGTGCTCAGAAAAACGACTCGTATGGCTGGGGCGACACGCCGGATCCGGTCAAGAAGGTTGAGACCGTCGGCATACGGATCGCCTTCGAATTCGTAGTCGCATACAAGAACATCGACTGGCACTTCAACCAACCGCTGGAGAAGCAGGCCAATACTGTCGCTTTTGAAGCAGACCTGGATGTCAGGACAACGCTGAAGAAGATGCTCGACGCCGAGGAGAATAAATGGATGATCGTCGGCGATACCCACTCTTATTTTGTTCACTTACACTCCATACCACGCAGGTGAATACCTTTTCCTTGCCGAAACACCCTGCATGATTTGTCACCAAAGTACCATGTCATTTCACGCCGTTACATGATGAGAAAGGCGCAGGGCATCTCGTCCCATCCACTCGTCGACACCCCTGATCCTGTGTGTCGCCACGGGACGCTGCGTTTGCGTGGGCCTAGCCGCACACCTCAGCAGCAAGATCGAGAGCCGCAACCTTCCTGCTTCTAATGAAGCGAACGGCGTCGGGAACGCCTATCATCTAAGCGCACCAGTCGGTGCAGTCCAAATAGCGCATATCAAATTGTCTTGATCGTTCCACAAAAGCATTTTGGCACCACGCAAATAGAAGTTTTCGAACTACTGTTTTTTAAAACGATGCAAAATCGGTGAGAAAGCCGGTGTGCTTTGGTAAAGACAAAGCAATTTTTGGGCATACGACCTAGCATGGATCAATCATGAAGATGGGATAGCGCAACGCACCCCAACTCGTCGGCGACGAATTAAAACATCTTCGCCTTGCGCAGAGGCGGATTGTACGATGCGCTAACAAGAAAAAAGTCAGCAGAGTCCTATATGCGTCATAGGTGCAAGAAGTGCTTTCAAGATCCAGCCCAGTCGGCCCGTCGCAATGCCCCATCGCCGCTGGCGTCACCGCCGTGTTTCTTCTAGCGGACCGCGCGACAGCAGGTCCGCCCTCGCGGGCCGATTTGAACCGAAACCGCTAGTTGCTGCCCGCGTGCTGAATTCCGTTGAAGATGAAAAAGCTCGATTTCATTGAAACGTCGCGCACGGCGAGACTGCATCTGATGCAGCGCGAAGGCGCGATTCACACGCGCCCGGCCGACTGTTTCATCCGCTGCATTCGCCAGGCCGCGATCATGTGAGCCGCGCGGCGCGCGAGCGGGAGCAGGAGCGGAAGCCTTAGGCCGCAAAATGATTGCGCACGAGATCGACGAACGCGACCAGCCCGGTAAGCAGAACCACAATGAACAGCCAGCGTTCGAGCAGCGTAAACACAGGCCGTTTCCCCTTGCGACGCTCGGCGATGTAAAACCACACGGTCGCCGCCGTATAGAGCACGGTCGACATCAACAGATAATGCAGGCCGCCTGCGTACACGAGAAAGAGCGCGTAGCCGCAGCCCAGCAGCGCGAGCATGAAATCGATGCGCCGTGACCACGGCTGCCCCGCATACGATTCGCCGCTCGCTGCGAGCTTCAACCCATAGCCGGCGACGAGCAGATACGGGATCAGGTTCATCGACGTCGTGAACTCCTTGGCCAGCGTGAACGCTTCTTTCGAAAACAGCGTCACGATCAGAAAGGCCTGAATCACGAGGCTCGTCATCCACAGTGCGGCGACCGGTACGTGGTTGCGGTTTTCTCGCCCGAGAAACGCGGGCATCGTGCGGCTCTTGCCCGCCGCGTGCAGAATTTCGGCGGCGAGCAACGTCCATGCGAGATAAGAACCGAGTACCGATATCAACAGGCCGAGCTTGACCGCGACCGCGCCCCAGGCGCCGACCGCGGCGCTCAGCACGCCAGCCATCGACGGATTTTTCAGCGTGCCCAACTGCTCGAGCGGCAACACGCCATACGACAACAACGTGACCATGACCATCAACGCAAGCACGCAGAGAAAGCCGAGGACGGTCGCGACCCCGACGTCGCGCCGTTCGCGTGCATGCCGTGAATAGACACTTGCGCCTTCGACGCCGAGAAACACGAATACCGTGCCCAACATCGTCTTGCGCACCTCGCCGAACAGACCGGTCGCCGACGGCTCGGGAACGGTCCACAGGTTCGCGAGGAACAACTGCCACTTGACACTCGATAGCACGAGCACCGCGAACAGTCCAAGCGCGAACAACTTGGCGGCCGTCATCGACGCATTCACTACCGACGAGCCCTTCACGCCGCGCAGTATCAGAAAGTGAAACACCCAGATCATCAGCGAGGAACTGACGATCGCGCTAAATGTATTGCCAGCGCCGAATGAAGGCGCGACGATCGCGAGCGCGGACTTGATCAGCACGAGATAGGCCACGTTGCCGAGACAGCTGGCGCACCAGTAGCCGAACGCCGACAGAAATCCCGTGTAGCGTCCAAACCCGACGCGCGCATACGTGTAGACGCCAGCGTCGAGTTCCGGCTTGCGCCATGCGAGCCGTTGAAAGATCAGCGCTAGTATCAGCATGCCGGAGCCGGTGATGGTCCAGCTGATCAACGAACCGACTACGCCGGTATATTTGCCGAGCGCCTGCGGCAGCGAAAAGACGCCCACCCCGACCATCGAGCCGATCACCATCGCCATCAGGCCCGGCGCTGAAAGTCTGACGCGCTTGTCCATTGCTGCGATCGCTCTCCCGCGAACACGTTCCGATCGAGCCGCGCTCGTGCGACTACGATGATCGACCGCTCAGATGACGATCGTGCCGGTCGCGAGGCCGATCAGCGCGCCAATCGCGCCGCAGGCCGCGACGGCAAAGATGACCCACTCGACTTTCGAAAACACCCGATGGCCGCGCTCGCGTTTGGCCACCACATACAGCACCGTACCGGGCGCATAAAGCAGCGCCGATAGCATCAGGAACTTCAGGCCGCCCGCGAACAGCAGAAAGGCCGTATACAACGTCGCGAACATCGCGACGAAATACTCGGTGCGCAACGCGCCGCTCAAGGTGCCGCCATTCTGTCCACTATCGTCACGCGCGGCCTTGATGCCGTATGCGGCCACGAGAAAATAAGGAATCAGCACCATCGAGCTCGTGAGATTGAGCATCAGCGCAAACGCGTCGGTCGACCAGTACGTGCTGATTACGAAACACTGCACCACGGTACTCGTGAGCCAGATCGCGGCGACCGGCAGCTTGCGCTCGTTTTGTCGCGCGAAGATACGCGGCATCGTCTCGAGACGCGCGGCGGCGAACAGCACCTCGGCACAGATCAGCGACCATGCGAGGTACGCGCCGAGGATCGAAATGATCAGACCGGCGCTGACGAACACGACACCGAATGGGCCGAGCAGCGCGCCGAGTACCGCGGCCATCGACGGCTGGCGCATCACCGCAATATCGGCGCGCGGCAAGCTCGCGTAAGGCAGCAGCGTCACCAGCACCAGCAGACACAGCACGGCGACGAAGCCGGTGATCGTCGCGGCGCCGACGTCCGAGCGCTTTTTCGCATAGCGCGAGTACACGCTCGCACCTTCGATACCGACGAACACGAAGACGGTGACGAGCATCGTCGCGCGAACCTGCGAGAACAAGCCCTTGCCGATCTGATCGCTGCGTTCCCACACATTCGCGCGAAACATGTCGGCGCGAAACAACGCGATCAGCATCACGATGAACAGCACGATTGGAATCAACTTCGCGACCGTGACGATCGTGTTGATCATCGTGGCCTGCTGGACGCCGCGCAGCATCACCAGATGAAACAGCCAGATGCCCACCGACGACACGAGGATCGCGCTCGCCGTATTGCCGTTGCCGAAGGCCGGCACGAAAGCGCCAAGCGTCGATTTGATCAGCACCCAGTACGATACGTTTCCGAAGCAGCCGGCCATCCAGTAGCCGAATGCGGATAGAAAGCCCGCATAATCGCCGTAGCCCGCTCGCGCGTATGCGAACACCCCCGCATCGAGCTCGGGCCGTCGCTGCGCGAGCGCCTGAAAGACGCGCGCCAGCGCATACATGCCGATGCCCGCCACGCACCATGCAATGACCGCGCCGAACGGTCCGGTCGCGCGCGCGAAATTGCGCGGCAACGAGAAAATCCCTGCGCCCACCATTGAGCCGACGACCATCGCGGTCAATGCGGGCAACGACAGTTTCGTCTCGACCTGGGTTGCCATCGTCCACCCTTCAGAGAAGCTGATTTCCTCCAGAAATGGACTGACGCGGAGCAGGTACGCGTGCATTGCGCATCTCCTGTCAGTCCTCGCGACTGAAGCCAACGGCCTTGCGAGTACCGGACCGCACTCCTCCTGGTCGTTCACTGTGCGGGCGGTGCCGGTGCGGTGGCGGGCGCGGCTTCCGTCGGCGCTCGTGTATTCGAGGCCACTGGCGGATTGGCCAACCAACCGCCTCCCAACGCCCTGAACAGCGCGAACTGTGCCTGCAGTTCGCCGACCTCTTCCCTCGCCTGCGACGACTGGCTTTCGAGCAGCGCAACCCGCACCTGATCGATATCGACGCGGCCGGTATCGCCGAGTTCGTAGCGACGTCGCACCTGGCTCAACTGCGTGGTGCGACGCGTGACTCCTTCATTGCGTGCCTTGAACAACTCGTCCTGCCGGTTCAAACGCGCCAGCGCACGGTCGACGTCATAGAACGCGCCGAGCGCGGTCTTTTCGTAGTTCGACATGGCCTGCTGCGCCTGCGCGTCCGACGACTCCACCTGCGAGCGCCGCGCGCCAAAGTCGATCAGCGGCAGCGCCATCGCCGCGCCGAATAGCCAGAACGTGCTGGCCCCGAGGCTTTGACCCGCGATCTCCCAACCATTGCGTGCAAGCAAACCGCTCAACGACATGGTCGGCCAGTAGTTGAGCCGTGCGACATCCGACTGCCTGAGCGCCGCATTCACGCGTGCCTGCGCCGCGATCAGATCCGGGCGCCGCATCAGCAGATCGACCGGCTGGCCGGGCTCGATATGCGGCAGCGCGGTCATCAGCGTGTCGCTTTCATCGAGAATCCCCGCGAATTCCGCGGGCTGCACGCCGCATAGATTCTGCAAATTGAGTCGTGCCTGTGCGATGCCGTTCTCCACGTCCTGCAAACGCGCATCGACCTGCGCGCGGCCGGCGCGCGCTGCTTCGATGTCCGTACTCAGCACGAGACCCGCGTTAAAGCTCTTCTCGGCGATGTTGACGAAGTCGTCCGCGATCGCGCGGCTCTGCAGCAAAATCGCGCGCTGACGCAGCAGCCCGCGATAGGTGACGTACAGATCCGCGACTCCCGACACCACGCTCAGGCGTACCGCCTCCGCGTCGCCCGCGGCCGCGCGTGCCTGTTCGCGTGCCGCCGAGAGCCTTGCGCGTCCCTGACCGAACAGGTCGATCTCCCATTGCGCCTGCAAGCCGACACGCCAGAACTGCGCATCGGTATTGTTGATGCCGAGGAATTCCGCGAATTCGAGCTGCGTCTCGGCGCCGTGATACTTCGCGGCGCTCACGCTTGCACCGACCGACGGCAACAGTTGCGAGCGGGCCAGGCGGATGCCGGCCTGCACCTGATCGACGCGTGCGTAAGCGGTCGCGATGTCGAAGTTGTGCGCGAGCGCGAGATCGATCAGTCTGTTCAGCGTCGGGTCGTTGTACCGGGTCCACCATGCCGCGAGCTGCTGCCCGGACATCGGTGTCGCCACGCCCGGTTGCGCTTCCGAATACTGCGGCGGAAACGCGGCGGGCTTTTGCAGCTGCAATGAACCCGTACAGCCGGCTTCGAGCAGCAGGGCCGCGATGGCGAGAAGACAAGGGCGCGCGCGGATCATTTTGCTTCCGGGTGTCGACCCGGCTCCCATTCCGCCTGCCTGATCGAGAACAGCATCGCATACAGCGCCGGCACGGCGACCAACGTCAGCACGGTGGCAAAAACAAGGCCCGCCATAATCGTGATCGCCATGTCCTTGAAGAAAGGATCCCACAACAACGGCGCCATGCCGAGCGCCGTCGTACCGCCCCCCAGTATCACCGGCCGCAGACGGTTCATCGCGCCGTGGGTCACCGCCTGCATGCGCGGCACGCCCGCGGCGATCTGCGAATCCATCTCTTCGACAAGCACCACGCCGTTCTTGATCAGCATGCCGATCAGACTCAATAGACCGAGCAACGCCATGAAGCCGAACGCGCCGCGAAATAGCAGCAGACCGAGCGTGACGCCGACGATCGACATCGGCACGACGAGCAGCACGACGAGCGCCGGCTTCAGGCGTCCGAACATCATCAGCACGAGCAGCGCCATGCCGATGAAGCCGAGCGGCAGTTGACGGAACAGGCTCTGCTGCGCGCGCGTCGACGATTCGTGCTCGCCGCCCCATTCGAAGCTATAGCCCGGTGGCAGCTTGATGTTCTCGATGCTGGAGCGTATGCGGTTGAACGCGTCGACACTGTTCTGCCCATAGATCGGGTTGGCCGAAACCGTCAGCGTGCGAATCCGGTTTTCGCGCGCGATCTGGCCTTCCTCGGTACCGACCGCGAAGCCGTTGACCACGTCGCCGAGCGGCACGTAACGGCGCAGCCCCGCGCTGAACACCTGCAGGTCCTGCAGACCCGCGACGCCACGCGTGTAGTCGGGCGAACGCAGCACGATCGGCAGTAGCTGATCGCCTTCGCGATAGATGCCCACCCGCAGGCCTTCGCTTGCATAAGCCATCGTGTCGCTAACCTGACGGCGCGTCACACCGAGCGAGCGCGCCCGCGATTCGTCGAATTCCGGCCGCACGATGCTGATCGGGTCCTCCCAGTCGTCGCGAATCGCGATGATGCGGCCGTCCGCCTTCAGCACATTCTGTGCTTCTTGAGACAAGCGGCGCAGCACGGCCGGATCGGGTCCGGAGAAGCGTGCCTGAATGGCCGCGCCACCGCCGGGACCGAACTTCGGCCGCGTGACCGTCCAATGCTGTTCTGGGAAGCGCCTCTTCAGGTCCGCTTCGATGTCCGGAATCATGTCGTCGATCAGGCTCTGGTCCTTCGCGCCGACGATGAACTGCGCGTACGACGGATTGCGCGTTTCCGGATCGTAGACGAGGGAGAAGCGCGTCGCGCCCGAGCCAATATACGTCTGCACGTTGGTGACGTCCGCATGCTCGAGCAGCACCTTCTCCACCGCGCGGCTCTTTTCGACCACCGCGCGAATATCGGCGCCGCGCGGCAAACGCATGTCGACATAGAAGATCGGCGTGGTCGACGCGGGGAAGAAGCTCCGCTCGACGAAACGGAACGCCCACCCGGCCAGCACGGTCAGCGCGACGAGGCCGATTACCACGAACACGCGCTGTCGGGTGACCCATGACAACAGCTCGCCGTAACGCTTGTACAGCTTCGACTTGAACGGGTCGTCATCGATGATGTCCGCGGGCTTGAAAAGATACGTGCCGAACAGCGGTGTCAGGGCGATGGCGATCACCCAGCTGAATAGCAGCGAAATCGCAGCGACGGCGAACAACGACGCACAGAATTCGCCGACCGAATCCGGCGACAGGCCGATGCCCGAGAAAGCCAGAATCCCCACAATGGTCGACGCGAGCAGAAGCCATTGGCTTTGTTTGAGAATCTCGGTCGCCGCCTGGAGATGCGACATGCCTCGTTGAACCTTCACGAGCATCCCCTCGACCACCACGATGCTGTTGTCGGTCAGCATGCCCATCACGATGATCAGCGCGCCGAGTGAGATACGCTGCAGCTCGATGCCTGCCGCGTACATCACCAGCAGCGTGCCGAGGATCGACAGGAACAGCTCGACGCCCAGCACGACGCCCGCGCGCCAGCCGAGCGCAATGCCCAGCGCGACACCGACGATCGCCACGGACAGGAACACGTCGAAGATAAAGCCGCGCACGCTCTCGTCGACGACCTGCGGCTGATCGTAAAGCGAGTGCAGGTTGATGCCGATCGGGAGGTCACGCTCGAGTTCGGCAAGCCTCGCCTTGAGCTCCTCGCCGACCCTCACCACATTGACGCGCGGCCGCGCGCTGATACCGATCGTAACCGCGGGCTGGCCGTTATAGTGAATGACCTGGTTCGGAATCGTCGCGTAGCCGTGGCTTACGCGCGCGATGTCGCCGAGCAGCAGAGGGGCGGGCGTATTGTTGACAGGCAGCGAACGAATGGCCTGCAACGAATCGAGCGAGCCGGACGGCGCAATCCGCAACGACAGGTCGCCGACACGTTCGCGTCCCGCGGGCCGAACCTCGTTCTGCACGAACAGCGTCTGCGCAAGATCGTCGGTGGACAGATCGTTGGCGATCAGTTGCGACTGGTCGACGTCGACCGAGATCTGCTCCTGCTGCTCACCGGCGATCACGATGTCGGACACGTCGCCGAGTGTCAGCAGTTGGCGGCGCAGTTCGCGCGCGTACTCATACAGTTGCGCCTGCGTGTAGCCCTCGCCGGTCAGCGCGTAGAACATCCCGTAGACGTCGCCGAAACGGTCGAGCACGAGTGACGGTCCCGCGCCCGGCGGAAGCCGGGGCTGTGCATCCGATACCGACTTGCGCACCTCGTCCCACACCTGCGGCAATTGCGCCGACGTGTACTGGTCGCGAATCTCGACGCGGACTTCAGAGTAGCCCGGTGTGGAACGCGAGGTCAGCCTGTCGACCTGCGGCATCTGCTGGATCGCGCTTTCGAGCCGGTCCGTCACTTCCTGCTCGACCTCGTGCGCACTCGCGCCCGGATACAGCGTCACGACGACCGCAGTCTTGATCGTGAACTTCGGGTCTTCGAGCCGCCCGATGTTGTAGTACGCGAAGATGCCGCCCAACAGCGAGATGAGCGTCAGAACCCACGCGATCAGCGGCTTTTCGATAAGGGGGCGCGCGAGATTCATTGAGGCGCATCCATTGGACGGACCGCCATTCCCTCTTTCATGAACTGCGAGCCGCCGGCCACCACGCGGTCGCCCGCCGCAACCGCCCCCGCGACGACCACATCGTCATTGCGAATTTCGCGCACGCTGACCGGCACCGCATGCACACAGCCGGACGCGGCGTCGTAGCGCCACAGACTGCGCTGACCGTCCGCGCCGATCGACACCGCGGCGATCGGAATCGCGAAGTACCCTTTGTTGTCGTTTTGCGCGACCTGACGCGCCGTTTCGGAAATCTGTACGCGCAGCGCCATGCCGGGGAACAGCATCGCGCTTTGCGGTCCTTCGATCGAGAACACGAGCCGGTAGGCCGCCGAAGTCGGCGAGGTCTGCGTGGTCCGTTCGCGGAACACGAGCGGGAAGCGGTTCTGCGGCCGCCCGGGCAGCCACGCCTCGGCTCTCAGCGTCTTGTCGACGAACAGCCGTTCGGCAATGCTCTGAGGCAGATCGACGCCGACATCGGCACGGCCGATGTTTTCCAGATTGAACGCGGGCGCCCCAGCCTGCACGACCTGCTGGATCTCGATGTTGCGGCGAGCGATCCGGCCGTCGAATGGCGCGACGAGCTGGGTATTGCGCAGGTCGCGGCCCGCCAGGTCGCGTGCCGCGCGTGCGGCATCGGTGGAAGCCGACAACTGCTCATAGGCAGCCTGAGACAGAATCCCGTCCTTGCGCAGCACCGCCTGGCGCTTCAGGTTGTCGCTCAGCTGCTGATACTGCGCGTTCGCGCGTTGCAGTTGCAGCTTGTAGGGTTCCTCGTCGATCCGCGCGATCAGTTGCCCGCGTTTCACCGACGCGCCTTCGAGCACCGCGATCTGCACGACGCGGCCCGATACTTCGAAGGCGAGCGGCGAGATGCTGGTCTGCTCGACCCGCCCGGTAAAAATGCGAATGGCGGAAGCGTCGGCAGGTTCGACCCTGGTGAGCTGCACGGCTGGCCTCGTATCGCCACTCTGTGTTTCGGTCTGCCGTTGGCAGCCCGACAGTGAAACGACAAGCGCGCAGGTCAACGCGCACGACACTGCGCCGGTCAGTGCGACTCCGCCTGATCGGCGAGGCCGCGGTGCATCGGAGCGGTTTGCATTCATGACGTTCTCGGCTGACTGCTGGCGCAACCCATGTCATAAGCCCAGCGGCAACGTAGCTCACGGGCCGGCGAATACGAGACCCTACAGGTTGCTCAGCAATTCATAGGGGCCCATAACAGTGGACCGATGGGTGCATCCGCTTCGACTTCCACGGCCAGGTCAGACTCGAGGAACAGCGGCATCCCTTCTGTCGGACCGGCAACGTCGTTCAAACCAGTCCATCGGCGACAATGGTGTTGTGGCCGTCGGGACTACAGCCGCGACCCATGTGTCGTCATTCCGGCTCCGTTCGTCAGGCATCCTGTCGAACTGCCAAACTGCTTCGCCATGCCGAAGCAAGACTGAGGAAATTGCCGAACCCGCCCTGTATGGAATGCACGACGATTCCGCAAAACCTGAAGACGAATGAATATGCGGGCGGATTGCAGCGTTGAATCAGATCCCTTCGATGGAACCTTGCTGCAAAATTATTAAAGTTCCCAAACAATTCGCTGTCAAGAGCCTCACAGGCGCAGCACGATCGTATCGATTGCTTACCTTAAGCGGTATATCAAAGCCGTCATAGGCGTTCATGACTTCGCGCAGTTCACTGGTGGTTTGCCCGTGTCATGCGTGCGTCATTGCCCCTTTCAGTTCGTCACAGGCATCATGGCCGAACAATGCGCAAGCCGTCAATCGATTCGCGACTTGCTACGGTCATACCGACTCGTTCTATGGTTGCTTCGGCTTCTGTTGATGAAATATAAGCATGGCTATTCTGCTGTACTAGTCACGAAATGCCATGGGGAAAAGTACTATAGGTTTCAAGGAATTTTTGTTTCGCCGATGGGTGACGCAACTCTGCGTGAAAAGAAAGTTGGCAATTGCGACGTCGCGGGCCGCCGCCAGCGTTCATCGCTTGCATCGGCGTAGCGCGGCTGCCCTCTCGCACGAACCGGTTCGACGCATCATGACGCGCTCGCTCGCATCGTGGACATCGCGGTGCGCGGCACTCGCGCTGCTCACTGGCAGTCTTCTGTGCGGTTGCGCGATGGTCACCGTCAGCTCGCAAGGCCCGGAGCAGTACATCGCGATGCGCCGCGGCGACATTCTATCGACCGGCCGTCTGAGCGCCGCGACGCGAGCACGCTGCACATCGCGGCACTCGATGGGAACACCTGCCAACGTGAGCCGCTCGCTTGCATCAATACGATCTTGACCGTCGGCGGAATCAATACCGACCGGCGATTGTCGAGCCTCGCTGAACTGTCGTTGCAGATGGCCATCACCAACACGCCGGCCAACGCCAGCGATTGGAGCGACGCAATTCGATCTGTGGCTCAGGGCCGCGCGATTCGCGTATGCATTTCTGTTCCTCGGTGAACGCACTGCTGGCGAACGTGCATTCGAAGATCGTCAGACCCAGGTCCGTGACTACTACAACTACGCGGTGCAAGAACTTGCCCACGCGCTGCTTCTGCGTGGCGCGCTCGCTACCGATGCCGGCAACGGCGTGCCGGGTACGCAGTACATGGCAGGCTGGTCCATTCATCCCGACCTGAGCCGAACCCGGCTACCCGAAGGCGTGCGCGAACCGCGCGAAGTCATCCCGGCGTCGCGGCTGTCGTTCGCGGGGATACGTAGCATTTATCGACGCGATGGTTTGGGGGCGGAACTCGTTGCTGTGATGAACGTGCCGCCGCCTGAAGATGATGTCGATGCGGGTGGCAATGCCAGCGCCGACACGCGTGTGTCCGCCCGCGTCGATGGTCCCGCGAGCGCACCGTTCAACCTCGGCGTGTCGTCGGCAGCCGCGGGACGGCCAAGGCCGGCGTCGCGCTTTTTCCGCGAGATGCCGTCGCCGAACGTGACCGCGTCGATCCTGTTCAGCCAGGGCATGCTCGAACAGGTGCTTGCCTCGCATGAGGTCGTGCTGTTCGTCTATGATCCGTATCGCGAAGACAGTGTCGAGCGACACGGCCAGACTGTGCCACTTTCGGCCAACTTCAGCGCGGGCTACGGCATCTGGCTCGCGCGCTCGGGCTTCGCCGGGCAATCGTTGCGCACGCTGTTTGGACGCGCACACGGTATCGATACGCCCGCATCTACATGATGCAACCGTTCGATCCCAATCGACGGATCATTCTGATGCTGCACGGCCTCGCGAGCAGCCCCGAGGCATGGGTCAACGTCGCCAACGATATTCAGGGCGATGAAGTGCTTCGCCAGCATTTCCAGGTGTGGCAGGTCTACTACCCGACCAACGTGCCGATTCTGGTCAACCTCGCGCGCATCCGCCGCGCCACGCAACAGACGCTCGCGCACTTCGATCCAGACGGTACTGCGCCGGCGTCGCATGGCATGGTGTTGATTGGGTCATAGCATGGGCGGCATTCTGGCGCGGCTGCTCGTGTCGACTTCCGGCGACGCGCTTTGGGCGACGTTCGAGGACAAGTACGTGCCCGAGGGCACCGATATCGATCGCGAGGACGAGCGGCTCGATCGGCTACTGAACTTCACGCCGATGCCGCAAATCGAGCGCGCCATATTTATCGCGGCCCCCCATCGAGGCACGCCGTTCGCGAGCAACCGGCTGTCGCGCTGGGCGGCCAACCTCGTGCGTCTGCCGCTTGCCCTGCTGAACGAGATCGAGGAAGTGATGCAGACGGCGACGAACATCGAACCGCAGGGACGGACCTTCCATGTGCCTAGCAGCATCGAACAGCTGCGCGAAAACGGGCCGCCCGAAGATTCCGACGATGGCGTGGTCCCTTATCGCAGCGCGCATCTCGTGGGCGCGCTGTCGGAGAAGGTGATTGTTGCTGGACACAGTGTGCAGGAGACGCCGCGGGCGATCCTCGAGATTCGGCGGATCTTGCATGAGGATATTGCGCAGATCGATCAGCGCGGGGAGGTTTGCGGGGAGGCTCGGATAGCGAAGTGATGGCGGCGGGGCCAGCTGTCTTTTGCGGCGGCTCGGACTTGGGCTCGGACTTGACGAGCTTGCTGTTGCTGGGCTCTGTTCGAATCACTGGTACAGCGTTCCGAATCAAGCCAGCGTGATCGAGGCAGGCGCGGAAGATTGGTTCGAATGAGCGGTCAGGTCAGCGGAACGCTCGAAATTCTTTCGCTACAAATTACGTATTGAATGTTACGGATTGGCGGGGCACGTGTGTTCATTCTGGCGTGTTGTCGCCGTTTGGTGGGAGTGATGGGGTATCGTGCACCAATTTGACTGATTGGCGTGAAACAATGGCGTGCATTGGCGAAAAAAGTCTTTTAAAACAATAGGTTGACACGCATAGAAGACGTTTCGCTATGTTTCACGCCGTGTCGGTTGGCGAGATTGGCCGAAGAATCGAAAATTCTCGCTCGTATTGGCTAAGAGTCACTCGTTTTTCGATATTTAGTTCGCAAAAGTTGACCGTATGTTCGGTCCCCGTATATTGTTAGGTTGCCGATGCGCGACTGCTGCATCTGCTGAAGTTCAAGTTGGCCACACGCCTGGCGACTGACAGTCGCTCGCATTGCGGATGCGCGATCGTCCTGCTAATCAATATCACAGGGCGGGCCGGGAGAGACTCTTTACGTTCGCGAGATTTGCGCGCTTGCCCTCACCTATCCTGCCGTCCATCGTCCGACGGATTTCTTGCGGATGATCTGAGAGCAGCGATGTTGATTTCGCGCTGAACGAGTGGTCTGACGCAGGCCCATCCGGGTGGCGTGAGATCCGATCGGACGGAGATCATTCGTTGCGGTCGAGTCACTCATTACTCCGGTGCTTGCCCAAAAATGATCGGCGCGGTTGCGATGCATCCCTTCGAATACTTCTATCTGGGTGTCTCCCCGGCGGGTGGGTAGATCGGTAGGCGTGACGACCGACATCAACTACCTTTAGAGTGTCCTCTCTTGACGACGGTGGGATGTTGGTTTAACGCGATTACGACCAATTCATCGCGGCCGGCAGGCGTTCGCGATTGACTTTCTGGTCGTCGATCGAGACGCTGGATCAGCAACAGGATCTGATTTGAGGACAAGCTTGCGCCGTGGCGAACACCGTTTGCGAAACGGCGATGCATCGTTTGAGAGAACGCGCGATACATGATTCGGGGTTCCTTAACGCGACGTTCCAGTAATAACTGGCTCCCGCCGGATCTTGACGCATGTCGTCTGTTCGCTGAGGCAAGCCCCATTCACAGCCCTTCCTTTGCGCGTTTGTTCGTGCCGCTTTCATTGCTAATCGTACGGAACAGCTTTTCCGGCAGAACGACTGCCGACTTTGCGGTCGATAAGCGGTGGCCTCAACGCTGCGCGCGTTCATTGCCTGAGGTACACCGGGAGAGTGAAGCATTCTTGCGGGACGTCGACGATCTTCGCCGAGGTTTGCTGCGGCCGACAGCGCCATCATGAACACAGCTGTTCATGGACAACCATGTGCAATGCATGTCGCGCACTAAGGGCCGCGGCCTTTCTCATTGAGAAGATTGGGACCGACGATAGCGGAGTCGAGTCGTCTCGGGGAAACGCGCTGATGCGGCGTTGGGTTGAGAATGACCGTGGATGGTCTGCCGGAATAGAGTTTACGTTTATAGGACAGAGGGCTGGCCCTTCATCCCGTCCGTCATATGTCGCCTGTGCGATTTTGTATGTGCTCCGGGTAATGTGACCGTCAACGAAGCAGCCGAACCCGGCTCAATGGATGCATCAGAAATCCCCAGTCATTGGCTGTCTCGCTCATGGCGAGCGGCTGCCCCGCCGCAGGTGCCTGCGAGATCGCTGCGAACGCAATACTGCGTGAATCGCTCCACGGGTCGTGCAAGGCACAAAGGATGTGCGTTCGCGCGGACGCGGCACGCTTTCATCGGCATCGGGGGTGCGTCGTCAAGAATGTCTAGAGTCTAGACACCGGATGGCGCAAAGGTAGGGCTGCGGGGTGAGTGTCTAGACTCTAGACACTCTTCGAGGTGGACCGATTTGATTGACCCAAAAAAAAGCCCGCACTAAGCGGGCCTTTTAACACTACAACCGAACCACCGATTAGCTCGTCTTCGGCTGCGATTGGAACATCTGTCCGATCAACTGTCGTATCTGAACTTCTTGCGCCTCGGTGATCACTCCGGTCTTGATCTTGATCGTGAAGTTACTCACATCCTTGGTGATGCTCCCAGCGTGCTCTCGTCCCGCGAAAAATTTCTCGATGCTGCGTCCGCTGGTACCACCCGACGTCGTCTGCCGGGTCGCCAGGGCGGTGATTGCCGCCGCGACCTTGCCCTGATCCATTTCGCCTCTCACCAACAGAGGCCAAATTTCGCGAGCGGCTTTAACGCCATCCTCGCCATGCTTTTTGATAGCCGCTGCAATTGCTTGCGCCGCAGTCCCGCCCAATAGTCGCGGTTGAATATCGAGATCTTTCTTGATGAAGTCCGGCAGATTGTCGAACGACAAGAACTGATACAGACCTGCCCGCGACAATCCCATCGCTTCCGCCAGTCGCTTGCGATTCGGGAACTCTGTTTCCGATCGACGAATCGCCACGCCGATTTCATAGTCAGCAAGGTCGTCGCGGCTAATGTTTTCGACCATTGCGAGCACGGCCATATCCGAGTCGGAGCAATCCGCGACCACGGCCTTGATCGTGTCCAGCCCCAACATTTTGTGCGCACGCCAGCGTCGTTCGCCGGCGACGATCTGATAGTCGTCCGCGACACGACGGACCACGATCGGCTGCATCAGTCCAACTTCGCGGATCGACTCCGCGAGCTCGGCTAACTTTGCTTCGTTGAACACGCGACGCGGCTGCCAAGGGTTCGGCAAGATGCCTGCAACCGCCAGTTGCGATGCGACGCCAGTCGATTCCAGTTCCTGCACGCGAAGTTGCGCAACGGCCAGCGCGCCGGCAAGGCCGGGCGCCGTTTGCGTGCGGTTGCTGCGCTTCACCTCGTCCTCGTTGATCGACGAAGTTTTGCGAATGCCCGAGGTCTTGGCCAGCAACTGTTCTCGCATATTGCTCATTGCGCGTTCCTCCATTTTTCCGAATAGATCTCGTCGATCCAGCGACAGTAGTCGACGAGAGGTTGCCGCACGCGTTGCAACGACTTGGCCGCGCTGTGATTGCTGCTGATGTCGAAGACGGTCGAGAACGCCAACGCCCCGGTGCTCATCACCGAGCTCGCCGGTACCTCGATCGAATGCAGCCAGTTTTCGTACGCGCTTTGCGCCCACGCGCGCACGATCGGCGCCGACGAGTTCCGCCCATAATCGACCCGCGACAACACCAGCGACACGAAGTCGTACTTCTTGTCCGTCTCGAATTTGATAAAGCTTTTGGACACGTCCGAGAAAAGTCGCCAGAACGACAGCGAGCTGATGAAGTCCAGGTTTTCCGGCACCATCGGCATCACCATGGCATCCGCGGCCATCAGCGCGTTCAGATTGAGGTACGACAGCGACGGCGACGTATCCATGAGAATGTAGTCGTACTTCTTGCGCAGCGGCTCGAGCCCTTGACGAAGCACGGTCCAGAAGCGAAAACCCGGTCGCATCTTTTGCATCGCCGGCAGATGGAACTCTGCTCCAATCAGTTCCGTGTGCGCAGGAATCACGTCGATGCCATCCCAGTACGTCGACTGGACCCGCCCCTCGAGGCCACCTTCGCTGTCCTGGTCGTAGACGTACGGCAATACTGTGTCTTCAGGCGTCACGTCTTTTTCCGCGTACAGTCCACACAGCTCCGAAAGCGACGCCTGCGGGTCGAGATCAACCACCAACACTTTGCGTCCCCGCAGCGACAGCCCCTGGGCGAGGCACATCGTCGTCGTCGTCTTGGCGGAGCCACCTTTGAGCTGCGCGGTGATAATGATCTTCCCGTCTGGCTCCTTCAGGCGCGTGACCAGCGGAGTCTGGTAGATGTCGGAAATCTTTTGTACCCAGATCCGCGCCTCTTCCAGCGTGAAGGTCCGGGTACGGCCCGTGCCTGCCGCCGTGCCCGAAGGCAGTTCTCCGTCGCCTTTTGTCGCGAGATACTGAACCTGCGAGTGTGAGACGTTGCACATCTCGGCAATCTCGCCGGTCTTGAAAACGGGAGCCGTTTTTCGAGGACGCGGAGCCAGAATCGTGTCACGCAGCTCATTAGTGAAAATGGTGACTTTTTCTGCGAACTCACTGATCTGCTCAAAGTGAACGGTTCGGTCTACGGCAGGAAGTTGGCTCGTTCTGACCATTCTGAGGTTTTTCCATAAAATTCCAGAAACCTCAGAATACAGGAAATACTTGAAAATAGCTTTTTAAATTACTGTTTTTATGCGGATTTTCTGCAAATTTCTGTATTTCCAGACCGTTTTCGGTTGCGGAATCGCCGTGGAAACTAAACGAGCCTAGAAACACTGCGTCCTCGAAGGCACAAATGACCTCACCTTTCTTCGCAATCTGGGTAGCGGAGTCGGCACTCCTGCTCGAGACTTAGGCACTTGGTGAGGTCATTTGTGCACTTTCTCATTTCCTGAAAGACCGGTCCGGCGATCTTTTGCACAACCGACCTCACCATTGTTAGATTTTCGCCACCCCCCCTGCGAGCGCTCCCCGAACTTAGAACGCAAATGCACAATCAACCTCACCCACAGAAGCGGCGACACACCGGCGCCAAGTCGTCAGCCAGACGGTTCAGCTCATCGCCAAGGGTTGCCAATCACCGTAGCAGCACAACCAACCTCACCTTGGCAACAGCTCTTCCAAACCCGCTCAACGTTTCGCACAATCAACCTCACCATGCTGCATCGCGCAATCTTCAGCCGCATTTATTTCTGTGTGCCGGGTTGGTAAGTTTTTTTAAAACCGAGAACAAACCCACAAACCAACGCAACCAAACACTATTCAATCTGTTCAAGCACTTAAGTTCCAAAAGGTGAGGTGCGTTGTGTCGAAGGTGAGGTTCGCTGTGCTCAGAGGTGCGGTTGGTTGTGCAGCAAGGTGAGACCGATTCCCCACCAAGGTGCGGTTCGATGTGTTTGCCGCTGCGTCAAATCGCGAAGGTGAGGTGGGTTGTGCAGCTACTGGGAACGAGGTTGAAAGGGCCGTCGCATAAGGCTTTGCATCGCGAACGCCCGCCCGCAAGGTGAGGTTCTTTGTGAGCATGGTGAGGTTCTGTGTGCCGAAACGCGGAAGGGACGCCGAAACGGCCTCCGCCGCGGTCGTTTGATGGTGAGGTTCTGTGTGTTGACAGCTCACCACCGCATGCTTACAGTCCCGGGAGCAAAAAAGTGGATGAAGAACATGGCCGCGGACAATCCGGAAGAGGGCAGGTCGAAAGCGACGTCACGCCAGATGGCGCTCGCGCTGTTCGAAGACATGTTCGATCAGGGATTGCGCATCAACGAGGCCAATCGCGAGATCGGTTATCAGCGCAACGATTTCTTCACCGAAATCGTCAATATGGGGCTGCCGGCGCGGCGCTTTCTCGATGCCGCGTACTTCATCGTCGCACAGGAGCCCGAGCAGCGCGATCAGTACGACGTCGAACTCAACTACTTCAAGTGGCTGATGCGTTACGACAGCCGCAACCTGAAGCACTTGCGCACGATCGCCGACGAAGCTCAGAACGCGAAAGTTCGCGTGACGAATACGCCCGCGGACCGCGATCCCAACGAAAACGATCTGTGGGTGCAGGTTCAGTTGATCGGCATGGTCGGTTTTCATCGCGGACGTATGCGTTTCGACGTCCATCCGCGGCTGGTGCCGCATATCCGCGATCCGCAGAAATCGCATTGGCTGAGCTTGCGCATTTCCACCGCGTTCACGCGCAGTCTAGCGCGCGCGATCTACGACAAAGTTTTGCCCAACGTGCCCGCGGGACGCACCGACTGGATCCAGCTCGAGGAAATGCGCAACTGGCCCGGCAAAATGGGCGCGAATGCCGCCATCTTCAAATACTTCAAGCGCGATTGGCTCGAGCCGGCGGTGCGCGAGATCAACGAAGTGTCGGACGTCGAGATGTCCTATGAGACGCGGACTGCATCCACGACGTCGAAGAAAATCGACCGCATCCGTTTCCTGCTCAAGCGCAAGGACACAGCCGACGCGGTACTCGCGAGCCTCGCCGACGCGAGCCATCTGTACAAGATTCTCACCGACGAATTCGGGCTCTCGACCAAGCAGTTCAGCGAGATTTCGGAGAACCGCGAACTCTGGACCGACGAACGTATCCAGCAGGCCGTCGAATACACGCGCTTCAGGGTCAAGCGCGGCCAGGTCAAGAAGAGCCCCGCGGGCTACCTGATGCGCGCGCTACGCGACAACTGGAAGATCTCCGACGCCGAGCGCACGATGGTCGACGTACAGGCCAAACTGCTCGCCGACGAAACGCAGGAACAGGCGGTCAAGACCGAAACGAGAAAGACCGTGGCGCACAGCATCGCGACGCGCGAAGAAGAAGTGCGCGCGCGCATGAACGAGGATTCGCGCAAGGGCCGCGACCATTTCAACGCCGCCGATGCGAAGACGCGCAAGGAACTGATGCATGCGTGGACGACGTCGCGCGAAGGCAAGCTGATGCTGCGTCGGATGAAGCTCGAACCGTCAACGGTCACCGAAGATGCGATTTTCGCGAATACCGAGCTGGTCTGGTATCTGGGGCAGTTCGTGTTCGGCCGGATGAATGCGGCGCGCGCGGCGGCGTGAAGTGAGCCGGAAATCGGCTGCAAAGCAGCCCAAACTGAGCCGACCGGCAAATAGAAAGGGGTCTTGCACTGACGGATAGCAACGTCAGTGCAAGACCCCTTGCTACTTCAGACGCTCAGAACGCTCAGAACGACCCGAACAGCGAGCCCAGCACGATCACCACCACCAGCGCGAGTAACGCGCCGAGAATCCCGACGATCACGATGTCGCGATAGCTTTCGCGGTGGTTCGACCCACACACGGCAAGCAGCGTCACGACCGCGCCGTTATGCGGCAGGCTGTCGAGTGTGCCTGAGGAAATCACGGCGACCCGATGCAGCAGCGCCGGGTCGATGCCGTATTGCGCAGCCAGTTGCAGATAGGTGCTGCCGAGCGCGTCGAGCGCAATGGTGAGACCGCCCGAGGCCGAGCCGGTCAGCGCCGCGAGCAGATTGGTGGCGACCGCGAGCGATACGAGCGGACCACCGCCGATACCCAGCACCCATTCGCGCACGAGCGCGAACGCTGGCAGCGCGGCGATCACCGCGCCATAGCCGACCAGACTGCCGACGCTGAGCACCGGCAGCACCGATGCATTCGCGCCCGCATCGATCGTCTCACGCAGCGCTGGCAGGCGATGCCGATTGAGCAGCACGAGCACGACGATCGCGACGGTGAGCGCCACGCACACGCCCCACACACCGCCGACCGCCGCAAGCGACGTCTCGCCCCAACGGACCTCGGTCAGATAGTCGGCGTCGATGCGCGGCAGCACGATCACGTTCATCACGAAGTTCGTCAGCACGACGAGCACGAGCGGCGTGAGCGCGACGCCGAACGAGGGCAGACTCTCGCTGACATGCCCGCGCTTCGCTTCCTCCGGATCGAAACTCTGCGATACGCTTGCGCGCTCGCGCACGAGGTTGTCGCTGGCCGGCGCCCCGGTGGATTTCACCGCCGCCTCGAGTCCGTCGAATCCTTCATTGGCCGCCTTCGCGCGCGATTGCTGCAAGGACAACCACCAGAGCCCGAACACCACCATCACGATACTCGCGATGATGCCAAGCCCAGGCGCCGCAAACGGCGTCGTACCAAAGAACGGCATCGGGATCGCGTTCTGGATAGCCGGTGTGCCGGGCAGCGCGGACATCGTGAACGTCGACGTGCCGAGCGCGATCGCGGCCGGCATCAGACGGCGCGGAATATTGGCGGCCTGGAAGAGGGCGGTGGCCATCGGCGCGAGCACGAAGAACGCCACGAAGAGGCTGACGCCGCCATAGGTGACGAGTGCGCCACCGATCACGACCGCGAGAATCGCCCGATGCGCGCCAAGCTTCTCCGTCATGTAACTGGCGATCGCCTTCACGGAGCCGCTGTCTTCCATCAGCTTGCCGAACAGCGCGCCGAGCAGGAACAACGGAAAGAACTGCGCGAGAAAGCGCGCGGCGCTGAGCATGAAGGTCTGGGTCCAATGCGCGAGAATCGGTTCGCCCGAAATCGCGGCGGCCAGCATCGCGGCGAACGGCGCGAGCAGCAGCACGGTCCAGCCGCGGTACGCGAAGCCGATCAGCAGCGCGAGACTCGCGAGCATGCCGAAAAGCCCTAGACCGATCGCGAGCGGTGACAGGGTGATGACTTCCATGGTCAGACTCCGTCGAGCAACGCGTCGAGATCCAGCGAGGAGCGCACGCCGATCGAATCGCCGTGCTCGGCGAGGAACGCTTCGGCGGCACGCCGGCCTTCGTCGCGCAGCATCGTCAGAAAGCTCCACTCAGCGTTCAGCTTCGACGAGTAGCCGAGTTCGGTCATCAGCTCGCTCGCGATCCGATGGATGCGCATCGCCGCCCAATGGCGGCCTTCGTCGCTGCCGGGGTCCGCCGCGCGGCGCAGCAGCGCGATCATGCGCAGCTCTTTCAGCAGCGGCGCGTTGAAGGCAACTTCGTTCAGGCGACTGATGATGTCGCGCGCGGTGCGCGGGGTTTCGTCCCGCACGACGGGATTGACCTGGATCAGCAGCGTGTCGCTCGACGTGCATTCGCGTACCAGCGGCGTCATGGTCGGATTACCGGCATAGCCGCCGTCCCAGTAGTCTTCACCGTCGATCTGCACGGCCTGAAACAGCGTGGGCAGGCAGCCGGAGGCGAGCAGCACGTCAGGCGTCAGGTCGCCATTGCGAAACACACGCGCCTGGCCCGTGCGCACGCGCGTCGCGGTGATGAACAGCTTGATCGGCGCGTCGCGCAGATGCGCGAAATCGATCGAGTCCTGCAGAATCTTCGCCAGCGGATGTACGCCGCGCGGGTTCAGGTCGTAGGGAGAAAACACGCGCGCCGCGAGGTCCATCGCGATGAAGAGCGGCGAGTAGTCGAGCGTCCAGCGGCCCATCAACACGTCGAACGGGGTACGGCGAAACGGGCTGTACACCGATGCTTCGAATACTCGCCGCCAGAAGGCTTCGAGCGCGGCGCGCGCGCCGGCCGCGCCGTCTGCCTGATAGCCGCTCACCAGCACCGCGGCGTTCATCGCGCCAGCCGACGTACCCGATATTCCTTCGATCCGCAGCCACGACTCTTCGAGCAAACGGTCGAGGACGCCCCATGTAAAAGCACCGTGCGATCCGCCGCCTTGCAATGCGAGGTCGATAAGGGCGGGTTCGCGGTGGGTGGGTTGGTTTTTTGTTGCAGCCAAGACGACTCCGGTAGTGAGGAGTGCTCCATTTCGCGAGCTGACGCCGCATGCACGGCGGACGAATGAACTGCTGGCCAATGCTGTGAACTACCGAATGAGGTGAGGCGTGTTTCAAAGGCGAAACATCGCACTGCACCATTGGTATTGGAAGTGGCCGGTGACTAAAAGTCAAGCGTATTCAACTTGATTCACGGAGCTTGCGAGCAACCGGCTCGTGGCCGTCATCGCCCGCTTGCTGGTCACGCGCGATTGTGCCTGGCAATGCCGGCCATTCAAGCGGAATATAGAAAATCCGATTGGTCACGCCGAGGTCAAAAACAGCGTGTAAGGAGGCCGGCCGGCGCGCCCCGTCGTGCCGCTTAAATGCTAACTCGCGTGTATATCTTCGCTGTTTCGCCTTGCGCTAATCGCCGCGGCGTATTGCAATGTAATGTATCGTCTCGGCCGCCGGATACATTACGACATAATTCGACTGATGAACCGGGCTATAAAGCAGGCATCGTCAAATCACGGAGAGCATCATGAACGCCGGGTTGCTGCAAGGGTCCTGCCACTGCGGGGCCGTCAAGTTCGAAGTTCGCACCGAAATCGTTCCGGCTGGTCGTTGCAACTGCAGCCTGTGCCGCCGCAAGGGCGCGCTGATGACGCCGCTCTTTCCCGCCAGTCAGTTGAAGATTCTGAGTGGCGAGGATTCGCTGACGCTATACCAGTTCAACACGAAGGTCGCGAAACACTACTTCTGCAAGCATTGCGGCATCTATCCTTTTCATCAGACGCGCAAGGATCCGCAGCAATGGCGCGTCAATATCGGCTGCCTCGACGGGTTCGATCCTTACGCGCTCGAAGCCGGCGTGGCCGATGGCGCGAGTCTTTCCGTGCTGGAGGACGCATGAGACGCCTGTTTGCCATCGCTGTGTTCGTGGCGGGCGGCTTCGCGGCCGAACTCGCGCATCCGTTGCAGTGTTCATTGATCCAGTCGAGCGGCGTGCAACTCAAACGCCGCAGCAGATAATCCGTCGATGGAAACCTCCGACCACGTACTGATCGTCGATGACGATCGCGGTATCCGTGAACTGCTCGCGGGATACCTCGAGAAAAACGGCGTGCGTGTCTCGCTCGCGGCCAATGGCCGCCAGATGCGCGCCGCGCTCGAGAACGGCGCGCCCGACCTGATCGTGCTCGACCTGATGCTGCCCGGCGAAGACGGCCTCGTGCTGTGCCGTGAGTTGCGCGCGGGCAAGTTCCGCACAGTGCCGATCCT
This sequence comes from Paraburkholderia sp. MM5482-R2, assembly GCF_050436125.1. Taxonomy (NCBI): domain Bacteria; kingdom Pseudomonadati; phylum Pseudomonadota; class Betaproteobacteria; order Burkholderiales; family Burkholderiaceae; genus Paraburkholderia; species Paraburkholderia sp. MM5482-R2. The sequence goes on along the minus strand of NZ_JBNDLP010000004.1, from coordinate 591,236 downwards.
GATGCTGACGGCGCGCAGCGAGGAAGCGGACCGGATCGTCGGCCTCGAAATGGGCGCCGACGATTACCTGATCAAACCGTTCGCCGCACGCGAGTTGCTCGCGCGAATCCGTTCGGTGCTGCGCCGCGCGCGCATGCTGCCGCCCGGCATGGAGGTGACGGAGTCGGCGCCGATGCTGTGCTTCGGCGACTGGCGGCTCGACACGACCGCGCGCCATCTGCTCGACGCGGACGGAACCGAGGTGGCGTTGAGCGGCGCGGAGTACCGTCTGTTGCGTGTGTTTCTCGATCATCCGCAGCGCGTGCTCACGCGCGATCAGTTGCTGAACCTCACCCAGGGACGCCAGGCCGATCCGTTCGACCGCTCGATCGATCTGATGGTGAGCCGCCTGCGTCAACGCCTGCGGGACGGCGCGCGCGAGCCGCGCTACATCAAGACGCTGCGCAGCGAGGGCTATGTGTTTTCAGCGGCCGTGACCGCGATCGGAGATCCGCAATGAGCGCATCTCCATCACCGTCGTTGCTGCGCTGGCCGCATTGGCCGCGCACGCTGTTCGCGCGGCTCGCGGTGATTTTGTTCGTCGGGCTCGCGCTTGCGCAGGCGCTGTCGTTCTGGCTCACGATGACCGAGCGCGACCAGACGATGACCAACATCATGATGGGCTACATCGAGCGCGAGGTGGCGAGCTCGGTCGCGCTGCTCGATCATCTGCCGCCCGACGAGCGCGCCCAGTGGCTGCCGCGGCTCGCGCGGCGCAGCTATGAGTTCGTGCTCGGCCCGGGCGTGCCAGGCACCCCGGTCGACGCGAGCCTGTCGGCACGCGTCGCGCAGTCGATCGGCGATGGCATCGGCACGCGTTATCCGTTGACCGTCAACGCAGTGCCGGGCGATCGCGAGCGTCTGCAGGTGCACCTGAAACTGAGCGACGGCACGCCGCTCACCATCGACCTGCGGCCGATGCCCGGCGCCCCGTTGTCGCGCTGGCTGCCGCTCGTGCTGACGCTGCAGCTGCTCGTGCTCGCGGCCTGCTGCTGGCTGGCGGTACGGCTCGCGACGCGCCCGCTCAATCAGCTCGCAGTCGCGGCCGACACGCTCGGCCCCGACCTGAAGGCCGCGCGTCTGCGCGAAGCCGGTCCGTCCGAAGTGGCGCGCGCCGCGCGCGCGTTCAACGCGATGCAGGACCGGATCGCCACGTACATGACCGAGCGCATGCAGATTCTCGCGGCGATTTCGCACGATTTGCAGACGCCGATCACGCGCATGCGTCTGCGTGTCGACACGATGGACAACGACAGCGAGGCCGCAAAGCTGCGCCAGGATCTGCAGGAAATGGAGGCGCTGGTCAAGGAAGGGGTCACCTATGCGCGCACGATGCATGGCACGACCGAGGTGCCGCGCCGCATCGATCCCGATGCACTGTTCGACAGCCTGGTGTGCGATTACGTCGACGCGGGTCAGCAAGTGTCACTGCAGGGCCACTTCGGCCAGTCGCTGACGATGCGTCCGCAGGCGTTGAAGCGCATCGTCGGCAATCTGGTCGATAACGCGCTGAGGTACGGCGGCGCCGCGCAGATCGATATCGGGGCGTTGCACGATGGCGAGGCTACCGTGTCGGTGCTCGATCGCGGTCCCGGCATTCCGGTCGAGTCGCTGGAGACGGTGTTCGAGCCGTTCGTGCGGCTCGAAGGGTCGCGCAATCGTCAAACGGGCGGCACGGGGCTGGGGCTCGCGATCGCGCGGCAACTCGCGCTCGCGATGGATGCGACGCTCACGCTGCACAACCGCGTCGGCGGCGGTCTCGAAGCGCGGCTGACGTTGAGGAAGTTGCGCGAGTCATAGTTGGACCTCTTGCGGCGCGGACACGCGGACGATTCCGTCAGAAAAATTCACAAAGCCCGCCATTACGAAATCGTCGTCGGGTTTGGGACTATTAATGATCCCCGCGCGCCAATTTCGAGCTGTCGCTCTGGTGCTTCTCAGTAGTTCTGAACGACCACCGGTTCAGCTCGCTTCAGCGATTCCCCATCATTTGAGAAAACCGCGGCGGTGATGCGGCAGGTCGCATCATTGTTAAATCATCGATATTCAAAGCGGCTTATCGATGCGAGCGATTCAGATGCGTGGTGAATTGTTAATTCGCAAATTCAACCAGATTCGGCAACGCAGCATCGATGGATTCGATCGCATCGCGAGCCACAGTCCGTTACCTTGTCTTCGATAAATTGACAAACGCCAATGGACAGACCATTCTTTTCGTGTGGTGGTTGCAGAGTAGCGCGGCTGATCAACAGCAAGATTGGCCGAGAGACACGTTTCGTTCGAATCTGATTAAAGATCCTTGTTAAAAAGGTAACTAAAAGGAATCCGAATGGCGTCCACTCCACAAAAGATGTCAAAAATGCAACTCACCGGGATGGTGGTGGGCGGCATGGTCGGAGCCGGAATATTTTCCCTGCCGCGCACTTTTGCCAATGCCACCGGTCCGGTGGGTGCCGTGATTGCCTGGCTGATTGCGGGCACGGGCATGTATATGCTGGCGCGCGTATTTCAGGCGCTGGCGGAACGCAAGCCCGAACTGGACGCCGGCGTGTTTGCGTATGCGAAAGCGGGCTTTGGCGATTATCCGGGCTTTCTCTCCGCATTTGGCTATTGGATCGGTAGCTGTATCGGCAACGTTTCTTACTGGGTGCTGATCAAGTCGACACTCGGCGCGTTTTTTCCCGTGTTCGGCGACGGCAATACGGTCGTCGCGATCGTCGTTGCATCGATCGGCATCTGGCTATTTCATTTCATGATCCTGAAGGGCGTGCAGCAGGCGGCCTTCATCAACAGTATCGTCACGGTCGCCAAGATCATTCCGATTCTGGTGTTCATCTTGATCCTGATCTTCGGCTTCCGGTTGGACCTGTTCCAGGCCAACCTCTACGGCGGAGGACTCGAAGGCAATATCCTCGAGCAGGTGCGGGCCACGATGCTGGTCACGGTGTTCGTGTTCATCGGTATCGAAGGGGCGAGCGTTTATTCCCGTTATGCGAAGAAGCGTTCCGATGTCGGCCAGTCGACGATTCTCGGCTTCGTCGTCGTGACCTCGCTGATGGTGCTCGTGACGATGCTGCCTTACGCAGTGCTCCAGCGCGCCGACATCGCGGCCATGCGGCAGCCGTCGATGGCGGCGGTGCTCGAAGCGGTGGTCGGTCATTGGGGCGCGGTTTTCGTCAGCATAGGTTTGCTGATTTCGGTACTGGGCGCTTATCTCGCCTGGTCGCTGATCTGCGCCGAAGTGTTGTTCACGGCGGCAAAGACCGAAGACATGCCCGCTGTATTCGCGAGGGAAAACGCCAACAAGGTACCTGCCAATGCATTGTGGCTGACCAACATCGTGGTGCAGCTGCTCGTCATCAGCACCTACTTCTCGCGCGATGCATTCGCGCTGATGCTGAATCTGACGAGCGCGATGTCGTTGATTCCGTACCTCTTCGTCGCGGCGTTCGGCTGCATGAACGCGAATCGCGGCGACGGTTACGACGTGCGCGCCGACGAGCGCCGGCGTGACTTCATCATGGCCGCAATCGCCTCGATCTATACGGTCTTCATGATCTGGGCGGGTGGCCTGAAATTCATTCTGCTTTCCGCCGTGCTGTATGCGCCAGGAACGGCGCTTTATGTCTGGGCTCGGCGCGAGCAGAACAAGAATGTCTTCATCGTTTCCGACTGGATCATTTTCATCGTTGCGATCATTGGCGCGATCATCGGCATCTATGGCCTCGTAACCGGAAGGATCGCGATTTAGCTTTAATGAAATCCGATTGAACGGAGCGGGCCAACATTGGCATTCAGGAGATCATCATGGCGAACACGGACGCGAAAGCGGGTGAATTGGGTGTCTACTCGGAAGTCGGGCAGCTGCGCAAAGTGATGGTCTGCGCACCGGGGCTCGCGCATCAGCGTCTTACCCCGAGCAATTGCGATGAACTGCTGTTCGACGACGTACTGTGGGTCGAGAACGCGAAGCGCGACCACTTCGACTTCGTCACGAAGATGCGCGACCGCGGCGTCGAAGTGGTGGAGATGCACAATCTGCTCGCCGAAACGGTCGCGGTGCCCGAAGGCAAGAAGTGGATTCTCGACAACCAGGTGGTGCCGAATCAGGTCGGCCTCGGCTTTATCGATGAATTGAGAAGCTATCTGGAAGGGCTCGACAATCGCAAGCTGGCCGAAACGCTGATTGGCGGGCTATCCACTCACGACTTCCCGGAAGCGCACGGCGGCAAGGCGCTGGAGGTCGCGAAAGAAGCGGCGGGCGGCACCGAATATCTGCTGCCGCCGCTGCCGAACACGCTGTACACGCGTGACACGACGTGCTGGATCTATGGCGGCGTCACGCTGAATGCGCTGTACTGGCCGGCCCGCCACGAGGAGACGATCCTGACCACGGCGATCTACAAGTTCCACCCCGATTTCGCGGGCAAGGTCAACGTGTGGTGGGGCGACCCGACTCAGGACCACGGTCTCGCCACGCTGGAAGGCGGCGATGTGATGCCGATCGGCAAGGGCGTCGTGCTGATCGGCATGAGCGAGCGCACCTCGCGGCAGGCCATCAGTCAACTGGCTGCAATGCTGTTCAAGAAGGGCGCGGCCGAGCGCGTGATCGTCGCGGCGATGCCGAAGATTCGCGCGGCAATGCACCTCGATACCGTGTTCACGTTCGCCGATCGCGATTGCGTACTGGTCGCCCCGGACTTCATGGCGAAGACGCGCACCTATTCGTATCGGCCGAGCAGCCATCCGAGCGGCGTCGAGTTGCACGCCGAAAACAAGCCGTTCACCGACGTCGTCGCCGAGGCGCTCGGGCTGAAGCATCTGCGCGTGGTCGAGGCGGGCGGCAGCGACTATCAACGCGAGCGCACGCAGTGGGATAGCGGTGCGAACCTCGTGTGCGCGTCCCCGGGCGTCGTCTATGCATACGACCGCAACACGTACACGAACACGCTGTTGCGCAAGCAGGGCATCGAGGTGATTACGATCGTCGGTGCGGAGCTGGGCCGTGGACGTGGCGGCGGTCACTGCATGACCTGCCCGATCATCCGCGATGCGGTCGACTATTGATCAGTCAAGCGAATCAATCTGGCCGGTGACTGGCAAAGTGTCGCCCGCTCGTTGAAGTGGCGAGCGGGCGACAGCGCCGCGCGCGCGTCCGCCGCCGCCAGGAACGGCGCGATCCGTCCAGACGATCGACGCGACGAATCGAATCGCCCCGCTAATCGCCGGGTTGACGCACGCGGTCGTGGTGGGCAGGTCCGGCTTGAAGTCGAACTTCCTTTTACTATACTTTTTAACGACTTCGCGCCTGAATTATCGAATTTGATATCTCGCGATTTGCAAGGATTACATTCGATAGACCAGCGATCGCTGCAATGAAGTTCGAGTTAATGAATCTGCGAGTAGCTGGACGATCACTTTTCACGTCAATCGCGTGAATGCTCGGAGCTTTCATCCACCGCACGGAGGTTCGAATATGAATAATCGCTTTGTTGCGCAACTCGTCGCCTTGTCGTTTGCCGGTATGTCCGCGCTCGCGATTGCGGCTGGGCCCATGAAGGACCAGGGCGGCGGCCAGATGGCCGGTACGGGCCGTCAGCAGGTGATGCCGACGATTCCGCACCGTGACTGGCATAAAGGTCAACGTGTGCCGGCCGAATACCGTAACTACAACTTCATGATGGACGACTGGCGCGGACATGGCCTCAATGCGCCGCCGCGCGGGCACAAATGGCTGGGTGTCAATGGCGACTATGTGCTCGTAACGACGAACAACTGGACCATTTCAGACATTGTCGCCGGAACGCAGTAATGCTTCCTCGTGGTGCCCGGGCTATCCGGCGACCAGTTTTAGCGCCGGAACCTGGGCCATTCATCGACACGACATGATTTCGTCATTTTCGCGTCGATTTAATGCTGCGTGTCGTATAGCCGGTCGGGAACGAACAATGCAGTCACGCCGCTCAAAAAGAACACCGCGCCGACCACGAGAAAGCCAAGTCCGATCGAGAACTGCGTCGCGATAAAACCGATGACGATCGGCGCCGCCCCCGAACAGAAGCGCCCGAGATTATACGAGCCGCCCACCGCGGTGCCGCGCACCGACGTCGCAAAACTCTCCGACATGAATGTGCCGATCGTGCCGAGTGGCACGCCGTACAGAAAGCCGAAGACAAGCATCAGCGTGGAAATGTTGTCGTGGGTGTGCCAGAAAATGATCACGGGCAGAAAGAGTGCCGCACCGATACAGCCGAGCACGTACACGCCGCGCCGGCTCCAGCGGTCACCGAGCCAGCCCGCGAAGATCTTGCCGATGAAGGCGACCACGTATGTGCCGATCATATAGCCGGTCAGCGAGCTGAACTTGATGTGCAATTCCTTCTCGAGATACGTCGGCAGCCAGTTGTTCAGGCCGTAAAAGCCGGACAGCACGAAGGTCGACGCGAAGGTCCACAGGATGAACATCGTGCGCGCCTGGCGGTCGCGGAAAATCTGCGCGTAGCGATTGTCGGCGAGCCGCGTTTTGCTCGCACGGTCGGCAGCCCGGCTCGCGAGCCATGCCGCCGGTTCGGGCACCGCGAACTTGATCACGAATGCGAGCAGCACCGGCACGGCAGACACGTAGTACAGCGTGCGCCAGCCGTACTGCGGCAGGATCCAGTTGCTGAGTGCGATCACGACGATATAGCCGGCCGAAATGCCGGTTTGCAGCATGCCGAGTACCAGCGAGCGCCGTTCGGTCGGCACATATTCGGCTACGAGCGTGGTGACCAGCACCATGCAGCCAATGCCGAGCGAACTGATAAAGCGCACCGCCGCGAATTCGACGAAGCTGTGCGTGAACCCGAGCATCCCCGCGCCGAGCGAGAACAGCGCGAGCGCCCATGCGATGACCCGCACGCGGCCGAGACGATCGCTCGCCCAGCCGCCGACAATGCCGCCGATCGCCATGCCGAGCAAGGTCAGACTGCCGAGCGCGCCCGCTTCGACATTGGTCAGCCCGAAGTCGTCCTTGATGCGCGACAGGGTGAGGCCGTACATCATCACGTCGGCGCCATCGGCGATCAGCGCGAGGTAGGCGAGCACGAAGACCAGCACCCAGCGGCCTTGCGAGACGGCGGAATGGGTCACCGCTCGATAGTTTTGCAGGTCGGATGGTGTTTTCATGACCGGGCGGCGCAAGCGGGGGATGCCGTATTCTGCTTGAGCAGAGCGGGGACAAGGAAGGCGCCGATCAGGAGGCCTATGCTTTCATGACGGCTGGTGTACCAGCCTTCCTTGTGGGTCAGGTTCATCGTACCGATGCACACGCCATCATAGGCGATCGGAATGTTGAGGATCGAGCCGAGACCGATACCCGTCATCACCGCATGATCGTCGAAGGCCTCGCGAATGCCTTGCGACGTGGCGGCACGAAACGGCTTCAGATCCTGAAGTATCTGTCGCGCCCACGCGGTGCCTTGCTTCTTTTTGCGGCCGCCCAGTGGATAGATGTCCGGCAGGTTCGTGTAGACCCGTTCGACCTCGTGACGCCGCGCATCGTAGGACATGATCGTGAACAGGCTTAGGCCTATCGCCTTTGCCGCCACCGCGTGAACCGCGCGGAACAGCTCGAGCGGTTGGTTCTTCAGGCGCATCGCCAGCGCGAGACGCTCGAGGTCTGCGATATCCAGCATCTGCGTATCGTGCGGTGCGGGTTCGGTCAGGTTGCCTTGCATCATTTGCATCGCGTTTGCATCGGAAAGTGTGAAAAGTCGCAGTGCGTTTAGCCGTGCATGCGGGTGGAGTTCAGCTGGCCTCGCGCGTCGCGAGCCGGTTCGAGTTCGCTCGCCTCGATATCTTCGAGCGAGCGGTTGCGCGTTTCGATGCCGAGGAAGAACACCACGCATGCGCCGATCACCAGCACCGTCGTGGTCATCGCGAATACACCGAGGAAACCGGACAGCGGATAAACGAGGCCGACGAGGATCGGCGCGCTGACCGAGCCGATGCGGCCGAACGATGACGACGAGCCCGTGCCCGTCGTGCGTACCGCGGTGGGAAACACTTCCGGCGTGTAAGCGTAGACGCCGGCGAACGCGCCGTTCATGAAGAACGACAGCGCGATGCCCGCGGTCATGATCTGTATGCCGGTGTGAGAAAACGCGAGCGTGATCGCGGCGATGCCGCCGAACAGCATGTAGGAAGCGACCACCGCCTTGCGGCCGATCTTTTCGTTGAGCCACGCCGCCGAGAAGTAACCGGGAATCTGCGCGCCATAGATTGCAATCGAATAGCCGAAGCTCTTCGTCATCGTCAGCCCTTCCTTGACGAGCAGGCTCGGGATCCACGCGAAGAACGAGTAGTACGCGAACGCGACCGAGAACCACATCAGCCAGCTGACCGCGGTCGTGCGCGCGAGTCGCGGCGACCACAGCGTGAGCACGTTGCGCCACGCGTTGCCGCGCGCCGGCGTCGAGGCCGGCGTGGGCAGCGCGTGTAGCGCGTGGTTCGCAGTCACGGGCGCAAGCGCAATGCCGCGCTCGACGAACGCCGCTTCGATGCGGCCGACGATGCCGTTCGCTTCGGCCGCGCGGCCCTGGCTTTCGAGCCAGCGCGGCGATTCCGGCAGCGTCCGGCGCCACCACAGCAGCATCACGACGGGCAGCGACGTGATCACGGCCAGATAGCGCCAGCCGTCGACGAAGTTGCGCACCACCGCGAAGCCGAGAATCGACGAGGTCAGATAGCCGAACGACATGAAGCCGACCAGCGCGCCGCAGAAAATGCCGCGATAGCGGCGCGGCACGAACTCGGCGAGAAACGGCGCGATCACGACCGTCTCCGCGCCCGAACCGAAGCCCGCGACGACGCGCAGCGCGAAGAACGTGTGCCAGTCGTGCGCGGTCGCGCTCGCGAGAGACGCGACGCAATAGATGGCGAGCGCGCTCATCATGATGCGGCGCCGGCCGATCACGTCGGCGAGCACACCCGACAGGAACGCGCCGAAAAAGTAGCCGATATAGGTGCTGCTCGCGACGAGCCCGGTCTCAGCGCTCGTCAATTGCCACAGCTTGCTGACGACCGGCAGCAGGAACGCGAGCGACGACGAATCGAGCCCGTCGAACATGTACCCGAGCCCGCCGATCAGCAGCAGTCTGCGGTGAAAGCTCGACAGGGGAAGTCTTTCAAGACGGGCGGCGACGGCGGACACGGCAACTTCTCCTGAAGGAAATGGCGCGGCGAGGCCGCGCGTTCTGCGCTGATGGATGCTTCGAGCCGCTTATCGGCCGATTGCGTAGGCCTGCATCTGACGCGGTGTAGCGGCGCCTCGCATCAAACCGTTGCGGATCGCGACCGCGCAGACCCGGCCGAGCGCCCACGGTTCCGCGACGGTGAGGTCGTGGCCCCGCGCGTGCAGTTCGGCGATCGTGCTGTCCGGAAAACGCGACTCGGCCGACATCTTGCCGAGCTGCATCGCGCGCGGATAGAACGAGCCGGGGAAGTGCGCGGTCTGGAACGAGGGCGCATCGGCGGCGGCCTGGAAGTTCATGCCGCCATGCACGTGCTTGAGGAACAGCTGCAGCGACCACTGATCCTGCTGGTCGCCACCCGGCGTGCCGAAGGCCGCGTACGGTTTGCCGTCGCGCGTGACGAGCGTCGGCGACAGCGTGGTGCGCGGCCGGCGGCCCGGGCCGAGTGACGAAGGCAGGCCTTCTTCCATCCAGAACATCTGCGCGCGCGTGGTGACGTTGAAGCCAAGCCCCGGCACCGCCGGCGACGCCTGCAGCCAGCCGCCCGACGGCGTAGCCGACACCATGTTGCCCCAGCGGTCGACCACGTCGAGATGCACGGTATCGCCGCGCAATTCGGGCAGCGGCGCGAACGTCGGCTCACCCTGGCCAAAGCCGCCGGCCTGCTCGCGCCCGGCATTCGCGACGATGCGCGCGGCGCGCTGCTCGCTGTCGCCGAGCAGCCCGGGGCGGAATTCGAACGACGCGCGGCGCGGATCGATGAGGCGGCGCCGGTCGTCGTTGTACGCGTCGCTGAGCAGCACGTCCATCGGCACATGCGAAAACGCCGGGTCGCCGTAGAACACTTCGCGATCGGCGAATGCGAGCTTCGAGCACTCGATCACCGTGTGCACGAAATCGGGCCCGAGGGGGTCCATCGCGCCGAGATCGAAACCCTTCAGCAGCGCGAGCTGTTGCAGGAACATCGGGCCCTGGCCCCACGGGCCGGTTTTGTGCACGCGCATGCCCGCGTAGTCGTAAGACACCGGGTCTTCGTAGGTTGGCTCCCAGCGCGCGAGATCGCCCGCATCGAGCAGACCGCTATTGCGCAGGCCCGAGGTGTCGAGCACGGCGGTCGAACGGAAGTACTGGTCGATCGCGTCGGCGACGAAGCCGCGATAGAAGACATCACGCGCGCGTTCGCACTGCTCGGCGCGATCGCTGCGCGTATTCGCCTCGCGCAGGATGCGCTTGTAGGTTTCGGCGATCGCGGGATTCGCGAACAACTGGTTCGGCATCGGCGCCTCGCCGTTGCGCAGCCATTGCTCGGCCGAGGTCGTCCATTCGGTGCGGAAGAAGTCCTGAATCGCGAGAATCGACGATGCCATGCGTGGCAGCACCGGATAGCCGTTTTCCGCGTAGCCGATCGCATAGCTCAGCACTTCTTCGAGCGGCAACTGGCCATAGTCGCGCAGCAGCGCCATCCACGCGCCGAATGCGCCCGGCACGACCGCGGGCAGCAGGCCCGTGCCCGGCACCACGTCGAGCCCCATCTTGCGCATCCGCTCGATCGTCATGCGCGCGGGCGTCACGCCTTGTCCGCACAGCACGCGCACGCGTTCTTCGCGCGCGCTGTAGAACACCACCGGCAGCTCGCCACCCGGACCGTTCAGATGCGGCTCGACGATCTGCAGGACGAAGCCGGCTGCTGCGGCGGCGTCGAACGCATTGCCGCCTTTTTCGAGGACCGCCATCGCCGATGCGCTCGCGAGCCAGTGCGTCGAGGCCACCATGCCGAAGGTGCCGATCAGTTCTGGACGGGTTGTAAACGACATGCGCGACTCCTTGGCGACGACGGTCCGAATGGAAGAACCAATATGGAGTGGTTCAATTGGAGAAAATGAAAGCGTAAAACTAACGAAGCCGGGTTGCACCCGGTGTTAACCATCAATATGCGACCCAGTATAGCGAATCAAAAATCACCCGGGTGCTGCTATGTCATGCCGCCGCGATTCTGGTATCGTTGGGACCAATACAAATTGGTTCAGTGGATAACATGGACAAACCGGTACTGGATGCGCTGCTCGACTACATCGCCGATCATCAGTTGAAGGACGGCGACGCGCTGCCGCCCGAACGAAAGCTCGCCGAGGAACTGGACGTGAGCCGCCGCGAGCTGCGCGCGGCGCTCGCTTCGCTCGAGGCGTCGGGGCGCGTGTGGCGCGGCGTCGGCCGCGGCACCTATCTGGGCGCGCGGCCGCTGAAGTTTGCGCCGACGCTGCGCGGCTTGCGCGCCGGCACCAGTCCCGCGGATATCGCCGAAATGCGGCTGCTGTTCGAGCCGGCGCTGGCCGCGCTGGCCGCGACGAAAGCGAGTGGCGACGACCTGCAGGAACTGGAGAAATGCGCACGCAAAAATGCCGCCGCGAAAAACGACGACGAGTGGCAGCAATGGGATCATCGCTTTCATTTGCTGATCGGACATGCCACGCGTAATCCCGCGTTGATTGCGTTGATGGAGGTGATCAACGGTATGCGGGTGAAGCCGGAGGTGCGCGAGAAAACGTCCGCGCAGGAGACGCGGCAGTTTTTCGCGCAACAGCATCAGGCGATCGTCAATGCGCTGAAAGCGCGCGATGCGGATGCGGCCGCGCAATGCATGCGCGAGCATCTGCTGAGCGTGCAGTGGCGTGCGTCGGCGAAGACCGATGGTGCGGCGGCGCGGCGGGCGTGAGGTTGCCGTGGTGCCGCGCGTCGGTCAGGATGGCGGCGCTTTACTGCGCGAGCTTCCGGTTCAGCCGGCGCATGCCGTCGAAGACCGCATCGGCCACGTCCAGCGGAAAGGCGGCGGGCAGTTGCGACGAGACTGCGTCGATCACCGTCTCCGTTTGCGCGGCCAACTGATCGATCAGCGTATCGACGTCCGCGGCGGAAAAACCGACGCGCTGTCCTTCGGCCACCCAATGCCGGCGCTGGATCTGATTGAGCAGGTAGTGGACGTTCTTGCCGCGAACCGCCATCGCCAGTTTCACTTTTTGCGCCGCGAGGCGCCCCGCGCCGCTGCCGATGATCGGATGCGCGGACAGCACGTCATAAAGCGGCGTGGATTCGTAGCGATTGCCGGGCAGATGCGCAATGCTGAAGTTCTTCGCGTGGCCATCGGTCGCGGCGAGCAGCCAGAAAACCAGCTGCGTCGCGAAGAAGTTGCGCCGGTCCGTCGTCGCGCGCGTGGACCTCGCGAGTATCTCCATGATCGCCTCGATGCCCGGACCGCCATCGGACTCGTACTTGTGCAGCGCCGACGTGCCAGTGGCCTGGCACATGTCCTCTTGCGGCAGACGCACGATCCACGTGGCGTCGCTCGACAAACGGCGATCGAAGCGCTCGACGATCAATACCTTCTGCTCATCGAATCGCGCGATTTCGCAACGCGCGACGGGCAGCCCGTAGGCCGCGACGATCTGCGAGCACAGCCATTCGTTTTCCACCGACGTGCGCATATCGGCGCGCATGTTGCCGACGAGCCCGAGCGGCAGCTTGAAGATGTGCGTGGTCGGCGTGCTGCCTTCGGGCAGCAGCCAGCGATTGCGATGACGGAGCAGCGCGGTTTTTTCCTGCGCGCCGGCGATCGACAGACGCAGGTCTTCGAGCGGATCGTGCTGCCCGAGCGGCGGCGCTGTCGTCGTGCCGCGTAGCAACGCCGCGATGTCGCTGTCGCTGAGTTCGCGACCGTGGATGCTCGTCAGATCGCTCGGCTCTTCGTCCGGCGACAGCAGTTGCAATGCGCCGACGCAGTCGCGTCCGAGCGCGGTGAGCAACGCAAACGGCGCGGCGCTGCCGGTCCGGTAGCGCGCGGCGATGCGGCGCCGGATCGGTTCGCTGTCGGGCAGCAGGTTGTCGAAATAGTCGGCGACGATCTGGCCGCGATACGCCTGATTGCCCGGTGTGAACGGCAGCGACAGCGATAGCGGTCGTCCTTGCGGATCGTCGATCCATTCGTCGGCATAGCTCAGACGTTCGCCGCTGCGTGTCGTTTCCCAGGCGCCGACCCGCAGGCCGTTCATCCACAGATTCAGACGGTTCGGTGTGCTGCGCGCCATGCTTACCAGTCCTCCCGTTTCTTGCTGGTGCTGGCCGCTTTGGTTGCCTTGGCGGGTTTGACCGCTTTGGGCTTTTGCGCCGACGGTCCCGGTTTGAGCGGCACGCGCGTGGCGCGTTTAGCGTTGCTTTTTGCGTCGACCGGCGCTCCGGCGGCCGGCGTTCCGCTCCCGGCGCGGCGGGAGCGGTTCGGCGCCGGCGCGGCGTCTTCCACGGCCATGCTTTGCGTCGATCCGCTCTGCGCGAGCTTCAGATCGACCTGCAAGACCCGCAACACCCTGAAGAGCCGTTCGACGCTGACGGTCGCCGGATTCGCTTCGAGTTGCGCGTAGGTCTGTTGCGTGACCCCGAGATGCGCGGCCATCGCGGCCTGAGTGAGGCCGGCGGCCTTCCTGAAGCCCTGCAGGATCGGTCTGAGCTGGCTCAGTGTCTTGATGGCGTAGTCCACGGTCGATCTCCGGTTCGGCTGCGGCGGCGTAACAGCCCAAAACCTGTAAATAACAGATACAGTCTATACTCTGTATTTAGCAAATACAAGCTAGAGACTGTTAATGACGAGCACGAACGCAATTGAAACGGCGTCCCGTCACGCTACTCATCACGCAACTAACGGTCAACCGCGCACCGCCACCCCCTTCGCTGCTGCGCAGCCCCTCCGCCGCAGGCAACATGTGATCCACCGAAAATAAAGATGATCGACAAACGCATTCATAAAATCGCATCTGTTTTCACTGCTGGTTGGTGCTGCCACCAGAAGAAGCAACGCCTCGACCAGAAATAGATAAATCCGAATCGTTTTCGATTGACGATCTAATCAGGAAGCCGAACATTCAGGCAAAACAAAAGCTGTTTTTTCGCATCGCGTGGCTAGAACACTGAATGGCCGTCGATAACGAATCGCTAGCAATATCACGGGCGCTCAAATCGAGCGCAGGATAACTGACGAGTGTTGACGCGCATTGCATCGTATCCTTTCGCTCGGTGAATGAAATTTGACACAAATGTCACGCGCCGCGCATCGAGCGGAAACGGGCTTGGAAATTACAGAAAAGGCTGTAGACTCTATAGCGTGTATTACGCGGCGAGGCCAACACGAGTCCAATCGTTGCGCGCCTACAGCATGTGTGCAAATCACTCCAATCCGCCATGAGATTTTCCGCCATCAAGGTGTCTATTCGCTGATACGACCCAACGCCAATAGAAGCCGAACCGGCGAACCACGCCGACCGGTGAACCTGAAAGGAGATTCGACGAGACACACAGACCATTCTTCCAAATAACGCGATCGACGCCGCCGGATGCGGTCGCCGGCGGGCCGCTGGAGAACATAACTTCTTTGGAGTATGTGATGGCAAGCAAACCACAATGGCGAACGCTGTTATCTCTGACTTTTCTATCGCTGGCAATGATGGGCAACGTGGCGCGTGCGGAGAGCATTCCAATTGTCACAGGCCAGCAATGGATGCAGTCGACCGATGAGCAGAAGAAAGCGTATCTGGTCGGCATCTCGAATTTGATCGACGTCGAGCGCGCCTATGCCGGCAACATGGCGAACAGCAATGACATCGCACAGCGCTTCGGCAAGGGCATGCAAGGCCAGACACTGGACAGCGTGCGTCAAGGCCTCGACGGCTACTACGCCGCCAATCCCACGATGATCCAACACCCGGTGATCGAGACCCTCTGGTTTCAGATGGTCATGCCCGGCCTGAAGAAAAATCAGTAAGGAGAACGATCATGAAACGACTTGGGTGGATCGTCAGTATTGGCGCACTGGCTGCGATGATCGGTTGCACGGACATGAGCCCGCAGACGCAGGGAACGGTGAGCGGCGCGGCACTTGGCGCGGGCGCCGGTGCGGGCATCGCGGCGATCTCCGGCGGCGATGCGTGGACCGGCGCGATCATCGGCGGCGCGGCGGGCGGCGTGGCCGGCAATATCCGCGGCCGTCAGTAATTACCGGCGAGCAGGAAAGGCTGGGGCGCGACCTGGGTCACGTCCCGGCTTCGTTACTGAAGCGCACGGCCCGATCAGGCCTTGATCAGGCATTCCACGGCCGTCGAGTGAAGCGATTTCCGAGGCGTCGCTGAAGGACCGTTCTTCCATGGGGCACCTCTCACTTCCCCGCGACGCCGTATGCATTCCGTGCCATTTTCCTCACGTCGAATGTCAAGTAGCGAAGCGAATGGGGCGAATTCATTCGCGCTCGCGACATCGCGCATCCCCAGTTCGTCATGAAAATAATCCGTTCATACTCGAGCCGCTGTCGACGTCGCGTTGCCCGCCCGGCCGACAAAGTTTGAACCGATGATTAAAAGCCCTTAGGATATCCACATCGGAAGCCGCCGCGATGGCGGCATGCGCACACCACGCAGAGAGCAGCCTGCGCGCGGTGCAACCTTCATCTCATCAAGAGAACACGAATGCTGCGCACGTCACTGAAGGTAATAAAGATAAGTGCATGGGTTCTGGTGCTGCTGGCGGTGCTCGCATTGGGGCTACGCGCGTGGTATTCGCAGCGCGGGCCGGAGCTGTCGGTATGGCACACCTATGTGCCGCGCGAAATGACCGTCGAGGAAATGGACACCGCCGACTGGAACGCATACATCAAAGCGGAAAATCGGATTTTCGACGACGTGCGCGTCAATGTCGTCGAAAAGCTGCGGCCGTCCGAGCGCATTCCGGCGAACCGCTATTACGAGGGCTCGCCGATTTTTCCGTGGCATTTCGCCGAAAACTGGAATCACTCGTACATTCTCGAGCCGTCGGGGCCACCCGTCGGCGCGGTCGTGCTGCTGCACGGCATGACGGATGCGCCGTACAGCATGCGGCATATCGCGCGTCGATATCGTGATCGCGGTTTCGTCGCAATCGGCATCCGCTTACCAGGACATGGCACGGTGCCGGCGGGGCTCGTGGACGTGCACTGGCAGGACTGGACCGCGGCCACTCGGCTCGCGGTGCGTGAAGCGCGCCGTCGCGTGGGGCCGGACAAGCCGATCGAGCTGGTCGGGTTTTCGAACGGCGGCGCGCTCGCACTGCAATATGCGCTCGATGCGATCGAGAATCCCGCGCTCGCGCGTCCGACGCGCGTCGTGCTGATCTCGCCGATGATCGGCGTCACGCGTTACGCACGCTTTGCCGGTCTCGCCGGATTACCCGCGGTGCTGCCGGCCTTCGCGCGCGCCGCGTGGCTCGGCATCGTGCCGGAGTTCAACCCGTTCAAGTACAACTCGTTTCCTGTGAATGGCGCGCGACAGTCCTTTCTCCTCACGAGCGTGATTCAGGAACAGATTGCGCGGCTCGAGCGCGAGAACCGGCTCGATAAGTTGCCGCCTATCCTGACGTTCCAGTCGGTGACGGATTTCACGGTCAGCACGCCAGCGGTGATGTCGGCGCTCTACGACAAGCTGCCTGAGAACGGCAGCGAGGTCGTGCTGTTCGACGTGAACCGCAGCGTGCGCTTCAGGACCTTCCTGCGCTCCGCGTCGTACACGGCGCTCTCGCGCCTACTGCGCATCGGTCCGCAGAACTATCGCACGACGGTGATCGCCAACGTGTCGCCGGATTCAGCGCATACTGTCGAGCGCAGCGTTTATGCGGGCGAAGTGCAAACGCGTGTCAAGCCGCTGGATATCGACTATCCGCAGGATATTTTCTCGTTGTCGCACGTCGCGATTCCATTCCCGATCACCGACGCGCTGTACGGCATCGCGCCGGACGATTCGGAGAACTTCAACGAGAACCTCGGCACGCTCGCGCCGCGCGGCGAACGCGGCACACTGATTCTGACGCTCGATTCGATGTTCCGCATCGCGTCGAATCCGTTCTTCCCGTATCTGCTGCAGCGTATCGACGAAGGCATCGGCAAGATGCCGCCGCCGGTCGTCAAGTCACCGCCGCGCACGCATGAAACCGCCGACGGTTCGCCCGACGATTTCCCCGAAAATCTGAATGCGCTCGAGCAGGTCGGCTCGGACGAGCCTTGAAATCTTGATGCTTTGAATCAAGCTGACGGCAATTGCACTGCCACCCTCGTGAGATGTGACCAGACGGACCGCACCTTCCGCGGGCCGCCTGCTTTTCGGCTCGAAGATCGACGTTACGGCTGATACGACGAATCGACGATCGTCCACAGCGCCGCTTTCGGCTGCAGGTTCGCATCGAACGGCAGCGGCAGGTTGTTGCGCGGCACCGGCGTCGACGTCAGCCACGTGTGCTTGTCCGAATAGCCCCAGAACGTGACCGCCTTGATGCTCGGCTCCTGTTCGAACAGAGTGAACACGGCGCGATAACGCTCGGCCTGCGCGCGCATGATGTCGTTCGGCACTGGATGCCCGAGGTCCGGCAGACATGCATGCGGATCGCTCCAGCATTCACCGGGATCGGCATAGAGACTCACGTCGAGCTCGGTCACCTGGTTTTCGAGGCCGAGCGCGGCGACGTCGTCGAACGCCTGCTTGATGTTCGGCAGCGGCGGCCAATTTACGCTGATATGCATCTGATGCCCGACACCGTCGATCGGCACGCCCTGCGCGCGCAAATCGCGAATCACCGCGAGCAGCTTTGCGCGCTTGCCCGGATCGTCGGTGTTGTACTCGTTGATATAGAGCTTCACGTTCGGGTCCGCCGCGCGCGCCGCGCGGAAGGCGATCGCGATGTAGTCCTTGCCGAGCGTCCGATACCACGGACTATCTTCGCGATACACCTGATGCGGATCGTCGCTGATTACTTCGTTGACTACGTCCCACGCGTAGACCTTGCCTCGGAAATGTGTGACGACGTCGGTTACATATCGATCGAGCCGCTTCGCGACGATGTCGTGATAGAGCGGATCTTTCGGATCGCCGGCGAAGAACCAGTCCGGCGCCTCGGTCCAGTCGCCGGCCTTGAAGTGCCACACGAGCGTGTGCCCGCGCACCGCAATGCCGTGCGCTTGCGCGAACGCGACGATCCTGTCGGCCGGTTCGAAGTTGTACTTGCCTTCCGCGACGCCGATCGTGCCCGGCTTCATCTTGTTCTCGGCGGTCAGGCTCGAGAACTGGGCGGCGACCAGCGCCGCGTCGGCGGGACTGTCGATTGAATCAGGTTCAATCGCCGCGCCGACCTTGAAGTGCGCGGCCATCACACTGCGCAATGACGGCAGCGCCTCAGCGGGCGCCGCGGCGAGCGGCTGGCCGTCATGAGCGACGGCGGCCTGGTTGTGCGCGCAGCCTGCGGTTGCGAGCGCGCAAACGGCGACGGCTGCGCAGAGCATGCGCATTGAAGTCCTCAAAGGACGCACTCCTAGTCTCCTTGTGACGGAATGCCGGTTCGGATGTCTTCTCTAACTATGTTCATCGTTACCGGTAACAGCGGGAAATGTTAAGCAGCCTCTGTCAGCCCCGCTATGAGGGATTTACCTGACATATCGACGAGACATGGATGGTGAATCAGCGTTGAGTCGACCGGCTTGACACGGCGTGGGTTGAAAGCGCTTTCAGATGGGGATTGCACGGAACCGCCGCGCGGCTAACGGCGCGAAACAGGGCGCCAGTCACTGAATCCCAACTGGCGAGACAGGAAAACCGAATCCGTTCAACGCGCGGGTCTGCTTCAATCGTCGTCCGCGCCGCGATTCAGTTTGATTTCAATGCCCGTTCAGCGAGCCAGCGTCGGGCGAGAGCCGGTTGTCCACCGAGGTGACACCCGGTACCGACATCGCACTCTGCTCGGCACGCGCGACATGGTCCCGCTCTGGCACCCATCCGACCAGCGTGATCCGCCCCGAGTGGGCAAAGACGAACACATGTGACATCCCGACTCCGCTGTGCGCCTCCGCGATCCGCACGCTATGGGCGAGTTGTTGGTCGGTGGCTTGCGAATCCTGGGCATGGGCCGCCGGCGCTATTGCGCTTGAAATCAGCAGCGCGAGTGTAGAAACAAGGGCTGTTTTCACAATACCTCCTTAGAGTGCCAAGGTGTGCCGGCAAAATCCGCCGGCAAATCTTCCGGTTCGACTCGATGCGAGGCGTCGGAAGTGCACTGGACAAAATCCTCATTCCACTGCATGCGTCGCGGTTATCGCGGTTGCGCGCCGAGGTTTTGCCAGTCGGGGCGATGGGCGGTCGTGCCGTCGCCCGCAGAAAAGTTGCAAGGGCAGCGTGTTCGAGCGGGACGTCGCACGTGCGGCGTGGCGGGGGAACAGCGAGAGCCGGGGATGGAAGCTGGTTGGAGCGTTCGTATTGGAGCGCGAGAGCCAGACGGATGAGCTGACAATCCCGCACTCAGCCTGCTACGCGGCTGAGCCCGGCTCGTTGCCCGACATCGTATGCATTGATGATAGTCGCTAATGTCCACCACTGCTGGCGGCTCCTGCGCCAGTTCGTCAAGCCCAAACCGGCAATGCAAGCGAGACGGCTCGTTGCATCTTCGCAACATCAAGCGCGAAATTTTGCTTGCGTTCGAGCGTGTTTTCCTTGTTAAGCAAGCGCTGAGCGACGCGCGAGACGGATTCGCCCATCGTTTCGGTGCATGAGTTCAAACGGATTTCCGACGCTTGTGACCATCACGTAATGGTCACAAAGCAGGGCGCTACTGCGGGATCATCCGGCGCGCAACTGTTATCGATAACAGCGTTTTCCCTGAGCAGTTAGTTTGATGCGCGGCGCAAGGCCATCCCTATAATCGCCTCGAAATGTGAAGCGAATAAGTAGCGAACATTTCGGCAAGAGGGAAAACGTGTGAGAACGCGTGCGTCCTGTGCGGCTTGGAGACGCCAAAATATATATATAAGGATATCTAAATGAAGAAGAAGCTTATTGCTGTGTCGGTGATGGCAGCCGCGACGACGGTGGCCCATGCGCAGAGCAGCGTCACGTTGTACGGCCGTATCGACAACGGCATCCAGTTTGAAACCGGCCTCCCGGGCGGCCACGCGTGGTCAGCGCAAAGCGGCGATTGGGGTTGCTCGTGGTTCGGCCTGCAGGGCGCCGAAGATATCGGCGGCGGCACGAAGACGGTCTTCCAGCTCGAAGGACAGCTCAACACGATGACCGGTGCATCGGCCGGCAATCTGTTCGGCCGCCACGCGACGGTGGGCCTGACGAACGACCACTGGGGTTTGTTCAAGATCGGTAACCTCGGCGCCGGCGAACTTTCGCAGGACAGCTGGGGCACCGACCCGCAGGTGATGCAGCGCTACGCGATCTCGACACTGGTGCGCGGTCGCAACTGGGCGAGCACCAGCAACGGCGCGGAGTACAACTCTCCGGTGCTGCTCGGCGGCCTCGTGCTGAAGGGCCAGTATTCGCTGACCAACAACACGAGCTGGAACTCGGCGCCTGTCAACTCGGCTGGCGTGCCGACCGGCCAGGGTCGTACGAACGCGGTCGAAGGTGTGTACACGTGGGGCAACGGCGACGTCCGCGTGATCTATGACGAAGTGCGCGGCGCCAACGGCTCGTTCAACAACGTCTACTCTGCTTCGCGGATGGCCCTTGTCGGCGGCACGTACGTGCTAGGTCCGGTCAAGCTGTACGCGGGCTACCAGCACCTGAGCGCGCCTGACGCGACCAACGCGAGCGTGGGCGTAACCGATGCGTCGCAGCCTCTCGGCGTGAGCGCGCCGACCAGTGTGAACCACGAATGGGTCGGCGCTGCATGGCAGGTCACGTCGCCCACGCTGTTGACGGCTGCGGTCTACCACGCGAACGCGAACAACGGCAACGGCAATGGAACGCTGTTCACGCTCGCCGCAACCTACGCGCTGTCCAAGCGCACGTTCCTGTACACGGAAGCCGGCTACGTGCACAACAGCTCGACGTCGAACCTGAACCTCGGCAACGGGCCGTACGGCAACAACAACTTCGATGCGGTGACGGGCACGTCGTCGAACAGCAACCCGAACTATGGTCATAGCCAGACCGGCGTGTTCGCCGGGATCATGACCTCGTTCTGAGTTGAGGTTGCCTGATCAGCAATCGCAGTGATCTCTTTGTTTCAAGGACTGTTTATTTCTCTTTCATAGAGAGGCCGGTGCGACGCCTCCTCCACCCTCGTCGCATCGGCTGCTTTTTCTTTTTTTCGAATTCATCACCGGACGTAGTGCGCCTCTTCATATCTGAGAGCGCTTTCATCACAGGATTCAGGCAGAACTCATGACCCACGACGGCTCCAACGATAAACCCGGCGCGCCCAAGGTATCCGACGTACCCGCTGCGCCCAACGTGACGCTCGAAGCCATCGCGCGCGCGGCTGGTGTTTCTCCGAGCACCGTATCGCGGATCCTGAACGGTTCTGCGCGCGTGCTTCCCGCCAAGCAGCAGGCGGTGGAAGCGGCGATCGCGCGTTTCAACTATCGGCCGAACGTGCTCGCGCGCAGTCTCGCGAGCGGGCGGACCGAAACGATCGGCGTATTGACGCAGGCGGTGTCGAGCCCGTTTTACGCCGAGTGGCTGCGCGGCATCGAGGAGTCGTTGTACGAACCGGGCTTTACGCCGATCTTCGTGAGCAGCCGCTGGAACATCGACGACGAAAAGGCGCGCCTCGAGCAGTTCATCGCGCGGCGCGTCGATGGAATCATCTTGCTGCACGCGCAACTCGATGAGTCGACGTTGACCGACTACTCGCGGCACGCGCCAATGCTCGTACTCGGCCGCTCGGTACAAAACAGCGCGACGCTCGCTGGCCTGCCGATCGACAACATGCAGGGCGCACGCGACGCGACCCATCATCTGATCGAGCAAGGCCATCGCGAGATCGCCTTCATCGCCGGGCCGGCAAGTCACGAGGATGCGATCGAGCGCCTCGTCGGCTACCGGACCGCGCTCGAGGAAGCGGGCATCGGCTTCGATGCCGATCTCGTCGAGCAGGGCGATTACCTCGAAACGGGCGGCGTCGCAGCGATGGAGCGCCTGATGGCGCGCCATCCATCGTTCAGCGCGGTATTCTGCGCAAACGATCAAACCGCGTACGGCGCGCGCCTCGCGATGTTCCGCCGCGGCGTGCGGGTGCCCGACGACGTGTCGCTGGTCGGCTTCGACGATTTGCCGACATCGTCGTACATGACGCCGCCTTTGACGACAGTCCGCCAGCCGACTTACGAAATCGGCCGCCTCGCCGCACAGGGCATCGTGCAGATGATCCGCAAGCAGTCGATCGCGCTAAGCCCGATTCCGCTCACGCTCGTGACGCGTGAAACCACGCGGCGAATCACGCCGCCGGTAAAACGGGGGGATACGCCTACGTAGCGGCTGTTTTTTCGCCTCAACGTGAAAGCGCTTTCAGGTATCGGCAGTCAAGCAGAAATTCAGCAGCGCATTCAGCGCCAGGCAAAGCAGCACCGAGCAAAGCAGCAACAAAGACAACAGGGGAAGTAGGTCGCAGCAACCGGGTATTCATCGAATGCAATTCAAACAGGGTTCTTCAGGAGACGAGTAATGAAATTCCGCTTTTCAGGCTCTGCCGCCGCCGTTCTGCTCAGCCTGGCCGCAGTCGGCGCGCACGCCAACACCACGTTGACGGTCGCGGTCTTTCCGAAGCTGGATCAGGAAATCAAGGACGCGCTTCCGGCGTGGAAGAAGCTGCATCCGGACGTCGACATCAAGGTCTCGTCGCTCGCGATCGCCGATCACCACAACGCAATGACCACCGCACTCGCGACGAGCTCCAATCTGCCCGACGTGATGGCGGTCGAGGTCGGCTTTATCGGCCGCTTCGCCTCGGGCGGCGGTCTCGAAGATCTGTCGAAGGCGCCGTATAACGCGGGCCAGTACAAGAGCCAGTTCATCAACTACACGTTCGCGCAGGCGACCACGCAGGACGGCACGATCGTCGGCATGCCGGCCGATATCGGTCCGGGCACGCTGTTCTATCGCAAGGACCTTCTCGACAAGGCGGGCGTGACCGAAGCCGACCTGACGAACTCGTGGGACTCGTACCTGGCGGCGGGCGTGAAGATCAAGAAGGCGACGGGTGCGTACCTGATGGCATCGTCGCGCGATATCGAGGACATCTACATTCGCGCCGACCTGAAGGAAGGCGATGGCGTGTACTTCGACAAGGCCGGCAATCCGGTCGTCACGTCGCCGCGTTTCGTGAAGGCGTTCGAGCTCGCGAAGAAAGCACGCGACCTCGGTCTCGACGCGAAGATCACGCCCTGGTCGAACGAATGGGCCGAAAGCTTCAAGCGCGGGACCGTCTCGACGCAGATGATGGGCGCGTGGCTCGGTGGCCACCTGTCGTCGTGGATCGCCCCGGACACGAAGGGTCTGTGGCGCGCGGCCAATCTGCCGAACAACGCGTACGCATCGTTCGGCGGCACGTTCTACTCGATCCCGGCGAAGGCGACGCAAAAGCCGATGTCGTGGGAATTCATCAAGTTCCTGACGACGCGCCAGGACACGCAGCTCGCATCGTTCCGTTCGATCGACGCATTCCCCGCGCTGCTCGCCGCGCAGAACGATACGTTCTTCGCGGAGCCGGTTGCATTCCTCGGCAACGAGAAAGCGCGTCTGATCTGGCGTGACGCAGCCTCCCACATCCCGGCGATCCAGCGTAGCAAGTACGACCAGGTCGCCGAGGAAGCGGTGCACTCGGCGCTCGACAAGGTCGTCGACGACGACGCAGACGTGCATACGGCGCTCCAGGAAGCGCAGGACCAGATCGCGCATCGGGTGCGCCGTTAAGCGGTATCGATGCAAGGTCGCGGCACGCTGCGTGCCGCGACCGAAGTGTGTCGCAGTGCGCTGCAAGTCTGCTGCAAACAGCGTGGCCGGTCATCGATCCCGGCTACGCCCGACTGGACGGAACCATTGATGAACACCCCGCTGCCCACGACCCCAGAGGTCGCCCGCGATGCGCGCGCGAGCGACGTGCTGAGCTCGCCCGCGCCGTTCGCCGCGCCGCGCAGAACTTCGCGGCTCGATCCGGTGAAAGTCGCACCCTACCTGTTTCTCGGGCCATTTTTCCTGCTGTTCGCGCTATTCATGGCGTTCCCGCTGCTGTTTTCGCTGTATCTGTCGTTCCAGAGCTGGGACGCGACGGCGGGGCTCGCGAGCATGAAGTGGGTGGGTCTGTCGAACTTCACGTTCACGCTGACCGACCCGTGGTACTGGAAGTCGCTGTACAACACCGCGTCGATGGCGATCATGTCCGGCGTGCCGCAGCATCTGGTGGCGCTGCCGCTCGCGTTCTTTCTGCAAACCGCGTTTCGCCGCTGGCGCAACCTGGTGGTCGGCCTGTACTTCCTGCCGTTCATCACGTCGAGCGTCGCGATCGCGCTGATCTTCTCGTCGCTGTATTCGACCGACTTCGGCATGATCAACCTCGCGATCGCCGAGCTCGGCAAGCTGCCCGGCCTGCACTGGATCGTCCCTGCGCATCCGATCGAGTGGCTCTATAACCCGAAGAACGTCAAGCCGGCGGTGTCGGTGGTGATCTTCTGGCGCTATGTTGGCTGGAACACGGTGCTGTATCTGTCGGCGCTGCAAACCATTCCGCAGGACCTTTACGAGGCCGCGCGCATCGACGGCGCGAACGGCTGGCAACAGTTCACCCGCATCACGATTCCGCTGATCAAGCCGATGATTTTCTTCGCGGTCACGCTGTCGATCATCGGTGGGCTGCAACTGTTCGAAGAGCCGTTCATCCTGCTGCCGAACGAAGGCATGGGTACCAGCCAGTCCGGTCTGACCACGGCCGTCTATATGTATCGCACCGCGTTCCACGACGGCGATTTCGGCACTGCGAGTTCGATCGCATGGCTGCTGTTCATTTCGATCGGCGCGTTGATGTGGTTGAACACGCGGATCTTTCACCGCAGCGGCATGAACGAGGAGACACAGCGATGAAATCGTCGAGCAACAAGGGCCGTTATATCGGCTACGCGATCGTGGTGGCCGGTGCGCGTGCTGATGTTCTCGCCGTTCTACTTCATGTTCGTGTTCGCGACGCACACGAGTTCCGAGATTTTCTCGATGCCGCCCCCGCTGTGGTTCGGCAGCGCGTTTCTCGACAACATGGCCTCGCTGATGCGGCACATTCCGTTCTGGCGCAATCTCGGCTGGAGCTTCTATACGGCCACGATGCAAACCGTGCTGACGCTGCTCGTCACGTCGATGGCCGGCTACGCGTTCGCGATGTACGAATTCCGCTTCAAGAAGACGCTGTTCGCGATCGCGCTGACCGCAATGCTGGTGCCGCCGTTCCTCGGCATGATTCCGACCTTCATGACGATGAACCTGCTCGGCTGGATCGATCAGCCGCGCGCGCTGTACGTACCTGGCGCGGCCGCCGCGCTCGGCGTGTTCCTGATGCGCCAGTACGTCGCGGCGGCGATTCCGTCCGAACTGATCGAGGCGGCGCGCATCGACGGCTGCGGTGAATTCCGCATCTACTGGAGCATCGTGATGCCGCTGCTCGGACCGGCGCTGGGTACGCTTGGACTGATCAGCTTCATTCAGGCGTGGAACAACTTTCTGTCGGCGCTCGTCGTGCTGCGTTCGCCGTCGATGTACACGCTGCCGCTCGCTCTGCGCATTCTGCAAAGTCCGACCAATTCGGATTGGGGCGCGGTGATGGCGGGCTCCGCGGTCGCGGTGCTGCCGTTGCTGGTGCTGTTTGCATTCACCTCGCGGCGTCTGATCGACGGTCTGACGACCGGCGCGGTCAAGGCTTGAGATTCTCTCTTTCATTTTTCACGCCCTAGCAGGCGTGACGATTCAGGACAACATCATCTATGTCGACGTATCGATTCAACGGAGACTTCGTCTGGGGCGTCGCCACCAGTTCCTACCAGATCGAAGGCGCAGCGCATGAGGACGGCCGCGGCCCGTCGATCTGGGACGCGTTCTGCAACGTGCCGGGCAAGGTCCTGAACGGCGAGAACGGCGATGTCGCATGCGATCACTATCACCTGGTCGAGGAAGACCTCGACCTGATGGCCGAACTCGGGGTCAAGGCTTATCGCTTTTCGATCGCCTGGCCGCGCGTGCAGCCGACTGGCCGCGGCGCATTCAACGACAAGGGCCTCGCGTTTTACGAGCGCCTCATCGACGGTTTGCTCGAGCGCGACATCCAGCCGTTCGCAACGCTGTATCACTGGGACCTGCCGTTGTCGCTGCAGCATACGCAAAACGGCTGGGAAAGCCGCGACACCGCTTATCGCTTCGCGGACTACGCGCGCAAGATCGGCAGCGTGCTCGGCGATCGCGTTGCATCGATCGCGACGCACAACGAACCGTGGTGCACCGCGTGGCTCGGCAACGCAACCGGCTATTTCGCGCCGGGCAACGCCGATCTGAAGAAGGCCGCGCATGTCGCGCACCATCTGCTGCTGTCGCACGGTCTCGCGTTGCAGGCACTACGCGCCGATGGCGTGAAGGCGCCGCTCGGCATCGTGCTGAACCAGTCGCCGGCGCATGGCGCGACGGATGCGCCCGACGATCAGGCCGCCGCGTCGCTCGAATACGCGAAGTTCGTGCGCTGGTA
The DNA here is from genome assembly GCF_050436125.1 of Paraburkholderia sp. MM5482-R2. Classification (NCBI taxonomy): domain Bacteria; kingdom Pseudomonadati; phylum Pseudomonadota; class Betaproteobacteria; order Burkholderiales; family Burkholderiaceae; genus Paraburkholderia; species Paraburkholderia sp. MM5482-R2. Next base: position 564,417 of record NZ_JBNDLP010000004.1, on the reverse strand, counting down.
CATGGACCCGTTGTTCAAGGGCGAGTATCCGGCCGAGGCGCTGGAATGGTATGGCGCGAACGGTCCGCAAGACGTGATCCGGAGCGGCGATTTCGACGTGATCGGCACGCCGATGGACTTCCTCGGCGTCAACTACTACACGCGGATCTTCGCGAGCGCATCGGGCGAGAAGCGTCCGCCGGGCGCGCTCGGCTTCACCGACATGGATTGGGAAGTCTATCCGCAAGGTCTCACCGAATTGCTGACGCGCATCAACGCCGACTACAAGTTGCCGCCGATCTACATCACCGAGAACGGCTGCGCGGCGAAAGACGTGCTCGATAACGGCCGCGTGCACGACGCCGAGCGCGTGCGCTTCTACGACCTGCATCTCGCCGCCTTGTCGGACGCGGTGAAACAGGGCGTCGACGTGGCGGGCTATTTCGCCTGGAGCCTGATGGACAACTTCGAATGGGCGTCGGGCTACGACAAGCGCTTCGGCATGGTCTACGTCGACTACGCGAGCCAGGAGCGCACGCTGAAGGACAGCGCGTTGTGGTATCGCGACGTGATCGCGCAACACGCCGGCGTCGCGGCCGTGCGCTGAGGCGCACGCCCGGCGACGGGCGCATCGAACCTCGCGTGGCGCGACAGTAGTGCGGCAGTGGGATAGCGTCACGCGGGGTCTGCAAGTACAAGGATCGAGGAGGAGGCATCAAATGGGCGAACTCGTATTGCGCAACGTCACGAAGACGTATGGCGAAGGACCGCAGGTGATCCAGGGCATCGACTTGCGCATCCCGGACGGCCAGTTCACGGTGTTCGTGGGACCGTCGGGCTGCGGCAAGTCGACGATGCTGCGCATGATCGCGGGGCTCGAGTCGGTGACGGGCGGCGACATTCTGATCGACGGCGTACGCGTCAACGATCTGCAGCCCACGGACCGCGGCATCTCGATGGTGTTCCAGAGCTACGCGCTCTACCCGCACATGACGGTCGCGGAAAACATGGGCTTTTCGCTGAAGCTGTCGGGCAAGTCGAAAAAGGAAGTGCGCGAGGCGGTGGGCCGTGCCGCCGAGATCCTGCAGATCACACATCTGCTGGAGCGCAAACCGAAGGCGCTGTCGGGCGGCCAGCGCCAGCGCGTCGCGATCGGACGGGCGATCGTGCGCAAGCCGCGCGTGTTCCTGTTCGACGAACCGCTGTCGAATCTCGATGCGGCGCTGCGCGTGCAGATGCGTATCGAACTCGCGAAGCTGCATCGCGAACTCGGCACGACGATGATCTACGTCACGCACGATCAGGTCGAGGCGATGACGCTGGGCCAGCAGATCGTCGTGTTCAACAAAGGCCGCATCGAGCAGACCGGCGCGCCGCTCGACCTGTATGAGCGGCCGTCGAACCGCTTCGTTGGCGGCTTCATCGGCTCGCCGCAGATGAACATGCTGGCCGCGACGCTGGTGTCGCGAAGCGATGCGCAAACCGTCGTGGCGCTCGCCGGCGCGAGCCAGCGCATCGTGCTGCCCGGCCGACTGGCGCAGCCGGTCAGTGGCGAGTTGACGCTCGGGGTGCGCGCCGAGCATCTGGGCATCGGCTCGCTCGACGAAGGTCTCGCCGCGCGTGTCGAACTGGTCGAGCATCTCGGCGACGTCTCGATCCTGCATGCTCGACTCGATGGCATGGCGCACGCGATTGCGCTGAAGCTCGACAAGAAGGACGCGGAGCACGCGGTCGGCGCGCGTGTCGGGATCAAGGTGGCGTCGTCGTCGGTCACGCTGTTCGATGCGAACGGCGCCGCGGTGAGCCTCGCGCGACCCGAAGTCGGCGAGGACGTCGGCGCGGTGGTTTGACAGGCCGATGTCGACGAGTGAGCAACGGTAAAGCCGCGCGAATCGTTGCATGCGTGGATCCTGCATTTCGATGCGGAGCCTTCATCAGGGCTCCCTGCATCGAACGACGAAGACTGACGCAAGCAGCGATGATGTTAGCCAGTTCGCATTAAATATTGCGCGGTACCTTCGACGCCTTGCATCGAGCTTTCTCCTTGCCGGGCTTGATTTAGCGGGTCCAGTCGAGGGGTCGGATAGTGGTTCGGAGCTTAGGTAAACTCCGCATGGCGGCCGCGAACATGCGCCATTAACATCCGCTAACGTTAAGGGTAACGTTCTGGCAAGTTTGCATCTATTCGAAGATCTATAACACGGGGCAAAACATTGCAAGCCAAGACGCGCCGCGCCGCTATCCGGCGCGACCCGGTATGGCAAGAGCGGTCTGTGTAAAACCAATTGATTAGGTGAAAGTGCAGCGGTTGCGCGCAGGAATTGGCGCGACCGTTGCAGGCTGTGTCGCGGTTACGGTAGTTGTCGCCGCGAGTTGGATTGGAGCTTGAGGGAGCTCCTGGCGGTAGGCTAGGAAGCAACGACTGAGAGCAAGGTTGATAAAGAATGTCGGGCACGCATCGCGGGTGTTCGCCTGCGGGCGCACCGGCCCGATACAAAAAATACCGTTGGATTTTTGCTGGGTGGAGAGCGTCATGGAAAAGCGAGTATCTAAAGCCATTTTCAAGTCCCGGGCCTGCGAGCTGTTCCGTCAGGTCGAGGCATTGGGCGAAACCGTGGTCGTCACCGACCGCGGGCAACCCACCATCGAAATCCGGCCGTATCGCAGCAAGCAGGAAAATCCGCTCGAGCTGCTGCGCGCGTCGATTACGCATTTCAACCTGAAGCACGCGTTGCAGCCTGTCACTGCCGAGCAGGACGAGTAATGATCACGCTCGACACGCTTGCGCTCGTGTGCTGGCTCGGCAGGCAGAAAGCGCTGAGCCAGGCCGCGCACGATGCGATCGATCGGGAGCTCGCCGGCGGCGAGATCCTGATTTCGGCAATCAGTGCGTTCGAAATCGCGGAGTTCGTGAAGGTCGGCAGTCTCGGACTGTCGATGGACGCGCGCAGCTGGATGTCGACGTTTCTGTCGCTCGACGGCGTGCGGATGATTCCGGTCGACACCGAGATCGCGTTTCGCGCGGCCACGCTACCGCCCACGCTCGCCTTGCATCAACGCCTGATCGTCGCGACCGCGCGCACGCATGGCGGCGCGCTCGTGACTTCGGATGCGAAAGTGCGCGCGTCGACTTACGTCGAAACGATCTGGTGACGGACGCGGCGCTGCCTGGTGCGGACGGGGCCGGTGGAATCGCGCACCACCAGTTCCGCCGGCAGCGTGATGCGCTGCGAAGCGGCGTCGATCCCGGCGATCTGCGCGAGCAGCGTGTTGACCGCCGAGCGCGCCATTTGCTGGAACGGTTGGCGGATCGTGGTGAGCGCCGGGTGAAACTGCTCGGACATCGGGATGTCGTCGAAGCCGATCACCGAGATGTCGTCCGGCACGCGCAGTCCCGCTTCGCGGATGGCGGCGATCACGCCGAACGCGCTCTGGTCGTTGGCCGTGAAGATCGCGGTGGGCGGCTCGGCGAGGTTCAGCAGGTCGAACGTGACGTCGAACGCCATCATTTGCGAGAGGTCGCCCGCGGCGACCAGCGCGTCTTCGCGCGGCAGGCCGAGGCGAGCCAGCGTGTCGTGATAGCCGCGTTGCCGGTCGCGCACGCCTTCGATCGTTTCGTCGCCGGCCAGAAACGCGATGCGCTTGTGACCGAGCTCGGCGAGGTGCTCGACCGCGAGACAGGCGCCGCCGTAGTTGTCGACCGACACCGACGGGAAGCCCGTCAGCGTGCCGCGCTGATCAACGACGACGACCGGTACCTTCGCGGTGGCGAGCGCCTCGAGGCACAGCGACTCGCGCGGAAGAATGGCGAGGATACCGTCGGAGAATTGCTGGATGAGCCCAAGCAGGTCGTGATGCGTATGACGATCTTCGTCGAACACCGTGTAGACCAGCATCTCGCAGCCCGCGCCACGCGCCGCGCGGCCCGCGCCGAGAATCAGTTCGCTGGAGAATTGCGTGTCGAGTGTCGGCGTGATGATGCCGATGATGCCGTTGCGGCCGCCCGACAGTTTCTGCGCGGTGCGGTTGACGACGTAACCGATGTCCGACGCGATTCTCAGGACTTCGTCGCGGGTTTCGCGCGACACGCCGGGACGGCCGTTGAGAGCGCGCGACGCGGTCATCTGGGACACCCCGGCAAGCTTGGCAACGTGCTCAAGCGTTGGGGTCTGTCTTGCCATGCGGGTCGAAGGTGTGCGAGAGGTCATTGGATGGGTCGACTCGCTAATCGCGTTAGCGATACCGTTTATGTAGTCGTTATTCTAGCAGAACCCTTTATATTTCAGCTTTCCCGCAATCGGTCCATCTTATCCGGCCGTTGCGTCGCAGCCCGCCGGGACCAGGTAAAATCCCGCATAGCCTTACTTCACGCATCGACCTAACATTCACTAACGTTAAGGCTAACGTTAATGTTTCGGTGATTTCTTATAAATCCAGAAGAGGGGACACACCCATGGCGTACCCGGCTTTGTTTAAAGCGCGGTCCATCATCGGCGCGACGGCGCTGCTGTTTTCGTTGTCTGCAGTTGTTTCGAACGCCGTAGCGGCGGACTCCAAGACGATCACGGTATGGGACCAGCAGACCAATGCGTCGTCGAGCAAGATCATTCGCGACGCGTCGGATCGATTCGAAAAGGCGGTTCCGGGCTACAAGGTCGAGAATTCGCACGTCCTGAACGAGGCGTACAAGACTAAGCTGAAGGTCGCTTTCGGCGCGAACCAGCCGCCGTGCGTGTTCGAGAACTGGGGCGGCGGCGGGCTGCACGAGTACGTGAAATCCGGCCAGATCGCCGACCTCACGCCGTACCTGGAGAAGGATCCGGCGTACCGCAGCCGCTTCATGCAAGCGTCGTGGAATGTCACGACGTTCGACGGCAAGACCTACGGTGTTGCCGCCGAAAACGCGGCGGCCGCGGTGATCTTCTACAACAAGGAAGTCTTCAAGAAGTACGGCATCACGCCGCCGAAGACGTGGGATGAACTGATGCACGTCGTTGAAGTGCTGAAGTCGCACAACGTTGCAGCGTTCTCGCTCGCGAACAAGAACAAGTGGACCGGTTCGATGTACTACATGTACCTCGTCGACCGTATCGGCGGTCCGCAAGTCGTGAAGGACGCGATCGAAGGCAAGGGCAAGGGCTTCGAAGATCCGGCGTTCGTCGAAGCCGGCAAGCGCATTCAGGAACTCGTGAAGGCTGGCGCGTTCGCACCGGGCATCAACGGTCTCGATTACGACTCGGGCGCCTCGCGCCGCCTGCTGTACACGGGCAAGGCCGCCATGGAGCTGATGGGCGCCTGGGAAGCTTCGACGATCGCGAACGAAAATCCGACGTTCTCGAAGGATCTCGACTTCTTCGCGTTCCCGAGCGTGCCGGGTGGCAAGGGTGATCCGCGCGACCTGATCGGCACGGTCGGCGACGGCTTCCTCAGCATCTCGACCGAGTGCAAGACGCCGGACGCAGCGTTCAAGCTGATCCAGGCACTGACCGACGAGCAGGCGATGCAGGCTCGCGCGTCGGATGACCACAAGCTCCCGCCGGTCAATAACGTCAAGATCGACGATCCGTTCACGCAGCGTCTGCAGCAAATGCTTGCCGCCGCTCCGAGCGTGCAGCTCTGGTACGACCAGGCACTGCCGCCGGCCCTCGGTGAATTGCACAAGGACACGACGCAAGCACTGTTCGGTCTGTCGCTGACGCCTGAGGCTGCTGCGCAGCAAATGGAAGCCGCTTCGAAGAAGGGCGGCTGATCTCCAGTCTTAAAGAAAAGTCCGACCGGCACCGCGAGGTGCCGGTCGGCATACAAGCCCGTGAATATCGCACTTTCCGCTACACCCGAACGCCGGCTGAGATTTTCATCGCAAACGCTCGTCACGGTTGTGTTTCTTGCGCCGTCGCTGCTGCTGCTGGCCGTGTTCCTGCTTTATCCGCTCGTCTCCAGCCTGCGGCTGTCGCTGCTCGACTGGAACGGCCTCGGCAACACTGCCCGTTATATCGGGCTCGCGAACTGGGCGCGGCTCGTGCACGACATGGTGTTCTGGCAATCGCTGAAGAACAACGTGATTCTTGCTGTCGCGTCGATCGTCGTCCAGCTTCCGATCGCGCTCGCGCTCGCCGTGCTGCTGGAGAAGGCCGGTCGTGGCTCGCGCTTGCTCAAGGTTCTCTATTTCCTGCCGCTGCTGATGTCGAGCGTGGCGATCGGTGTGCTGTTCAAGCAAATCTACGATCCGAATTTCGGTCCGATCAACGTCGCGCTGCAGGCATTCGGGCTTGATGGCCTCGCGAAGGACTGGCTGGGCGATCCGCATTTTTCGCTGGCTGCGACCATCGCCGTGATCATCTGGCAGAACGCGCCTTTCTACATGATTCTGTTTCTCGCCGGCCTCTCGTCGATGCCGGCCGAGGTCAACGAGGCTGCGCTCCTCGACGGCGCATCCGAGTGGACCATTTTCTGGCGCATCAAGCTGCCGCACCTGCAAGGCACGGTGCGCACCGCTGTGCTGCTGTCGGTGCTCGGGTCGCTGCGTTACTTCGATCTCGTCTTCGTCATGACCGGTGGCGGCCCCGAAGGCTCGTCCGAGGTGATGGCCACCTACATGTATCGCACGGTGTTCAGTTCGTTTCAACTCGGCTACGGCAGCACCATCGGCTCGGCGATGTTCCTTATCGTCATCACGGTGGCGGCGGTGTCGATGTACTTCACCCGCCGTTATGCAACCGAGGTCTGAACCATGAACAAGAAACTACGCTTCCCCCGCGTGGGGGTTCCGCTGCTGGCACTGATCTGGCTGGCCGTCACGACGATTCCGTTTCTCTTCATGGTCGCATCGAGCTTCAAGAGCCAGGAAGAGACCTTCGCGACGTCAGTGTGGGCGCCGCCGAGCCACCTGTATTGGGGTAACTACGCGGCTGTGCTGCAGGGGCCGTTTTTCACTTATTTTCGTAACAGCGTGTTCACGGTGGGCGTGTCGGTGCTGCTGATCGTCATCATCAGTGCGATGGCGGCCTACGTGTTTGCGCGCTTGCGCTTCTCGCTGAACAAGACGCTGTTCGGTCTGGTGGTCGCCGGCATGATCGTGCCGCTGCATGCGACGCTCGTGCCGATCTATCTGCTCACGCGCAACCTCGGCCTTTACGACACCGCGTTCGCGCTGCTCGGCCCTTATGTTGCCCTCAGTCTGCCGGTGTCGATCTTCATCCTGACCGAGTTCATGCGCCAGATTCCGCGCGAGCTCGAAGAAGCGGCGCAGCTCGACGGCTGCAGTCCGTTCCGCATCTTCTGGCGTATTTTCTTCCCGCTTTCGGCACCGGGGCTCGCCACCGTGACGATCTTCAACGGCATTGGTCTGTGGAACGAGTTCATCTTCGCGTACATGCTCACTTCGACGGCCGAGCACCGTACGCTGCCGCTCGCGATTTGGGACTTCATGGGGCAATACGCGTCGAACATACCCTCGATGCTGTCTGTCCTCGTTCTCACGTCGTTGCCGCTGATCGTTGCCTACGCGTTCGGTCAGGAGCGCGTGATCAAGGGGATGATGGCCGGCTCGCTCAAGGGCTGATCCGCATCGCACCTCACCTCGAATCGTGTGGGCCAAAGTGGCCCGCACACCGAACTTCGCATAAACGATATGGCAAGCATCTCTCTCACTAACATACAGAAGTCCTATACGAGCGGTAACTCGGTGATCCGCGACGCCAACCTCGAAGTCGGCAGGGACGAATTCTGCGTGTTCCTCGGGCCGTCGGGCTGCGGCAAGTCTACGCTGCTGCGCATGATCGCCGGTCTCGAATCGATCACCGACGGCGAACTGCGCATCGACGGTCAACTGATGAACAACGTCGAACCCGCGAAGCGCCAGGTCGCGATGGTGTTCCAGAACTACGCGCTCTATCCGCATATGAGCGTGTACGAGAACATGGCATTCGGCCTGCGTCAGGCGAAGGTCGATAAGGCCACCATCGACAAGAAGGTGCGCAGCGCCGCTGCCGCGCTGCAACTCGACAGCTACCTCGAACGCCGCCCCGCTGCGCTGTCCGGCGGCCAGCGCCAGCGCGTGGCGATCGGGCGCGCCATCGTGCGCGAGCCGGGCGTGTTCCTGTTCGACGAGCCGCTGTCGAATCTCGACGCCGCGCTGCGCGTGCAGACGCGCACCGAAATCGCCCGTTTGCATCGCGAGTTCAACCGCGCGAGCGCGGTGTACGTCACGCACGACCAGATCGAAGCGATGGCGCTCGCCGACAAGATCGTGCTGCTGCACGCCGGCGCGGACATGGAAAAGCACGGCAGCATCGCGCAGATCGGCGCGCCGCTCGATCTGTACCACCGGCCGAAGAGCCGCTTCGTCGCTGGCTTCATCGGTTCGCCGAAGATGAACTTCATGCCGGCCACGGTGCTCGCGGTCGACGACAAGGGCATTCAGGTCGAGCTGACCACGGGCGAGCGCGTGCGCGCCGAGGTCGACGGCCGCAGGCAACGCGTCGGTTCGCAGGTCACGCTCGGCATCCGGCCGGAGCATCTTGCCCTGCCGTCGGCGCAGGCCGGCGTGCAGACAATCCGCTGCGCCGTGCGCCTGGTCGAACGGATGGGCGAGCACAGCTACGTGCATGTGGACGGTGGCGTGCGCGACGGCAACACGATGATCGCCAAGCTGCCCGGCGACGGTGGCGTGACGCACGACGAACGCGTCGAACTGGCGTTCGCACCGCGCACGTGCCACGTGTTCGACGACAAGGATTTCGCGCTGCCGCGTCTGCACTGATCCGCTTGCGATCGCGCTGCTTGCACGACGCGAGCAAGCGCGGTCCCATTGCATCGCGTCGCCAGGAGCAACGAACGACCCGTAGTCGATCAAACACGGCGAATTCGAGTCGCGGCTGCGTTCGATCGATTAGCAGGACTACGAAGTCTGGAAAGGTATCTGAAATAGAAGGGATGGCATCCGGGCTGAAGCAACGCCATGCCGCACGCTTGTCAGAAACAACGGATTTGTCGGCGCTTCATGCGCTTCGTACACCACGATAAAAAAAGGAGTTTTCGATGTTGCTTCGCCAAAGTGAGGTCCCGCTCTACCGCAATCCAGCCGCAGCCGTGGAAGAGCGCGTGGCCGATCTGCTCGCGCGCATGACACTCGACGAAAAGATTGCACAGCTTCACGCCGCGTGGCTGAAGCTGTCGGCCGATGGCAATCACAAGGCGCGTAGCATCGATTTCGCACAGAGCGCCAACCAGATCACGGTCGACGAGATCCTGCAGCACGGCCTCGGCCAGATCACGCGTCCGCTCGGCACGCATACGGTCGATCCGAAAGAAGGCGTACGCGCGCTCAACGAGCTGCAGCGCAAGATGGTCGAAGACACGCGCCTCGGCATTCCGGTGATGTCACACGAGGAATGCCTCGTCGGGCTCATGATCAAGGACGCGACGCTGTTCCCGTCGCCGTTGAACTATGCGGCGACGTGGAATCCGCGACTGGTCGGCGAAGTGGGCACGATCATCGGCGAGCAGGCACGCTCGATCGGCTGTCATCAGGGGCTCGCGCCGGTGCTCGACGTGTCGCGCGACCCGCGGTGGGGCCGCACCGAGGAGACGCTCGGCGAAGACCCGTATCTGGTTGGCGTGCTCGCGTGTCATTACGTGAAGGGCCTGCAGGGCGAACAGCGCGATCTGCTCGCGACGCTCAAGCATTTCGTCGGTCATTCGGCGAGCGAAGGCGGCCGCAATCATGCGCCGGTGCATGTCGGTCCGCGTGAGCTCAACGACGTGTTCATGCTGCCTTTCGAAATGGCCGTGAAGCTCGCGAACGCGGGCTCGGTGATGCCCGCCTATCACGACGTCGACGGCGTACCCTGTCATGGCGATCGCGCGCTGCTGCACGACACGCTGCGAGAGAAATGGGGCTTCGACGGTCTCGTCGTCGCCGATTACGCGGGCGTCGACCTGCTGTTCAGCCATCATGCGGTGGCGCGCGACAGCGCGTCGGCCGCGGCCCTCGCGTTCAACTCCGGCCTCGACGTCGAGCTGCCGGGTCACGAGTGCGCGGTGCATCTGAAGGAAGCGCTCGAGCGCAACGAGATCAGCGAAGCGACGATCGACACCGCCGTCTCGCGCGTGCTGCGCGTGAAATTCCAGCTCGGCCTGTTCGAGAATCCGTACGTCGATCCCGAACGCGTCGACGTGAAAAGCGCGACCGCGGGCGATACCGCATATCAGGTTGCGCTCGAATCGGCGGTGCTGCTGCGCAATCAAGGCGACGTGCTGCCGCTCGACGCGCACGGCCCGGACAAGATCGCGGTGATCGGCCCGACCGCCGACGATCCGCTCGCGCTGCTCGCCGGCTACAGCTTCCCGGTGCACCTGATCAACAGCGGCGAGCAGTCCACTGCTTCGATCGCGACGCCGCTGCGTTCGCTGCGTGCGTTGCTCGGCGACGAGCGCGTAATTCACGCGCAGGGTTGCGACATCATCAAGGAGCGCCGCGCGGGCGCGCCGGTGTTCCCGGGCGACGTGTCGCTCGATCTGACCGGCGACGCGCATTGCGACGAGCTGATCAGCAAGGACACCGACGGCATCGCGGCCGCGGTCGAGGCCGCGCGGCAAGCGGGCGTCGCGCTGGTGTTCGTCGGCGATCTGGCGGGCCTGTTCCAGTCCGGCACGGTCGGCGAAGGGTCCGATACCGACAGCCTCGACCTGCCGGGTGTGCAGCAGGCGTTGCTGCAGGCGGTGGTCGATAGCGGCACGCCGACGGTCGTCGTGATGACGGGCGGCCGTCCGTACAATCTCGGCGGCCTCGAAGAGCGCATCGCCGCGCAGATCATGGCGTTCGCGCCGGGCGAGCGCGGCGCCGAGGCGCTGGCCGATCTGCTGGTGGGCCGCGCCAATTTCAGCGGCCGTCTGCCGCTGTCGGTGCCGAAGAGCGCGGGCGCCGTGCCGTACGTGTATAACCATCGTCTGAAGAGCGCGGGAACGCCGATTGCATACCATTTCGGCTGCCGCTATCCGTTCGGTTTCGGTATCGGCTATACGCAGTTCCGTTACGGCGATCTCGCGCTCGCGCACAGCGAAGTGCCGATCGAAAGCGGTACGATCGAGTTGAGCTTCACGGTCGACAACATCGGCGCGCGCGACGGCACCGAGATCGTGCAGATCTACGTGCGCGACCGGCACGCGTCGGTCGCGCGGCCGGTCCGCGAGCTGAAGGCGTTTGCGCGCGTGCCGCTCGCGGCCGGTGCGTCGGCGCGTGTGCGCGTGAAACTGCCGGTGGACATGCTGAACTTCACCGACGCGTGCGGCGAGCGTATCGTCGAGCCTGGTGACTTCGATCTGCTGGTCGGCAGCTCGAGCCGCGACATTCATCTGAGCGGCACGGTCGCCGTCGCGGGCTCCGCGACGAGAACGCTCGAACGCAACTGGCGCATGCTGAGCGAGGTCGAGATCGTGGCCTGAGCGGCGGGTCAGGGCGGCGAGCGCCGTCCTCTATGTGGTCCTACTCGTAACAAGTGGAAAATCTGATGTCGTACGCAACCTATCCAAGTCTGTCGGACAAAACCATCGTCGTGACCGGCGGCGGCGGCGGGATCGGCGCCGCGATCGTCGAGGCCTTCGCGCAGCAAGGCGCGCGCGTGTTCTTCCTCGACGTCGCCGAGCACGATTCGCTCGCGCTGCAGGAAACGCTTCGCCACGCGAAGCATCCGCCGCTGTTTCGCCGCTGCGACCTGAAAAATGTCGACGCGATCGAAAACACGTTCGCCGACATCGTCCATGCGGTGGGCCCGATCGACGTGCTCGTCAACAACGCCGGCAACGACGACCGGCACGAAATCGGTGAGCTCACCGCGAGCTACTGGGACGACCGTATCGCGGTGAATCTGCGCCACCAGTTCTTCTGCGCGCAGGCCGCCGCGAACGGTATGCGTCGCGCGGGGCGCGGCGTGATCCTGAATCTGGGCTCGGTGTCGTGGCATGTCGCGCTGCCGAACCTTGCGATCTATATGACCGCCAAGGCCGGCATCGAAGGGCTCACGCGTGGTCTCGCGCGTGATCTCGGCAGCGCGGGCATCCGCGTGAATTGCATCATCCCCGGGGCGGTGAAGACGCCGCGGCAGATGCAACTGTGGCAATCGGCTGAGAGCGAAGCGAAGGTCGTCGCGAGTCAATGTCTGCAACTGCGCATCGAGCCCGAGCACGTCGCGCGTATGGCGCTGTTCCTCGCGTCCGACGACGCGTCACGCTGCTCCGGCCGCGATTACTTCGTCGACGCAGGGTGGTACGGAGAATGAGCATGCCGGTCCCAGTGTGCGTATGGGCGGTCGGCGCCGAACTGGCCGAAGGGCCGCTATGGCAGGCCGCCGAAAACGCGGTGTATTTCGTCGATATCAAGGGGCGCCGGATTCATCGGCTGTCCGTCGCGACCGGCGAGCAGCAGACGTGGCAGGCGCCCGACCAGCCCGGTTTTCTGGCGCCGCTCGCGGACGGCACGTTCGTATGTGGGCTGCCATCCGGCTTGCATTGCTTCGATCCGGCGAGCGGCGAGTTCAGCAAGCTCGCCGAGGTCGAACCGCATCTGCCGGGCAACCGCCTCAACGACGGTTTCGTCGATGCACGGGGACGCCTGTGGTTCGGCTCGATGGACGATGCGGAAGAGGCGCCGAGCGGCACGCTGTATCGCGTGAACGAGCAAGGCGCGGCAATCGCGCAGGACGACGACTACGTGATCACGAACGGCCCGGCGATGAGCCCGGACGGCCGCACGCTGTATCACAACGACACGATGCGGCGCGTGGTTTATGCCTTCGACGTCGCCGCGGACGGCACGCTGTCGGGCAAGCGCATCTTCGCCGCCATCTCCGGCGACGGCCATCCCGACGGCATGGCAGTCGATGCCGACGGCTTCGTGTGGATCGCGCTGTTCGGCGGCTGGCGGATCGAGCGTTACTCGCCGGCGGGCGAGCTGGTCGATCAGGTGCCGTTGCCGTGCGCGAACGTGACGAAGCTCGCGTTCGGCGGCGACGATCTGCAAACCGTCTATGTGTCCACCGCATGGAAGGGACTGACGGCGGTCGAGCGCCAGCATCAACCGCAGGCGGGCGGGCTGTTCTCGTTCCGCGCGCCGGCGGCGGGGCAGGCTCAGGCGCGCTGCACGGTGGGCTTCGAGCGCTAGACGACAAAAACACAGCGACAGGACAAGCCGCAAAACGCAACCCTGACGTTGCCTGGTCGCTCCGCAAGGAGCGGCCCGCTATCATGTGCGTTCCATGACTTTCGCGCATTCGCCCCGATACCTATCATGACGTCCAGGCCGCCAGTCCCGCCCCGCATGTCCGATGTTGCCGAACGCGCGGGCGTCTCGAAGATGACCGTGTCGCGCGTGCTCGCCGGCCGCAACGTGTCGCAGGCGACTCGCGAACGCGTGCAGAAGGTCATCGACGAACTCGGCTACGTCGCCGATGCGGCGGCAGGCGCGCTGTCGTCGGGACGCTCGGCGTTCGTCGCGGTGCTGGTGCCGTCGCTGTCCAGCTCGAACTTCTCCGACACCGTGCGCGGACTGAATGCCGCGCTGGGCCCGCACGGTCTGCAACTGCTGCTCGGCGACACGGACTACCGTCTGGAACAGGAAGAACTGCTGGTGCGCTCGATGCTGCGTCACCAGCCGCGCTGCGTCGCGTTGACGGGCGGCCGGCACACCGAGGCGACGCGCATGCTGTTGCAGCGCGCCGGCATTCCGGTCGTCGAAATGTGGGATCTGCCCAGCGATCCAATCGATACGGTCGTCGGCTTTTCGAACTCGGCGGCGGCGCGCGCGATGGTCCGGCATCTGCACGAGCGCGGTTATCGGCGGATCGGCTTCATCGCGGGTGCCAGCGAGCGCGACCGGCGCGGGCACGACCGGATGCGCGGCTACGTCGCCGAAATCAAGGCGCTCGGCCTCGGCGAGCCGCGCGTGATCCGGCTCGGCGACTCGCCGATCACGATGAGCCACGGCGCACCGGCGATCGGCGCATTGCTCGACGCGTGGCCCGATACCGAGGCCGTGATGTGCGTGAGCGACATGTCGGCGTTCGGCGCGATCATGGAGTGTCACCGGCGCGGGCTGTCGGTGCCGGGCGACATCGCGGTCGCCGGGTTCGGCAACTTCGAGGTGTCGTGGTGCTGTCAGCCGAGCATCACGACGGTGTCGGTCGACGCGTACGGCATCGGCCTGCGCGCTGGCGAAACGCTGCTCGCGGCGCTCGCCGGTCGCGAAGCGGGTGAGGTGCAGCGCAGGAAAGCGGTGAAGATCGATTTCACGGTGATTGCACGCGATAGCGCGTAGATGGCGCACTAGCACTCCCCTTAATTAAACAGATCAGGGATATCCCTCGGTTGTCCGGCTGGTAAGCCGGGCGTAACATCCACAGCTAGAAATGTTACCGGTAACTTAACTGGCGGTGCCAAATCGCACGAACCGCGAGGCAACGGCATTTCCGACCAAAAATACGCTGATGGAGATACGAATGACCGCTGTACCGCCCGCCATCGTCGCGCCCGCCGCGCGCGTCGACGAGTTCGAGGAAAGGACCTATCGCAAGGTCGTGCGCCGGCTGCTGCCGGTACTGTTGCTGTGCTATGTGGTTGCGTATCTGGATCGCGTGAACGTCGGCTTCGCGAAGCTGCAGATGCTCGACGATCTCGGCCTGTCCGACACGATGTACGCGATCGGCGCGAGCGTGTTCTTCTGGGGCTATTTCATCTTCGAAGTGCCCAGCAACGTGTTCCTGCATCGCTACGGCGCGCGCTTCTGGATCGCGCGGATCATGTTCACGTGGGGGCTCGTGTCGATGGCGCTCGCGTTCGTCGCGCCGCTCGCGCGCGTCGCGCACGTCGAAACCGCGACGATGTTCTACATCCTGCGCTTTCTGCTCGGGCTCTGCGAGGCCGGCTTCTTCCCCGGCGTGATTCTGTACCTGAACTTCTGGTTTCCGTCGCAGCGCCAAAGTCGCGTGATGTCAGGCTTTCTGATCGCAATGCCGGTCAGCCTGATGCTCGGCGGCATCGTGTCGGGCTGGCTGATGGACCATACGGCCGGCCTGCTCGGCTATCAGGGCTGGCAATGGATGCTGCTGATCGAAGGCGTGCCGTCGCTCCTGACCGCGTTCGTGGTGTACTTCTCGCTCGACGACGGCATTGACCGCGCGCGCTGGCTCACGCCGCAGGAGAAGAGCCTGCTCGCGGCGAATCTGCAGCGCGAAAGCGCGCACAAGACAGCGCGCTTCGGCTCGGCGGTGCGCGATCCGCGCGTCTGGCTGCTGGTCGCGATTTTGCTCACGTTCAATACCGGCTTCTACGGCCTCGCGTTCTGGCTGCCGTCGATCATCAAGGCGACCGGCGTGCAGGATCCGCTGCATATCGGCCTGTTGACCGCGATTCCGTACGGCGTGGCCATCATTGCGACGCTCGCGAACGCCGCGCATTCGAAGAAAACCGGCGAGCGGCGCCTGCATGCGGCGATTCCCGCGCTGATCGGCGGAATCGGTCTGATCATGAGCGCGGCTTTGGCGCATCATGTGGTGTGGGCGATCACGTTTCTGACGATCGCCACCGCCGGCATCCTTGCGCTGATGCCGATTTACTGGACGTTCCCGGGACAGCTGCTGTCGGGCGCCGCCGCGGCGGCCGGCATCGCGATGATCAACGCGATCGGCAATCTGTCCGGCTTTACCGGTTCGATGATCACCGCCGTGGCGAAAGATTTGACCGGCGACATCAACAACGGCACTTACGCACTCGGTGCGTGTCTGCTGGTCAGTTGCGTGCTGATCCTGCTCGTGCCGCGCACGATGCTGACGCGGGCCGCCTCGAATGAAGGCAGCGGCCCCGGCCGCGAGACAGCGCGGGCACAGAAACACGCAGAGCACGCATAAGAAACCCTTACCCAGACAGAGAGACAAGCATCATGTCAGTATCCACCCCGCGCCGGCTGCGCAGCCAGGAATGGTTCGACGATCCCTCGCATGCGGATATGACGGCACTGTACGTCGAGCGTTTCATGAACTACGGTCTGACGCGCGAAGAGCTGCAGTCGGGCCGGCCGATCATCGGCATCGCGCAGACCGGCAGCGATCTCGCGCCGTGCAACCGGCATCACATCGAGCTCGCGGCGCGCACGAAGGCCGGTATTCGCGACGCGGGGGGCATTCCGATGGAGTTTCCGGTGCATCCGCTCGCCGAGCAGAGCCGCCGGCCGACCGCCGCGCTCGATCGCAATCTCGCGTATCTGGGCCTCGTCGAAATCCTGCACGGCTTCCCGCTCGACGGCGTCGTGCTGACCACCGGCTGCGACAAGACCACGCCCGCGTGCCTGATGGCGGCGGCCACCGTCGATATGCCGGCGATCGTGCTGTCCGGCGGCCCCATGCTCGACGGCTGGCACGACGGCAAGCGCGTCGGGTCAGGCACCGTGATCTGGCATGCACGCAATCTGCTGGCGGCCGGCGAGATCGACTACGAAGGCTTCATGGAGCTGACTACCGCGTCGTCGCCGTCGATCGGTCACTGCAACACGATGGGCACCGCGCTGTCGATGAACAGCCTCGCCGAAGCGCTCGGCATGTCGCTGCCCGGCTGCGCGAGCATTCCGGCCGCTTACCGCGAGCGCGGCCAGATGGCCTACGCGACCGGCAAGCGCATCGTCGACCTCGTGCGCGAGGACCTGCGGCCGTCGAAGATCATGACGAAAAAAGCGTTCGAAAACGCGATCGTCGTCGCATCGGCGCTCGGCGCGTCGACCAACTGCCCGCCGCATCTGATCGCGATTGCGCGGCACATGGGCGTCGAGCTGAGTCTCGAAGACTGGCAGCGCGTCGGCGAGCAGGTGCCGCTGATCGTCAACTGCATGCCCGCCGGCGAATATCTCGGCGAGAGCTTCCATCGCGCGGGCGGCGTACCGGCCGTGATGCGCGAGCTCGCGAAAGGCGGCCTCGTGCACGAGGATTGCCTGACCGTGTCGGGCCGCACGATGGGCGAAATCGCGGCCGCCGCACCCGCGCCGGATCGCGAGGTCATCAAGACGACCGACGATCCGCTGAAGCACGGCGCGGGCTTCATGGTGCTGTCCGGCAACTTCTTCGACAGCGCGATCATGAAGATGTCGGTGGTCGGCGATGCGTTCCGCAAGACCTACCTGAGCGAGCCAGGCGCAGAAAACAGCTTCGAAGCGCGCGCCATCGTGTTCGACGGCCCCGAGGATTATCACGCGCGCATCAACGACCCGTCGCTTGAAATCGACGAGCATTGCATCCTCGTGATTCGCGGCACGGGTACGGTCGGCTATCCGGGCAGCGCCGAGGTCGTCAACATGGCGCCGCCGGCGGCGCTCGTGCGCCAGGGCATCACGTCGCTGCCGACGCTCGGCGACGGCCGTCAGAGCGGCACGTCGGCGAGCCCGTCGATTCTGAACATGTCGCCGGAAGCGGCGGTGGGCGGCGGCCTTGCGCTGTTGCGCACGAACGACCGCATCCGCGTCGATCTGAACTCGCGTAGCGTCAAAGTGCTGGTCGACGAAGCAGAACTCGCGCGACGTCGCGAAACCGTGCACTTCGAGATTCCGCCCGCGCAAACGCCGTGGCAGGAGCTGTATCGCAAGACGGTCGGCCAGCTTTCGACCGGCGGCTGCCTCGAACCGGCGACGCTGTATCTGAAGGTGATTGCCGAGCGCGGCAACCCACGGCATTCGCATTGACCCGCGGGTGACAAGGCCGGGCTTCGCACGCAACGCGACGCCCGGCCTTGCCCGTTTTCCCACTTATCCGAAAGAGCCCATCCCATGTCCGCAATTTCCCCCTCCAGCTTTCTTCCCGGCGATCTGAACGACGCACTGCTGATCGGCCGCGTGTGGCGCAAGACCGAGCAACATGAAGGACCGTGCGTGGTCGTCGTGCGCGGCGGCGAGGTGTTCGACATCACCGCGGTCGTGCCGACTACCGCCGACCTGTTCGAGCGCGACGATGCCGCGCAATTTGCGCGCAGCGCGCCGGGCGTGCCGCTCGGGCCGGTCGCGCAGCTGATCGAGGCGAACCTGCCGGGCGCGAGCGCGCCGGCCGTGCGCGTGCTCGCGCCGTGCGACGTGCAGGCGATCAAGGCCTGCGGCGTCACGTTCGCGGTGAGCCTGATCGAGCGCGTGATCGAGGAGCAGGCCGGCGGCGATCCGGCGAAGGCGAAGGAAGTGCGCGAGACGATCGCGTCGACGATCGGCACCGATCTGTCGAAGATCAAGCCGGGATCGGAAGCGGCGATGAAGCTGAAGGCCGAGCTCGAGCGTCGCGATGCGTGGTCGCAATACATGGAAGTCGGCATCGGTCCGGACGCCGAAGTATTTTCGAAATCGCAGCCGATGTCGGCTGTCGGCTTCGGCGCGGACGTCGGTCTGCTCGCCGCGTCGGTGTGGAACAACCCGGAGCCGGAGATCGTGCTCGCGGTGAATAGCCGCGGCGGCATCGTCGGCGCGACGCTCGGCAACGACGTGAACCTGCGCGACATCGAAGGCCGCTCGGCGCTGTTGCTCGGCAAGTGTAAGGACAACAACGGCTCGTGCGCGATCGGCCCATTCGTGCGGCTGTTCGACGACACCTTCTCGCTCGACTCGGTGCGCGCCGCAAGCGTGTCGCTGCGCGTCGAAGGCGCCGACGACGACTTCGTGCTCGACGGCGTGAGCCACATGAGCGAGATCAGCCGCGACCCGGCCGACCTCGTCGCGCAGACCTGCGGCCGCCACCACCAGTACCCGGACGGCTTCATGCTGTTCCTCGGCACGATGTTCTCGCCGATCAAGGACCGCGACGCGCCCGGCGGCGGCTTCACCCACCACCTCGGCGATCGCGTGACGATTTCGACGCCGCAGCTCGGCGCGCTGACCAACACGGTGCGCCTGTCCACCGAAATCGAGCCGTGGACGTTCGGCGTGCGCGCGCTCTATCGCAATCTCGCGGCCCGTGGCCTGCTCGTTGCTGAATAACCGGATTGTCGCTGCAATTTTCGAAAGGAGGATCAGGACATGAGTCAGTTCGCAAACTACATCGACGGACAGTGGGTCGACGGCGCGAGCGTGTCGCGCAACGTCAATCCGTCGAATCTCGACGACGTGATCGGCGAATTCGCGCAAGCCGACGCCGAGCAGACGCATCGCGCGATCAGCGCCGCGCGCAAGGCCTTCGCGCAGTGGTCGTTGTCCACGCCGCAGCAGCGCTTCGACGTGCTCGACCAGGCGGGCAGCGCGATCCTCGCGCGCAAGGCGGAACTCGGCAAGGTGCTCGCGCGTGAAGAGGGCAAGACGCTGCCCGAGGCGATCGGCGAAGTGGGCCGCGCCGGGCAGATCTTCAAGTTCTTCGCGGGCGAAGCGCTGCGCGTCGGCGGCGAAGTGATGCCGTCGGTGCGGCCGGGCATGACGGTCGAAATGACGCGTGAGCCGGTCGGCGTGGTCGGCCTGATTACGCCGTGGAATTTTCCGATTGCGATTCCGGCGTGGAAGATCGCGCCGGCGCTTGCCTACGGCAACACGGTCGTGATCAAGCCGGCCGATCTGGTGCCGGGCAGCACGTGGGAGCTGGTCAAGATCATCGCCGAGGCGGGCGCGCCGGCGGGTGTGATCAATCTCGTGATGGGGCGCGGTTCGGTGGTTGGCGAGGCGCTCGTGTCGTCGCCGGATGTCGATGCGATCAGCTTCACCGGTTCCGTTTCGACGGGCCGCGCGATCGGCGCGAAGTGCTTCGATTCGGGCAAGAAATTCCAGCTGGAAATGGGCGGCAAGAACCCGATGGTCGTGCTCGACGACGCTGATCTCAATGTCGCGATCGAAGCGTGCATCAACGGCGCGTTCTATTCGACGGGCCAGCGTTGCACGGCATCGAGCCGGCTGATCGTGACCGCGGGGATCTATGACCGCTTCATCGACGGCATGAAGGCGCGCATGCGCGCGCTGAAGGTCGGCGATGCGCTCGCGGACGGCACGCACATCGGCCCGGTCGTCGACGACAAGCAGTTGGCACAGGACGAGCGCTATCTGGCGATCGCGCGCGACGAGGGCGGCACGGTGTTCGGCGGCGAGCGCGTCGAAGGCTCGACGCGCGGCTATTTCCTCGCGCCGGCGCTGGTCACGGAGACGACCCCGGCTATGCGCATCAACCGTGAAGAGGTATTCGGGCCGGTGGCGTCGGTCATCAAGGTCAAGGACTACCAGGAAGCGCTCGCGGTTGCCAACGGCACCGAGTTCGGGTTGTCGGCCGGCATCTGCACGACATCGCTGAAGTACGCGAGTCATTTCCGCCGCCATGTGCAGGCCGGCATGGTGATGGTCAACACCGCGACGGCGGGGGTCGATTATCACGTGCCGTTTGGCGGGCGGAAGGGGTCGAGCTACGGTCCGCGCGAGCAGGGTGCCTACGCCCGCGAGTTCTATACGTCGGTGAAGACCGCGTATATCAACCCGGGCGCGGTCTGACGCAGAACTAACAGAGCTCCCCAAAACGGAACTGGCCCGCCATCGCATTCAATCGCGATGGCGGGCCAGTAGGGGAAGCTGCGAGAGCGCTAAGCCGAGCGCTCCGGCAGGTACAGCTACATCAACAGCAACTTGCCAACCTGCAACGCCTTACTGCGCTGCGTGACCTTGCTGCGACGAACCGCTGGTCACGCCGCCGACCGCGGCGTTTTGCGCCGCGACGCGGGCTTCGGCAGCCTGAATGTTCGACGGATATTCGTTCGGGTTCGAACGTGCCGGGTTGTAGCCGGCTTTTTCGATCTGAGCCAGCTCTTCACGGACTTGCGCGCGGGTCAGCGGCTGGTTCGATTGAGCGAAAACGGCAACCGGAGCAGCGAGGGTAGCGGCGATAAAGACAGCTTGAACGAGCGATTTCATTTTTACTACCTCCAGATTTTGTCTTGTTAGGCTGCGAAACCATTTGTTTGCAGCAGTGATGACAGTCTAGGGGGAGCGGAAAGTAGGGTAAATACCTAATTTCTGAACTCACTGTTTCCGAAACCAAAACAATAATGAGACAGCAAGGCCGTCGAGCGTCGATTTGCGAAGCGATCCGCGACAGTTGGCGCGCATGAGTCAGCCGGCTGATAGGGCCTGGATGAGCAGCAAGCCCGCGCCGGCGACGGCTATGGCGCCGCTCGCCCAGGCGACGAGTGCGCCGTCTGGCGCAAGTCGCTCGGCCGTAATGGCGGCCGTCACGGCGGCCATCAGGCGCAAATCCGTCATGCCGACGACCAGCAGAATTGCCGTGAGACCCCCGCAGCAACCGGCGCAATCGATGCCGATGCGCAGACCGTATCTCCATGCGCTCGGCGCATCGGCGGGAAGGCTGGGTGTCGTGCGGCTGCAGGCGAGGCGGCGGGCTTTCCATGTGCTGAACTGCAACGCGCCCGCGAGCAATACGACCACGCTGACCGCCAGCGGCATCGAACGCGCGAGCGCTGGCCACCGCAACTCGAGCGCCGCGAGCGACGCGCCCAGTGCGAACACGGCCACGCCGAGCACCGTCCATACGACCGCATACGCGCCACTCACGAGCATCGTCAGCAGGGCCAGTCGCTGCGCACTTGCGCGCGAGCCGATCGCGTCGCGATAGCGCAGCAGCGTCGGCATCAACGACGGCAGCATCATCGCCGCCATCATCACGATCCACATGCCGATGAACGATGCCGCGGCGCGGGCCCACGTGCGCCCGCAGGTCGGCATCCACAGCGTCGACATCGACCAGCCGCCGGGCATCGGCAACGCGCCCATCGCGGACATCGACGCGCCGTGGGCCAATGTCGCCGCGACGCTCGCGCCGAACACCAGTGCGCAGACGCCGACGAACACGCGCTGCCCGCTCGTGCAGACAGCGCGCACGAGCGGGCTCATGACCGCTCGTACTCGTCGTGACGGCGCCACCAGATGCCCGTCTCGTTGCGCCCCTTCGGCGCGCGATCGAGCCACTGGTACATGCCCCACAGCGCATCGACACCGCGCGCGTAAGTCGAGTACGTGTGATAGACGACGCCGTCTTCGAGCACGAACGCGCTCATGCCTGGCCGGTCGCGCGAATAGGTGGCCGCGTCGGTGCCGCAGGTCGCCGCGAACTGCGCGACCGGTTCGGGCGCGGGACTCACGTCCATCGCGTGACTGTTGCGCGCGTAGTTGTACTCGATATCGCCATCGCGCTGCTGTGTCTCGGTGAACGAGACGTTGAAGTCGAAATTGAAATCGCCGCCGGCCGACGACGCCCATGGAAACGTCCAGCCCATGCGCTGCTTGTACGTCTGCAGCTTGTCGAGCGGCGCGCGCGACACCGCCGTCAGCATCACGTCGTGATGCGCGAGATGCACAGCGAAGCCGGCGAAGCCGTCCGCGATCGACGAGCATGACGGGCAGCCCGCCTTGTAGTCGGGGCCGAACATGAAGTGGTAGACGAGCAGCTGCGAACGTCCTTTGAACAGATCGGCGAGCGACGCGCTGCCTTGGTCGGTATCGAAGCGGTAGGCCTTGTCGACCCTGACCCACGGCAGCGCCTGGCGTTGCCGCGCGAGCTCGTCGCCTTGTCGCGTGTGGGCTTTTTCCGCGTCGAGCAGCGCGCGTCGCGCGGCGAGCCACTGTTCGCGTGTTCCGATCGGATGCGTAGTCATCGTGGGTACCTCCGTGAGTCGTGCCGCGCCGCGCGAACCCTTGCCCGACGGCGTCGGTGACGGTTGATGGTCGTGCTAGATTAGGGCCGGGCATCGATCGGGTGGGAGTGACAAGTGTGGCGGGATTCACTTGATGCATTGACGTGCTACGCGCGGACTCGCACGCCGTGGACGCGCTGATTTCGGCGGCGGCGCGCGCGCTCGCGGCCGGCGATCCACTTGGCGCGCTCGACCACGTCGCGTTACGCGACGACGCGCCGGCGCTCGCGCTGCGCGGCATCGCGATGGCGCAGCTCGGCGATTTCGGCCGCGCAAAGGCGCTGGTGCGCGACGCCGCGCGCGCGTTCGGCGCGCAGCATGCGGTGGCGCGCGCGAGATGCGTGGTCGCCGAAGCGGAGATCGCGCTGGCGTCGCGCGATCTCGCGTGGCCCGCCAAAACACTCGACGCCGCGACCGCCACGCTCGACGCGTACGGCGATCGCGTCAATGCCGCGCATGCGCGGTATCTCGCGGCGCGGCGTCTGCTGCTGATCGGCCGTCTCGACGAAGCGGAGCGCAAGCTTGCCGCGCTCGATCCCCGGCCGTTTCCGCCCGCACTGCGTGCCGCGCATGAACTGGTGGTCGCGGGAGTCGCGCTGCGGCGTTTGCGCAGCGGCGCCGCCCGTGCCGCGCTGGCGCGGGCCGGACGCGCGGCACGCGAGGCCGGCATTCCGGCGTTGATCGCGGAAGTCGAAAGCGCGTCGGTGGCACTGGGCAAACCGGCGGCGCGCATGATCGCGCATGGCGAAGAAGAACCGATCCTGCTCGATGAAGTCGAGAAGCTGTTGACCTCGAATCGCGCTGGCGGCGCGTTGATCGTCGACGCTTGCCGCTACGCGATCCGCGATGCGAACGCGGCGGTTGCGCTCGCGAGCCGACCGGTGCTGTTTGCGCTCGCCCGCATGCTCGGCGAGGCATGGCCCAATGACGTGCCGCGCGACGCGCTCGTCGCACGGGCGTTCCGCGCCAAACGCGCCGACGAATCGCACCGCGCGCGGCTGCGCGTCGAGATCGGCCGGCTGCGCACGGCGCTCGGCACGCTCGCGAGCGTCAGCGCGACGACGCGCGGCTTCGCGCTCGCGCCGCGTCACGCTCGCGAGGTCGTCGTGCTGGCGCCGCCGGTCGAAGGCGAGCATGCGGCGCTGCTCGCGTTTCTGTCGGATGGCCAAGCGTGGTCGAGTTCCGCGCTTGCCCTCGTGCTCGGCGCGAGTCAGCGCACCGTGCAGCGCTCACTCGACTCGCTCGCCGCGGCCGGCAAGGTGCAGCCAGTGGGCGAGGGGCGCGCGCGCCGCTGGATGACGCCGCCCCTGGCCGGATTCGCGACGGCTTTGTTACTCCCTTCCCCGTTCCCTTCATGATTAGGATGGCCACCATGAACCGCTCTGCCGCCAGAATCGTCCGTGAATATGGGCCCTTTACGGGCGTCGATAAAGTGCATGGCGTCACCTACGACGGCCGACAGGTGTGGATCGCGACCGGCGAACGGCTCGACGCGTTCGATCCGGCGAGCGGCGAGACGCTGCGCTCGATCGCGGTGTCCGCCGACGCGGGCACGGCCTTCGACGGCGAACACCTGTTCCAGATCGCGCACGGCCGCATCCAGAAGATCGACCCGCAGAGCGGCCGCGTGCTGTCGACGATCGCGGCGCCCGGCGACGGCGGCCAGTCGGGGCTGACATGGGCCGAAGGTTCGCTATGGGTCGGTCAGTATCCCGAACGAAAAATCTATCAGGTCGATCCGGACACTGGCGCGGTGCTGCGCACGATCGAATCGAATCGCTTCGTGACCGGGATCACGTGGGTCGACGGCGAGCTATGGCATGGCACGTGGGAAGGTGACGAGAGCGAGCTGCGGCATCTCGATCCGCGTAGCGGCGAGGTGCTCGAGCGCGTCGAGATGCCGGCCGGCGCGGGCATTTCCGGACTCGAATCGAACGGCGCGGATCTGTTCTTCTGCGGAGGCGGCGGCAGCGGGCTCGTTCGCGCCGTGCAGCGTCCCTTGCGAGAGAGCGACTCGCAATTGCCGGTCGATTCGACGAGCGAGTGATTCGTCATGCAAGCAGCGCGTCCTCGTTATCCGGCGCTGGTATTTGGCTTACTTGTACTCGCCGATAACGTAAGTCATCGTTGGTAAACGAAGTATTCCATTGCGTTACTCTTATCGCGAGACTACTCCCCATACGCGGGCCGCCTGCAGCGACTTCTAGCAGGCCGTGGCAAAGCACTCAGCCACCGCCGGATAGCGGTCAGGTCATCTCGCTTCTTCAGCCTCGCCCACCAGTGCTCGCATCAGACCCACCGACGCGGCGCATGCGCCACCACCCGGTACTCGAAAGTCCAAACCGCAACACACTCGGATGCTGCACTGCACACGCGAAGTATTCCGAGTGTTTTTCAATAGTAGCGGGGAATTGAGAGCATTTTCGCTGCATCCGCAACAACTACGACGGTTGGTTCTCAACTTTATTTTCGTCTTCGTTGCTTGCCCGTGCATTGCGGCTTTTCGAGAAGATGTGATCAGAACCAAGCCAGGTTCTCACTCCAATCCTTATCGCGTGCAGACATACCGTTTACACAATCCCTTCATATTATTCGCTGGTTTTACCAAGTGTTGCCCCACACAAGCGGTTGCCGATACAACTAACAAAGGGTCCCCAAATGTCATCGCATCACAAAATGCGCCCAGCGCTTTGTCTAACGTCCGTTGCCGCTGCCTGCGTGCTCGCAGCTTGCGGCGGAAATTCGGATAGCCCCTCTGCCAGCAACAACAACGGTGGCACGACCGCCGGCACGACTTACTCGGGCGTGGTCGCCGCAGCTGCCTTCGTCCCGGGCAGCTCGAGCGGCAACCCGACCTTGAAGGCCGGCTACTACTCAGGCGCCACCGTGTTCGTCGATGCCAATGGCAACGGCGTGCTCGACAGCGGCGAAGCCTCCGCGAAGACCGACAGCAACGGCCATTTCTCGTTGACCACGACCGCCACGGGTCCGCTCGTCGCTGACATCACGACCTCGGCCACCAACACGGCATCGGCCGCCAAGGTCGCCAGCCACCTGATCCTGCGCGCTTCGGCCGACCAGATTGCCGACCAGGGCGCCACCAAAGTCGTGATCAGCCCGATGTCGAGCGAAGTGCAGCGCCTCGTCGAAGCCAACGGCAGCAAGTACGCGACCGAGAAGGCTAATCTGTCGACCCGTCTGTCCGGCCCGGCATTCAACGACGCCTCCGTGACGGTTCCCGCCGGCGACGTCCTGGCCGACGCCAACACCCTGTCCGGCGCCGAGCAGTACGCGGTGCTGTTCGAAGAAAACGCACTGACGAACCGCTACACGTACGCCACCACGAAGCTCGATCGTGGCGACAAGTACCCCGATGCGCTGGCCGTTGCCGGTGGCGACCCCACCCTGACCGGCGTTTCCGGCATCACCGCCGGCGAAACCATCCCGACGGATACGCGTAAGGCGATCACCTTCGCACAAGCCCAGCAGGCTGCGTTCAACGTCGAAGCGATTCCGCGTTACGACAACGTCTTCGTGATCATGCTGGAGAACAGCAGCACGAACCGCGTCAAGGGTTCGGCGTACATGCCGGCGGTCAACTCGATGATCACCAACGGCAACTACTTCTCGACCTACTTCGCGACCGGCAGCCCCTCCGAGCCGAACTACACCGCCCTGGGCGGCGCCGACGACTTCGGTATCGGCGACGACAACTGGTGGGGTTGCGCCGCGACCGGCGCCAACGCCCCGACGGACAAGGCTTTCGCCGGCGGCACGGCTTCCGACGGCCAGCCCCTGCCGTCCCACGTCGCGCTGACGCCGAACGACCCGATCATCGGTACCACCGCCGGCGGCGCCACCGTGGCCGTTGGATCGCTGCTGTCCAATTACACGGCGGCCAGCAACCAGGCGTGCTCGACGGACGGCACCGGTTCCGTCGCCAACCACAACATCATGACCGCGCCGAACCTGTTCACGCAGATTTCGAACGCGGGCCTGACGTGGCGTACCTACAGCGAATCCATGAACCCGGGTCAGGATCCGCGCGGCGACAGCCTCGGTGACACCGGTGTATCGCAGGCCTACAACCAGACGGACGGTAGCATCACCGTGACGGGCACGCCGTTCGCCATGCCCGGTTCGCTCTACAAGACCAAGCACCATCCGGGCATGGCCTACCAGAACGTGCGTAACCAGCCGGAGTTCTTCGCGAACAACCGCACGATCTTCGGTACCCAGTACTACACGAACGCGGCCGACCTGACCAACACCACGCTCTACAAGGTTCCGACCGGCTACAACGTCGACCAGTTCAGCACCGACCTGGCCAAGGGCGACATCGGCACCCTGAACTTCATCATGCCTGACCAGTGTGATGACCTGCACGGCACCGGCAGCGACGGCACCTGTAAGGACAGCGCGACCGCCTCGGGTACCGTTCCGGCTCACGCGCTGCTGACCCGCGCCGACTACTACACCAACGCCGTGGTGCAGAAGATCAAGGCCTCGCCGCTGTGGCAGAACAAGCAGCGCAACGTTGCCATCGTGGTCATGTTCGACGAAGGCAATGGCACGTCCAACGGTGCCGGCAGCTCGTGCTGCGGCTGGGACGTGGGTGGCAAGGCTACGCAGATGCAGAACGCGGACGGCAGCTGGACTCCGGTTCAGGCGAAGTACGGCAACGGCAACAAGGGCCATGGCAACTCGATCTTCGTCCTGATGACCAACCAGCAAGACGTGGGCTCCGCGCCGAAGGGCGTCGCCGACAGCGATACGTACAGCCACTTCTCGTTCGTGCGCACGGTGCAGGACATGTTCCAGCTGGCCGACCCGACTGTTCCGACCTCGTACGCCAACCGTTCGAAGTACACGGAATCGTACATTGCGCAGAACATCGCCAACCTGCCTGAGTACGCTGGCAGCGCCGACACGCACTACGACGCGGTTCGTCCGATGAACCACGCCTACGTGATTCCGGCCGGTTACACGCAGAAGTTCCAGACGGGTGACGTGAGCGATCCGGCGCAAGTTGGTCCGGACGCGACCCAGAAGAACCTGTGGGCGACGAAGTAATAAAAAGCACTAAACGGCAAGCACGCGCAAGCGTGCCATTCATCAAGCAGTAGCCTGCGCGGGGGAGCGGTTCGGCCGCTCCCCCGCCAGCTGTCTTATCGAACAAAGCCGGGGGGAGTAGCGATGCGCAAGGTTTATGCGGGGGCGCTTTATGTCATCTTGTCGACACTGGCCGCTTGTGGGGGCGGGGGCTCGTCACAGTCTGCTTCGACGGATGCAGGCACGGGCTCCACGGGATCCTCGGGATCCACGGGGTCGGCGCCCACGAGCAAGCTGAGCGCTGCGGCCCAGATCGGTCAGCAAATGTTCTTCGACAAGAACCTGTCCGGCGGCAAGAACGAGGCATGCGCGAGCTGCCACGATCCGGCGTATGCCTACGGCCCGCCCAACAGCCTGGCGGTGCAGCTGGGTTCCGATGGCGTATCGGAAGGCCAGCGTGCGGTTCCCTCGCTGCGCTACAAGGCCATGACGCCCGCCTACGACGACAACGCCTCGAACCCCGACGGCATCACGGCGAACGCGCCGGGCGGCGGATTCATGTGGGACGGCCGCGGCAAGACGCTGGCCGACCAGGTGGCGCTGCCCCTGCTCAATCCCATCGAGATGAACAACGGCTCCAAGGACGCGGTGGTGCAGGCGGTGAAGAGCTCCTCGTATGCCGCACAGTTCACGGCGGTGTACGGCCCGGCCGTGTTCGGCGATACGGACACGGCGTTCCAGGACATCGGACTCGCGCTGCAGGCCTACCAGAACGAGGACCCGAGCTTTGCGCCGTATTCCAGCAAGTTCGACCTGTATGCGAACAACAAGATCGGCGGCACGTTGACGCCGGCCGAATTGCGCGGGATGAACCTGTTCAACGATACCGATCACGGGGCCGGCTGCGTGGCCTGCCATTTCATGGGCGCCAACTTCAACGGCTCGAACGCGCTGGGGACCGACTTCACCTATCAGGCGATCGGTGCGCCGCGCAACGACACGTCGATCCCGGACAATCCGAACCCCATCGCGGCCAACCTGAACGCGAGCTACTACGACATGGGGCTGTGCGGCCCGATCAATAACGGCAGCTATGACAGCCACACGCCGCTTTCGGCCACCAGCGGCGCCGGCCCGGACCCCTTTACGGGCGTGAACAACCCGGATCCGTATTGCGGTCGCTTCAAGGTGCCGACGCTGCGCAACGTCGCCGCGCGCAGCGCCTTCTTCCACAACGGCGTGTTCCACTCGCTGGAGCAGGTGGTGCGCTTCTACAACACGCGCGACACCAACCCCGAGTACTGGTATCCGTCCACGGGTGGCGATTCGACCAAGCTGACCAGCAACCCGAGCTATGCGCTGCAACCCACCTATGCAGCGGGCGCGACGGTGAACATGTTCAACGATCTGCCGGCCGCCTACCAGGGCAATATCGACGAGGAACTGCCGCTGGGGCAGGGCCAGACCGACGCGGGCGGCACCACCGCGTTGAACGGTGCGCAGCCGCGTGCTGTCCATTCGGCGCCGCAACTATCGGATCAGGACGTGCAGGACGTGATCTGCTTCCTGAATACTTTGAGCGACGGCTACCAGCCTCCCGCGACCCAGCCCACGAGCGGTAGCTGCGTAAATTGATCTCTTTGAATACTTGAACTATCCACGATGATGCATTTTTCGAATCCGGTGCGCGGCACTGCCATTGCGGTTTCCCTGACGGCGTCGTTCCTGCTGGGCGGTTGCCAGAACAAGGCCGAGCCTACCGCGGAGAACTTTACCAACACCATCACGCACTACCTGGCCGATCGCGGCCACCTGTGCGTGGCGAAATACGATTGGCCCATCCACGTGGCCGATCAGGACATCGTGGTCACGCATTCCCGCGATGCGCTGCAATTGCCGGTGATGGAAAAGCTGGGCCTCGTCAAGAGCACCGTCATGACGGTCGAGCGCACTGGCGAGGACGGGGCCAGGATCGAGGCGCCGGGACGCGAGTATGCGCTGACCGACGAAGGCAAGAAGTTCTACCTGCACAAGCCGGTGGTGGTGGCGACGCCCGGCAAGACGGTCACGCACGACGCCGATTTTTGCGTAGCCACGCTGACCCTGGACAAGGTGGTGGGCTGGGAGCCGCCCCAGACTCACGACGGGGAGACCAGGACCTCGGTGCTCTACACCTATAAGATCGACCCGGCGCCTTTTGCCAGGACTCCTGAGTTCCAGCGAGTGTTTCCCATGGTGGCGCGCGTGATCGAAGGCGCGGGCACCATGCAACTGCGCGAAGGCGTGCGCTTGACCAAGGACGGCTGGGTAGCGGAAGAATATCTCGTTCGATGATCGTTGAGTTCGCCGACGCCGTGCTCCGAGGCGATCGTTCCCGCACGTGGGCCGGTCCATGCCGCTGCGCCAGGACCAGGTGCACCCTTACGGTGTCCTCGCTGGACTCAGCCCCGTGCTCGCAAAATAGATCGCGAGAAAATACAGCAGCACATAGAGCGCGTAGGTCTGCCCGTTGCCGGTATAGACGCGGCGTATCCGAGCCGCCGCCACGAGCGCGAAGTGCGATATGCCGCGCCAGAACATCTGCGCGACCGGCGGCACCGTGCGGCTCAGGAGCGGCCGGTAGAAGTGGTAAAAATCCGGGGCGTTGCGCGCATTGCCGCGCCGGCTGCGGTAGTACAGCACACCTAGCCCGAACACGATCGCCGTGACGATCAGCACGACGATCACGACCGGCGTCGGATTCCAGAACCCGTAGATGCTTTCGAGCGACATGCCGCCCCACACCAGTGTCGCCGCGAACTGCGGATCGATCGCGGCCGACACCGGTTCGAGCAACACCTTCGGAAAGAACGACAGGATCACGATACCGACCACGAACAGCAACTGCGGCACCAGCAGCATCACAGGCGCTTCGCGCACCTGCGGCCGCTGCGGCGGGCGCGGTTTGAGGAAGACACCGTTCAGCAGGCGCAGCATGTACAGAAAGCCGGCGCAGGTCGCGATCAGCCCGCACACGGCGAGCCCGTACCAACCCTTGTCGGTCATTGCGCTCAGCAGCAGCCATTTGCCGCCGAAGCCCATCAGCGGCGGCAGGCCCGACATCGAGACGAGCGCGATCACGACCATCGCGAACGTGAGCGGCATCTCGCGCGCGAGGCCGCCCACATCGGCGAAGTTGCGCGTGCCGGTGCGCGAGATCACGCCTGCGAGCGCGAGGAACAGGATGCCCTTCACGAACATGTGATTGGCGACCAGATACAGCGCGGTGACCCAGCCGAGATGGCTCATCAGGCCGATCGCGGCGACGATATAGCCGGTCTGGCTCATGCTCGACAGCGCGAGCATCCGTTTGAAGTCGTTCTGCCGCAACGCCATCAGCGCGCCGAACAGGGCCGTCAGCATGCCTATCCAGGTCATCGCGTGCGCGAGTTCGAGGCCGACCTCCGAGCGTATCGTCAGATAGGTGCCGATCAACAGGCCGAACATCGCGACCTTGCTGACCACCGCCGACAGCATCGCGGTCACGTCGTCTTCCGCTTCGGTGTAGGCGCCCGGCAGCCATACGTGCACGCCGATCGCGCCGGCCTTGATCAGGAAGCCGGCCGCGAGCAGCACGAACGCGCGGTTCGCCTCCGGTCCCGAATGGATCAGCGCCGACAGCGCGATGCTGTCGTCGATCGCCGCGACGTTGGCGAAGCCCGCCAGCAGGAAGAACGCAGCCAGCAGCGAAAACAGCAGGAAGGTCAGCACGTGCGGTCCCGCGCGCCGGCACTTCGCGATCAGGAAGCACGACGACAGCGTGATGATTTCCCAGCTATAGAAGAACTCGAGCGAGGTGGATGAGCGCAGCAGCGCCGGAATCGACAGCGATAGCACGACGAGCATCGGATAGAAGCCGGCGCGCACGTCGTCGCGATAGAGGCTCGCCGCTGCGATCACGAGGCTGCCCGCGAGCAGCAGCCAGGCGAATAGTCCGGCGATACCGCGCGAGCCCTCGCAGAGCAGACTGCCGATCAATCCAATCGCGATCACCGCGAGCACGCCTTTCACGCGCCCCGGCAGACGATCGGCCGCATAGAACAGCGCACCCGCCGCGAGCGGCGAGAAGATCCACGCCGACACGACGCCCGAGAACACGGCTGCCATATAGGCCGCCGCGATCAGCAGCACGGCGACGCCGAACAGCGGCAACAGCGCGGCGA
This sequence comes from Paraburkholderia sp. MM5482-R2, assembly GCF_050436125.1. NCBI lineage: Bacteria > Pseudomonadati > Pseudomonadota > Betaproteobacteria > Burkholderiales > Burkholderiaceae > Paraburkholderia > Paraburkholderia sp. MM5482-R2. Next base: position 532,501 of record NZ_JBNDLP010000004.1, on the reverse strand, counting down.
TGTTCGGCCGGGCTTTGGCCTCGAGCTCGGACGGAGCCAGCGCGCGCACGAACCAGTGGAACATATAACCCGCTTCGAGCAGCGAGCCGGTCAGGATCAACACGATCCAGTACGGCTTGCCAGCGGCGGTCAGGCGCATCACGAGTTCCCACTTCGCCCAGAAGCCGGGGAATGGCGGCAGTCCCGCGATCGCGACCAGGAAGAGACCGAGCAGGCCGATCAGCAACGGGCTGCGCGACAGGATCGCGCGTGCATCGTCGCCGTGCCGCCGCAGCACGCCGATTAGCCAGAACAGCCCGGCCTTCGCGAACAGATGGTTGATGAAGAGCCCGCCGACGACGAGCGGGATCGATGCGTCCGCGCCGATCTGGCGCAACAACGCGAGCGACAGCATCAACAGCGCCATCTGCCCGATCGACGAATAGCCGAGCAAGCGTTGCGGCTTCGTCTGCTTGATCGCGAGCAGGTTCGAGAACAGGAACGTGACGCCGCCCGAGACGGCGAGCAGCGTCAGCAGGCCGTCGAACAGCGGCAGCAATTTCAGCAGCGCGAAAAACACGCCCGCCGATACGCCGACCGATACCATCGCGCCGACGCCGCTCGGCGCGGTCTCGTAGACGTCGAGCCCCCAGCCGTTGGCCGGAAACGGCTTCAGCTCGATCACGAGACTCGCGAACACGAGCAGGATCGCGGTCGTGCCGATCGGGCCGCCGAGCTGGTCGCGCAGCGACAGCAGTTCGTCGATGTTGAGGGTGCCGCTCACGTAGTAGAGCAGCACCGCGCCGAGCAGAAAGAGCGTCGACGCGATCACGGTCGCAAAGATGTACTTGAACGCGGCGGCGAGCGCGGCGGGCGTGCGCTCGAGCCCGAACAGGCCGTACGTCGCGATCGACACGATCTCGAGAAACACGAACAGGTTGAACAGGTCGCGGGTCATCACCATGCCGTCGATGCCCATCACCAGAATCAGGTACAGCAGCAACGCCGCGTAGTTGCCGCGCAGACGGTCCCACAGATGCAATGCGCCGAGCAGCGCGACCACATTGACGCTGAACGTGAAGAAGCCTTCCCACAGGCCGAAGCGCAGATTGATCGACACCGGCGGCAGCGCGCCCGCGGTCAGCACCTCGATCGTGTCGCCGCCGTCGAGCAGGCCGTAGAACGACACGCCGGAGACGAACACGATGCCGCACAGCGCGATGAAAAAGCCGAGCGTGAGCCATGGCTTGCCGAGCCGGTACAGCAGCGGAATGGCGAAGCCGCCGCCGAGCCCGAGAATGAAGATGTGCAGCGGATGAAACAGCGCGGCTACCATTTCGACTCGGTGAAGGCGTCGATGGAAAGCGTCTTTCTGGCGGCATGAAGACGGATCGCGAACGACAGCATGATGGCGGTGACCGATAGCCCGATCACGATCGCCGTGACGACGAGTGCCGACGGAATCGGATCGATCGCGCGGTGCGCGGCGGCGGATTTGCTGAGCGCTGCGTCGATGATCGGCGCGGTGCCGCCCGTGACGTAACCGGTTGCGACCATCACGATGTGCAGGCCCGTGTCGATCACCGCGAAGCCGATGATGATGCGCAGGATGTTGCGGTGGGTCAGCATGCCCCACAGGCCGATCAAGGAAAGGCAGAAGCCCGTGATCAGCAGGATCTTCGAAACCGGGATGCCGGTGCTCATGCGCTCTCCTTCTCGTTCAGCTTCTGAACCGGTCGATGATGACACTCAGCTCCGCGCCGACCTTGACGCCGAGCAGCGTGGAAATCAGCGGGATCGCGCCGGCGCTGAAGAACGCGCCGAACTCGCCGCGCGGCAGAAAGCGCGGGTCGAGAAAACCGCCCGCGAGCACGAGGCCGAGAATGCCGATGCACACGTAGATCACGCCCGCGAGCGACTCGACGACGCTCAGCAGCGCGACGTTCAGCGTCGAGCGGGGCCGCGCGAGCAGCATCAGCATCACGGCGGACGCGACGATCGCGCCGCCCTGGAAACCGCCGCCCGCCGACAGATGGCCGTTGACGATCACGTAGCCGCCGAAGGTGAGGATCATCGGCAGCAGCACCTGCTTGCCGGTATGTACGATCTCGCCGGCTGGGCGGCGCGCGGGCGCGGATTCGTCTGCCGCAGCGGCGGAGGTCGCGTTGATTTCCTCTTTCAGCAGCACGCCGACGCTCGCCGCGACCATGAACAGCACCGCGACTTCGCCGAGTGTGTCGAAGCCGCGAAAGGTGATCAGAATGCCGGTCACGATGTTCGGCGCGCCGAGTTCGAGCGGCCCTCTGACGACGTAGTACCAGGCGAGCGGGCGCAGCGCCTGCAACTCCGTGTAGCCGCCGACCAGCCGCCAGAACACGACCGCGAACAGCAGCACCGTCAGCAGCGCAAACGCGCGACGCATCATGATTCGGCCTCCCCCGCGGTGCGCCCGCCTTCGTCGGCGAGTGCGTCGGTGATCGTGGACGGGGTCATCGGCGTGCGGATCAGCCAGGCGGCGCGCGATAGCGCATGCGAGGACACCGGGTTGGTCACGAGCACGAAGTAGATCAGCAGGATCAGACGGAAGGTCCAGTTCGGGTGATAGAACGCGAGGCCGATCAGCACGAGCGTGTTGCCGAGCGTCGACGCCTTGGTGCCGGCCTGAATGCGCGTATACGCATCCGGCATGCGCAGCAGCCCGAGGCCGGCGGAGAACAGAAAGACGGCGCCCACCAGGATGAACACGCTGCCGATCAGTTCGAACATGCGCTAGCCCTTCTGATAACCGGTTTTGCGGATCGCGTACAGAAAGATGAAGGTCGCGAGTCCGGAACCGATCGCGGCTTCGGCCATCGCGACGTCGGGCGCGGCGAGCAGCAGGAAGGCTATCGCGGCGAACAGGCTCGCGAGCCCCGAGCTCACCATCGCGGCCAGCAGATTCTTCAGGCAGACGGCCAGTACGCCGCTCACGAGGATGCTCGCGCACATCAGCAGCAGGAGCAGTTCGAGCATGGCTCACAGCCCCCTTTCGAGAAAGCGCGCAATCGCGAGCACCGCGAGAAAGCTCAGCAGTGCATAGACAAGTGCGACGTCGATATAGACGAAACGACCGGAGACTTGCGCGTACAGCGCGATCAGCGACAGCGAGACGACCGTCAGCATGTCGATCGCGACGATGCGGTCGACGAGGGTCTTGCCGATCACGAGACGGATCACGCCGAACAGGATCGCGAAGAAGATCAGCACGGCGGCGATCCGGAGCATGATCTCAGCCAAAGACTTTCTCCAGATGCTTTTCGAACGGTGCGACGAGTGCCTCGGTCGCTGCGTCGATATCGGTCGTCTTCACGTCGAGCAAGTGAATGAATAGTATGTCGTCCCGAATATCCATGACGAGCGAGCCCGGCGTGAGCGCAATCGAATTGGCGAGCGCGAGACGGCCAAGCGGTGTTTGGAGGCGCGTGCGAACCTTGACGATGCCGGGCTTGATGTCGATACGCGGCGAGTACACCAGCGCCATCACGTTCAGATTGGCGCGTACGAGCTCGACGACGAAGGTCGCGCTATACGCGGCGAAGTGATACGGTGCGCCTGGCGTTAGACGTAGGCGCTGCCATGCTTCGCCCGATGATACGAAGACACGCGCGATGACGAAGGTAATGACGAGACCGACGAGTGCGGGTTCGACGGCGAGCGATGCATTGGCGATCATCCAGATGACGAACAGGACGACCCAGAGGCCAGGCATTCCCCGAGGAACGAACGACGACACCGGTTTTCCGTTGTTCGAAGCCATGTCATCGGTTCCTCAGGAGGCCTTGCGGAAAATTCTAAGTGACAACTTATGGCAAAGCAACCGGCGCACGGTTGTCCGTTGGTGGTCGTTTTGTGTGCGTCAATCCGCGCGGCGCTTATCGGCTGCTCATCGAGTGAATTAGTGTCATTGCGATCTTTTCAATAAAATGGCGCGCGAAAAGCCGACGCCGATCGGCGCGCATTTATTTTGAAACAGACTGCGTTGCCGCGATAAGACACGACGTTGTATCTCTAAGCGGCGCCGTACCGTTTTTTAATCACCTGTGACTGATCGGAATCTGGAAGTCTAGTCGCCAATCTATGCGTGTGCTGCATAAATTGATTTTTTTAATGAATTTGCGCCGGCGACCAGATCCCGGTCGAATGTCGGGTTTCGCGCGGTTTGAATTCTTCGAATGACCAATAAAGGAGCAACGATGAAAGCCATGCTGGCAACCCTGACGATTGCGCTGCTGGCCGTCTCGTCCGGAAGCGCAATCGCCAAGGATTGGTCGACCGTGCGGTTCGGGGTCGACGCGAGCTACCCACCGTTCGAATCGAAAGCCGCCGACGGCAAGCTCGTCGGCTTCGATATCGATCTCGGCAATGAGATCTGCCGCCGGCTCAACGCGAAATGCGTGTGGATCGAGAATTCGTTCGACGGCATGATTCCCGCGCTGAAAGGCCGCAAATTCGACGGCGTGCTGTCGACGATGTCGATGACGCCCGCGCGCCAGGCGCAGATCGCGTTCTCGTCGAAGGTGTTCCGCATTCCGACGCGTCTGGTCGCGAAGAAGGGCTCGCCGATCGAGCCGACGCCGGAAGCGCTGAAGGGCAAGCGCATCGGCGTCGAGCAGGGCTCGATTCAGGAAACCTATGCGAAGACGTATTGGGAGCCGGCCGGCGCCACGATCGTGCCGTATCAGGATCAGGATCTGGTGTATTCGGATCTGCTTGCCGGCCGTATCGACGCGTCACTGCAAAACGCGGTGCAAGCCGATATCGGCTTTTTGCGCACCGCGCGCGGCAAGGACTTCGGATTTGCCGGCAATCCGCTTTACGACGCGAAAACGCTCGGCAGCGGCACAGCGATTGGTTTGCGTAAAGAAGATACCGATCTGCAGGAAAAGATCGACAAAGCCATTGCCGAGATCCGCGCCGATGGCACTTACGACCGCATTGCGAAAAAGTATTTCGATTTCGACGTGTACGGTCAGTGAGCCGAGGCCGCGCCGCACGTGACCAGTTTCGACCTGGCACTCGCGCGGCCCGACACCTAAACTTGTGTCATGACCGTCCTGAGCCGTGCTGCGGCAAGCGGGGATGCCCGAATCGGTTGCAACCGGCGCCTCACGCGGCGCTGCAGGTTTCCGCTTACAAAAGTCAGCGGGCACGGGACGGCGCAATGCGGCCACCGGCTCGCGTGCGGATCGCCTTGCGCACACGGCGCGATCCGCATTGGGGGGCACCGACATGCACGGCTTTCAGATCACGTTCTTCACCCAGCAGGGGCGCAGCCATCATGGCAAGCCGCTTGCCGACTGGCTCGTGCGTCTCGCGAGCGAACTCGGCCTGCGCGGCGCGACCCTGATCCCGGCTAGCGAAGGCATCGGCCATCATCATCGCATTCACTCCGCGCACTTCTTCGAGCTTGCCGATCAGCCGTTGTCCGTCGTGATGGCGATGACGAGCGACGAAGCCGATCGGCTGTTCGATCGACTGCGCGCGGAAGGTTTGCATCTGTTCTACGTGAAGACGACCGCCGAGTTCGGCGTCGTCGGCGAGGCCGACGGGGCTTGAACGACCGGGCCTCGATGGCAAGCCCCACGCCTCGCTCGTCCAGGCGACGAAGTCGGCCGCCATGTCGGAATCGGTGCGTGCTTCCAGCTTGCCGCTGCGGCACGCGTGGCGGAACACCTCGTAGTCCTTCTCGACCTGGTCCGCGTACGCGCGCGAGTAGACGCGCGCCCGGTGTGGCTATTGGGCATGGCGCATGCTCCGCTGCAAGAGGCGAGTCATCCCAGGGAGAGCGAATCATGCTGCAGGTTTCGGCAAACATGCTGATCGCGCTGTCGGCCGTTGCGTTGCTGGCGGGCGCGTCCGGCTGCAAGCGGACGGCCGGGAATGGCGGTATCTCGACGGGCCAGGTGAGCAGCGGTGTCATGAGCAATTCGGCGAGCCCGCGCGGCACACCGGGCGATAGCGACGCGGCAAATCGTGCGAACGCCGAGGCGGGCGCGGCGGCGAGCGCAGCGCCCGCCGCGAGCGACGCCGCGTCGGTCCACAGCACGCCGGCGAGCACGGCGTCCGCGACGCAGTAAGCGTCGCTTAGGCGCGACGGCGCATTGGTCGCCGTTCCATGCGCGCAGGCTTGCTCTCGGTCCTGCGCATGGCGACGCCGCGCGCAGCAGGCGCCGCCTTCCTGGCAGACGTGACTCATTGAAAGACGGACCGGACAGGTATTCGCGCCGCGGCGAAGCGGCGCTCGCGTGTGCGTGTGATATGGAACGCCGGCCCGCTTCAATGCTATGCCGTGGGCTCCTCGTGCCGCACATTGACCATCCACGGCACGCCGAAGCGGTCGATCAACGTGCCGAAGCCGCTGGTCCAGAAGGTCTGCTGGAATGGCATCGTGATCTGTCCGCCGTCCGCCAGCGCGTTGAAGTATTTTTCGCCGGACGTCTGGTCGTCGGCGGTGACCGACAGGCTGAAGCCGGCATGCACGGCGTTGCCGCCGCGGCAATCGCCATCCGACATCAGCACGTGCGTGTTACCGATGACGAGCGTCGCGTGCAGGATCTTGTCGGCGTGTTCGGGCTCCACCGGGCGAGCGGGATCGGGCGGCGCGTCTTTCGCGCGCAGCTTCAGCAACTCCTGCGCGCCGAGCGCCGAACGATAGAACTCAATGGCTTCCTCACAACGGCCATTGAAGAACAGATAGGGCTGGATTTCCATGCTGATTTCCTGAGACGGGGGAGGGTCGGGCGGACGATTCTATCAGCGTGATCTCGCGGATGGACGGCTGTCGAACCTGCGATGCATCGATCGGCCCCACGATGAAGCCACACACCTGATGCTCTACAGCTTATCCCCGCATCAGGCCTTCCCGGCATGACTCCCGCCATTGGCCGGATAAGCCTCCTGCAACGCGATCGAGCCTGTCTCCAGCAGCGATTTGAGGTTGGACATGATCTTCGGCCAGCCACCCGACACCGCCTCGATGAATTTCGATGGATCACGCTCGATCGTATGCGTGAGCGTCAACTTGACCGCCGTTCCGCTCGGTTCGAGCTCCATCGTGCAGCGCGAATCGCCTTCGGCCTGCAACTCGGGACGAATCTGGTGCTGCCAGCGGATCACCAGACGCCGCGGCGGATCGGCCTCGACGATCTCGCCCGCGTCGAAAATCTGGCCGCCGCTCGACACGAGTTTCCACGACGAGCCCGCCGTCCATTCGCTTTCGCAGTGCATGCCGAACCAGTACTGCTTGATGAACTCCGCGTCGGTGAGCGCCGACCACAACTGTTCCGGCGTAGTGCGGATATAGGTCACATAGACGAACGTCGATCTAGTCATTGCCTTTCTCCAGGCGTCGTTTCAGGGTCGAGAGCGCCTTCAGGCGCGGCTTTTCGAACTTGGCAATCCAACGCTCGTAGATCTGCTGCAGCGGCACCGGATTGAGGAAGTGCAACTTTTCGCGCCCGCTGCGTACGGTAACGACGAGGTTAGCCGCTTCCAGCAGGCCCAGATGCTGGGTCACGCCTTGCCGCGTCATGTCGAGGTGGTCGCACAGGTCGTTCAGAGTCTGGCCGTCGTGCGCGTGCAGCACATCCAGCAGCTTGCGCCGGCTCGGATCGGCGAGGGCTTTGAATAGCACGTCGGTGTCGTCGGGGCGCTCGGCCATGAACGGCTACAGGCAAGTAATTTATTGCATTTACTATAGGCAAGAAATTGCTTGCCTGTCAAGGCGACGTGAGGGACGCTCCGCAGGTTCGACACAAGCGCCGACTACCGTTTACGAGGCGCTCAAGTACGTTTCGGAATGTTGCCGCCATGCAAAGGACCGAACAGCCGCGCACAGAGCACGCCCATCGCCAGGATACCGAGGCCGAATGGCACGGCATCACCCGTTGCCTCGATCCGAAAGTCGCCAACACGAAAAACCAGAAGATAGCCGACGACCATATTGAAGAAGCCCCACAGTACATTGACGGTCGATGACGACAGCCCTTTTCCGGACGGCTTCGCGAACGGGCTCTGAAACGGCTCGCCCATCACACCGCTGACGAAATGCGGCACGGCATTCGCGAACAGGACACCGCCGAAAAAATGAGAGACGACATGCGGCCAATCCATTTTAGTTGCTCCTTGAATCGAGTAAATCGATGAGGTCGCGGGCTGTGCCCGTTTCGATGCCGGTTCGGATGAAGTACCTGCAAACGTTCAGGAGTCGGCGAGCCGCTGCAGCAGTTCCACCGCGGCGGCGAGCGTGGCCTGTTCTCGCGGCGATAGCTGCGCTTGCAAGGCACCGATCAGCCAGTCCTCTTTGGCCGCCCGACTTGCCTTGAGCGTTCGTCTGAACGTGGGGGTGAGATCGATAAGAGTTTTGCGTCCGTCGGTTGGATCCGCTTCGCCTTTGACGACGCCCAGCGTCTCCAGACCGGCAACGGTAATGCGCATGGACTGTGGTTTTACGCGCTGCGCTCGCGCTAGCGCGGAAACTGTGGCTGGGCCGCCGCGCTCCAGATGAAACAGCGCCGACTTCTGCGCCGACGTAAAGTCGCTCGATTGCGAATGTTCTCGCGCGCGGCGAACCAGTTTGCTCACGGCAATGCGCAGTTCGCCCGCAAGGGCGGCTAGATCGGTAGATTGGGAAGACGGTGATTGTCGTGACATGCCGAGAACATAGCAGATATACAGTTTAACTGTACAAGTAAACTGAAGATATTTTCGCCGTCGAGTCCGCACGAACCCAGCATAAACAAGCGCCTGTGAGATACTTCCTCATTCACGAATAATCCCCGAGTCCACCGCGTCTCAACCGGCCCAGGCATGCAAGCCCATCCCCTCCGACTCGCGCCCGGCGACGACCTTCGCGTCGCCGTCGAAGACGCGCTTCGTCAACGCGACCTGCAAGCGGCCTTCGTCGTCCAGGGCATCGGCAGCCTCCACGTTGCGGCATTGAGGTTCGCTGGCGCGCAAGCGCCGACGGAAATTCGCGGCGACCTCGAAATATTGACCCTCGCAGGCTCCGTCTCGCCCGATGGCGCTCATCTGCACATGTCGATCGCGGATGCGCGCGGGCAGGTGTTCGGCGGTCATGTGGCGCGCGGCTGCACGGTACGCACGACCGTCGAGTTGTTGCTCGTGTCGGTTCCGGGCTATTCGTTCGCGCGGGAGCCTGATCCGCAGACGGGTTTTATGGAACTCGTGATTCGCGGCGGCGGCGCTCCGCAGTCCGGCTCCGCCTGATCACGCAAAGGCGCTATCGCTTCGCGCGCCGGTAGCCGCTCAACGCCCCGCCAACATCCGCCCGCCGACCCCCACCAACAGCATACCCGCTGCCGTATCCAGCACGGCCTTGCGCCGAACCAGCGTGCGCCGAACCGACGGATGCGAGGCAAGCAACGCCATCGCGCAGTACCACGCGCACGAAATGCCGATCGACAGCGCCACGACCGCGATATCGAGCCACAACGGCGCATGCGCGGGCACCATCAACGCAAAGATGCTGCCGTAGAACGCGATCGACTTCGGGTTGGTCATGCTGACGAAATAGCCTTTCTTCGTCGCAGCCCAGCCGGACGCGGCGGCGAGCCCAAGGCCGGTCATCATGCCGGCGCTTAGCAACAGGACGCCCGCAAGCGCAAGCAGGATGTTGGCGGAATGCAAGATGAATCCTCCGTGGCGGGCCGGTATGGGTCCGAGCGATCGCTCCGACGCTTTCATCATACCGGCGCGCTTCGGGCCCGGCTGACCGTGTCCTGATATGGGGAGGTCGGGTTTACTGTAATTGAAAGAGTGTGCCCTTCCGAAGCATGATTCGTCGTACGTTGTACGATGAATTTCAACGTTGCCCGACAACTTGGTTCGCGAGCTCGCGGAGTCGGTTGCCGGCGAGGCTGCCGCATGGTCGGCTCGCAGCCAGAAAATAACCTTCGAGACCCAGTCCCATGCTGGGCAAAGCATTTCTCTTGCAATGCGTTCTCGAGATCCGGCCGGGAGCCGGATGGTTGCGTCGAAATAAGTTGGGTGATCTTTGGTTTTCCGCCCTCGCGCGTCGGCAGTGGAAGCTCCCGATTTCAGGTTGTACCTTATACGATGTCTTATAACAAATATTGATGGTCCACATGCCCTGACGCTTTCCCCGCCGCATCCGCGCGAAGGGCGAGGCCTGCCAGGAACACGCAGTGGATCCACTCCCAAGGAGATAACTTATGAAGATGCGCTCAGTCCGAGAGCTTGCGGTCCTCGGCCTGTTTGTTCTGACCGTCGCCGGTTGCGGTGAGGGTAATAACATTTCAGGTCCAGGTACGAGCTCGACCACGCCACCCACCAACCCGACTTCGCCGACCTCCCCGGTCTGGACGCCCGGCCGCTACGCTGGCGACACGAACCTGCCGGATTCGCCGTCTTTGCCGGCGGACACCCAGGTTTGCTCGACGCTTCAGGCAAGCAATAACCTGGTGAAGAACGCGGACGGCTCGCTGCCGCTCACCTCGGATCCGACGCCGGTCACCTACGGCGGCGCAACCACGGCGCTGAACAACCCCGACCAGGCGCGTATCCAGGCCGCGCTCGACGCGTGCGGCGCCGCCGTGGACGCGGAAGTCGGCGCGAAGATTACGCAGGCCGATCAGCAGGCAGCCGCTACGCAACAGGCGGCCAATAATCCGAACGTCAACATCGCGGGTGCATCGAGCGAAACGCTGTCGAACCCGACCTACAAGGCCACCAAGTTCGCGGTGCGTCTCGTCAAGAACAGCGGCGGCGCCGGCAATGCGTTCCTGAGCGGTCCGCTCGTTCTGCCGTCGGGGGTCACGCTGTGGATCGACGACGGCGTCACGCTGTTCGCGAGCCGCGACGTGGTCGTCTACGACAAAACCGCGCAGGATCGGCCGAACGCGATCACCTGCGGCGCCGCGATCAACAACCCGGCCGGGCTGCCCGCGCCTGTCGGCACCGCCAACGCGGGCGCGGCGACCATCGCGGGCACGAGCGGCATGCAGAACTGCTATCCGCTGATCCGCGGCACGCATACGGTCAACGCGTCGATCATGGGCACGGGCTCGATCGATGCGCGTGGCTATATGCCGCTGATCAGCTCGTCGCCGCAATATCCGACGATCCGCTGGGCCACCGGCGTCACCGAGGCGTTCACGTATTCGGGCAACAACATCACGGGCGTGACGACGCCGAAGTTCAGCTGCACGAACACGATCGCCGCTTACCGCGCGGGCACGCTTGCGCCGGAAGGCACCGCTTGCGATGTGGTCACCGCGATGGGCAAGACGACGCTGACCACGCCGGCCGTCACCTATGTGGTGAACCGCCAGGCAACCAGCATCCCAGGCGGCTACACGGTTACGGGCGGCGGCTGTACCGCTGGCACGGGCGGTTGCGCACGCTGGGTGCCGGCAAGCTGGTGGGATATCTCGTACCACGGCAACAAGGACATCGGCGGCGGCCCGTACAGCTTCCAGGGCAACCCCGGCGTGCTGTGGATGCAGCAGTCGAAGAACCTGTCGCTGTATCAGATCACGTTGCGCAACAGCACGTTCTTCACCGTCGAAGCCGACGGCGTGGACGGCCTCACCGTGTGGGGCATCAAGATCATCACGCCGTTGCTGCCGGATGCGGCGAACCAGGCGAGCGTCGGCATGAACAACGACGGCTTCGACGGCGTCAGCGGTTCGTACTCGCACCTCTATACGGGCGCGACGATCGATGCCAGCTCGACGGGCGTGAAGAACACCGACGGTGTCGACCCGAGCGTTGCAGCGGGTCCGGAACACGCGGCTCTCGGCACGGGCAGCAAGACGACGTCAGCAGGCCAGGTGTACTTCGACGGCTACGTGAAGAACGTCGCGATCGTGTACAACTTCCTGAGCCCGTCCGACGACAACGTCGCGTTCAAGGGCGGTCTGCAGGATCCGCGTCCGGCGGCGGCACAGGGCGCGACGACGCCGGCCAACATGCTGTGGGCCATCGACGGTAACCGCGACGTTTCGTCGAACCGCACGTACGGCATCACGGTGGCGCACAACCACAACTACAACGGCCATGGTCTGTCGATCGGCAGCCCGACGAATGCAGGTGTCCGAAACATTCACTTCTACGACAACTACTTCGACAATATCTACGACGGCACCAATTCGTCGACGGATATGGGCGTCGTGGGGCTGCGTATCAAAAGCGGTCAGGCACGCGGCGGCGACGTCAGCAACATCTACTATGACGGCGCATGTATGCGTGGCGTGAAGGATTTCCTCGTGTTCGACATGTACTACACGGGCCCGAGTGCCGATCCGATCTCGTACACGGGGTTGGGGTGGCTGGTGCCGAGCTTCCACGACATCAACCTCAGCAACATCCGCATGATGAACATCCCGGCCAACAAGACTGCGGGCAAGAACGGCGGCGGCGGCCTGACCTTCCGCGGTCTGCATGCCGACACGGCATACGCCAATACGCAGAGCGTTATCCAGCTGAACCTGGATAACGTGGTCGCGGACAAGGATGTCACGATGTCGATTGCGAACCTGAGCAAGCCTGTCGTGAACATTGGCGCGCTCGATGGCTCGACGCAATCGAAGGCCGCCAACGCCACGCTGAACCTGGGCGCGAACGTGAGCCTGATTGGCTCGTCGATGGCTCACGGCACGGGCGGTATCCTGACGAACACGTCGAGCGGCGCGGGCAAGTACACGACCCCGACGAACACGTTGAACCTGACCGTCAATGGCAGCGACGACGCCGGCGCCGCGGGCGACACGAATCCGGCGGCCACGATCGTCTCGCAGAATGCGAAGCTGTCGCTGTGCGATCAGGCTTCGTCCTGGCCGGTCTTCCCGAATGTGAAGTAAGCGTGGTTGCTTGAAAGACCAGGACTCGCGGTGTCAGGCTGCGGGTTTTTTTTAAGCCTCACGGGTGACTGTGGGGCTTATTTTCTTTTGGGCTGGCGCGGGAAGTCATCATTCCGCGGTATTGCCATGCGCTCGAACCAGCTTGTGCAGCAGGTTGGCCGGATCGTCGGCGCAGCCCGCATTGGTGCGTTCGCGAAAACGCGTCATCGATACCGACAAGCCGAGGCCGAATAACAGCAGCCCCAACACCGCGACGCATCCGAGAGCAATGTTGTTCATGGCAGCGGCTCCTTGTCAGGCAATCGACGCACGCCTGTTTGGCGAGAATCAGGCGGCCCCCATTCTCGCACGGGCCGGCACGCGAGGTCCGCGCGGCTGGACCCCGCAAAAACGACGGCGCCGCGATCGTTCCAACACCGATCGCGGCGCAGCTTACTACTCAAATACGTGGACTACGGCCATGCTTAGTCTTTGTGATCGAATTCCGGCAGCGCACGCGTTCCTTCAATCGCGACCGAATGCAGCAGCTCAGGCTTCAGATCGAGCAGACGCAAGATCGTCGGCGCGACCTGCGTGGTCAGCACCGGCTCGTCATTGACCTGCCCGGCGTGATGCGTGTGAGGCACGTACATCACGAGGCCGAGATGGCTGTCGTCGGGCGCGTTGCCGCCATGCTCTTCGTCCTTGGACGTGCTCGACGTATAGATGACGCCCGGGTTCGGTTGAACGATGATGTCGGGCGTACGGCCGCGCGACGGGTCGCCGAACCGGTTAGCCAGTTGCGGGCCGGACAGGATGTACGCCTGAGGGCCGTCCGCGCAAATGCCGGGTGCGTTGCAGCTCAGATTGGCTTTCAGCGTCTTCACGACCGAAGACACCTGGCTTTGATCGCGCAGCCAGATCAGGCCGACGTCGTCGGTCTGCACGAAACCCGTGCCGACAAGTCCGGTGCCGTCGTTGAGGTTGCCGCTCTTCGTAGCGGCCTGCCCGAAATTGCCGCCCGAATCCAGGTAGTTGTTGGCTTCGAGCAACTTGGTCAGCGTATCGCCGTTCTTCACGAGCTTCGAATGATCGGTCGGCGACTGGCCATGCTTCGCGGTCACGATGATCGCCGTCGACGAATAGAGATTGCGTTGCTTCAGTTCGGACACGACGCGTCCCAACGCGTCGTCGATATACGCGATCGCGCCGGCGACTTGCGGACCCGGCGTGAAGCTCGCATCCAGATAGCCGCCGCCCGACGCGACCGTGGCCTTCTGCGCGACGCTCAGCGTCTGGAAGTTGGCGCCGAACACGGTCGGCACCGCGACGTTCTTTTGACCTGTCGAATCCTGGCCATCGATTTCATGGATCAGCGATTGCACGTGGTAGTTGTCGAACTTCTCCGTGTGCGTGTACGTGTCGAGGTAGTAGGTATTGGTATCTGGATCGATCGAATTTATTTCGGTGCGCGAAAGGTCGTCGACGCCCGCGCCCGACGGTCCGTTGAGCCAGTCGTAGCCCCACGCGTGTTTGTCCGCCCACGCGGTGCGCGCGCCGTTGACGTTGCCCTTGATAACTTCGAAAACCGTGTTGGTCTTCAGATAGTTGTGCGGATAGACGGACGTACAGACGCCATTGACGAGCGCATGCGGAATCGCCTGCGGATTGAACGCGCCGCCGCCGTCGAGATGGATCAGCGCGCCGCCGTTCTCGCCGTCGATGCCGGTCGTTTCATCGAAAACGACATTCCAGCCGGTCGGGCCCGTGCAATGGGTATCGGAAGGCGCATAGAGCGTGCGGTCGTAGGAGACGTCGTAGAACAGCCCCGCGGACTTCGGCGAGCCGCCGGTCACGAGCGCGGCGAGGCCCGGAAACGAATCCGACAGTCCCGGTGTATGCGCGTTCGTATAGGTGGTGCCTGACTTCGCGAGCAGCGCCAGGTTAGGGCACGTATTCGCGCCGATGCAACGCGCGACGTCCTGCTCATGCAGACCGTCGAAGCTGATCAGCAGCACATGCTTGACGGACGCGCGATCGCGATCGTGATCGTGATCGCAGCCGGCTGTTGCGACTGCCGAGTACAACCCGGCGAGCAGTGCGACGGCAGCGCACATTGCGCTTTGCTTACGCTTCCATTTCGTGATCGGTTTCATGTCTCGTCCTTTTGTTTGACAACGAATTTGGGTAGTGCGGGACGAATTTGAACCGTAAAAAAGTCATTTGCGTGACCTGAAATTAATATTTGGCAATACTGAGGTGTTAAGGTCTTGTTAAGCTTGGGGTGATCCATTCGACGCGCATGCGCTGTGAACCTGATTCGATTCCGCGCGTGATTTTTCGCGAGTCGGCAAGCATAAAAATGGCACGGGCTATTGCAGACCCTGCCGTTTCGCCGGTCGGGTAGTCGAATACCGCCAGGCGTCATCCCAGTGAATGAATCAAGGCCTGATCCGTCACCTGCACCGGGCCTGACCTTGATCGATTGACTATAAAGCGGCGGCAGCGTCGAGCAAAACTCGTCGAGGTCTCCTTGTGGCATGCCGGGCTTAACGTATTGCAAAGGCGACGGGTTTACGTGGGGCAGTGGACTTTCCATCGTCGAACCGTACGCGCCGAGTTCAAGCAGGCCTTGCGAACCGCTGTCGGGGCCGAGCGCCATCACGAACGTGCAGTATTGGTGGAAGCAGCGGCCGCCGCGCGGCGGCGCCGCCGTCCGTGCCGCTCGCGCCATGCCGGTCGCCGCGATCGCCGCGCCCGCACGCGGCATGACGCGCGCGCGTTCGCCTAGTGCGCGGCCGGCTCCTGCGTGATGGAATCCACGCGGTCGGGATAGAACGCAAGGTGCTCGCGGATCGGCGCGACAGCGTCGTATGGGTGCTCGTAGGTCCACACCGCGTTGGTGCCGCGCTCGCCGGCCGAAGGAATCGAGAAGTATGCGCATTCGCCCTTGTACGGACAATAAGTGGCGTGCGCCGTGCGTTCGAGCCGGGTCATGTCGACGTCCTTGCGCGGGATGTACAGCACGGCCAGATAGCGGGCTTCGAGCAGCGTCAATGCGTCGTGCGTATCGGCAATCACGTGACCGCCTGCCATGACGATCACGCGCGCGTGGTGGTGCTCGATCATGATTGGATGATCCGGGCCGGGGATCTTGACGGGTTTGTCGTTCGGGACCGAATGAGTGGACATAACGAGGCTCCCTGCGAAAGTGGGGCTGCGAGGTTTCGTGAGTCGACGGCGATGTTCGTCGCCGAACGCCACGCAAGCGACTGAAGATCGCCCGTATTGCCGTACTACTTCCTTTCAGGTATTTCTATCACATACTAACGCAGACCTTCCAGGTGCTGTGAGCGGCGCAATGCCCGTCGGAATTGCATCAGTTGCGTGCGCGTGCTTTTGTGCAACGGGATGGCGACTTCGCGGAAGACGAACACGATCAGCCGACTGACAGGAGCGCGTCATGCTCGTTGGATATGCCGTGTATGACCCTGCAAGTGAGCCTGCAATCTCGTCGACAAATGGCGAGGTTGTTTGACTATGCCGGCGCTTCGGAAGTGTTGGTCACTTCGCGCATTTGGGGCGTGTGCCGCTCTAACCTTGAACCTGTTGTCCTGCCCTTCGCACGCACAGGTCGCGCCGAGGCAATTGTCGAGCAATACCGTGATTGGCGGCAATGTAAAGCAGCACGCAGACGCTGTGCTCGCGATCATGACCTACACGACAGTCCCGGACGTTACGACCAGTAACCTGTCGGTCAACAACGGCCTGACGGGTAATCCCGGCTTTGGGCAGACGCAATTTGGCGGCGGCTTCACCCTCAGCAGGTCGTTTCCGTTGTACATGGAGGGCACGCTCGCCTACAGCCGCTACGATCCGATCTTCATTGCCACGGATGGCGCCCAGCAGCGTGCGGTGCCGACGAAGTGGAACACCTTCAGTGGCACGGTCGGCCTGGGGTGGGATTTCCGCATCACGGACGAACTGGTATTCCGTCCGATCTTGAACGGCACGATTGGGCGTGTCTCGAGTGACCTGAAGGTAGGGCAGACCCTCTTCAATCGTGTCACCGACAGCAACCTGCAGTTCCTCGAAAACGGCTCGCTGAACGCCTACGGCTATGGTGGCTCCCTGATGCTCGACTACGAGCATTACCGCGAAAACTACGAAATCGACGCCGAACTGCGGGCAACCGATATTTACCTGCGCAGCTTCGGCGGTTCGTCGGAGGCCGTTCAGGGCTCGGCCATGGCGCAGCAGGTGAGCCTATGGACGCGCTGGCGCGCGCCCACCGGCTGGCACGCGCTGGACCGGCCGGTCCGCTATGTGCTGGAAGCCGCTTACTCGCATTATTTCGGCGATAGTGCCGGCGTGCTGGGTTTCAACGACCTCACGTCGCTGGGAGTCGGCCTCGAACTCGACAGCAGCAGGTATCCCGTCATCGTCACCCGTACGCGGGCGATGGTGCGCTATGTGTTCGGTCGCAACGTGCACGGGGTGTCGTTCGGATTCGCGATGAGTTTCTAGCCGGGCCAGCTTGCCGGTCCAGCAACGAGGCTCGAACCCATGCGCGCGATCCAATGCTTCTCGTTCTCGCGCGGCCATGCGGTATAGCGCTTGCTCGGCCCAGACATGAATCGATCAAGGGAGCCGTGATGAACGACAAACCGAAACAGCCCGATGCCGGCGGCAATCTGCCGGGCACGTTGTAGCAGAACCAGGCCCTGAACGAAGGGCCAAAACGAAGGGCCAAAACGAAGGGCCAAAACGAAGGACCTCCTGCCATGCGTACACTCGGACAGAGCCGGTCGACGAAGCGGATCGACAGCGAGCCGGACATGCGCCTGCAGAAGATAGAGATTGCCGACTTCCTCGTAAGCTGGACCGTCATCCGGGATTCGGAAGGCGCCTTCCAGTGGGTCGTGGTCGTGACGGAGCGTGGCGGCGAGCATCACACGATCTTCGAGCGACGCGGGACGTGCGGCCACGTGTCATGGGACGACGCGCTCGACATCGCGGCCGAAACCGCGCGCCGCGTTGCGGCCGGGCTCGTCGAGCCGGGTGAGCCGGCGAAGACGAAACAGCGGCGCGGGCGCACGCCGGGTGCATCGCGCCCTAATCGTTGATGCGCGATCGCGGGCGGCGCCCCGTGGTGTCAGTAGTGTGTGCTAGTTCCATTGACGCCGCGTCTGTGCCGCGCGACGCGACCTCGGCAGCCAATGCCGCAACGCGAACAATACAGTCGATCCCAGCAGCAGCGTGGCGATCGGAAACGTGCCCGCGGCATTCACCGCAATGTCCATCGGGCGCTCTCCGAGCAACTGCATCCGGCGGCGCGTCATCGCGGCGCCGAGCGACTGCAGTTCGTTCTTCAGCACGCGCTCGGCGTCGGGCAGCAGGATGGTTTCCTCGTCGGCGACATGATGAGCGACTTCGCGGATCAGTTGATAAAAGAGCCCGTCGTAGGCGGCGTTTTCGGGGCCCATCCCGCGCAGCTTCGCGATCGTTGCGCGCATCTCGTCGTGCTCGGGACGGCTTTTTCTCAGTGCCTCGTCATTGCCGAGCGCGCGGTCGAGCGCCGGGTAGAAAATTTCCTCCTCGAGCTGCGCGTGGATATCGAGCGCGTCGCACACGCCGTTGACGATCGCGCGTTTGCGCCACCACGGCGTGGACGCGTGGTATCGGTGCGAAGCGGCGAGCACGTGCATATGGTCGAGGCGGATCATCGACGTAATCGACGGCGACAGCGATGAGGCGTCATTGGACATGGCGTTTCTCCAGGGAAAGGGTGCCGGCGGATACCGCATGCGCCATTCCCGCTGCCCAGCAATCGATCAACGCGGTGCCGGCTGCCGCGAGCGGAGTGCGTTGCTGCTCGTGAGGGCGCTCAACGCGGAGTCCGCGGCATCCGCCGCACGGGCGAACAGGTCGTCGACGATTCGCCGCGCCGCGCTATATCCGCCCATCAACGCATCGGCCTCGGTGTCGAACGGCCGGCTGCCTCCAATGTCGACGCGCAGCGGCGAGAACGTTGCGACCGCAGCGCCCGCCTGATAGATGTGAACGACCGCCGCGTAGCGTGTGCGTACCGCCGCGCGCCCGGCGGGGCGCAACGTGAAATCCGCCTCGACGGTCACCTCGATCGTGAACCCGTGGTATTCGTAGGTCCGCCTCATCATCATGTCCTTCGTCGCGTGAGTGTGTGATCGTGCCGGTGCGCGATGATCATGCGCGACGGGCGCGGCGCTAATTGCCGCCTTGCGCGCTCGAGCGGCGCTGGCTCCGTGCTTCGAGCGTAGCGAGCCGCGCTTGCGGCTGCAGCGCCGGGGGCAGTTCGGCGTTGGCCTCGATGCGCGCGCGCCAGTAAGCCGGCGTCGCAATTCCCGTGCCCTGCCAGTCGACTCGGTCGCATTGAACGAGTCGTTCGAGGCGCTGGACAATCGCGCTGATGTGCGTCAATTTCGTTGTGACGTCGTTGTGATTACGCGCAGCTTTCACAGGTTCTCTCCCCGTTTTGTTATCTCCAGCTTACTCGTCGTTCACAGTAAGTCATACCGGCTTGATGACATGTCCGAAAACGCCGGATTCAGCATGCTCGCATTTGCAAAAAAAAAAGTACATCGCAGTGAGTTGTCGGAGACAGCCGCATTGTGGACCGCCCCGTCCACTCTCGCGCCGCAGTTTGCGGGACCCACATTCGACGAACCGACGCGCCGGATTGCTTCTACGCTCGACTGTTGGTGTGACGTCGTGATGACAGCGTGTGCAAATGAAGTTCGCGCCGTCGTCGGTTAGCCGGTCGACTTCTGATCTGGATCAAAATAGCAAAAGGCGGTGTGGTGATCGCGCCGGCGCTCGGGTACCCTCGTTGGAAATCCCTTTGTGCGTGGCACGATGAACGTGGTGACTATCGCGAGGGAGAGCGAAATGCCTGATGTCGGACAAGGCTCGTGCGCTACCGATGCACGCAAGCGCGGCGCATCCGCGCGTTGCGATGGTGATCGCAACGCGGCTCACGCAGCGAAGAATCGGCGCGCGGCAGCGCTGCGCGGAACGCTCGTGATGACATTTGCCGTCGCCATGATGGGTGGATGCGCGACGTCGGCCGAGCGCACCGATGTGCAGCCTTCGGGTCAACAGACGTGCAATGTGGCCGGCAAATTCTGCAACACGTTTTTCGGACCTTGACGGAAACGCTCCCAGCGCGTGTCGGCGCGCACGGCACGTTCCTGACCGGCCCGCGTTCGTCTGCAATCGGACGACCGATGTTGGACGTGTCGCGGCGCGCGCGTTTGCTCGGGCGTGTCCATGGCCTTCAGCTTGTGGACAGCGAGCATCGGTTGGAGGAGCATGGTCGCCTGGATACGCTTGAAGGGGTATGCGGCGATCGGACAATTCCACCCCACCATTTACGCGCACGAGCGAGGCAACCAGTCGTCCTATTGCAGGAGGAAAGAAATGCTCACGCGGAAAACCAAGGACATCGTCAAGGCCACGGCCCCGGTTCTGGCCGCGCACGGCTATACGATCATTCAACTTTTCTGCAGACGGCACTTCGAGGCGCCAACAAGCACGCGAGCCTCGACGTGAAAGCGGAGCACTATCCGATCGTCGGCGAACATTTGCCTGGCGCGATCAAGGACGTGCTCGGTGACGCCGCGACCGACGACATCCCCGCGTGGGCGCAGGCATACGGCAATCTCGCGGACGTGCTGATGGGCATGGAATCCGAATTGCGCGAAACGCGCGCATCGCAGCCAGGCGGCTGGACCGGATGGCGCACGTTCGTCGTCAAGGAGAAGCGGCCCGAGAGCAGCGTCATCACGTCGTTCATTCTCGAACCGAAGGACGAACAGCCGGTCGCGAACTTCGAGCCGGGCCAGTACATCGGCATTGCGGTCGATGTGCCCGCGCTCGGCCTGCAGCAGATCCGGCAATACAGCTTGTCCGACGTGCCGAACGGCCATAGCTATCGAATTTCGGTCAAGCGCGAGAGCGGCGAGGCCGGGCGGCCGCCGGGCTATGTGTCGTCGCTGCTGCACGATCACGTCGAGGTATTCGGACTGGATCTGTTCGCTGAATGACGCATACGGTCGTGCCGCGCGACGGCTGCCGCGGAAGCGACAAGCAGGAATGCAGTCACCGTGACCGGGAGTGCGGCATGAAAGTGCACCATCTGAACTGCATTTCGACTTGCCCGCTGTGCGGCAAGCTGTTCAACGGCCACCCCGATTCGCTGATCCGCCGCGGGCATCTGACCTGCCATTGTCTGCTCGTCGAAAGTCCGGCGGGGCTCGTGCTCGTCGATACCGGTTTCGGTTTGCGCGATGTCGCCGATCCCTATTCGCGCCTCGGCAAATTCTTCCTGAGGCTGCTGAAGCCTGAGTTCCGAAATGAAATGACGGCGATCAGGCAGATCGAGCGGCTCGGTTTCGACCCGGCCGACGTGCGCCATATCGTGATGACGCACCTCGATTCCGACCATGCGGGCGGGCTCGACGACTTTCCGCACGCGACGGTGCACATGCTCGCGAGCGAGCGCCAATACGCGGCGCAGCAGAAGACGTGGCTGGACCGGCAGCGCTTCAGGCCGCAGCAGTGGTCGTATCAGAACATGTGGCGCGTGCATTCGCCGCAGTACACCGAGCGTTGGGAGGGCTTCGCCAAGGTCCATCCCATCGAAGAACTCGCGAGCGAGATCGCGCTCGTGCCGTTGCGAGGCCATACCTATGGTCACGCGGGCGTCGCGGTACACGGCGATGGCGGCTGGTTGCTGCTCGCGGGCGACGCCTATTTCGACAGCGGCGAGCTCGACCCGGTGCGCCCGCATTGCGCACCCGGTTTGCGCTTCTATCAGTGCATGCTCGAAAAGGATCGCGCGGCGCGACTGTACAACCAGCGCCGCCTGCGTGATCTGGCGAAGCGGGCGAGCCCCGCGTTGACGATTTTTTGCAGCCACGACGTCGACGAGTTCGAGCGGCTCGCGGGACGTTCGGTGGCGGTGCCGGCGGAGCAGATGGCGTGATGCTCGCAGGCTTGCGCGCGCGCCCGGTGCTTCGCGGATCGCTCACGTCTTGCGCCTCGCCGAGGCATCGTGCGCGGCGGGGCGCGTTTCCTATACTGCCTTTGTCCTCCGTTTGGATTCCAGGGGACATCGTTCTCAAATGCGCTTGCGGCGACCATGCCGGTTGAAGGCTGGTGGCTCTTTTTTGCGCGAGCGCATTTCATCGATCCGGCCGCCGCAGCAGCGCGGCCGCGAGCAGGCCCGCGCCGAGCGCCACGTAGACGTTCCCGAGCGAGCGGCACGACAGGTGCGCCTCGAATCCAGGGGTAAGCCTGTTGGGCACCACCTTGTAGTCGACCACATACGCGCTCGCCACGGTCGTGGCCGCGGCCACCGCGGTCGCGCCGGGCCGTCGCGACGGGTCGGGGCCGGCCATCCGGTCAACCAGTTGCTCGAACATCATTGCCCAGAAGATCGCGGCTGCCTGATGGATCGCGAAGCCGGTCACCGTATGCCGGATGCTGAAGCCGCGTTCACGCAGCGCGCGTTGCGGCCACAGGCAGTGGGTGACGGCATTGATCGGCGCGAGCGGGCTGCCCGATGCGTCCGTGGATGCCGCCGCGGCTGTTGCCGCCGACATGCAGCCGGCCAACAGCCCCGATGGGACGGCTCGGCGTAGCGTCGCACGGGTGGCCTGATACCACGGAGAACCGATTTTGTACTCAAGCGTTTTCATGGCAGGGCTCCGGTTCGGGCGCGCAAACGCACGCCCCATGATCGCGGACAGCGGTACGCGCGAGGAGCAGCATGGCGCGTTCCGCGCGGACGATGCGCAGGAATGCCGGCCGAAAATCGTGGCCCCACTGCGATACGTAGTGCGCTTCATCGACGACGACGAGTTCGATGCGTTGCCGGGAACGCGCCCGCAATGACGCTGCGGATGATGTCCCGTTGGCCCGGGCGCAGCCGGCTGATCCCGAACACTTCGCGCAACGTCCTGCGCATCGCGTTCAGACGGTCGGACGTGTCGCGCGGGATGGAGGTGTCGGTCATGAAGTTGGCGGTTGGCTTGCGGCACGGCGAGTCAGCCTGCGACGCAGCAAACATCGTACCGCGACGCGCCGCCGCAGCCGGGAACGCGATGTGCTAATACGTCATGACGTGACATTTATGGCCAAACGGGTGGACTCATGAACAAGGAAGACAAAAGCGACGCGTATCCCTACGCGTCGGGCGGATGGGGGTCGGTCAAGGCGGTGGCGACAATCCTGCTGCAGGAAAAAGCACCGCTGAAGGATAGCCAGGTTCTGATGCATCAGAATAAGCCCGACGGTTTCATGTGTGTCAGCTGCTCGTGGGCGAAGCCGGCCGATCCGCATACGTTCGAGTTTTGCGAAAGCGGTGCGAAAGCGACCGCGTGGGATCTGACGGCCAAACGTGTAACGCCCGATTTCTTCGAGGTCCACACGGTCAGCGAGCTCGCCAAATGGCACGACCACGATCTCGAGGAAGCGGGGCGGTTGACCGAGCCGCTGCGCTACGACCCGGCTACCGACCGCTACGTGCCGGTGCCGTGGCAGCAAGCATTCGATGCGATCGGCGCCGAACTGCGCACGCTGGACCCGGCCAGCGTGGTGTTCTACACGTCGGGCCGCGCTTCGCTGGAAACCTCGTACATGCTGCAGCTTTTCGCGCGCATGTACGGCACGAACAATCTGCCCGACAGCTCGAACATGTGCCACGAAAGCACCAGCGTCGGCCTCAAGGAAGCGATTGGCGTGGGCGTCGGTACGGTCTCGCTCGACGACTTCGAGAAGACCGACCTGATGTTTTTCTTCGGCCAGAACGTCGGGACGAATAGCCCGCGCATGCTGCATCAGTTGCAGGACGCGCGCAAACGCGGCGTGCCGATCATCACGTTCAATCCGCTACGCGAGCCGGGGCTGCTGCATTTCGCAAACCCGCAGTCAGCGTTGGAGATGCTCACACCCAGCGATACGCAGATCAGCACGCAATATCACCAGGTGAAGACGGGTGGCGATACCGCCGCGATCCTCGGCATCTGCAAGCTCGTCATCGAAGCGGACGATCGCGCGGTGAGCACGGGCGACGCGCGCGTCGTCGACGTCGATTTCATCCGCGAGCATACGAACGGCTACGAGCAATTCGCTCAGTACGCGCGCGACGCGAACTGGGACGACATCGAGCGAGTGAGCGGATTGCCGCGCGACGCGCTCCAGGCCGCCGCCGACGAGTACATGAAGGCAAACGCGGTGATCATCCATTACGGCATGGGGCTCACGCAGCATCGAATGGGCGTGCAGAACGTGCGCATGCTGTGCAATCTGCTGCTGCTGCGCGGCAATATCGGCAAGCCGGGCGCGGGGCCGTCGCCGGTGCGGGGGCATTCGAACGTGCAAGGGCAGCGCACGGTCGGCATCACCGAAAAGCCGGAGCTCGCGCCGCTCGATCAACTGGCCAGCCAGTTTTCGTTCGAGCCGCCGCGCGAGAAAGGCATGAACATCGTCGAGGCCTTCGAGGCGATGCTCGACGGCAAGGTCAACGCGATGATCAACCTCGGCGGCAACCTCGTGCGCTCGGTGCCCGACCGGGTGCGCACCGAACCGGCGTGGGCCGCGCTCGGGTTGACCGTCAACGTGGCGACCAAGCTCAATCGCAGCCATCTGGTGCACGGCCAGCGCTCGTATCTGCTGCCGTGTCTGAGCCGTATCGAGATCGACCGGCAGGCGGGCGGCGCGCAGGCGGTGTCGATGGAAGACAGCACGGCGCACTTTCATGGCTCGCGTGGCATGGCCGAACCGGCCGCGCCGACGATCCGCTCGGAGCCGTTCATCGTCGCGGGCATCGCGAAGGCGACGCTCGGCGAGCGTTCGAGCGTCGACTGGGATGCATGGCGCGACGACTATTCGCGCGTGCGTCTGGAGATGTCGAAGACATGGCCCGAGATGTTCGGTGATTTCGAGGCGCGCATGTGGACACCCGGCGGCGTGATCCGGCCGCTGCCGGCGCGGGAGCGCAAGTGGAAGACCAAAAGCGGCAAGGCCGAATTCATGGTGCCGACTGCGATCGGCGAAGATCCGGACATGCCCGCGCGTGAGCCCGATTCGCTGCGGTTGATGACCTTGCGCAGCGACAGCCAGTTCAACACGACCATCTATGGCCTCGACGACCGCTTCAGAGGCATCAAGGGTTCGCGCATGGTGATTCTGATGAATCGGGCCGACATGGAGAAGCGCGGACTCGCGCACGGCGACCGCATCTGCCTCGAGACGATCGCGGACGACGGCGTCGAGCGGCACGTCGACGGACTGACCGTCGTGCCGTTCGACGTGCCGCAGGGATGCATCGGCGGCTATTACCCGGAATGCAATCCGCTGCTGCCGCTATGGCACTACGCGAAAGAGAGCAAGGTGCCGGGCGCGAAGTCGATTCCGGTGCGCGTACTGGCGGCCACACCGGTGATCAGTGCTTCGTAGATACAAAGAGGCCGGCATCGTTACCTGTGCCGGCCGCTGAATTACACCCGGGCAGCGCGTGAAGGGCATGATAAGCGCGTGCCCATCTCCATCATAGTCGGGCCAGGGGCCCTTAACGGGCGCGCAGGGTGTTGGTAATGCATGAGTTGCGTACAGAGCCGAACCAGCAAGCTGGCAAAGGACGAGAGCCTAAAGTTTCGCACCGGCTGTGGCGCGCGCAGCGCTATCCGTGATGTCCGTTACCCGGCATTGAAGGACAGCGCACGACGCCACATAGTGTTCGGATACTGCGACGTCCCCTACGGATTTCGGGGACAGCGTTTCTCCAGAAGCGCTCATGGCATTCCATCGCTGCCTCCGGGCTGTGGTTCGATTTGCCGGCAACCCGGCATCGTCCGTTTCATCGCGTCGGCAGCCCTCGCACGCGACACGCAGTCCATGCGTGATGTCCGCGACCTGTGCGCGCGCCTCATCGAATTGCTGAGGAAGGGTTGAGAGCAGTCTATTGCTCAACCAACCAGGGTCTCGCGGCCAGCGATTTGCCGACGTCATGAACGAATCGCCGGCAAACGCCGTCGTGCATCACATGCGCCTACGGCGATGAACAGAATCCGGGTAGCCGCGACAATCGCCGGTCTCCCAGGTATGGCTGCGCGGGTTGCGCAGCCATACGGGGTTATTTCGAAAGCTGGGTCGGGACTTGCGTCGACGCTTGTGTCGGAAGTTGCGGAATCTGTGGAAGCTGTGGAGGTTGCGGAAGCTGCGGTCCACCCTGTGAAAGCTGCTTCGTGGACGGTTGCCCGGCGGACGCTGGCTGCTGCGACGGCAATTGCTGCGGCAGATTGCTTTGCGCAAGCACGGATGTGCTGGTAAGGAAGGCGAACAGTACAAGGAAGGTCTTTTTCATTTCAATTCTCTACAGTTGGTTGTCTTGGTTTTGACGCGAATAGCAGCCGCGAGCCGTATCAACGCGCGGCCAAGGTTGCCTTGTAACGCCAGGACGCTGTTGCGGTACTGAAGTCGACGGGGCTACCCGACGCTACGTTGTCTGACGGGAGGAAAGCCGACGAACTAGTCACCCCGCCGTAGTTGTTGAACGCTTGCCGCTGGGCTTCCACGCGGGCTAACACCGCCTGAAAGTCCATTGCATGTTGTGTATTGGCGCCCGTGTGGTCATGGTAGCCGACCGTTTGACGCTGAACCGGTTGCACAGCCGCTTGCTCATAGGTTTGGGGACCGCTGCTGCTAGCGAATGCGGCGGTCGAGAAGGACAAGATCGACGCGACAACAGGGACGGGGATGAAGGTCTTCGACTTTGGCATGATCAGACTCAATATCGAGCGTCGGATTCAGGAGACGCGGTGTTTGGGGAACAACGGTCTGGCGAGGCATGAGTGCTGTTTGCCAGTTCGTTGGTGCCAGTCTAGTCATTTACGGTCGGCTTACAAGCATCTACGGGGCAACGGATAGTTGCCGTCGCTGCAAGCTTGTAGCCGATTGCGCTGAAGCAGTGTGTGCTTCTTTAGTGTGTCCGGAGGCAAGGGCGGTGCGGACTGTCTGAATGACACGCAGCAATTCGCTTCGACGGTATCCGCTGGTCGTTGCACAAACGAGATCAGCCGTCGAGCATGCGCGTTTCCATCGCCGTTCGTCGACAAGACGCTACTTGGGTATCGGAATACGTCCGCTTGCTGTTCTTATGTCAGCGATTCGCGATTCACGCAAACCGTGTATTGAAGATCTCGCAACTCATAATTGCGCGCGTCGAATGGCGGCGCGCTTTGCTTATACTGCGTCCACACGAAACGGGCTTCGTTTTTACGCAGGAATACTTATGGCACACCAACTTACGCTCCACGCCGGTTCATCGAACACGGACGTCATTCACGACATCGTTCAGCACGCGTTGCGCAGCGCTGCTACGGCCTCCACCACGAATGGAGCTATCGATGTGCTTGGTCAGGCGCTACTCGAGGTCGAGCGCCTCGCCGCGCACCCGAGCGTCCTGACGCACTGAGCCCGCTGCGCGTCTGCGAACTGGCCGGGAGTCGGACCGGCAGCGCAGCGCACGGCGTACCGCCGATGGCGGATGCAGCGCGGCTCGATTTTTAGAATCAATATTGACCAATCGCGCGAATGTGATAATATTATCACATAATGGCCCGTCCCCGAAGTTGCTGTAGGCGAGTCGCCGCAATGCCAGCGCACGCTGAATCAACCGTGGAGATGTCACCCATGACTGCTCAACCAGACCTGAACGATTCGCTGCATCGGCGGCAGGAATGACGCGCCGATCGCGCTTCTTTTTCGCCTTGCTGTGCTCGTTCCCGCTTGTTGCGACGGTCTGCGGTTGTTCCACGACCGTGATGCCCACGCCGCGCGTCATCGCGATTGTCGTTCCCGCGATGCCAGCACCGGCAATGATGTCGCCGCCCGATCCGATGGCGCGTCCATTGTGGATCGAAGTCACCGGGCAACCCGGCGGCCAATCGCAGACAGGCACCAGTAAACCGGCGACGCCGCAAGACCCGTCGCGCCAGCACGGTGACGACAGGCGTACCCACAGCGCGGCTAGCGGCGCGACGCCGATCTGACGGATGCGCCGCGCGGCGACCCGGCATCGCCGGCTCCTGCGGTTAAGACAAACACTTCCGCCGATGCTTCGGCTCAACGACGAAAGCCACTCGATCACTCGCCCAGTGGGGGCGCTTATGACTGTATACCATCGTCAATCTCTGTTTTGGGGCGCCGTTGCGTTAGCGGCCGGCGTGTTGCTATGGAACCTGCGTGCCGTTCTCACGCCGTTTCTGCTCGGTGCGCTCGTCGCATACATTTTGCAGCCGGGCGTGGAGTGGCTGGTACGCCATCGCGTTCCGCGCGGCCTTGCGGCGCTGGTGATGATGTCTTTGTTTGCTCTGTCCGTCGCACTCGTCATGCTGCTCATGTGCGTAGTTGTCCAGAAGGAAGGGCCGGAACTCATCAGGCAAATTCCATTTATCGTCGCAAAACTCGATGGATGGCTGAAGCCGCGTCTGGCTTTTCTGGGACTGAATTATTCGCTCGATGTGACGAATATCCGCGAGGTGCTGGCGGCCCGTCTCAAAGCGGACGGGCAGGGCGCGATGCTTGCCGTATGGCAGTACCTGCGCACCAGCAGCAACGTGATGATCAATGTCGTGAGCAATGCGGTGCTGCTGCCACTCGTCCTGTTCTATCTGCTCTATGACAGGCACGAGGCGTTCGCGCGCATGGCGAGCTTCGTGCCGCGGCGCTGGCTCGGCAAGACACGGGAATTCGTCGGAGAGATCGATTGCATGATGTCGCAGTACCTTCGCGGGCAACTGCTGGTGATTGCAGTGCTCGCGGTGTTCTACCCGGCTGTGCTGACGATTGCAGGGTTGGATCTGGCGGTGCCCGTCGGCCTGTTTAGCGCGCTTGCCGTATTCGTTCCCTACATCGGCTTTGCGACCGGCCTCGCGTTCGCGCTCCTCGCGGCGCTGCTGCAATTCGGTGACTGGTATGGCCTGGCCGTGGTGGTCGCGGTGTATGGCGTCGGCCAGATTCTTGAAAGCTTTGTGCTGACGCCGAGACTGGTTGGCGAGCGCATCGGCCTTCATCCGCTCGCGGTCATCTTTGCGTTGCTGGCGTTTGGGCGGCTGTTCGGATTCTTCGGCGTGCTGCTCGCGTTGCCGGTCAGCGCCATCCTCGCATCGGCATTGCGGGAACTGCGCCACCGCTATCTCGCGAGTGCGCTTTACCAGGGCTGACCGGCATCGCGATCGCCCGATTCGATGTCCGGGCACCTGCCCCGCCTACCCACCAACCCGACACCGCACCGGGCGGCCGCACCTGCGATGGCGCGGAAACGCCGCGCTAGTTGCACTGTCACGGCAAGGTCGGAGCATCGGGAACGGTGGGCAGTGGACGTCGCGCGATCCGCTCGGCCTCTACACGTGTGAGACCGAACGCCTGCAACACAATGGCGGCGGTTCGCTGGGCAAACTTCTCCTCCTTCGAGCGAAGCACCTTTCGCGCACGAACGGTCCGCTTCGACGAGATGGCCAGTTGCAGTTCGGCGGCAATTCCCGCGAGCACCGTGCCAATCACGGTGATAACGGACATGAACCGGTCCGCGATCACAAAACGCCTTTCTGAAATGCCCTTCTCGCTATCGCGCAGCAGGCGCAGGCCGAGACCCCTGCTGAGCAGGCGCGACGACAAACCTTCGCGAATGAGAAGTTGCCCCCAAACTGGCTCGCGGTAGGCCCGCAGGAGCGTGTGACGGACTGAGACGGCGATCACTTCCGCTGGATCGGACAACCCCGCGGCGAGGCGATCGAGCGTATCCGCAAATTCCTCGAACAGCCATTCGATGAGCGCCGTGAAGATGCCTTCCTTGGATTCGAAGTGGTTATAGAAGGAGCCGAACCCGACGTCGGCTGCCTCGGTGATTTCGTTAATCGTGACGGAGCTCAAACCCTTGGCCGCGACCAGTTTCAGCGCAGCGTCGAGCAGGCGCGCGCGCGTCTCGCGTTTGCGACGGGCACCGCGCGGATAGCTTCGATTGATCGGGTCGCGGGACGCACTTGGCGCCTTGAGAGAGCGTCCGCGGCTCGCGCGCGGTTTGGGGGCTTGTGGCATGTCGGCTCCGTAGTCGTGGTTATTCGATGTCTGGATTCTAGATTTTTATGTCATAGTTGACAATATGCTCAGTATTGGGTCTAATCTCATCCGAGCCGCCGACAACCGGACGAACGAAGGACCCAACGATGCCGACGGAGCGAAAAAATTCCGTTAGCGGTCGATCCCAAGTCCTCGGCCGGAACTGACAGACCAGCAGATCACCGGGCGGTACGCATGAACGGGCGCTGCCCCACGTACTGGTTGCGTGGCGGCACATCGAGATGGCAAGTACCGACATGCACGTCGATAAGTAGCACTAACGTATCAACGAAGCTTGTTTTATGCGTCCGCGCTGATAGCGAACCGTGCTTGCTGGCACTCGGGTTTGCACGGCATCGGGAAACTTTCTTACCTGGGTTATCACCCGTCTTGTGAACATCGTGAAACATTCCGGCCCTATCGCGCAGGCGCCTGCGCGTCGCTTCTTACCTTCCCTCGTCCAATCTCCGCAGTGCGCACGCATGGTGCTTGCGGCTTGCTGCGCGGTCATGCTCGCGGCATGCCACCAGCGCGAAGCCGCCGCTCCAGAGCTGAAGCCCGTGGTCGCCCTGGCCGTCCACGCTGACGGACGCACGGCAAGTGCGTCGCTGCCGGCTCAGGTGCAGGCGCGCTACTCCACGGCGCTTTCATTCAGAGTGGGCGGCAAGATCATCGAACGGCGCGTTCGCCTCGGCGACGCCGTCAAGGCGGGGCAGGTTGTTGCGCTGCTCGACCCGACCGATCTGCGCAGTAACCTGGCCAACGCGCGAGCGCAGCTCGATGCCGCCGAACACCGGTTCGTCTACGCGAAGCAGCAGCTCGATCGCGATCAGGCGCAGGCGCAGGCAAACCTGATTGCACCGGCGCAGCTCGAACAGACGCAGGACGCGTACGCATCCGCTGTTGCGCAGCGCGACTCGGCGCTCGCCCAGATGGCGCTCGCCTCGGACAATCTGCGCTATGCGACGCTGACTGCGGACCACGACGGCGTGATTACCTCGGAGGACGCCGACACGGGCCAGAACGTTCAGGCAACCCAATCCATCTATCACCTCGACTGGACGGGCGACGTAGACATCGTCTGCGACGCGCCCGAGCGCACGCTGAGCTCGCTGACAGTCGGCAGCATGGCGCGCGTAACGCTGCCCGCGCTACCCGGCAAGACCTTCGAGGCCCGCGTGCGCGAGGTGTCGCCTAGCGCTGATCCGCAAAGCCGCACCTGGCGCGTCAAGCTCACCCTGAACGCGCCCAGCCCTGCAGTGCGCCTCGGCATGACGGCCACCGTTGCGTTCGATGTCGCCGGTGACGCGTCGGGCGCACAGCCGTTCACTGTGCCGGTGACGGCGCTCTTTCATCAGGGCGAGCACCCCGCTGTCTGGGTGGTGCGTACCGGCACCGACACACTCGAGCTGCGTCCTGTGACGGTGCAGCGATACGACGAGCGCACGGTCTCCATCGCATCGGGCCTCCGCGACGGCGACCGCGTCGTGGTGCAGGGCGTACACGCCGTTAGCACGGGCCAGCACGTGCAGGTGGTGGCGCCCCTGCATCGGGAGGATTTCCCGTCATGAACTCCCGTGACCAAGAACCCGTGCGCGAGAGCGCGCCTGTCCCGTCTTCCGGCGCAGACAAATCTGGCGAAGGCAGCTTCAATCTTTCCGCCTGGGCGCTGCGTCACCAGCAGCTCGTGATCTTTCTGATCGGGCTCGCCACGCTGTTCGGCGTGATCGGCTATACGAAACTCGCGCAGTCGGAGGACCCGCCGTTCACCTTCCGCACGATGGTGATCAAGACCTATTGGCCTGGTGCGAGTGCGCGCGAGGTGCAGGAACAGATCACGGACCGGATCGGCCGCCAGCTACAGGCCGCGCCGAACATCGACAACATCAAGAGCTACTCGCGGCCTGGCGAGTCGATGATCTTCTTCGCCATGAAGGACTCCGCGCCCGTCAAGGAAGTGCCGGAAACCTGGTATCAGGTGCGCAAGAAGGTCGGCGACATTGCCGCGACGCTGCCGAAGGGAACCGTCGGCCCGTTTTTCAACGACGAATTCGGTGACGTCTACACCAACATCTATGCGCTTGAAGGCGACGGCTTTTCGCCGGCGCAACTGCACGACTACGCTGACGAGCTGCGCACAGTCCTGCTGCGCGTACCCGGTGTGGCGAAGGTCGATTATTTTGGCGACCCCGATCAGCACATCTTCGTCGAGATATCGAATGCGCAGCTCACGCGGCTTTCGATCACGCCGCAACAGCTCGCGCAGGCGATCGACGCACAGAATGCCGTGGCGCCCGTCGGCACCATCACGACCGCGGACGACCGCGTGTTCGTGCGGCCGAGCGGCGCGCTCAAGGATGTGCAGGCGCTCTCCGACATGCTGATCACCATCAACAAGCGCACGTTCCGGCTGGGCGACATCGCGAAGATCACACGCGGTTATGACGACCCGCCGGCGACCCAGATGCGCGTCGGCGGCCAGGCGGTGCTCGGCATCGGCGTGACGATGCAAAAGGGCGGCGACGTGATCGACCTCGGCAAGGCGCTCGACGCAAAAGCCGCCGAACTGCAGGCCACGTTGCCGGCGGGTCTGAAACTCGCGGCGGTTTCGAGCATGCCGCACGCGGTCAAGCACTCGGTGGATGAGTTCGTGAGATCGGTTGGCGAAGCGGTGGCGATCGTGCTGGTCGTGAGCCTCGTCTCGCTCGGCTTGCGCACCGGTATGGTCGTCGTGATCACGATTCCGATCGTGCTGGCGGTGACGGCGCTTTGCATGCACATGTTCAATATCGGGTTGGACAAGGTTTCGCTCGGTACGCTCGTGCTCGCGCTGGGCCTGCTCGTCGACGACGCGATCATCGCCGTCGAAATGATGGCGGTGAAGCTGGAGCAAGGCTGGAGCCGGGCGCGCTCGGCAGCGTTCGCGTATACCAGCACGGCGTTTCCGATGCTCACAGGCACGCTCGTCACCGTATGCGGCTTCCTGCCGATTGCGCTCGCCAAATCGAGCACGGGCGAATACACGCGTTCGATCTTCGAAGTGTCGGCCATCGCGCTGATCGTTTCGTGGTTTGCGGCCGTCGTGCTGGTGCCGTTGCTGGGTTATCACCTGCTGCCGGAACGCAAGCCTGAACCCGGCGGTGCGCACCATGATCCGCATGAAATCGGCAACACCGGCTTCTACCGGCACCTGTCGGGATGGGTTGCGTGGTGCGTCGAGCGTCGATGGGTCGTGCTCGGCGTCACCGTCGTGCTTTTCGCGATTTCCATGCTGGCCTTCACGCGCGTGCCGCAGCAGTTCTTCCCGAACTCGGAACGGCCGGAACTGCTGGTCGATCTGCGATTGCCGGAAGGCGCCTCGTTCGAAGCGACGCTGCGTGAAGCGAAGCGCCTGGAAAAGGTGCTCGACGGCAAAGCCGAGATCGACCACTTCGTCGACTTCGTCGGCACCGGCGCGCCGCGTTTTTACCTGACGCTCGACCAGCAGCTTCAACAACCGAATTTCGCGCAGTTCGTGATTACCGCAAAAAGCGTGGAAAACCGCGAGGAACTGATGCGTTGGCTCGACGGCAAACTCGAGAAGGACTTCTCCGGCGTGCGAGCGCGCGTCTCCCGGCTCGAGAACGGTCCGCCGGTCGGCTTCCCGATCAAGTTCCGCGTGAGCGGCGACGATATCGCGACCGTCCGATCGATTGCGCAGACGGTGTCGGACAAGGTCCGCGCCGATCCCCGCACGCGCAACGTCCAGTTCGACTGGGACGAGCCGGCGGAGCGCTCGATCTCGTTCGAGATCGATCAGAACCGCGCGCGCCAGCTTGGTGTCACGTCGGAAGACGTGTCGAACTTCCTCGCGATGACGCTATCGGGCTACACGGTGACGCAGTACCGCGAGCGCGACAAGCTGATCAACGTCGATCTGCGTGCGCCAAAGAGCGAACGTGTCAATCCGGCGCAGCTGACCAGTCTCGCGATTCCGACGCCCAACGGCCCGGTGCCGCTCGGTTCGCTCGGCCACGTGCGCAATACGCTCGAGTACGGCGTCATCTGGCAACGCGACCGCCAGCCGACCATCACGGTGCAGGCGGACGTGCGCGGCGACGCGCAGGGCATCGACGTGACCCACGACATTGAACGTGCGCTCGCGGCGGAAACCGCCCGGCTGCCGGTCGGCTATCGCATTCAGGTGGGCGGCGCGGTCGAAGAAAGCGTGAAGGGCCAGACGTCGATCAATGCCGAAATGCCGTTGATGATCATCGCCGTGCTGCTGTTGCTGATGATCCAGCTCAAGAACTTCGCGCGGACCTTCATCGTCGTGCTGACGGCGCCGCTCGGCCTGATTGGCGTCGTGGCCGCGCTGCTGCTGTTCGGCAAGCCCTTCGGCTTCGTCGCGCTGCTGGGCGTGATTGCCATGTTCGGCATCATCATGCGCAACTCCGTGATTCTGGTCGATCAGATCGATCAGGATATCGCGGCAGGGCAGCCGCGCTTCGACGCGATTATCGGCGCAACGATAAGGCGTTTCAGGCCGATCATGCTGACTGCCGCCGCCGCCGTCCTCGCGCTGATTCCGCTGCTGCGCTCGGGCTTCTTCGGTCCGATGGCGACCGCACTGATGGGCGGTATCACGATTGCCACGGTACTGACCGTGTTCTTCCTGCCCGCGCTGTACGCGGCGTGCTTCAGGGTCCGGCACGACGAGCGCGGAACGCAACCGGTCGTCGCCGAGCAGATGGAGGTTTGATGATGAGCTTCGCCTACAAGACATCCGTGATGGCCGTGGCTGTGGCCATCGCACTGACGGCCTGCACGTTCGGCCCGAACGGCGCACCCCCGGCGATGCCTTCGCCTGCGCACTACGGTGCCGGGGCACAGCCGGCGAAGACCGTCGCAGCGGGCGGCGTGGCGCAGCAGTTCGATATCGGCGCAGTGGGCGTTCCGCAATGGTGGCAGCTTTACCGGTCGGACGCGCTGAGTGCACTGGTCGAGGAAGGCTTGCGCAACAGCCCCACGCTCGGGGCCGCGCAGCGGACGCTCGCAGCCGCGCAGCAGGAGCTGCGCGCCCAGGTCGGCGCATCGACGCTGCCTTCAATCGATGCTGCCGCACAAGTCGATCGCGGGCGTTCACCGCTTGTGCCCGGCATTGGCCCCAGCGAGGTTCGCTATAACTTTTTTGCCGGACAGGTTCTCGCGTCCTACACCTTTGACCTGTTCGGTGCGACGCGTTCGGCGAATGCGGCCAGCGCCGCTCGCGTAGACGTACAGGCGTATCAACTGGAGGCGGCGCGGCGCGCGCTGGCGGCAAACATCGTCGGTACGACGATCAGCGTGGCGGCACTCGATCGCCAGATCGCGCTCACCGAACGGCTCGTCGCCGTGGCCAGGACGGCCGCGGACGAGGACCAGCACCGCTATGCACTCGGCTCGGTCTCGCGTGCGCAGGCGCTTGCGTCGACGCAGGATGCGGCTTCGGCTGCGGCGAGTCTTCCTGCGTTACGCCAGCAGCGCGCCACAGCCCTCCATGCGCTCGCGGTGCTGATGGGCCGCACGCCGGACAACGCCCCGGCCGTTCCCGATCTCGACAGCCTGACGTTGCCCGAACACGTGCCCGTCGTGGTGCCGTCGGACCTGCTGCGTTCGCGCCCCGACGTTCAGGCAGCCGACGCCGCCGTGAAGGCCGCTGCCGCCGATGTCGGCGCTGCGACCGCGCAGCTCTTTCCGAGCCTGTCGCTGACGGCCTCGATGGGCCGCGGCGGCTTTAGCTGGCCGGCGGTGCTCTCAGGAGCGGGCGGACTCTGGGCCATTGGTGCGAGCCTGTCGCAACCGATCTTCCATGGCGGCGCGCTGTTCGCGCACCGCAAGGCGTCGATCGATGCTTACGATGCGGCGGTGCTGAACTACAAGTCCACCGTTCTGTCGGCGTTCCAGAATGTCGCGGATTCGCTTGCCGCGCTGGATAACGACGCACAGACACTCGCGTCGACTGAAGCAGCGGCACAGGCAGCGCAGGCGGGATTCGACGATACCGCGTCGCGCCGCCGCATGGGTTCGCTGCCGTCAACGGCGGAGCATGCCAGCGAGCAGCGCTTTCTCAACGCACGGATCGGCGCCGTGCGCGCGGCAAGCCAGCGCATGAACGATACCGTCGCACTGTTCCAGGCGATGGGCGAACTGCCGCCGGGCCAGCCGCAAACAGCGTCGTCGCAATGATCGCGTGTCGGTGAAGACGGGAAGAGCGACCTGCCGATCAGGCCGCTCTTCCTCGACTGTACCGGCGGGTATCGGAGCAGTCGTTTGCTATCCGAAATAAGAATGCGCCCACGCACGGGAAGGTCAAGCCGGACTTCACGTGCATCGAACGCGCCAGAACTTCAGGTTGTCCAGTTCCCTGTATGGAATATAAGAAACTGATCGCCTGTCACGAGTGCGATCTGCTGTTTCGCAAGCCTCTGCTGCGGGGCGGGCAGACTGCGAGCTGCTCGCGCTGCCGTGCGGGCCTGGAAGGAACGCAGGGAGCGAGCGTGCCGCTCGACCGGATTGGTGCGCTCACCGTTGCAGCTTTGATCACATTCTGTATTGCGCAGGCTTTCCCGGTCATACAACTGCAGACCAACGGTATGACGTCGGAGGCGACGCTATTCGGCGCGGTGCGCTCGTTGTGGACGGGGCACATGCGCATCGTCGCAACGATGGTCTTTTGCTCGGCGATCCTGTTTCCGCTGATCGAACTCCTCGCCCTTCTCTATGTGCTCGTTCCGCTGCGCCTTGGCAAGGTAGTACGTCATTTCAATCGAATGCTTCGCGTCGTGCAGCTCATCCGTCCATGGGGCATGATCGAAGTGTTCATGCTCGGCGTGGTCATCACGATCGTGAAAATGGTCAGCATGGCGCAGGTGATCCCTGGGCCAGGACTGTTTGCATTCGGTGCACTCACGTTGATGTTGGCGTTTCTCGCCACTTTCGACCCGCGCGTGCTCTGGTCGACGCGGGACGAAATAAAGTTTCGACAACCCGCTGAGATCCGCTGGACCAGAGTGAAGCGCAGGTGCGCCCCGCGAGCCCCGACGTTCTTCGGCCTTAAGCCCGCGCCGGCGGCGCATATGACGGCGCGCAGCGCCGGGCTCATAGCCTGTCATACCTGTGGACTGGTGCAGAAGCACATCGCGGCGTCGTCAGAGCAGCGCTGCTCGCGGTGCGAATCGGTGCTGCACACGCGCCATCCCGATAGCGTGACGCGCACGTCGAGTCTGGTTCTTGCCGCCGCGCTCGCCTACATACCCGCGAATCTGTTGCCGATCATGCACGCGTCATCCCTCGGCCACTCGGAGGACGACACGATCCTCGGCGGCGTGGCGTACTTCTGGACTTCAGGCGACTGGCCACTCGCCGTCGTCGTGTTCGTAGCCAGCGTCGTGGTGCCGATGCTCAAACTCGCCATTCTCACGCTGCAAATCGTAGCGGCCCGTCGCAGTCCGGACTGGCAGCCGCTCGAACGCGCGAGGCTGCATCGGCTCGTCGAGTGCGTGGGCCGGTGGTCGATGCTCGATGTCTTCGTCGTCGCTCTGACGGTCGCGCTGGTGCATTTCGGTTCGTTTGCGGTTGTCACTGCCGGTCCGGGCGCGCTGGCTTTCGGCGCGGTGGTGATTCTCACCATGCTCGCGTCGCATCAATTCGATCCGCGGCTGATCTGGGACAACGTCCGCTGCGGGCCAGCGCGTGCTTCACGGCGATGAACGAATACCGTGCTAGCGGCGTCCGCACTCCTAAATAACCTCATATTTGCGAACTACTCTCCGAGCGATGCATCTTCCCACGCCACCCAGACCTGACATCAAGCCACGAAAACGCTGGATTCCCTCCCTCATCTGGTTAGTGCCGCTCATCTGTGCGCTGATCGGTGTGGCGCTGGTAGTCAAATCCGTCACCGACAAGGGACCGACAGTGACGGTCACGTTCAGCAACGCTGAGGGCATGGAGGCGGGCAAAACGAAGGTCAAATACAAGGACGTGGAGATCGGTTCGGTACAGGCGGTCGCGCTGTCAAAGGACCTGCAGCACGTCATCGTCACGATCGAGCTGACCAAACAGGCAGAAAAATTCGCAAGCCGCGGCACGCGCTTCTGGGTGGTTCGCCCGCGCGTGGGCGCTAACGGAATCTCGGGCCTCGGTACGCTGCTCTCCGGCGCGTATATCGGTGTCGACGTCGGGCAGTCTTCGGAAAGGCAAACCGCATTTGTCGGCCTCGAAAGTCCGCCGATCGTCACGTCCGGGCAGCCGGGGCATCAATATACGTTGAGGGGCGACTCCCTGGGCTCCGTCGATATCGGCGCGCCGATCTTCTACCGTCGCATCCAGGTGGGCCAGGTGGTCGGCTTCTCGCTCGATCCGACCGGCGCGGGCGTGGTTGTCAATGTTTTCGTCAATGCCCCGTTTGACCGGTATGTCGGCACCAATACACGGTGGTGGCACGCAAGCGGTGTTGACCTCCGTCTCGATTCGAATGGATTGAAGCTCAATACACAATCTCTGGCGACGGTGGTCGTCGGAGGCCTGGCGTTCCAGTCGCCGCCGGGTCAGGACGCCGGACAACCGGCCGCTGACAAGGCGGCGTTCCGACTCGCATCGGACGAGTCGGACGCGATGCGCGAGCCCGACGGCGCGCCGCTCAATGTCGTGATGCGGTTCAACCAGTCGCTGCGCGGCCTGTCTGTCGGCGCTCCCGTCGACCTTCGAGGCATCGCGCTGGGGCAGGTGACGGACATCGGTATCGAATATAACGAAAAGGAGAAGAGTTTCAGCATGAAGGTATCGATGGCGCTGTATCCCGACAGGCTCAGCCGGCGCTCCAACGAAGCGCTACCGGCTCCGAACTCGCAGGGTGGTCATGAGTTGCTGGAAAACCTCGTCATGGAGGGAATGCGCGGTCAGTTGCGAACCGGCAACCTGCTGACAGGCCAGCTATTCGTGGCGCTCGACATGTTTCCGAAAGCGCCTCGGGCGAGCGTCGATGTTCATCGCAATCCTATTGAACTGCCGACTGTGCCTAACACCCTCGACGAACTTCAGGTGCAGATTGCCGATATTGCGAGGAAGCTGAATCAGGTGCCGTTCGACAAGATCGGAGCCAACCTTAACGGCGCACTTGAAAACGCCAACAAGCTGTTCGGGCACATGGACACGGAGGTCGTTCCGCAAGCCCGCGACACACTGGCGGCCGCGCAGAAAACCTTCAGTACCGCCGAAACGACGCTCCGGCAGACCGCGCCCCTGCAGTCGGACATCCAGGATGCGATGCAGGAAATGACACGCACCCTGCAATCCCTCAATGCGCTCGCCGATTATCTGGAACGTCATCCCCAGGCGCTCCTGTTCGGCAAGAAAGGAGACCAACGGTGAAACTGATCCAATCCCGCGCGCGGCGCGCGATCGCCCGTATTGCGACCGTCATGGGTCTGGCCGCGCTGAGCGCCTGTGCTTCCCCGCCGGCCCGCTTCTATACCCTCGGCACTGACAGCGAACCGACGCGTGCAAACGTTTCGGTCAGTCCGGCCTTCCGGATCGACATGCGCACAGTGAAGGTGCCGGTTTCAGTCGCAAGGAGCCAGTTCGTCGTACACGTCGATGCGGCGCGCGTCAGGATTCTGGAAAACGAGCGCTGGGCATCGCCGCTTGCAGACGAGATCCGCAATGCGCTGCTCGCGGCCGCGACTCGACAGGCGGGCGGCCCCGACACGTACCAGCCTGGTCACGCCGAGGACGCTCGCACGTATCAGGTCTCCGTCGACGTGCAGCGTTTTGAATCGTGGCCGGGCTCACACGCGCTGCTTGACGTCACCTGGAGTGTACGCAAGTCGAACGACTCACGAACATTGACCTGCCGCAGCATAGTCAGCCAGCCCGTATCGGCCGGCTACGATGCACTCGTCAACGGCCATCGAATCGCAGTGAGAAGGATAGGCACTCAAATTGGCGAAGTCGTCCGGGAATTTTCGGCGGCGCCGTTCGAGTCCGCCGTTGCACCGGCGCGCATCCCTGCGAGTACGAGAAGTTCGGCGTTGTTATGCCCGGCTCTAGCAGGCTGAACCGATACAGGAATTGGTGCCTCACGCACCGGGATGGAAATGGAACGAAACCGCCACCGCAACTATGTGGGAACATTCAAGATCGTCGGGACCGATGCTTGCAACAGCAGCGGGAACGACGATTCCTGTTTGCGCAAGGAGCGCGAGCCGATTGCTAGCGTCGAGGCTTTAGCAGGTGATTGAGTTTAATCGCTAGCGGCCCGACCGGGCTTCTCCGCCGGGCCGCACCCGGCTGACTTCAGGCCGATCAGACCGATGGCGCCGGACCTCTTGATTCAATCGGCGTCGACAGTCTCCTCCACGACCGGCAGCGGACGCGCTGCAATCTTCTCCGCCTCCGCGCGCTTGAGTCCGAGTGTCTGCAGCAGCATTGCTGCAGTACGCTCAGGGAAGTGCTCCCCGCTAAAGCCAAGCTCCTTGAGTACGCTTGCCGCGGGCGCACCCGGTGCGACGAAGTTCAGCTCGGCGGCGATTGCACAGAGGACCGTACCGGCTACCGCAAGAAATCCGATGAACGGGTCGGCGACCACAAAGCGCTTCGCGGCAATGCCATTCACAATGTCGCGCAGCAGCCGCTGGCCCAGTCCGCGGCTCATCGCATGCGTTGGAATAAACCCTTCACGTACCAGGAAACGTCCCCACACGGGGTCTTGCTGCGCACGCAGGACCGTATGACGCACGGAGACAGCGATCACCTCGGCCGGGTCGGAAAGGCCAGCGGCGAGGCGATCCATCATGTTAGCGAAATCCTCGAACACCTCGTCGACAAGCGTCGCGTAAATCGCCTCCTTCGATTCAAAGTGGTTGTAGAACGAGCCAAAGCCGACATCAGCGGCTTCGGTGATTTCATTGATCGCCACGCCCTCCATGCCTTTTTCGGCCATCAGCCTGAGGGCGGCGTCGAGCAGACGGGCACGCGTCTCGCGCTTGCGACGCGCACCGCGCGGCTCGCGTTGTTCGGGAATGGCAACGGGGGCGATTGGCGCCGCACGGGTAGGACGCTTTGTAGTGTTCGGCATGATGGATCCAAGCTTTGGTTATGCCTAAGTATAGATCGTAATGTCTAGGTTGACAAAACGCTCACGAATGACTTTAATGTCATTAAAGGCGACCCGAAGGCCGGCCTTACATACAAGTACAACAGACAACATCTGGAGTGACTGTGGAGACAGCAGCAAAGGACGGCGCCGCGCCGTCGAGCCGGCATGAACAGGTTCGTCCGCCGATTGGCGCATTACCGTCGGTGGTTGACGTCTTACTGGTGGGTTGCGGACCCGTCGGTGCAACGATTGTCAATCTACTGGCGCGCTACGGCGTGCATGTATTGATTGTCGACAAGTCAACCGAGGTTTCCATCGCGCGCCAGGCAATCGAGTTGGATAACGACGCGCTGCGCATCCTTCAGCTTGCGGGCATTCGGGAGCACCGTGCGCAGCCCGAGGAATCGCAGATCCAGCCGAAAAAAACAACTAGAAGAGGTGTGTTTGTCAAAGGCCGCTCGCCGACGAAGCTTGTGCGCGGCGCAGTCATTGGACAGGGGCGGGTACGTGGTTCGGATGGCAAGGCGCGTCCGAGCGACGAGGTGTTCGGGCAGGGCCTGGCGCTGATTGGATTTGGCACAGATGCCCGAGCCTCGCTCGATTTTTCTGAGGCAGCAGCTTTCGCGCGTGCCGGCGGAAGTACTGTGCAGATCGCACACCGTGGAGAGCGGCCGCATCTCGCTCGGCATGACAGCTGGGAGGACCTCGACGGTGTGTTCCTTCCGCGTCTCGTACCGGTTGGTTGGGCCGCCGTGGTGCGGCCCGACAAGACCGTCGTTCACGATGGCCCGGCGACCGATGCATCGCGGCTCGTGCGCGAGAGTCTTTCCTTGCTCGGTCAGCACTGCTGGGTCATGCAGTGATCGCGAAGCCGCATGCCGTCTCGAAACCCCATTCACACCGTGTGATTTCTTATCGCCATGAACCTGACCACTGTACAACCAGCCCGTCACCCCGATCCTACGACGAAAGCGTCGGCATTGGCCTATCTGATATTCGACCGGCCAGATCTCGAGAAAGCCGAGCAATTTCTCAGTGACTTCGGGCTCCGAACGGTATCGCGCGGTGAAGCGCTCCTGCTGCTGCGGGGAACGGGTGCTTCACACTTCTGCTATCTCGTCCGGAAGGCCTCGAAATCCCGGTTCGTTGGTTTTGGGCTACAGGTCGACAACAGGGCCGAGCTTGATGCAC
Source organism: Paraburkholderia sp. MM5482-R2 (assembly GCF_050436125.1). Lineage (NCBI taxonomy): Bacteria > Pseudomonadati > Pseudomonadota > Betaproteobacteria > Burkholderiales > Burkholderiaceae > Paraburkholderia > Paraburkholderia sp. MM5482-R2. The sequence goes on along the minus strand of NZ_JBNDLP010000004.1, from coordinate 490,189 downwards.
TTGCAAAACTGCCGGGCGCCTCGGACGTCGAACGCTCGCCCCTGCCCGGCGGCGGCTATACGGTACGGCTGACCGATCCTTCAGGCTTTCGCGTCGACGCGATATGGGGCCAGCAGCCAGCTTCGACGTTGTTTCATCGGCCACCTTTGCCGTTCAACTCCGTGGATGCGACGGTCCGGATCAACGGCACGCAGCGACCGCCCGAAGGCGCGCCGGAAATTATCCGGCTCGGACACGTCGTGCTCGAACTCGTTGACTATCAGGAAACCTGCGCGTGGTATACGCGGCATTTCGGCTTCATCCCCAGCGATGTGCAGGTGCTTCCCGATGGTTCGCCCGCCGTCGCGTTCATGCGGCTCGATCTCGGCGACAAGCCAGCCGATCACCATACGCTCGCGCTTGCACAAGGCTTCGTGCCCACCTACAGCCATAGCGCGTACGAAGTCGTTGACGCCGACGCGGTTGGCATGGGCCAACGCATTCTGCGCGACGAAGGTTGGACGCACGCGTGGGGGATCGGCCGGCATAAGCTGGGCAGCCAGATCTTCGATTACTGGCAAGACCCATGGGGCGACAAGCACGAGCACTATTGCGACGGCGACCTCTTTACGGCGGACGCGCCGACGGGTGTCCATGCGGTGAGCCGCGAGGCGATGGCCCAATGGGGACCGACGATGCCACGCAGCTTCACGAAGCCCAGGTTCACACCCGCGAGCGTCGTGGCACTTTTCAGAAACCTGCGCCGCAGCCCCGACCTGACGTTGAGCAAGCTGCGCACGTTGGCGAAGCTTTTCGCCTGAACCACCCCACTTTCATAGAATCCGGAGATCGATAAATGGCACTTCACGTTCTGCATTACCTTCATGATGGCCGCGCCCAGTGGGGCGTAGTCGCCAATGGCGCCATCACGCCGATTCATGGCGAATTCAAGTCGACGGCCGAGTTTATTGAAGCCAATCCCGTCGAACGGCTGGCGGTACTGGACGGTTCTCCGATTCCCGAATCGGATGTGCAATGGCTGTCGCCCGTGACGGCCAACCAGCAGTTCATCTGCCAGGGCGCGAATTATCGCCAGCATATGATCGACTCGGGCATGGACCCGGACGTGAAGAAATTCAACATGATCTTCACGAAGGCGACGAGCTGCATCGTTCCTGCCGACTCGCCCCTCGTGAAGCCCAGGGAGGTGCAGTTCCTCGACTACGAGATCGAACTCGGTCTGGTGCTCAAACGCGACGTCACCTCCCGCGAAACGGTCACCGACGAGAACCTGCATGAGTACATTGCTGGCGCCGTGATCGTCAACGACTACTCCGCGCGCGATATCCAGATTCCGCAGATGCAGTTCTACAAGGGCAAGAGCTACCGCACGTTTGGCCCTGTCGGCCCTTACCTTTGCCTCCTTGAGAAACATGATATTCCGAAGTTGAAAGAGCTCGTGCTGACACTGACGGTCAATGGAACTGTCCGCCAGAATGACACGACTGCGGGTCTCGTCTATGGACCGGCAGAGACCTTGACGGAGCTTTCCGGCGTGCATGATCTGCGCATCGGTGACCTGCTCGCGACGGGCACGCCATCTGGCTGTGCACTGAGCATTCCGTCGCCCGAAAAGCAACGCGCCGCGGCGCAGCTGCCTGAAGCGGAAAAATGGCGTCTTTTCCTGAAGATGCAGGCGGACAGGCCGCAGTACCTGAAGGTGGGGGACGTCGTGGAGGCGCATATCGTCAGCCACGATCGCTCGATCAATCTGGGCGTGCAGCATAACGTCGTTGTGGAAGAGGCAGCATGAAAGGCATCGCAAACGTAGACGAAGTCCTTGCCATCGAAACGCAAGGGCTGCCGGCGGATCTCCCGTCGAGCACCTACGAGATGATCTGCCGGGGCGCGGCGATTAATCCATCGGCACCGGCACTTTCGTTCTTTGCAACGGCCGACGACTATCGGAACGCCGAGTGCTGGACATATGGTGAACTCGTCCGAGATATCACGCGCACCGCGAACATGTTCTCGCGCCTCGGAGTACAACGCGACTCAGTCGTCGCATATGTTCTGCCCAACCTCCCTGAAACGCACTTCGTGATCTGGGGTGGGGAGGCCGCCGGAATTGTCTGCGCGATCAATCCATTGCTTGAGCAGGAAGCCATCGGCCAACTCCTCAACGCTGCAGGCGCCAGCGTGCTGGTAACGCTGGCGCCGTTTCCCGGAACTGATCTTTGGCAAAAGGTACAAGCGGTGCTGCACAAGGTTTCTTCGCTGAAGGATCTGGTGCTCGTGAATCCGGCCGAACGTGTGACGGGTTCAAAACAGTCCGCGACGCGGATGCTGCAGCGTAACGAGTGCTCAAGGCTGCACGGCGAGGGCGGCGTGCGAGGCGCGGTTCCTGCGCATATCGAGATCCACGACTTCGGCGTTGCCATCGCGCAGGAGTCGGGAACGGTACTTCAAGGCGCGCGGCACTTTGGCGCCGACGACGTGTCGTCGTACTTCTGTACGGGCGGGACGACCGGCCTGCCGAAAATTGCGATGCGCCGCCACGGCAATGAGGTGGCGAATGCCTGGAGCACGGGTCAATTCTTCGGCGACAGCGTCGGGCCAGGCAAGACGCTTTTCTGCGGACTGCCACTCTTCCACGTGAATGCCGTCATGGCAACGGGTCTCCTGCCTTTTTCAAAAGGCGCCCAGGTCGTGCTCGGCACGCCACAAGGCTATCGCGGCGATGGCGTTGTCAAACGTTTCTGGGAAATCGTCGAGCATCACCGCATCAATTTCTTCAGCGGTGTCCCGACGCTTTATGCGGCGTTACTCGATATTCCAGTCGGCGAGCACGATGTGAGTTCGCTGGAGTACGGACTGTGCGGTGCGGCTCCCATGCCGGTCGAAGTTTTCCGGACTTTTCAGGAAAGGACGCGCATCCGGATTCTCGAGGGCTATGGCCTGACCGAGGGGACCTGCGTGAGCAGCGCCAACCCGCCGCTGGGGGAGCGCAGGCTGGGCTCAATCGGGCTCCGCATTCCGGGCCAGGCGATGAAAGCCGTCATCGTCGACGCTGACGGGCGATATGTACGGGATTGCGAGATCGATGAGGTCGGCCTGCTGACTATTTCCGGCCCGAACATTTTCCTCGGGTATATCGTGCCCGAGCAGAACAAGGGGCTCTGGCTGGACCTCGGCGATGGCAGGTGCTGGCTCAATACCGGCGACCTCGGTCGATGCGATGTCGATGGTTATTTCTGGCTTACTGGTCGCAAAAAGGAAGTGATCATTCGTGGCGGTCACAACATCGATCCGGCAGCGATCGAGGAACCGCTCTATCGCCATCCCGCCGTCAAGATCGCGGCGGCGGTCGGTCGTCCCGATGCACACGCCGGGGAGTTGCCGATTGCCTATGTCCAGCTCAAACCGGGTGCAACCGCGACTGAGGACGAACTCGCCGAGTTCGTGCGACTCGAGATAGGCGAGCGCGCGGCACTGCCTAAACGGATCAGAATCCTGGATGCGATGCCGTTGACAGGCGTGGGCAAGATTTTCAAGCCGGGGCTGAAACAGCGCGAAACGGTAGACGCGTTACAGTCGGCACTCGTGGAGGCTGGCGTCGAGGGAGCAACCGTTAGGATCATTGAAGATACTTCGCGCGGGCTTTCGCTTCACGTCGAACTTCCCGACCCCGCGCTCGAAGCAGTGGCGACTTCCGCGCTCGGGCGCTTTCCGTTCGCATTTTCGCTTTCGGTTGCCGCGAGGCCATCGCGGAGCGAGCAATGTTGATGTACCAGCGGCGATAGAGACGCACAGCAGGTCAAGGTGATAGGAGCCTGACATCAGCGGGGGCGTTCAGTCCCGCGCACGCGGCTCGATGCGGCGTTTCAAACGCCAGTGTCATGAGTTAAACGCTCGCGTCGGTTTAGAGGAAAGAGGATGAATACTGCCTCAGAAAGGTCCTTGCGCTCGCTTGTTGAAAAATGGCTCGGGCCAATATCGGCGACTGCGTGGTAAGGATAACGCGAAAGCGTATTTCCACATAACGTGTACGAGGCAGTAGCGGTGTTCTAAGCATTCGTGCCTATTTCATGTCATTTAGTAAAACTACCTAATCAGACATAACCGGCGGACCCGATAAGCGGTCGAAGCCTATGAGGAACGACGCAACGACCCCAGACGGAGCGCCGCATCGGTTCCACAGGAAGCACCACGGGTTCACAAAAATGCCCGGGCAACGAGACAGGAGAAGACACGTGAGGAATTACCGACGAATGATCAGCTCTGCCGGTATGGCGGCTTGCCTCTGCTCGGCTGCGCTGACCGACAATGCAAACGCCCAGTCGGCGGGAAGCATTACGCTGTCCACAGGATGGCTTCACATCGCGCCACAGGGCGACGCAACGCCACTCACCGTGGAGAGTATTGGCGGCGAAACGGTGAATCGCCAGCTAGCCGGTAGTGGGGCGCATGCGACGTCAACGAATACGGTGGGAATTACCACCGAGTACTACGTCACGGACAACATTGGCGTCGCGATGCTTCTGGGACTGCCATTGACAGTAAATCTGGTTGGCGATGGGACGCTGGAGAAGTATGGCAACCTCGGCTCGACGAGGCCAATGCCGCCCGCCATCGAACTTCGATACCACCTGTTTTCGGCCGGCTCGAAATTCCGTCCATTCATCGGTTTGGGTGTGAACTATACGTGGTTCACCCAGGTTCGGACAACCAATAGCCAGTTTGTCACTGATAGCGTTGGTCCAGGTGGTTCGGCACACGCAACACTCAGTTCATCGTGGAGTCCGGTATTCGAGATCGGGGCAAGTTACGCCATTACAAAACACTGGTCTGTCGGAACCTCTGTGAACTATATGCCGGTGAAGACCAACCTTACGTTAGACGGACACACCGCGACTGGAACGCAGATCGTTTCCAAATCGACGCTCCGGCTCGATCCGCTTAGCGTCTTCCTGAACGTCGCCTACACGTTCTAGCGCGTACGACTCGTTAATGCACCGATCGAGAGATTTGAATGCCCATCGAAGACATCGACTACGTTATTTTTCGCGCCCCGGGCCTGGCTGCGGTCCGCGACGTCATGCCACCGCTAGCGCACCCCGCTTCCCTTTGGATCGAATAATGAAACGACAGGTCCTCAAGACTATTCTTTTTGCTTTGCCCAAGGTTCTTGGCCTGACGGCACGCCGCTTTCCCGCTTATCGTGATCGCCTGAAGGAGCGCGATCTCGTGGCCTGGATCGGACTCGCGGACCAAAGCATCGGTCGCGTCATCAGATTAAAGAACGGACGTGTTCGGTCCAGCGCCGGCAGGCATCCGCGGCCCGACGTGAGCATGGTCTTCAAGGACGTCGCCACCGCCCTGAAGTTCCTTTCTCCCAATCCGGACCAAGGCGAAATCATCCACGCTGCCAAGAACTTCAAGGTGGTCACCGAGGGCGAGGACGAACTGCTGGTTTGGCTCATGCAGACCCTGAGCATGATGCGGACCGTCGGCCTGCCGATGGGCACGCCTTTGCGCGACGGCACCCGCCGCTTCACCACTTGCACCAACGGCGGGCCTCTGTTCGTCTACGTCAAGGATGGCCGCGTCGTTCGGGTGACGCCCATCGAGCTGGACAGCACGGATGCGCCAAGTTATGTGATCGAGGCGCGCGGCCGCCGTTTCAGCCCGCCACGGCGTGGCCTGGTCGCGCCCCACGCGTTGACGCTCAAGTCGCTGGTCTATTCCGACAAGCGCATCCTTCACCCCATGAAGCGGGTCGACTTCGACCCTGACGGCGAACGCAATCCCCAGAACCGGGGCAAATCCGGCTATGTGCGTATCAGTTGGGACGAGGCCCTGGACATTGTCGCCAGGGAAATCAACCGGCAGAAGCGCGTTCACGGTCCCGGTTCCATCACCTTCCCGATGTCGTCCCATCACCAGTGGGGCAACGTGGGTTACTACCTCAGCGCGCTGACGCGCTTTGCCAACCTGATCGGCTTTACCCGGGTTGCGGCCAATCCGGATAGCTGGGAAGGCTGGTACTGGGGTGCCATGCATCATTTCGGCAACTCGATGCGCGTCGGCGTGCCATCCGGCTATGGTGGCGTCGAGGATTGCCTGAAGGAAGCCGACATGATCGTCTTCTGGTCCTGCGACCCCGAAAGTACCAACGGGGCCTATGCGGGATTCGAGGGGACTCCGCGGCGCCTGTGGGCCAAGGAACTCGGCATTGAGTTCGTTCATATCGACCCACACTGCAACCCGACCGCGCAGTTGCTGGGCGGGCGCTGGATTCCGGTCCGACCGCAAACCGATGCTGCTCTCGCCACCGCCATCATGTACGTGTGGGCCGTGGAGGGCCTGTACGACGAGGATTACATCGCCACCCGCACGACCGGTTTCGACGAGTGGAGGGCCTATCTTCTGGGCGAATCCGACGGCGTTCCCAAGACGCCCGAGTGGCAGGAGGGCGAAACCGGCGTGCCCGCCAAGGACGTCCGTGCGCTTGCGCGCCGATGGGGGAACAGGAAGGTCCATCTCGCGGTCGGGATGACCGGCGCGGGATTCGGCGGCGCGGGCCGCGGTGCGACCGGAGCGCAATGGGCGCGCTGCATGATCATGATGATGGCGATGCAGGGCTGGGGCAAACCGGGGGTCAATTTCGGCTGCCTTGAAGCCGGGGTGCCCCACGACCTCCATTTCTATTTCCCCGGCTACGCGGACGGCGGTATATCCGGCGACTTGGCGTGGACCGCCAATGCGGTGAACAATTACCAGCGCATGCCGCACATTCTGTCCATGAATCCGGTCAAGCAAATGGTCCCGCGGCAGCAACTGCCCGACGCCATCATCAACGGCCATGCGACGGGCTACCTTTGGGACGGCATGTCCCAGGAAGCCCAGTTCGCGCCGTTCAGCTACCCCATGCCCGGATATTCGCCGATCCACATGATCTACCGCTACGGCGGGTCCGCCTTCAGCACGGTGACGAATTCCGGACGCTGGGCTGAAGCCTACCGGCACCCGAGCATCGAGTTCGTGGTCAACCAGTCGATCTGGATGGAGGGCGAGGCCCAGTTCGCCGACATCATCCTGCCGGCGTGCACCGCGCTGGAGCGCTGGGACATCGGCGAATGGGCGAATTCCGGCGGCTACGCCCATCATGGGTTTAGCACGGTCAATCATCGCGTGATGACGCTGCAGCACAAGTGCATCGAGCCTTTGGGCGAGTCCCGTTCCGACTACGACATCTTCACTGCCATCCTGACCCGGCTGGGCCTTGGCGGGGTGTTCACCGAGGGATGCAGCGAGCTGGACTGGGTCAAGCGGGTCTTCGACTCGTCGGATCTGCCCGATCGCATTTCGTGGCGCGAGTTCTGCCGCAAGGCCTATTTCGTCGTGCCGCCCGAAAAGCCCGAGTTGCGCCATCCGGTGGACATGCGCTGGTTCGCGGAGGGACGGCGCAAGGACCTGCAGGAACCCCATCCGCTGCCGTCCCAGTTCGCCGAAAAATTCGGCATGGGCCTGCAGACGCCGAGCGGCAAGCTGGAGTTCGTGCCCGAGTTGCTGAAGCGGCACACTGCGGACAATCCCGAGCGACCACCGCTCAACCGATACATCCCGTCCTGGGAGGGGCTGCGTTCGGACCTGGCCCAGCGTTATCCGCTGCAGTTGATCGCCACTCACAGCCGTTACAGCTTCCATACCCATTGTGATGGCAAGAACTCCTCGGTCAACAGCATCGATGACCATCGCGCGCTGATTGGCGGGCACCGCTTCTGGCTGCTGAGGCTTGGTCCGGCCGACGCGGCTATTCGAGGCATTGCCCATCGCGACCTCGTCAAGGTGTACAACGACCGCGGCGCGGTGATTTGCGCAGCCGACGTCTCGCCGCTGGTTAGCGCGGGAGTGGTCAAGTCGTATGAGGCGAGCGCCGAATTTCAGCTGGTCGAAATAGACGGCGAGTGCGTCGAGATTGGCGGTTGCATGAACATGCTCACCCCTGACCGGCCTCAAACCGCCGGCACGAGCAGCATGAGCCCAAATTCCTGCCTGGTGCAGGTCGAGAAGTGGCAAGGCACCGAAGCGTTCATGCTCGGTCGCGCCGCGTGAGGAATTTCGAATGAGCAAGTGGAACCTGATTATCAAAGTGGGGCGTTGCGAGAACTGCCAGAACTGCGTGATCGCCGCGCGGGACGAGCATGTCGGCAACGACTTCCCCGGTTATGCCGCGCCCGCCGCCGCCAATGCCGACAGCCCGATCCAGATCCTGCGCCGCGTCCAGGGCGACTCGCATATGGTCGAAACCACGTATCTGCCGGTCATGTGCAACCACTGCGACGAAGCGCCTTGCTTGCGGGTGGGCGGCGACGCCATTCGCAAGCGCGCCGACGGCGTCGTCATCATCGATCCGGACAAGGCTCGAGGCCGCAAGGACATCGTGAAGTCCTGCCCGTACAAGGCGATCGTCTGGAACGATGAGCTGCAACTGCCGCAGACCTGGATTTTCGATGCCCATCTACTCGACCAGGGCTGGCCGCAGCCGCGTTGCCAGCAGTCGTGCCCCACCGACGTCTTCGAGACGGTCAAGCTCGATGACGCTGCGATGGCCGAGAAGGCCCAGCGCGAGGGGCTCAAGGTCTTGCGGCCTAACCTGGGCACGAAGCCGCGCGTGTGGTACAGCGACCTCGAGCGCTGGGAAACCTGCTTCATCGGCGGAAGCGTCAGCGCGCGGATGGGAGATGTGGTCGAGTGCGTCACGGATGCGGTCGTAGCCCTTTACCTCGGCAATCAGAAGGTGGCGGAGACTGTCTCTGACTGCTTCGGCGATTTCCGCTTCGGTGGTCTCACCAAGGGAAGCGGTCTTTACAGAGTCGAAATCCGTCATGCCCTCGGCAGCGCCTGGCGCAAATGCGAATTGGGCGAAAGCGTTTACCTTGGGGAGCTCAGCCTCGCACAGTCGACAAACGGTATGGAAGTCGCGTGATCATGGGCACCGCAACGAAGCTGCTTGGCATGAGACGGGCGGACCGCTCACGCTTCAGGATGGGCGACGTATGCAGTCGCCGGCCGACTCAAGGCCGCACGCTATCGCCCGAAGATCTTCCAACCGGACGAAGGAAGCTCACGACGTCCTCGCGAAGCGCGCCTCTGCGCTTTTTCGAAGGGCTTTGGATGCCTTGGTCCGGAATACCAGTGCCGGTATGACGGTTCCGATTTCCTCTCACGTGTGCCATATTCCGTTGACTTTATTGACAATAAAATCAGATATGAGTCTAATGTCACATAAACCGCGAGACGGCCTGATCGGGCGTCGACGGATCATTGCGAAACCCGTCATCTGACAAGCATGCCGATCTGGCGGCACCGCAGATGTCGGCCTGACCGGTACTTTATGCCATGAAGCGGGAACGCCTGACACGGGCACAGCGCAGAGAGCAGACGCGCGAATGCCTGCTCGAGGCTGCGCGGAAGATGTTCGTTAAAAAGGGTGGTGCGCGACAATTGGGAAGTCCGCTTTTGCGACAACTATGATGGCCGGTGGTGAGGAGTCGAAGGCGGCGTAGCCGCCGCAGACGACGAGCCACCGGCAGCGCCGATTCGGCGGGGGCTTAGGATGGCTGACTGAAGCTAAAAGAACAGTCAACCAATGCCTGGTACTCACATTACCGATCGACAGGTTCATCTCTACATGACCAAGCGCAAAGATCACACCCAGGAAGTTGCCGCCGCGAAAGCGGGTATGAGCGTGCGCACTGCACGTCGCGCGACGAACGCCACTGAGTTGCCCTCGCAGAAGCCAGAACGTCAATGGCGCACGCGCGCCAATCCGTTCGCTGATGTTTGGGATAGCGAAGTCGTGCCATTACTACGCAGTTTCCCGAAACTCAAAGCGGTCACCTTGCTGCGCAAACTGCAGGAAGACCATTCTGGTCGCTTCCCCGACGGAATGCGGCGCACGTTGGAGCGGCATGTCAGCCGGTGGCGTGCGCTGGAAGGGCCCAGCAAGGAAGTGTTCTTCCCCCAGACGTATCAGCCCGGCGTACGGGGCTTGTCCGACTTCACGCATATGGAGAAACTGGGTGTGACGATCGCCGGCGTCGCGTTCGGACACATGCTCTATCACTTTGTGCTGGCGTTCTCGCGCTGGGAGTACGCCAGCGTCGTTGATAGCGGAGAGAGCTTCCAGGCTCTTGCGGCAGGTTTGCAAAACGCTCTATGGCAGGCGGGGGGCTGCCCGAGCGAACACCGCTCTGACAGCCTGTCGGCCGCCTTTAAGAATCTTCAGGAAGAAGAAGACTTCACGGTTCGCTATAAGGCCTTGCTTGAGCACTATGGGATGGAAGGCACGCGCAACAATCGAGGCTTGGGCCACGAGAACGGTAGTGTCGAATCCTCGCATCGATGGCTGAAGGAAGCGGTCGATCAGGCCTTGTTACTGCGCGGTCATCGGGATTTCGACGACCGGCCAGCCTATGACGAATTTGTGCGCAGTGTGGTGATGCGCCGCAACCGGCGCAATGCCGCCGCATTCCAGGTCGAGCGTGAGTACCTGCGGGATCTGCCTGAGCACCGTACCACCGACTTCGTCGAGGACGAGGCGCGCGTGACGCGCTGTGGCACTTTTACGGTGGACAACAGCCTCTACAGCGCGCCGTCACGCCTGATCGGACATCGCCTGAAGGTGCGGCTCTATAACGATCGGCTTGACTGCTATCTGTCTGGCGCGCTGGTACACAGCACGGCGCGCGTCACACGCACGAGCAAAGGCCGCGGACGCGCCATTGACTACCGGCATTTTATTGAGTCGCTCAAACGCAAACCTCAGGCCTTCAGGGGTCTCGTGTTTCGTGACGATCTGTTTCCGCGCGAAGCTTACCGCCGGACATGGGAACGCCTGGATCAAGCGCTGAGCCCGCGCAACGCCTGCAAGACCATGGTGGGCCTGCTCGATCTGGCCGGGAACCACGGCGTGGAGGCTCAACTGGCAGAACGGCTCGACGCCTTGCTCGCGCTCGGGAAACTGCCCGATCTGAAGGCGCTCTTCGACGAATTCGCGCCGCGTGAGGCCGAATGTCCCGTTGTGTCGGTCGAGATGCCGGATGCCTCGATCTACGACGCGTTGCTTGATGAAGAGGTGTTCGCATGAGCGCACCAACTTACGACATCGGCCGCATGGGACTGATGCTCAATGAACTGCGTCTGCCAACGATTGGTCGGCTGTGGTCTGACTTCGCCCAGCGCTCGGATAAAGAAGGCTGGCAAGCCTCGCAACTGTTGGGCGTATTGTTCGAGCATGAACTGGCTGAACGGGCGAAACGCAGACTGGAACGTCATCGTGTCGAATCACAATTGGACCCGACCAAGACTCTTGCCACGTTCGACTTCAGTGTCGTGCCCATGGTATCGAAGGCACACGTCATGGCGCTGGCCACCGGCGATGCGTGGCTCGAGAAGGGCGCCACGATCCTCCTGTTTGGGCCACCTGGCGGGGGCAAGAGCCATCTTGGAAGCGCCATCGGACACGCGCTGATCGATGCAGGGTACCGCGTTCTATGCACGCGTACCAGTGACTTGGTGCAGAAACTTCAGGCTGCGCGAAAGAGTCTGCAATTGCCCTCGGCACTCGCCAAACTCGACCGCTTCGATCTGATCATCCTGGACGATCTGTCCTACGTCAGGAAGGACCAGGCTGAAACCAGCGTGCTGTTCGAGTTGATAGCTGAAAGGTATGAGCGCAAAAGTCTTCTCATAACGGCAAATCAGCCGTTCTCGGGCTGGCATAACGTCTTCCCGGACCCCGGCATGACGGTGGCCGCCATAGACAGGCTTGTTCATCACTCGACGATCTTCGAGCTGAATGTCGAAAGCTATCGGCGCCGCAACGCCAGCGACAAACAGAAAGAGCGGCGGCGTCAATTACCCACGGACGACCACAACGGAGCGACAACTATAGCCAATTGACAGCGACAATTACCCCCGTCGACCGGCCATCATAGTTGTCGCGCAACCGGACATCGTAGTTGACGATATCCAAAAAGGGATTCGCAGCGACAAGCGTGGAGGACATCGCTGAGGCGGCTGGCTATACGCGCGGCGCGTTCTACTCAAACTTCGGCGGCAAGCCGGATCTGCTGATCAGGTTGTTGCGCCGCGATGACGATAGGGCGCGGACGAATCTCCTGGCGATGGTGGAGAAGGGCGGCACGCCCGATGAAATGAAGGACCGCGCCATCGCGTACTACAGCCAATCTATTGTTGAACACGATTGCTTTCCACTTTGGGTCGAGGCCCAGTTGCTCGCGTGCCGGGACACCCCGTTTCGGGAGCGCATTGACGCCTTCCGGCAGGAGAAGCTGGAACAGATCAGCGTCTACATCCGCATGCTTTCGGAGCGCAACTGCAGGCCGTTTCCCCGGCAGGCCGAGGCTCTCGCGGTTGGCTTGGTGAGCCTGTGCGAGGGCGTGCAGTTCTTCAGGATGTGCAGTCCGCAAACGGTGAGCGACAAGGTGCTTCAGACAGTGCTTGCCGGATTTTTTTCGTGCGTGTTGTCGCGACAGCCGGAAGAAACAGTCTACGACAATCATCGCCCGGACGTACCCATGGGCGCACCATAGCGACTCATATGACTGAATGGACTGGCACAGCCCAATTCCCGCGGCAGCCCCTTCCGGGTGAACGCGGCATGGCGGCGCCGAGCTGTCGCCAAGGCGACGCAACCGCTCGATAAGTTACCGCGGGCATCAGTCGGAGGCATCGACAGGTGCCACTCCACCCCCGCTCGCCACAACAGCACATTGGCCGCACGCCAAGCGCCTTCGGCTGTTGATCGAGACGACCCGAAAGGCACGGCGTCAAGTCTTGTTGTAGCGGGCTAGACGTACCGCTACCTCCATTTTCAGGCAGCGCACAGCATTTCAATTCCCGACGTGCAAGAAAGAACCGGATGAGTTCGGGCCAACCCGCCGTTCGCGCTTTTTGCATCTGTCACTCATAGATGACATACAAACCATATATGATTGTATTGTCAGTAGTGACGCGAAGGCATACAATCCACGCGTCGATGAAACGTGCGATCCGAAAGTCGTTATGACTGACGGCGCGCGGGTCGTCAACGCTACTCGTGATGGGCGCGGAGGTCTCGATACGTGGGTGAGTCAGTGAAGGATAAAGTCTCCGGACAGGCGCTCGGGTTGCGCCAGATGTTCGCCAAAAGTGCTACGCGTGTGGTCGCTGTCACAGGCGGCTCGAAAGGAGTCGGCCGTACGGCTGCCGTTGTCAACCTCGCGATGGCGCTGACCAGACAGGGTATGGACGTGCTGGTGGTGGACGAATGTCCTGGCGCGCGGTCGGCGAGCACAATGCTTCGAGACATTCACGCCGCAGGCGTGTTCGCTCCCGCGATACATCGCAACTTGCCGCGCGTGCTGGCCGTTGACCGTGGTCGACGTCAGTTCCACTCGACTGGCACCGGCCATACGGATCACGAAAACTTCGCTGGCCTGCAGTACGACGCGGTGCTCACGAGCCCGCCGAACATCGTGCTGATTGATGCCGCGCTTGCTGGCAACGGCGCGTTTTCACCACTTGCGTTGCAAGCCCACCACGTCATCGTCGTCATGCACATGTCGGCCGCTGCAGTAGCAGACACTTACGTTTGCATGAAGCGCCTGCGTCTCGCACAGGGCATCGAGGAATTCCGCATCATTGTGAATCTGTTCGATGGTGAAGCGGACACTCACGCGCTGCTGGAAAGTCTCGGAGCCATTGCCCGCGATTATCTGGCTGTCTCGGTTCTCAAGGCAGGCTGCATCTCGATCGATCCGTGTATCGCGCAAGCGGCAGAGCTTTCGCGCTGTGTCGTCGATGCGTTTCCTGGGTCCCCGGCGGCGAGCGATTTTGCACGCGTTGCTGCCGATATGCAGTCCTGGTCGAGGCGGCCCGCAGCGTCCTGGCTGCTACCTGCGACAACGCACATGGCGGCACGGGGGCAGCGCACGCATAGGACTTTGGGCCCGGCAGCAGCATACCGGTAAAGCCTCGAAGAACGATCTCCCCGACCCGGGGGACTTGCCGGGGCCACGGTGTTTTTCGGGTAGGCGCCGTTCATGAAAGCGTGACTATGTTCGCAGGGGCAAAGACATCAAAAAGCTCTTTGCCGACGCAATCGGACCGGTAATTTTCGACGGAAGAGAGCAGCTATGGTGGGCAGCGCTCACGCGAAGCGCAAGCGTTCGAGCTTGCACAGAGGGAGCCAGGTTATGAATCGTGCTGTTGATCCGTGGAGTATGACCGTCAGAAGGCTTGGCGATTGGAGACTTAACGAACGAGCCACTGCGCACGGATCTGCCTTGAACGGTTCCTCTGTTCGACAGTCGATCGCTTCGACCGATAAGCCAATCATACGGGTACTCGACCAACCGAGCGCGCAAACACTGATCGTTTCTTGGTGCGATGCGCGCTCCGGACACTATGGATACCAGACATGGTGCGAAGTCGTCGCGCGGGTGCCAGGCATCTGTGCGCTGACCGGTCGGCTAATCGAAGTCGGAGATGCCATCTACAGGCCGCGCCTCACTGGGCCCACACCGGCTAATGCTCACGCAATGATCTGTGCGAGAAGCGTTAGCCTGATAGAACAGCCGATCTGATGCGATTCGGTTCTCTGGTGTCTTTACCGCAGAATGCTCAGCGCTTTCATGTGCGGCAGTGACACCAGGCGCATCCACGCGCGCGAGGCGTGACCGGACAGTACCCCTGGTCGCGGTTGCACGGCATTGGACTATGTTCCACAGCGTGCGGTGCGGTACAGGTCCACGAACAGGACTGATATCCAAAGGATATCTACACAAGTCGTCAGATAGCAGATGGGACGTGAACCATGGAATACATTGAAAGCTTGCGCCTGTTCCGGAGTATCGTCGAAGTCAAACACTTCAGACGTGCCGGGGAAATGATGGATCTCTCGCCATCGGTCGTTTCGCGGGCGATCGCGTCGCTGGAAGAGCGCCTGGGCACGCGACTCTTCCATCGCTCGACCCGACAGTTTTCGCTGACGGAAGCCGCGGAGCGCTTTTACGAGGGATGTTGTCGCATCCTGGATGACCTCGATTGCCTGGAAGCCAGTGCGGCGGGCCACGGTCGACTGCCGGCGGGCATGCTGCGACTGGTCGCACATACGACCACCGCATTGACGTGGCTCGCACCGCTGATTGCGTCCTTTAAACGCAAGCATCCGAACGTCACCCTGGATATCACATTGACCGAGCGACCCGTGGATCTGACGGCCGACGGTTACGATCTGGGTATCGTCCTGCCTTTCATGCTGGCGACGGATCTGGCTGTGACGCGGCTGCTCCAGCGGTTGCCGCTGGTCGTTGTCACAACGGAAGCTTATCTGGGCAGACGTCCTCGGCCCCGGCATCCGGCTGAGCTGGCCGACCATGTGTTCGTCACGGTCCCTCCTTCGATGCACAAACCCTGCGTCACCTTTCGAATGGATCAGGAAAACATCGCGGTCCCGATCAGCTACGAAATTGCGTCGAACAATCCCATATTCAATCGCGACATCGTACTCGAAGGATTCGGTATTGGTCTGCTTCCAATCGCCCTTGTTGAGCAGGACATAAAGGCCGGACGGCTCGTTCGTCTGCTGGAAGACTTCGAGATCGCCGATACTTTGGCCGAGGTCCGCCTGGCATACATCGGACGCGCACTGTTGCCCGCGAAAGTCAGGGCGTTTATCGACCATACCGCGGAGTTCTTCGAGCAGGGCATGGGACCTTCCACTGCTGGTTAGGTGGCGCACGCGGGTGAAGTCCGCGGCTTGCGACGCAGCACACACGCGGCGCGCACGAGCTCATCCGAGACGTTGGCGCGCTGCGCGATCGCGGCGAGCTTCTCATCGAGCACGCCGGCGAACGCGAGCAGGTCATCGCGCCGGTTCTGCAGCGCGATGCGCACCGGGCGGATGCGGCGCGCATCCAGCGCTTCGCGCACGCCCAATTCCTCGACGATGCAAGCTTCTCTGCAACCAGGCAACGGAATGAGCAGTTGTGCCGGGTTAGTCGCTTCGCTTAAGGAGATTCATGAGATGGACCAGGTTACCCAGCTGACACGCAATCACGAGATCGCATTGAAAATCCTGCGCCTGTTGCACAATCGCCTGGAAGAGGCCCGGCAACGGTTCGGGCAGAGGACGAGCGACGCAATCAAGGGGGGCGACGGCACGTCCGAGCTCACCATTCCCAACCTGGCGCAGTTCACACCATGGGGTGCCTGGCACTATACGGCCGATTTCGCGCAGCGCTCCGTCCTGTTCTGGGATGCCTTGCGTCAACGCGGCAACGAGTTCATCGAGCGCAACAAGGCCGGGATCAAGCCGGCGTTGCATTTCGACTATGACATGGTGCTCGACGCGAGGCACTTTGAGCGGCCCGTCAACTACGCTCTGCTGTCGATACGGCCGCCGGAGGGTGTCGTGGTCGACGTGAAGAAGCGCCCGTATCTGATCATCGATCCGCGCGCCGGGCACGGTCCCGGCATCGGGGGCTTCAAGGACGATTCGCAGGTCGGCGTTGCCCTGCGCGCCGGTCATCCCGTCTACTTCGTCGTGTTCTCCCAGGAGCCACAGCCCGGCCAGACCCTGCTCGACGTGTGCGCGGCCGAGCAGCAGTTCGTACGGAAGGTGCGCGAACTGCATTCAGACAGCCCAAAGCCCGCGATCGTCGGAAATTGCCAGGGCGGCTGGGCCGCGATGATGCTTGCCAGTTCGTCGCCGGAAGACACCGGTCCCATCCTGGTCAACGGCGCGCCCATGTCTTACTGGAGCGGGGCGTGGAGCGAGAGCGAGGTGCCCAATCCAATGCGTTATGCCGGAGGCATTCTGGGCGGCACGTGGCTCTCGTCCCTGGCGGCGGATCTTGGCAACGGCAAGTTCGACGGCGCGCATCTCGTGAACAACTTCGAGTATTTGAACCCCGCCAACACGTTCTGGGACAAGTACTACAACGTGTTCGCCAACATCGATACGGAACCGGCGCGCTTTATCGAGTTCGAGCGGTGGTGGGGCAGCTACTACCTGATGAACCGGGAGGAGATCGAGTGGATCACCCGTAACCTCTTCATCGGCAACAAACTGTGGTCCGGCGAAGTGTCGGGCCCGTCGGGCAAATCCTTCGATCTGCGTGCCATCCGCTCGCCCATCATCCTTTTCGCATCGATGGGCGACAACATCACGCCGCCGCAACAGGCGTTCAACTGGGTCGCTGACATATACAGCAGCACCGAGGAGATCAAGGCGCGCGGCCAGGTCATCGTCGCCCTGATGCACGAGGACGTCGGCCATCTCGGCATCTTTGTTTCCGGCAAGGTGGCGAAGAAGGAATACACGCAAATCTTCAACGTGCTGGAGACAATCGAGACGCTCGCGCCGGGCCTCTACGGCATGTCGATCAAGGAGGGAAAGGGCGCAGACGGCAAAACGGAATACGAGGTCTCGCTCACCGAACACCGGCTGGAAGAAGCCGTCGAGCATTTCAACGAGTTGCGGCGCGAGGACGAAAAGCCGTTCAAGGCCGTGGCGGTGGTGTCGGAGTTCAACCAGCGAGCCTACGAGCTGTTCGTTCAACCCTTCGTGCAGCATGCGTCGAACGAGATGACCGCGCGGTTGCTGCGCGATTTTCATCCGTTGCGTCTGCAGCGCTGGGCATTCTCGGACCTGAATCCGTGGGTGGCCGCGCTGCGTCCGATGGCCGATGCTGTCAGAGCCAGCCGGCAGCCCTCGAGCGACCTCGAACCGTGGCGCAAGGTGGAGCAGCGCGGCTCAGAACTGATCAGCGCCTCGCTCGACCAGTTCCGGGCGGTAAGAGACGCCAGCATCGAAGCACTGTTCTTCTCCATCTACGCGAATCTTTTCGCAATGTACGACCCGGACCGCCTCGGCGAGCATGGGGCCGGCACGTCCGCCGCCGCCGATCCTCGCAGCCTGCCGTTCGTCCAGGCGGCGCTCGCCTCGCTGAGGCAGGGCGGCTACAACGAGGCGGTCGCGCGCACCGCGTTCCTGCTCGCGCCAAAGGGCGAGCCGCTGCCGCTATCGCGCATCGAGACAGTCAAGCAACTGGTCGATGAATATGCCGACGACCTGCCGCATTTGCCTCCTGCCGACTGGCGGCGCATTCGCGGGGAGCAGGAACTCATCGCGACTTTTGAGCCGCAACAGTCTATCCAGACGTTGCCCGATCTGCTCGCCAGCCCGGAAGACCGAAACCGGCTCCTGACCTTGCTCGACAAGCTGCTGGCCGACCGGCGGGTGCTGCGCATCCCGCCGACACCCGCGCAGGAAGAGGCGCTGCGCGCCATCCGGTCAGTGCTCGGCGCGACAACCGCGCTCGAGTCGCAGCCCCAAAAGGCCCACGCACCGCGCGTTCGGGCCACGGCATCGTGAGTGCCGCCACCCCGTCAGTGAGGGAACCCGCCATGGAATCCAGACACGTCAAGTACCACGAGGCAGATCCCTTTCGCGTTCAGGCGGCGCCGCCCCAAAGCTACCATCGCGAGTTTCCGAAAACCGTCATTCCCGTCACGACGGCGGACGCGCCGGGCGCCTGGCGAGGGCAACCTCGATGTCGAGTCGAAGTCAGCATGCAAGTGCCTTCACAACCTCGAACAACTGACCGCGGCCGCCTTGCTTCGTCAGTCGCAGCGGCCGATTGAACTGGCGTCAATCGGAAGGCCTTGGTCGAAAATCGTGGACCTCGATCGCGACGAGAGTCGGAGCTGGCAATGGAGCATTGCCAACCGGCAGCGGCTTTACCGTCCTGCGAGTCGGTACCAGGAATCCATCGAATTCGCGAAAGTCCTCGCAGATGTGAGCGGCCCGCGCCCAGCGTCCGATAACCATGGCGGTGTAATCGATCCTGCAAAGGCGATGTTGCCTATCGAAATGGAAATCCTGGACCCGGCTGTGCGTTGGAATGTCGCTGGGAAAGGTAGCCCGGATTCTTGGCCATATCCCGGCCGAAGTCGCCAGTGGCGGAAGTTCTTTGAACGTAAAGCCGCCGCGCAAGAATAAGAAAGGTGCTGTCAGATAGTTCCAGAACGCGTAGGCGCCGAAATAGACAAAGTCGAGGTCGTCACAGTAGATTTGCCGTCGCCAGCCACGAAATGCGGTTCGCGGTCCGTCGCGGCGAGCCAGGATAGCCCCGTCTCGCCCGACGACGCGAACAAGTGCTTCTCCTTGAAGTTCACTCGTTTCGCCAACCTGCGGAAAATCGTTGAAAGCGAAACGAGGCTCGTGTGTCGACGCGCGAACCTGCACCTGTCGCAGTATTGGCCGTCGCTTTGCGGTGAACAGAAGGCCGCAGGCGGAAACCGTCGCCTCGATCTCCGCCAGTTCGGCCCATCGCGCTGCACCGCCGTGCGCCTCAATCGCTGCTCGGATCGAATCCGGCAATGCGTTGCTCTGTTCCATGTCGATGCTCCTCCATTACCGCGTTGCCTGCGCGCCTACCGGTGAGTCCAGGAAACGATGGTTTGATAGATGCCAATTAGTCGGGAGCCCGATATCGCGGGAAGCCTTGTAAAAAGCATCCAAGATCAGCTTCCATCTTTCAACGTCCCGCTATACCGAACGTTTCTCGCCCAAACTGGATAGCGCACGCCGGTGCTCAAGCGGCCCCCATCGCACATCAGCGGGCCAGGCGCTGACCGTGCACCCACCTTTCATATTTGCAGTATCGATCATATATGATATTATAATCACGTATGATTCATTAGGCTTGCTCTCCTACCGCAGTGCGGCTCCCTCATTTCACGCCCGGCCGCGACCGAATGCAACACCGCTTACATAGGTATCGCGTGCATGAGCCAGATCTCTCAAATGCATACTCTTCGCCGCGCTTGCACCGCGCGACAAATAGTTGCAGTCATTTTTCACCTATGGGGTGTCCATTTGACCGGAGTTAAGCGTAGACTGGGGCAATGGAACGCGCCCACGCCAGCATCCACTACCCTAAGTCCCTTGGGGAGTTTCAGGCCTGGTTCCCGACTGATGCAGACTGCCTGGACTACCTCGAATGGCTGCGATGGCCTTGCGGCTTCGTCTGCCCGTCCTGTGGGCATCACGGAGGATGGCGGCTTGGGGACAACCGGTTCATGTGTACTGGATGCGGTAGCCGCACATCGGTGATGGCTGGCACCATCTTTGACCGGACACGTACTCCGCTCACGGTTTGGTTTTCGGTCTGTTGGCATTTTGCTACCGCTAAAGATGGGATCTCCGCGCTGAGTTTGAAGCGGACCTTGGAGATCGGCTCCTACCAGACGGTGTGGGCTATTCTTCATCGCCTGCGGTCTGTTCTGATTCGCCCCGATCGGGAGCGCCTTTGCGGGAAGGTGGAGGTGGACGAAACCTACATCGGAGGCAAAGAATCCGGACTTTCGGGAGGCCGTGCCAAAGGGAAGAAGATCCTGACGTGTATCGCGATCGAGATCGTGGAGCCGAAGGGATTCGGGCGCTGTCGAATGGCGCCCGTGGCGGATGCCTCCTCGGAATCGCTTCGCTCCTTCGTGTTGGATAACGTCGAGCCCGGGGCGACGGTCATCACCGATGCCTGGCAGGGTTACCGGTGGCTGGAGAAGAATGGTTACATCCATGACCGCCGTAGCCAGCGGGCCGCGTCGGCGCGGGGCGAGGACCCCGAAGAACTTCTGCCAGGTGTGCATCGAATAGCGTCCCTTGCAAAACGTTGGCTCCTGGGCACCCACCAGGGAGCGGTGGATTCTGCACACTTGCCCAGTTACCTGGACGAGTTCGTGTTCCGTTTCAACCGCCGCCGCTCACGTAGCCGAGGGATGCTGTTCTATCGGGTCATGGAGCTTGCTGTCGCCCATGGACCGGTTCGTTACCAAGACCTTGTTATGACCCAGCGCCCAAAGGCTGTTCCTCCAAAGCCGCCGGGGCAACGCGGACATCCGCCCAGCTTGGAGCGACCTTCGCCGAGCCGCCCGTGGAGGCAAAACGCTAACTCCGGTTAAATGGACACCCCATTTTCACCTTATCGCGCTGACGATGTTCGGCCTGATTCCGGTTGCCTCCAACGCAGCGACGCTGCCGCCCCTTAGCATAGATGCTCCTGCTGATTTTTCGCCATCCATGGGCGCGGGCTCCGAGGCATTACAAAGGCTCGGTGCGCTTCAGGAAAAACAGGACCAGATCCGGCAGCGTGCTTCGACGGCAACAAGCGACGCGCAGCTGTCCGGGCTGGACGCATTGAGCCGGCGCGTTGCCGAAGACGTCGACAGGCTGATAACCACGTCGCTGGAGCCCGATCGCGCGAAAACGCATGCCCAGCTCGACGTACTCGGAACAGCACCCGCTTCCGAATCCGCCGCGGAAACTCCCGCGGTCGCCGAACAGCGCAGCGTTCTCGCTGCTCAGCAATTGCAACTCGATGCCGAACTCAAGCAGGCGGCAACGGTCAAGGAGAACCTTGCCAACCTGAGCGCCCAGATCACGCGACTGCTGCAAAACCATCTGAAAGATCAACTGGCCCTTCGGGCCGACAGCATAGTCAGCGCCGCGTTCTGGGCGTCGGCGCTCCACCCGGACACGGCTGACTATCAACGTCTGCGAGACTTCAAGGCGCAGATCGACAGGCAGATTCAAACCACATGGCAACCGGGGCAGCGGGTTGCAACCGCCCTGCTTGTGCTGCTCGCCCTGGCCGTTGCAACGATTGGAACGCGGCTTCTTGACAGAGCATCAGAACGGTTCTGCCTACGCCGCCTTCCGGAAGGCCGGATACGGCGCAGCGCGATGGCGATCTCGACCGTGTTCGCGTCTTTGGTGACCACCATATGTGCCGTTGATCTGCTCTACTTCGCGTTGACCCGTCAGCAGGCGCTGCCTCCTGCGCTGCAAGGCTTCGCCAGCGAAATCATCAAACATGTTGTGACCTGCGCGCTGGTCGCTGCTCTCGGCCGGGCATTGCTTTGCACACGACATCCGTCATGGCGGTTGCCGGCCATCGCGGATCCCGTCGCTCGCGCGCTACGCCCTTTCCCACGGACACTGGCCGCACTGCTGCTGTTTTCAGGAGCCATCGAGCAGATCAACCGGGCCGTCGATACCAGCGTGCAACTTACGCTCTTTACTCGCGGCGTGGTGGCGTTGGTGGTCGCTCTGACCATCGGGATGTCGCTTTTACGCGCAAACCGGGTACTCACTGCGCTCGCCGCTGCCGGAGAATCGCCTGAGGCGCGTTCTACCCTCGCTGGCATTATTCATGCCGCCGTCAGTCTTGCCGTCGGAGCTTCTCTGATTGCATTGCTCTGTGGTTATGTTTCGTTCGCGCGGTTCCTGACTTACGAACTGGTCTGGTTCGATCTCGTACTGAGCAGCGTTTATCTGCTGACGAAGCTCGCTCATGATGTTTGCGAAGCCGTATTTTCGCCATGCCACGCCAGCGGCAAAACAATCAGGCATCTATTCGGGCTGCAAGATGTTCATCTCGAACAGGTGGCAACGGTACTCTCCGCCATTCTTCGCAGCGCATTGATGCTCGCCGCAGTCATCGCACTGCTAACGGGCGGCCTCGGGACAACGCCCCGAGATCTGGTCGATAGCATTCTCGACGTATTCGGTGGCGAGCGATTACATGCGCTCAATATCGTTCCCGCCCATATCTTCAGCGCTATCTTTACCTGTGCAGTGTGCCTGTATCTGGTTGGGCTCATGCGCAAATGGCTGGACGCCGAGTTTCTGCCCAAGACGCAAATGAGTTCGGGTATGCGCGCGTCGCTGGTGACGGTCTTCGCCAACGTCTGCTATGTCCTCGTCGCGCTGCAAACCTTGTCCGTACTCGGCGTGAAATGGCATAACCTGGCGTGGATCGTCAGCGCATTGTCGGTAGGCATCGGCTTTGGTCTGCAGGAAATCGTTAAAAACTTCATTTCCGGGCTGATATTGCTTGCTGAACGGCCGGTCAAAGTAGGCGACATGATCAGTATCACCGGCATTGAAGGCGATATCCGGCGCATCAGTGTACGTGCGACCGAAATACAGCTCGCAGACAGATCAACGGTGATCGTTCCGAATTCGCACCTGATTTCTCAGAATGTGCGCAACGTGACAATGGGAAACAAAACGCAGGGGGTTGTCACACTGGCCCTTACTTTTGCGCTGGACGTCGATCCGGAGCAGGTGCGCGATGTTCTTCTGCAAGCTTACGTGGATCACCCATCGGTTCTCGATCGTCCCGCGCCATCGGTGATCTTTAGCCAGTTGACGCCTGACGGTATGACATTGACTGTTACCGGCTATGTCGGTAGCCCGAGAATCGCCGGGGATACCAGAAGCGATCTGCTATTTGAAATCCTGAAGCGACTACGTGCTGCGGAAATACCGCTGTCGATCTCTCGAACCGTCGTGGTCCGAAGTACGAGCGATATCATCTCGAACCAGGAACCCACCGATCGCAATTCCGGTCCGGTAGAGCTCCGTGTCCTGTCTGCAATCAGCGAGAATAGATAGTCGTCGAAGTGATTTCTCGCGGTCGTGGGACTGGTAAAAGCCGTTATCGGTGGCTTGCTGGCCCTCGTTACACCGGTGATCGCAGCTCTACGCTATCGCCCACGCGGAACCGCTTTCCGCCGGGCGAATCCAGCGAAACGCGT
Source organism: Paraburkholderia sp. MM5482-R2 (assembly GCF_050436125.1). Lineage (NCBI taxonomy): Bacteria > Pseudomonadati > Pseudomonadota > Betaproteobacteria > Burkholderiales > Burkholderiaceae > Paraburkholderia > Paraburkholderia sp. MM5482-R2. The sequence continues at coordinate 466,528 of NZ_JBNDLP010000004.1, read as the reverse complement.
TCCTTGGTATAGGTTCCGTTCGCTTGCAGGCATTCCGAGTAACTGATAACTGTCATCCAGTCATAGACTTTTCCGTCCTGGGTCAGTGCAGCGATGCGCTCTGCCATGCCACGCGGCGCACGAGCAGTCTGCTGCAGTACACCGTAATAACGGCACTTGCTGTCCGCTGACCGTAGCGCGACGAAGCCGCCGACCTGATTCGTACCTGCGACGTTTTCAACCGTTGCGTTCATCGAGGAATCGCCGGCTGCATGCGAACTCGCTGCGAATGAAATCAGCAGCGCGGCAAACCACTTTTGCATTAAAGACTCCTATGGGTTAAAGGAAGAATAGCGGCTGCTTTTGCGCCGACGGCATCGGTGGCGCGACCGGGAGCGTGAGTGTCGATTGCTGCCGGACCTATACCAATCAGTGCATCAGTGTAAATAACGGAGCCGGTATCCACCGCAAAACCGAGCACATGCTGTGTCAGATGTGGGTTGCAGTATAACGACAGCGCGTCGTTATTCGACGCGCGCAATTGTGAGTTGCCATTTCATGAACATGGAGGTTGGGTGGCTCGCGAATCGTTGACCTGCCCTGTCGTTTCGCGACCGCTGCGCGCGGATAGATGCCTCTCGACGTTGCAAGCACGGAAACAATGTATTGAAGAGAGCTATTTCTAATTAAACGATAAGAAGATGACGGACCTCAACGGAACGGGCACACGGGCTTCAAGGACCTTGCCTGGTCGTTGTTTCGCTAACCCGGCGCCTGTTGTTCCTGGCGCCCGAGACTGGAAGCTTCATCATGGCTAAAGCGTTCATGCCCGTTCTCACTGTCGTGTCAGTCATCGCTCTCCCCACGGGCACCTCTGCTCAGGGCAACGGTCCTCTGACGCGTGAGCTAGTGCACGAAGAAGTCATCCGACTGCAGCTAGCGGGCTCTGACCATCCCAACGGTGACGCACACTATCCGGCGAACATCCACGCGGCTCTGGCGAGCGTGGCGGCTCAACAGCAGGCGTTCAGTGGGCACGGTGGCGTGAAATTGGGCTCCGCAGTTTCGGGGGTACCGGCAATGGCTGAGTTGGCCTCGTATCGTTCTATCTACAACGAAAGTTGATTGGACATCACGGCGGGGCAAGCCGCAGCCTTGTCTGGCTTTCCATGGCGACGTCGGCGTACCCCCTCCGGACGCGAGGTTCAGCGCAAGGCGTAGATCTCGGGAATCTGCATTCGGGGTCGGCCGGCCCCGGAATCACCAGGTTCGGCCACGCGGGATTCACTTCAACCAGCACCAACGAGATCCCTTTTTTGTCGCGCAGCGGAATTCGCCCGGTTGAACCCGTTCGGTTTTTTGCGCCATGGCCTTACCGTTTTGCGCCGGGTCGCGGCAGGCCCGCTTCATCGAATAGGAGAAAGTTTGTGAGATCCAGGATAGTTTTGCTTGCGCTGATCGCGACTACGGCCGTATGCCTGAATAGCACCGCGCAAGCGCATGTGAGAGTCGGTGTCCTTGTGGGCATCCCGCCCCCCATAATCATGGCGCCCCCCCGCCGTCGTCTACGCTGCGCCCGCCCCACTCGTCGTCCAGTCGGTCCAGCCAAACCCGACCACCGTCTACGTCGAAAAAACGCAGACGAGTCCGCCGTCGGGTACCTGGTGGTATTGCCCGGTGACAAAAAAGTATTACCCGTACGTGAAGGGGTGTTCGAGCGGCTGGGTGGAAGTGCCGGTGAGGCCAACCGGGCCGAAATGACATGAGCAAAATGAATTCTCTTTCTCTGGCAATGCGAACGAAACGGGGCGTATCCGCGCTAGTCACCGCCGCGGTCAGCCTGAGCTGCATCATCGCGCTCGACGGCTGTGCAAGCATGCCGATGGGTCCCACAGTGATGGCCCTGCCCGGCACCGGCAAGTCCTTCGATCAATTCCGCGCCGACGACGCGACATGCCAGCAATTTGCTTCCCAGCAGACCGGCGGCGTGAGCACCCAACAGGCCACAGCGACGGGCGCCCTGGGCGGTATGGCCGTCGGTACCGCGCTCGGCGCGGCGGCCGGTGCGGCGTTCAACGGCCGCCGCGGCGCAGCGGTCGGCGCAGGCGCAGGTCTGCTCGGCGGCAGCATGATCGGCGCCGGCATGGCGCAAAGCTCGGCCGCCAGCCTTCAACACCGCTACGACCAGGCGTACGTTCAGTGCATGTATGGCAATGGCCACCGGGTGCCTGTGCCGCGCAGCGCCGCCGATGCGTACCGGACGCACGACGAAGCGACGCCTCCGCCGCCGGCCTACGATACGGCGCCTCCGCCAGGTTACTGAACCAGGCACGCCGACCACGCTCGCGTTGTCGACGGGGAGCGAGCGCTTGAGCGCGGTGGCCTGTGGAAAAGCCGACAGTTGTTCTCTCATCCTGTACGACGACTCTTGCAGTACGAGCTTTCCGCTCAACCAGAGTCGGTCTGACACGGCAGAAGGGCAGGGCCGTCGTTCACGCCGCGGTCGCCTGTTGTGGTTTGAGACAAACGGCATGAGGGCACGCATTACGCGGCATGGTGTGGGCGTCTGGCCGGGCTGCTTCTCGGTGTATTGGGCGATATCGCGTTGCAGGGGATTTGAGAGAAGAGGTATAGAGGGTCGGCCGGGATTCGTTAATATCTGAAGCTTAAGATATTCACGAGCCGAGCTTTGAGCAGGGCGCTACCTGCCTTCCCGTCAGACGGATTCCGCGGTCGTCCCCGATTGCGGTTCCGCGATGGGCGGCCGTCACTTGCCGCGCCTCCACCGCCCACGTAATGACAGTTCAATCGCGCCAATACCGACGCCAACCGTATTGGACGTTCAACGCGATTGATACACTTTGAAAATTCCTCCACCGGGCTGCTTGCATCGCCAGCGGAAGCGTCATAGCCAGGCGCTTGCATGCCCGCGCCGCAACGCTCTGGCGCGGGCAGGACCGGGAACAGTGGTTGCGGCTTGATCACGATGGCCGCGGTTAGCCACGGTCACCCGCAATCTCACATAGGAGAGCGTCATGACTTCGGACAAGAATTCGAATCGTCAGCCGTCGAATCCGGCGCAGCCCGGCCGCGACAGCGGACAGCAGCAACAGAACCAGACTCCTCCGACGCATCAAGGCGGCCAGCGGCAGCCCTGAGCGCGATGAGTGACGGCGTGACCAGGCGTCGTCGCTCGAAAAACCGGAACCCCGACGTAATAGCGCCGCTAATGGCGGATCGTGACTACGAAGGCGAAGTGGAAAAACTACACATCTATCTGTTCGGCGCGCACGATGCGGTTCGGCACGAGCAGGCGCTGATCCGGCTCGACAAGGCCGGCTACATGGTCACGCTCGCGCGGGTCGTGGTCGAAGATCTGCCGACCTATGCGCAGGCGCGCGACCGCCGCGAGCTGCAGAGTCTGATCCGACGAATCGCGCCGCGCGACACGCTCGTCGTGCTCGAGCTGGCCGCGCTCGGCTGCAACGCGCGCGACATCCTCGCCACCGTGATGCAGTGCCGGAAGGCCGGCGTGGCGCTGCGTTGCGTCGAAGTCGGCCATACCGATCTGGCCGGGCGCCCCGAGCCCTCGGCGGTGAAGGCATTGCGCGCGCTGGTGCGGCTCGACGCCGCGTGCCGCAGCCTGCGCAGCCGCGACAGTCTCGCGGCCGTTCGCGCGAGCGGCAAGCACACGGGCAGGCCACCGTCGCTTTCCGAGCAGCAGCGTCAACGCGTGCTGCAATCGCTCGGCAGAGGACAGTCGGTCAGCGAGGTCGCGCGGCGCTTCGGCACGTCGCGTCAGACCGTGATGCGCATTCGCGCGGACACGCCAGCCGTGTAGAAATTGCGTGCCGGAGCCGTTTGCGTCACCTTCTTACCGGATCTCTCATCGTGCAGCCCGCGCGGCGCGTTTCGCACGACTAATCGCGTGAAACGCGCCACTCCGTTCTGACATGTGCGCAGATGCCCCTGTCCGTAAAATTGTTACGGTCAGGGGCATCTGCTTTGCTTTGAAAGTTCATACGTCTAACCTCAACGTACAACAACCATATCAATGCCCGAGATCCGAACCCGAGGCGCGGCGCGCTGCCGTGTGAAAGCCATGAACGTAAAACGTCTGACTGTTTATGCAAGCCCGGGATCACTGCGAGTCGTCGAGGTCTGGAAAAGCCTGATCGAACATCGTGCGCAAGTGTGCGGCTGGTCCGCCCACGTGAACAACGAGGGCGGACGCGAGTCGCTGAGCGTCGATCTGGTCGATTGCCCTGCGGATCGCCTCGCGATTATCTCGGCCGCGTTGAGCTCGGGACCGATGACCGTGCTGGCGACCGACACTGAGTCGACCATCCGTTCCTCCTGAATGCGCAAGACCTCTGCGCCAGAGCTTTACCCTATGCCATAGCGCGCTCGCCCTTCGCGGCACGGCTTTTGAGCGGCCTCCGTGGCACTGCTCTCTAAGCGGCCCTTGTGGCCGCTTCTTTTTTTGGTGCGCCAGGCATGGCGCGCAGCGCCGTGAAAGGCGCTATCTGGATCGCTGTGGTGGCGAACTGGATGACTTGGGGGTGAGAGTCCCCTACACACCCGGCAAGGGGAAGTGTTAGCGGACGGCAAGGGTGTCCATCGTGAGGTGGAATCTGAAGGAAGCCGAAGGCAAAGCGCTGGCCTGACGAACAGGAAGCGGATATTAGGCGGTATGGCGGGGTGAGCAGGCCAAAATCTGTAAAGCCCGATACTTGCACGGAACGCCATGACGTAGATCCGACAGGCCTAAGCGTGAAGGTCGCGCGTATTACCCTGGGAGATCTGCCATCCTGCCTTGTGCTACTGGCATCGAGAGGTGTCGGAATGGGGTGGCAGAAGTCAGCAGAGGTCGTAGTAGCCGTTGAAATCGGAGCGGCGAAGGGCCAAACCTGTCACGAGTGGCAAGTCACGCGTGATCTCTGCGTATCTGGACAGAAACCTCGGCCATGCCGGGGGCCTGCAGCCATTCTGGAGGGGCCGGAAGCCCCGAGAGAGGCTGAGGTGTCCATCGGATGCCAGGCGACACGACGCACGAAACAAGCTCACGCCGACGACCGATCCGGTCCGAGGCCGACGGGAAACGCCGGATACGTGAACCGTACGTCCGGTGTTGTGGGAGGACGGCGGGGCAACCCCGCCTCCTACCCGATCGCGTCGCGGGATTTGCAAGGCCGCCCGCTTTCAACGGTATGGGGCGCGCCACGCCTGCTTACGCAAGCGTCGGAAATGAAATGCGTTGAAGGGTAGATGCCTTGCTCGATCGTCGGCACCTCGATGAAGGAGAAGCCGATGTCCAAGGGGCCGCCGTGATCGCGTGAAAAACGGCGCCGCGACGTCGGCAGTGCTGCGCCGCTGGCTCAATGAAGGCGAGCGGACGTGGCTCCGGCGCCGTCCATGCCCGCAGGCGGCGGCGTGTGCTGACTCGCCTCGATGCGCGCGCGGAAATAACGCGCGGTGCGCGGCAGCCCTTCGTCAAGCGACGTGCCCGGCTGCCAGCCGAGCAGTTTTGTCGCCAACGAGATGTCCGGCTGTCGATGCCATGGATCGTCGGCCGGCAGCGGCCGTGATTCGAGCGGCGACGCGGAGCCGGTCACCGCGACGATGCGCTGCGCGATCTCGCGCATCGACACTTCGTGCGGATTGCCGAGGTTGACCGGGCCGCCTGGATCCTCGGCGCTGTTCATCAGCAGGATGAAGGCGTCGATCATGTCGTCGACATAGCAGAACGAACGCGTCTGCGAGCCGTCGCCATAGACGGTCAGCGGCTCGCCGCGCAACGCCTGCATCATGAAGTTCGACACCACCCGGCCATCGGCCGGATGCATGCGCGGGCCGTAGGTGTTGAAGATGCGCGCGATGCGGATCGACAGACCATGCTGGCGGTGATAGTCCATGAACAGCGTTTCCGCGCAGCGCTTGCCTTCGTCGTAGCACGAGCGCGGACCGATGGGATTCACGTGGCCCCAGTAGTCTTCTTTCTGCGGATGGACGAGCGCGTCGCCATACACCTCGCTCGTCGACGCCTGGAAAATCCGCGCTTTCACGCGTTTGGCGAGCCCGAGCATATTGATCGCGCCATGCACGCTGGTCTTCGTAGTCTGCACCGGATCGTGCTGGTAGTGGATTGGTGACGCGGGGCACGCGAGGTTATAAATTTCATCGACTTCCACATACAACGGGAACGTTACGTCGTGACGCATCAGTTCGAAGTTCGCGCAGTCGAGTAGATGGGCGATGTTGTCCTTCGTACCGGTATAGAAGTTGTCGACGCATAGCACGTCGTGTCCCTGCGCGACGAGCCGTTCGCACAGGTGCGAGCCGAGAAAGCCGGCGCCGCCGGTGACCAGAATGCGCTTGCGGGTAAGTTCTTTCATGGTGCGTGATCCTGTGGTTGGACCGCATGAACGTTGAAAAGGAGCGTGGCATCACGCCGTGACGTGCAGCAGCGCGTCGTGCCAGTCCTGCGCGAAACGGTCGATATGAAAGCGTTCGAGCGCCGTGCGCCGCGCGCCTTGGCCGAGCCGCCGCGCTTCGCCGGGATCGCGCAGCAGCCCGAGCATGGCGTCGACGAGCGCGTCGACGTCGGTATGCACGAAGCCGTTTTCGCCGTTGCGGATCACGGTGGCGAGCTCGGTCGTCGCGAGACCGACGATCGGCATGCCGATCGTCATCGCCTCGACGATCGCGAGGCCGAGGCTGGTCCAGCGGATCGGATTGAAAAAGAAGCGGTAGCGCGCGCTGAACGCGGCCAGATCGAGGTTGCCGATTTCACCGATGCCGTCTAGCCGCTGTGCGTCCATCCCGACGAGATCGAGCGGCACGCGCGTGCGCGTTTCGCTGAAGACATCCGCGCCGAGCCGCCGGCCGCGCTGCGCGAGATGATTGACGACCACGATGCCGCGCTGCAGTTCGCCGCTGTAGCGCACGCCGTCGGGCACCACGACGCCATGTTCGATCACGCGCGTCGGCGTGACGCCGCTGTCCCACATCAGCCGGTTGAAGTGCGTGACGTGGACCAGCAGCGTGCCGGGATCGTCGACCCAATGCCATTGCTCGAACGGGTTCTCCTGCGGCGGGTCGTGCTCGACATAGACGCGTGGCAGACGTTGCTGCGCTGCGCTCAGCACGCGCTCGCGGTCGTGGTCCCAGTGGGTGCGATGCTGGTACAGCACCACGTCGAACTCGCGGTTGGGCACGTCCTCGATTGCGATCTCGTGCACGTTGTCGCCCCACGGCAATACGCCGACCTTGCCGGCATAGCCGGGCGGATGACCGGGTTTCGTCACCAGATAGAAATCGTGCGGCGTCTGGCTTAGGTAATACATGTAGTTGCCGTGCACGTGCCAGGTCAGCACGCGCAGCCGGCGGCAATTACGCAACATGGTGCAGATCCTCGAAAGACAGCGAAACGGTTCCTTCATGCAGACTGCCTGGCGCGCCTGGTTGCGCGCCGGGCGCGCGCGCAAGCTGCTCGCGGGCGGTCTCGACCACCTGTTCGACCTGCACGTTCAGCGCGCACGGATGACCATACGGGCAGTCGCGGAACATGCACGGCCGGCACGCCGGATAGTCGGCCAGCACGCGATGCCGCGCACGATCGAGCGGCGCCCAGCGCCGCGTGTCGCTGCCGCATGCGATCACGACCGACGCGCTCGCCATCGCCGCGGCGATGTGCGAGATGCCGGTGTCGTTGCAGACCACGAGCCGCGCATGCGCGACCAGCGCAGCGAGTCCGCCGAGCGACGTCGCACCCGCCAGATGCAGCGCGGGCGCGCTCATCGCACCGAGCACCGCGCAGGTCAGCGGCGCTTCGGCGGCCGTGCCGGTGATCGCGATCTGCCAGCCGTCGGCGGCGAGGTGGTCGGCGACGGCCGCGAAGCGCTCGGCGGGCCAGCGGCGCGACGGCAATTGCGAACCGGGGTGAACCAGCACGAGCCGCTCGTCTTCGATGCCGTGATACGTGCGCAGCGCGGTGTACTCGTCGAAGTCGAGTTCGGTGAGCGGGAACGTCAGACGCCGGTCGTGCGCCGGCGCGCCGAGTGCGCTCATCAGCGCGAGATAGCGCTCGGGCTCCGGCAGCGCATCGGGCCAATCGATGAAGCAACCCTCGCGCGGTACCTCGTTGGGCTGCACGAAGCCTGCGTCGGCACATGCGCCGAGTTGATGCAGCAGATCGTTGGCGATGCCGCCGCTGCCGTGCAGCTGGATCGCCAGATCGAAACGCCGCTCGCGCATCCGCGCGAAGAACGCGGGCAAGCCATGGTTCGATTCGGGCTGCTCGGGAAAACCGACCGCGCCCGGAAACACGATCAGCTCGTCGACGAGCGCCGCATAGCGCTCGACGAACGCGCGTGCCCACGGCAGTCCGATCAGCGCGATATGCGCATCCGGCGCGGCCGCGCGCAGTGCGCGCAAGGCGGGCACCGCGCACAGCATGTCGCCGAGCTGCAGCGCGCGAAACACGGCGATACGGCGCGGCGCGAGCGCCGCCAGCAGCGAGGGTGGAGTCATGGAAAGAACACCTTGAAACGGATGGCGCCATAGAGCCGCCAGTAGATCGATAGAAACGGAATGGGGATCGACGTCCAGAGCATTTCGGCGACGTGGCGCCAGCCGTGGTTGCGCCCGCGCAGCCGCCGCGCGCAGAAATAGCCGGTCAACCCGCACCACGCGCTCAAACCCGCGCCCGCGAGCATCGGCTGATCCGCGAACGAACCGCCGATCGCCAGCAACGCGGCGCAGAGAATCGCGTAGTACAGCAGCGGCGGCCGCGAGCGGATGCGCGTTCGAAACAGTTCGGGATGCTTGCGATAAAGCAGCGCATCGAACTGGCTCTTTTTCTGCTGCGCGATGCTGACGCCCCAGCGCGCGGGCCGCACCGGATGCACGACCACCGCGTCGCGGGCGCGCACGATCTGGCCGCCCGCGGTAAGCAGCGTGAACTGCAAGTCCGAATCCTCGCGCCACGCCGACGTGAACCGTTCGTCGAAGCCGCCGGTCGCGACGAGCGCCGCACGCGTGACGAACGCGTTCGCGGTCGCGAATTCGGCGCGCGCGAGGCCGCTCGCGTCGGCTTCGTAATCGGTCGGCAGATCGGGCGGCGAGGGCAGCGGCACGACGATCGTGCCGGCGGCCGCCGTCGCGCCTTGCGCGAGCGCCGCGACGCCAGCCGTCAGCCAGTGCGGATCGGGCAGCGTGTCGTCGTCGGTGAAGGCGATCAGCGAAGCGCGCGCATACTGCCAGCCCGCGTTGCGCGCGCCGGCCGGCCCCTGGGTGCGCGTGACCGGCAGGTAGTGCACTTCCAGCCCGCGCGGCGCCATCTCGCGCGCGAATCGTTCGACGCAGGCGCGCGTGGCCTCGTCGGGACCGTCGTCGCAGACCACGATCTCGTAGCGGTGCGGCGCGAACTGCTGCGCGCATAGCGCGGCAAGGCAGTTCGCGAGCATCGCGGGACGGCGGTAGGTGGGCACCACCACCGACACGTCGGGCCACGACTGCGTGCGCAACGTGCGGCCGGTTTCGTCGGCATCTTCGCTGCTGTAGCGCGCGGCCACGCCGCCATGCAGGGGCGACGGACATATGACCGAGGCGTTCATGCGCGGCCCCCCGCCTTGTCGACGAGGAACGGGCCGATCACGAGCGCGTCGAGCGGCGAGGTCCAGAACGACTCGACCGCGTCGCGCGGCGAATTCACCATCGGCTCGCCGCGCGTGTTGAACGACGTATTGATGAGAATCGGCACGCCCGTGCGCTGCTTGAACGCCGCCAGCAAGTCGTAGTACAGCGGGTGCTGCGCGCGGTTGATGGTCTGCACGCGCGCGGTGCCGTCCACATGCCGCACGGCCGGAATACGCGCGGCCTTGTCGGCGCGCACGTCGAACACGAACAGCATGAACGGCGCGGTTTGGCCGTTCACGAACCATTCGTTGGCTTCCTCTTCCATCACGACCGGCGCGACCGGGCGGAAGTCCTCGCGATCCTTGATCTCGTTGAGCTTCGCCTGCATCCGCGGATCGACCGGCGACGCGAGGATCGAGCGCGCGCCGAGCGCGCGCGGCCCGAATTCGGTGCGCCCCTGATACCAGCCGATCACCTTGCCTTGCGCGAGCAGATCGGCGGTCTCGCCGGCGATATCGGCGAGTCGCCGGTACGGTACTTTCGACCAGCGCAGGAACTGCTCGATTTCCGCTTCGCTGTATTCGGGCCCGAGATACGCATGATCCATTCTCCAGTGACGCTCGCGGTCGCCGCGCGCGGCACGCTCGCGATAGTCGGTCCACAGTGCCGCGCCAAGCGCGGTGCCAGCGTCGCCGGCCGCCGGTTGCACCCACACTTCGCTGAATGGCCCGGCGTCGCGCACCTTCGAGTTCATCACGCAGTTCAGCGCGACGCCGCCCGCCATGCAGAGCCGGCTCAAGCCGGTCTGCCGATGCAGCCAGTGCGCGAGTTCCAGCACGGTCTCCTCGAGCACGCGCTGCAACGAATTGGCGATATCGAAGTGGCGTTGTTCGAGCGGCCCGCCGCGTTCGCGCGCGGGACCGAAGCGTTCAGTCAGCCGCGGAGCGTCGACGGTATAGCTGCCGTCCTGCCGATAGCGGACGATCTCGCGGAACACCTCGACATAAGCCGGCTTGCCGTACGACGCGAGCGCCATCACCTTGTACTCGTCCGACGAGTGCAGGAAGCCGAGCCAGTCGGTGACCTCTTCGTAGAGCAGCCCGAGCGAGTGCGGCAGCTCGACCTGTTTCAGACGCTGGTACTCGCCGCCGACGAATTGCCCCATGCTGGTCGTCACGCCCTCGCCGCGGCCGTCCATCGTCAGCACGGCGGTGTCGTCGAACGGCGCGGCGAGAAACGCGCTCGCCTCGTGCGCGAGATGGTGCTCGACGAAGTGCCACGCGAAGCCGTGCTCGCGATCCACGCCCTGGAAGCGCTTGCGCAGATGATGCGGCGCGCCGTCGAGCAGCTGGCCCTTCGCGTTGGCGATATAGCTGAGGAACAGCGGGTCCCACGCCGACGCGGACGGGTTGTCCGGGCGCGTGCCGGCCGGATCGAACGGCAGCTCGATCGTCGCGCCCGGCCTCTTCGGCATGCCGCCGAATAGCGTGGGGTCGTACGAGTAAGCGACGTGATCGATCGCGGCGAGCGTAATGCCGGCGGCCTTCAGGCAGTAGTCGATCGCATCGAACGGGAGCTGCCAGGTTGAGAACGGCACCGGACGTTTCGCGTGCTTGACGTGCGTGAAGCGTTCGTCTTCGGCGGCGGCGAGCACCACACCGTCGCGCAGCAGCGCGGCGGCGCTGTCGTGATAGACCGCATTGATTCCGAGTGTGTACATGGCATTAGCAGTGGAAGTGGGTTCAGGGGACGGTTGGCTGATCGATCAGCGACGGCGTGCTCGTGTCATCGGCGCGACCGGCGCGCTCCGATACACCACGACGCGGCGCATGCGCATGCGCTTGCCGCAATTCGAGTGCCGCGTGCACGACCTCGTCGGTCGGAACGCCGAGCAGGCAGGCGTGATGCCCGTGCGGACACACGCTGCGATAGCACCAGCGGCATTCGACGTCGCGATACAGCACGCGTTGCGGCGTTTGCCACGGCGTGTGCTGCGGGTTGGTCAGCGCGTAAAGATCGACGACCGGCGTGCCGAGCGCGGACGCGACATGCACGGGGCCGCTGTTGTTGGACACGAGCACGCTCGCGCGTTCGAGCAGCGCGGCGAGTTCGGCGAGCGTCAGCGCACCGCTCAGGTCGTATAGCTGCGCGCGCGCGCCGGGCGCGGCCGTGCGCATCACGGTCTCGACGAGCGCCCGCTCGCTCGCGCCGCCGGTCACGAGCACCGAGGCGCCGGTTTTGCGCACGAGCTGCGTGGCGACCTCGCCGAAGCGCTCGGGCGGATAGCGGCGCGACGCAGCGGTCGCACCTGGATGCAACACGATGCACTCGGTGTGGCGGCAGATGCCGAGCGTCCTCAGTTTCGCGTCGAGCGACTGGCGCGCGGCCGGCGGCACGCGAAAGCGCATGCCGGTGTTGCCCGTCTGCGCGCCGACGTGATGCACCAGATCGAGCTGGCGTTGCACCTCGTGCCGGGTGCGCTGCTGCGGCTCCGGCTCACGCAGCCAGTCGGTCAACAGCGCGTACGGATTTTCACGGCAATGCGCGAGGCGGCGCGGAATCCCCGCGAGATAGCACAGCATCGCGGCCGGCAACGGGCTCTGGCTATAGACGGTGAAAATCACCGCCGCGTCGAAGCCGCCGCGCCGCAGCCGCTGCTGCATGCGGTGATCGTCGAGCAGATCGCGCGTCACGGTCGACGCGGGCGCGACCCACGGCGCGTCGTATTCGATCACATCGTCGACGTCGTCGAGAAACGGCGCGAGCGCGACGCCGCTGCGCGACGCCAGCAGCGTGAGATGGCGGTCTTCGGCGGACTCGCGCAGCGCGTGCAGCGCGGGCGTGGTCATCAGCACGTCGCCGAGATTGTCGAGGCGCACGCACAGAATCCGTTTGACCTCGCCGCCCCAGCACACCGGCTGCGACGTATCGGGCGCGGGCGCGTGAGCCAGCTTGGGCGGCGCAAGTGGCAGAGGTGCGTTCACCGCGGCGCCTCCTTGCGGCGCGCCGCGGTGCCCGGCGGCAGGCCGTGCAATACGACGCGTTGCGCGGCCTCGTGCAGACCGGCGGCGCGCGCGCCCGGCGTGCGCTGCGGGCCGGTTCGCCATTCGGTTTCGTGGCCGTTGTCGAGCAGGATCGTGCGGCAGCCGGCGCGATTGCCCGCTTCGACGTCGTCGAGAATGTCGCCGATGAACCAGCTGTTGGCGAGATCGAGCTCATGCTCTTCGGCCGCGCGCAGCAGCATGCCGGGCGCGGGCTTGCGGCAGTCGCAGACGATCGCGTAACGCGCGACGCTGCCCTCGGGATGATGCGGACACCAGTACGCGCCGGCGAGCGTGGCGCCGCACTCGGCGAACATCTGCCGCAGCCGGCGTTCTACGTCGAACAGCGCTCTGTCTTCGAACTTGCCGAGCGCGATGCCGGACTGATTGCTGATCACGAACAGCGCGTACGGGTACGCGGCGAGCAGCGCGAGCGCTTCGCGCGCGCCCGGCGCGAAACGCATCAGCGCGGGATCGGCGTTGTAGGGCACGTCTTCGAGCAGCGTGCCGTCCTTGTCGATGAACACGGCGGGTAGCGTCATGATGGTTCGTGGTATGCGCGAGCTTCGGTCAAAAGTCGGAAAAAGGCGCGCCGCAGCCGCTGGACCGGCCGCGGCGTGTTCCTGATGCGCACACCGTGCGGGTTCGCGCGGCGTGCGCCGTCGTCAACGGGACGACGCTCCGGCTGCTGCTCGCAGCGGTAGCTGCGCCGGCTCGGACGCGGTGTCGAGCGATGTCTTGGTCGGTGCGAGCCTTGCCGCGCGTGCATAGATTTGCGCGAGCGCATCGCTGACGCCGCGCCAGGTGAAGCCGGTCCGCGCCCGGTCGAGACCCGCTTCGCCCATCCGGCGCGCGAGCGCGGGGTCGCGCCGCAAGCGGTCGAGCCGCGCGGCGAGCGCGTGCGGATCGCGCGGCGGCACGAGAAAGCCGGTCACGCCATCGAGGATCGAGTAGCGGATGCCGCCGACATCGGCGCCGATCACCGGCGTCGCGCAGGCCATCGCCTCGATCGGCGTGATGCCGAACGGCTCGTACCAGGGCGTCGTCACGAACACGTCGGCGGCGCTATAGAAGTAGCGCAGCCGCGTGCGACCACGCCGGCCGACGAAGCTCGTCTGCTCCGCGACGCCGCATTCGCGGGCGATCTCGCGCAGGCGCGCGATCTCCGGCGTCGCGATTTCGTTGGGCGCGTCCGAATTGCCGCCGACTACGTACAGCCGCGCCGCCGCGTTGAACGTATGCTTCAGCACGCCGACGCCGCGCACCACGTTGTCGATGCCTTTGCGCGGCACGAGCCGGCCCAGTTGCAGCACGATGAAGTCGTGCTGGCGCCAGCCGAGCGCATCGCGGGCGGCTTCGCGCTCGACGGGCATGAACTCCTCGGCATCGAAACCGCACGGCACGATCTGGATGCGCGCCGGATCGGCGCGATAGTGTTCGAGCAGATCGGCTTGGTCCTGCGGACATTCGGCGACGAGCACGTCCGAACCTGCGACCAGTTCGTCTTCGATCGCGAAGCGCTCGTCGGGGAAGCCGTCATCCGTTCCCTGATGGATACGTCGCACGCGGCCGAGCGCGTGAAAGGTCGTGACCAGCGGCACGCCGAGCGCAGCCTTCACTTGCAGCGCGGCGAGGCCGGACATGAAGAAGTTCGCGTGCATCACGTCGTAGGACTGCGGTTCGCGGCGAAAGAACGCGCTCAGAAACGCGGCGAACTCGTCCATGAACGGCAGCAGTCGTTCCTTTGGCAATTGCCGCGGCGGTCCCGCGGGCACATGAATCACGCGCACGCCGTCCATGTCGACGCGCTCGGGCAGCAGTGCGCGATCGCGGCGCGTGAACACGTCGACCTGATGGCCCATTTCCACCAGTTGACGCGCGACGTTCGCGACGTAGATGTTCTGTCCGCCGCTGTCGACGCCACCGGCGACAGCAACTGGCGACGCGTGTTCGCTGATCAGGGCGATCTTCATTGGCATTCCTTCCTGCGATGAGCGGCTATTGATGTTGACTTTCGTAAGCGGCGCACAGCATGTGGTGTGCCATTCGCATCCTGCGGTGCGGACAAACGACGCAAACGTCGCGCGGAACCGTACGAAGCGCTGTAGCGTGCCCTTTGTCGTGGGTAGAGAAGCGCTGTGGCGTCCCCTGTTTCTACATACGGTCATGTAACTTCGAACCGCTTGCGCCGCGCCGGTACTAGGATGGGCGAAGGACCCCGCCCAATTAACAAGTAAGAAGTGCGCGGAAAAGGGCTGGAGCCAGCGCCTTTTTTGCTTGCGCCCGGGCGCGCCGCTTGCGCGACGCCACACTTGTGCGACGTTTCTTCCGGGTGCCCCCACCACGACCTCATGCCGAATTCCGCCCCGCCGCCTCGCTCCGAACTGACGCGCCGAATCGTCGGCGATCTCGCGCATGCGGTATGGCGTTATCGCTGGCAGACCAGCGGGGCGCTCGCGCTGATGATCGCCGCGCGGCTCGCGACCGTGCTGATGCCGCTCACGCTGAAGCACATCGTCGACGAACTGAGCCATCCGCTCGCCCAGGTGGCGTTTCCAGTGTTCCTCGTGCTCGCCTATGCGCTGCTACGATTTTTCGGCGACGCGCTGAACGAGGCGCGCGACGTCGTGTTCAGCATCGTCGTGCAACGCACGGTCGCGGCGCTGACCGAGCGGACCTTCGCGCATCTGCATCGGTTGAGCGCGCGCTTTCATGCGCGGCGCGAGACTGGCGCGAGACTGGCGCGATCGTGCGCGACGTGCAGAAAGGCGCCGACGGCATCGGCTTTCTGCTCGGCACCGCGCTGTTCGCGATCGTGCCGACCTTCTTCGAGATCGCGGTGATCGTCGCGATCATGGTGCATAGCTATGCGCGCGAATTCATGCTCGCGATCGTCGTGACCTTCGTGCTGTATGCGGGCTATACGTTCGTGTTCACGCGGCGGCGCGTCGCATTCCAGCGCGCGGTCAATCTGCTCGAAGCGCAATCGGACGGGCGGCTCGTCGACAGTCTGCTGAACTACGACACGGTCAAATACTTCGCGACCGAAGAGAGCGAGACGCAACGGCTCGGCAACGTGCTGGAGAAGTGGGTGCACGCGCGCATCGCTAACCAGAACGCGTTGACCGCCTTGCACGTGGGACAGAGCGCGGTGATCGCGCTCGGGGTAGCGGCGGTCATGCTGCTTGCCGCGCAGCACGTGGTGGCCGGCAGCATGAGCGTCGGCGACCTGATTCTGGTGAACGCCTACCTGATCCAGATCTGCATGCCGCTGAACACGCTCGGCTTCGTGTTTCGCGAGACCAACGACGCGCTCGTCAACGTCGAGCGCATGTTCGTGATTCTGGCGGCGCGCGGCCGCGTCGGCGAGGATATCGATGCGCGCGACGCGCAGCCGCTGAAGGTCGGCGCGGGGCTGATCGAGTTCGAACACGTCGATTTCGGCTACGACACGGCGCGGCAGGTGCTGCGCGATGTCGACTTTCACGCGTATCCGGGCAAGACGCTCGCGGTGGTCGGCGGCAGCGGCTCGGGCAAATCGACGCTCGTGAAGCTGCTGTTTCGCCTCTATCGGCCCGAGCGCGGCATGATCCGCATCGACGGGCAAGACATCAGCATGCTCACGCAGCGCAGTCTGCGCGAGGCCATCGGCATCGTGCCGCAGGACACCGTGCTGTTCAATGAAACGATCGCCTACAACATTGCCTATGGACGTCCGTCGGCGACGCGCGCGGACGTCGTGCGGGCGGCGCGGGCCGCGCAGCTCGACGAGTTCATCGAGCGCTTGCCCGACCATTACGACACGCGCGTCGGCGAGCGGGGCGTGCGGCTATCGGGCGGCGAGCGGCAGCGCATCGCGATTGCGCGCGCGATTCTGAAGGACCCGCGCATCATCGTGTTCGACGAGGCGACCTCGGCGCTCGACACGCGCTCCGAGCGCGCGATCCAGACCGAGCTGACGCGCCTCGCGCAAGGCCGCACGTCGATCGTGATCGCGCATCGACTTTCTACCGTCGTCGACGCGGACTGGATTCTGGTGATGGAGCACGGCCAGGTGGTCGAGCAGGGCACGCATCGGGAACTGCTCGCGCGCGAGGGCGTGTACGCGAAGATGTGGTCGCTGCAATGGCAGCAGGGTGAACTCGAACACGCGCAGCGCCGGCTGACCGCGCGATCGGTCAGCGTCAGTGCATTGACGGCAGGTGTGATCGATGCATTGCACGACGAGATCGCCGGGCAGCGCGTCGTCGTCTACGCGGAGCCGTCCGACCACGAGCTGCGGGTGACCGGCGATCCGAGCGTGCTGCAACCGTTGATCGCCGAGTTGTGCCGCAATGAGATCGCGCAGGCGAGCCCGGGGCAGCGCATCGCGTTGCGCGCGCAGCGGCACGGCAACCACGTGTGGTTCAGCGTGCTCGGCATGGGCGACAAGCCAGCCGAGCTATCGCAGGCGGCGGCGCGGCAGATGGAAAGCGCGCTGGCGGCCGCGGGCGGCAGCTTCACGCTGACGCCGCTGAACGGGTGGCTCGCCTATGTGGCGATGCTGCCGCTGCGGCCGGTCGCGGATGCGCAACCGCCACTGGCGTCGGCGCCCACGGCGCCGGATTCGGCGGAGCCCGCTGCGCTCGATGGCCTGTTCGTGCTCGCGATCGACGACCAGGAAGAAGCGCGCGACGCGCTCGAAGCGGTGCTGAGCACGAGCGGCGCACGCGTACGGCTATGTGCAGCGGGCACCGAAGCGCTGGACTGGCTGCGCGCGGCGGACCCGGCGCAATGGCCGCACGTGCTGCTCTGCGATCTGATGCTGGCCGGCGAAGATGGCTATGACGTGCTGAGCCGTTTGCGCGCACTGGAAGGCGGCCGACCGTCGATACGCGGCAGGCCACTGCCCGCGATCGCGCTGACCGGCTACGCGGACGCGCTCGACGAACAGCGTGCGCGCACCGCGGATTTCGACGCGCACTTGCACAAGCCCGTGGCGCCCGCAGAACTGATCGCCGCGATCCGGCGGCTCGCGCAGGCGCCGTCGCGCACGGACATGGCGTTGCCGCGATAATGATGCGCGCGATTCAGGTCTGAGCGAGGTCTCAGGTCGGCGCGTTGAACTTGCCACCAACAGTCGTCGTTGCGGACGCGTCGAGATTGCGCTCGGCCGCGCGCACGCGGTCGTGCATCGCGAGGATCGACCGGGGGACTACCCGGCGTTCTCGCACGGTCCACGCCAGCCCGGCCAGTAATTCGGTGCCATCGCGCAGCAGCGTGCCTTCCCGCGCGAATACGTCGAGGGCGCGCACAGTCGCGCTCAACGCTTCGCCCAACGGCAGACGCAGCCACGCGACCCACGCGGCGTTGCGCGCGAGCATGCGACGGCGCAACGCGCTGTCGCGCACCGGCGACGGATGGTGATGGAGCGTCAACTGCTCGCAGTAGACGATCGCATGTCCCGACTCGAGCACGTCGAGCGAAACGAGTGCTTCCTCACCGCCGATGAAAAGACGCGGCTCATAGCCGCCGATCTCGCGATACAGCGCCGCGCGAAACACGCACGCGCCCGCCATCAAGCCGATCAAGGAGGGCCCCGGCAGACCGACACGGCCGAGCGGGCTTGCGCGCATCAACGCACAGGTCGGATCCGTCGTGTTGTCCGCGCCGACCGCGACGCGCGCATTCAGCACGCCGACGCGCGGCCATGCATCGAGCAATTGCACCGCGCGTTCGAGCGAGCCCGGGCCCCACCAGGTGTCGTCATCGCAGAACGCGACATAGTCGGTCTCGACGCACGCGACCGCGTGGTTGCGGCCCGCCGCGCCGAGATTGCCGTTGCATTCGACGACGCGAACGCTCGGATAGCGCGCTTCGACGAGTGCGACCGTGTTGTCGGTGGAACCGTTGTCGGCGACGATGATCGGCGGGTTTTCGGGTAACGCGATCAGACGTTCCAGGGTGGTGAGCAATTCGCCCGCACGGTTATACGTGAGAACGACGACCGAAATACGCGGGTGGGGGGCTTTGGTTTGCATGCTGTGCAATCGCTTCGACGGTTGGACTGCGACGACGCAGCAAACCTTGTGCCGTACGTCACGCGTTTTGCGTAGCTGGAGCCGATTCGTCGCGGCCAAGCTGCCAACAGCGTTCAGGCGAAAAGAGGCTCGCCTGTCCTTCGGGACCGAATGCGCGCAGTTGGCTGCGGTAGGCGTCGATTGCCGCGCGCTTCATATGCTCGTGTTGCGTGGTGTCGGGCACGTTCAACGCATGCGGCGTGTTGGCGGCATAGCCGCGTTTCGCGAGGTCGGACAGGCGCGCTTGCACGACGCCGGACATGCGCCGGTAGGGCACATCTTCATAGGCGATGAACGGAGTGGCTGGCTGACGCCGCATCAGGGCGAGACAGGCATTGGACACGAGAACGTGATCCGAATGGAACAGGCCCAACGGCATCACGATCAGCGTGGGTTTTGTTTCGGAAACAGCGTGGTTCAACTCGGTGATCAGCTCGTCCGCATCAGGCGATGCGTGGTATTGCGCGTCGCGAAACAGCAGATGCAGGGGAATCGCCGACAACAACCCTAGCGCCTCCCGGTCTTCCGCCTGACGTGCGCGCATCGCTTCGAACGCGTCGGCGAAACCGGCCGCGCGGTCCCAATCGGTCGTCGTGTTCTCGGCGGGCGGCGCGGTGAAAACCGTGCAGACGACCGTGCCGGGATGCGCGGCGATCAGCAGTCCGCAACTGAGGACCGCATCGTCGAGATGCGGTGAGATGACGAGCAAGCGCTGGTCCGATTCCATACCGGCGAGCAGCAAGCTGCATTCCGCCGGCGCGGTGCGCGAAGGGTCGGTGCGGGAATAGCACTTGCTCCGGTTGCGGTTCTACTACCGCTTGCCACTTCAACTATGAGCCCCCCTGCAAAACCGCCCGACCACGCGCACGCGCGCCGTTGAAGAACTCGCGGCGCTGATCGAAGGCGATCCGGTGCTGCGCATGGATATGACGCGGGCCATCATTCAGGCGCAAGAGGCGGGCTACGTGCTCGGCTATGCATCGATCGACGAACTGATGACGATCGTCGACTACCTGATGACCTACGCACCGCCGTTCAGCGAATCCGATCTGATTCACTGTCCGCTGAACGCGGTGCTCGACTGGCCGATGTGCATGCCGTCCGGCTACGCGCTGTTTCGCGACCCGGCGCTCAACGCGCAACTCAAGCACGTGCTGAACTGCTGGTATGGCTTCCTGAGCGGCCCGCATTCACGCGCGCATTTAAATACGTCGTCGCCCGACGGCTGGTTCAGCCCTGAGGCCGACAAACGGATCGGCCTCGCGCAACGCGTCGTCGTCGCAAAGCAACGGATAGATGCGTTGCGCCCCGTCAAGCCGCTAGTTCAGCCGCGCAGTCGCGCGAAAATGCTCAGCAGGTCTTCGAGAACCACCGGCTTTTTCAGGTGCGCGTCGAAGCCAGCGTGTTCGGCCGCACTGACGTCCGCCTGCTGTCCAAAGCCGCTGACCGCGACGCAGATCACGGACTTCATCGTCGGCATGCCGCGCAGCTTGCCGATGAACTCCATACCGTCCATGCCCGGCATGCCGATGTCGGACAGGATGATATCGGGCGCGTTGCCGTTGATGATCGTCAACGCTTCCTCGCCGCTCGTCGCGGTCCGCACTTCGGCGCCCTCGCTTTCCAGCAGCAGCTTGAAGGTTTCGACGGTCGCGGCGTCGTCGTCGACCATCAGGATGCGCGTGCCTTTCAACGGCTCGGCGGTGACTTCGATATCCGCGCTCGTGCGGGTGGCGAGCCGGTGGATGGGCAGGGTCACCGTGAAAGTCGCGCCGCGGCCGACGCCGTCCGACTCCGCACGCACCGCGCCGCCGTGCAGGTTGACCAGATCACGCACCAGCGCGAGGCCGATGCCGAGGCCCCCGCGGCGCAAGCCCGGATCGCGGCTCTGCTGGAACATCTCGAAGATATGCGGCAGCAGCGACGCCTCGATGCCGATGCCGGTATCGCTGACGCGCAGCACGGCCTCGGCGTGATCGTTGACCTGCAACGACACCTGAATCGAACCGCGCTGCGTGAACTTCAGCGCATTGCTGATCAGATTCCACACGATCTGCTCGATCCGCGTGAGGTCCGCGTGAATGATCACGGGCGCATCGGTGATGTCGACCCTCAACGCGACGCCGCGCTGCGCCGTATCGTCCTGCACCGCGCTGCACACGCGCTGCACGATCTCGCGCATGTCGACCACGGTGCGCACGACCGACAGCTTGCCCGTGCGCACGCGCGAAATGTCGAGCAGATCGTCGATGATTTGCGCCTGGCCCATCACGGTGCGGCGGATCGTATCGGTCGCGCGCGACACGTTCAGGTTCTGCCGCGTTTCCGGCGCGCGCGCGATCAGCTCGGCGCTGGCCGAAATCAGGTTCAGCGGATGCTTGAGCTCGTGCGACACGACCGCGAGAAATTCGTCGCGGCGCCGCTGCGCGTCGCGCTCGCTTGCCGCGCGCAGCGATTCGACATGGGTGCCGCGTCCCGAGGTCGGTTCGTTCACATATTCGCCGAGATCGCGCGTGATCTGCGCAAAGCCGCTGATGCCCGGTTCGTCGAGGCGGGACAGCACGCCGCTCGCGAAAAAGCGCGTGCCGTCCTTGCGCAAATGCCAGCGCTCCTCTTCGGCGCGGCCATTCAGACGCGCTTCGGCGAACTCGCGTTGCGCGACGTTGTCGGCGCGGTCCTCTTCGGTGTACAGGATGTCGGCGGACTGGCCGATCATATCGGCTTCCGTATAGCCGAAAATCCGTTCCGCGCCCGCGTTCCAGCTGTTGATCACGCCGTTGTCGTCGAACGTGATGATCGCGTAGTCGCGCGTGCTTTCCGCGACGATGCGCATGCGCCGCTCGCCTTCGCGCAGCCGGTCTTCCGCCTGACGCCGCCCGGTGATGTCGATGAACGACAGCACCGCGCCGTCGATGCGGTCTTCGGTCGTGCGGTAAGGCACGAAGCGCGCGAGATACCAGCGCCCGTCGTTGCTCTTCAGCTCGCGTTCGATCAGGCGCAACGAGTCGAATGCCTCGGCCGCGTCGTCGGCGAGCTTGTCGTATTCGAGGCGGTGCGTGATGTCGAGCAGCGAGCGGCCGATGTCCGACGGAATGATGCTGAAGACGTCGGTTGCGCGCGGCGTATAGCGCTTGATGCAGATGTTGCGGTCGACGAAGATCGTGCCGATGTCGTTCGCGGCGATCAGGTTGTGCAAGTCGTCGTTGATCTTGCCGGTTTCCTCGACCTTCGACTTCAGCTCCGCGTTGACCGTGGTCAACTCCTCGTTGATCGATTGCAGCTCTTCCTTGCTGGTTTCGAGTTCCTCGGTCGCCGAGCGCAGTTCCTCGTTGATCGCCTGCAATTCCTCGTTCGATGCCTTCAGCTCCTCGGTTGAGGTTTCCGACTGCTCGATCGTGGACTGCAACTGTTCCTTCGTGCGTTGCAGTTCCCGTTCGAGCTGACTGATGATCGGGTCTTTCTGCACGTCGGCCGGCGCCGTTTCGGCGTTCGCCACGCTGTCCTCGACCTCGTCGAACAGCACCAGCACGAAGTCCGCGTTCGCTTCCGGATCGTGCACGGGCCGCGCGGTCATGTTGACGAAGTACGACCGGCCATCGCGCTCGATGCGCACGCGGCGCGCTTCGACGCTGCGGTTCGTGTGCAAGGCCTGATAGATCGCGGTGCGCAGTTCCAGCCGCAGTTCCGGACGCACGACGGCCACGATGTTGTGCGACGGCTCGCCGCCGGAATACTGCAGAAAACGCCCGGCGCGATCGGACAGATGAACGATTTCGGATTCGCGGCTCACCAGCACGCTGGGCGGCGCATATTGCTCGACGAGCCGCTGATGCAGATCGCCGAACGAAAAGCGCCGGCGCCCCGGCGGCTGCACCGTGGTCACGACAGGCCGCGAGCTCATGGTGCCGGAAATCGCGATCGGCAGCGGCGTGTCACTGCGTACCGCCATGTTCGCGCGATAGATGCGGTTGCGCTTGTCGACCACGGTGAACATCGAGCTCACGCCGTCGGCCGACTCCGAGCTGCCGAGGAACAGCATGCCGCCGGGACGCAGCGCGAAGTGGAACATCTTCAGGATTTCGATCTGCGCTTCGCGGTCGAGGTAGATCAGCAGGTTGCGGCAGCAGATCATGTCGAGCCGCGAGAACGGCGGGTCGCTCAGCACGTTATGGTGGGCGAACAGCATGTGCTCGCGCAGCTCTTTCTTGATCCGGAAATGCGCGGCGTCCCTCGTGAAGAACTGGCGGATGCGCGCCGGCGTCAGGTCGGCGGAGATCGAGTCCGGGTACACACCGGCGCGCGCGAGGGAAATGGCGCGCTCGTCGATGTCGGTCGCGAATACCTGAAAAGACACGCCCTCGGGCGATTTCAGCGAGCGTTCCTGCAGCAGCATCGCCAGCGAATAGGCTTCTTCGCCCGTCGCGCAGCCCACCGACCACACGCGGATGCGGTCCTGTTCGCCGCGGCTTTCGAACAGGGGCGGCAATACTTCACGTTCGAGCACGTCGAACGCTTCCTTGTCGCGGAAGAAATTGGTGACGCTGATCAGCATGTCCTGCAACAGCGCCTGGGTTTCTTCAGGGTGCAGATGCAGATAATCGCGATACACCTGCAGGTCGGTAATGCCGTTGACTTGCAGCCGGCGTTCGATACGCCGCAGAACCGTAGCCCGTTTGTAATGTCGGAAATCGTGTGCGGTGCGGGTGCGCAGAATCACCATGATTTCGCGCAGCGCGCGCTCGGCCGACTCGTTGACCGTGTCTTCCTCGGGCTCGTCCGTCTCCGCGGCCGGCAGATGGATTTCCCGCGCGGTGGACCACAGATCGAGCAGCCGTTGCGGCATCTCGGCCGCGGTCATCACGAAGTCGGCCATGCCGGTCGCGATTGCGCTGCGCGGCATGCTGTCGTATTCGGCCTCGGAAGGGTCCTGCACGAGCGTGATGCCGCCCATTTCCTTGATGCGCGACAAGCCGACCGAGCCGTCCGAGCCCGCTCCCGACATCACGATGCCTATCGCGCGTTCGCGGTGCGCCTCGGCGAGCGTGCGGAAAAACAGATCGATGCTCGCGCGGCGTCCTTCCTCGGGCAGCTTCCGCGTGACGCGCAGGTAGCCGTCGACCATGATCATCTCGAACGAGGGCGCGACCAGATAGACGTGGTCCGATTCGATCGGCGTGGGGCCTGTGACCTGCTGCACGGACATGCTGGTGACTTTCTGCAGCAGTGAGGCCAGATTGCTTTCGTGATCCGGCAACAGGTGAACGACCACGACGAAGGCCATCGACGTGCGCGCGGGCAGCGCCTCGAAGAATTCCGTCAGCGCGTTAAGCCCCCCCGCCGATGCGCCGATACCGACGATCGGATAGAGTGCCTGGCTAGGCAGAGTTTGCCCTCGCTTCTTTGACATGGCTGCGTGTCCCTTCTTGGAAAGGATAGTGTTCAGCGGTGGATTTTTATAGGGCGACGAGCCCATTTCTTGCTGGCTCGGACGGCTATTATCCCGCATTGCACTCATTTTTCCATCAGCATCGACTGCAGCAGTTCGGCCGCGTGCCTCGCACGCAGCGCATTATCCTCCTCGCGCTGTTGGGCGGCGGTATCTCCGGTTTTGGCGAAATGGTCGCGCAACTCGCGGCTGAACATTTCGCGCTCGCGCAGCGCACGCAGCGCTTTGCGCAATGAGTCCTCGGCATTCGTCATGCGGCCGTCGCCGAGCGACGCGGCCGAATACGCATGACCGGTATGACAGCGATAACGCATCACCCGCGATCCGTTCATGCGCCACAGCGTGCCGTTGCATTCGGGGCATGTGAAAGTCGAGGGCGTCGCGAGTCCCCTGATTGCTTCGAATGCCGTGGTGCCGGCCAGCCACGCGTCCTGTTCGAGAACGATGCGATCGGTCGCCTCGCGCCGCGCACGGCCGTTTTTTCCCAGCGCGCCGGCGTTGCCGCCGGTCAGTTTTACCAAACATTGCCCCATTTGATCGAGCGGCAGCACGTGGTCGGCAAACGGCGATGCATGTCGCGGCATCTCGCTCGCGAACGCGTCGGCCGGGTCCTGGACGAGCGTCGCGCCGCCGCACGCCTGGATTGCTTCGAGGCCCGCGGTGCCGTCGTCGAGCAGGCCGGTCAGGATCACGCCGATCGCGCGTGGCCCTATCTGCGCGGCCGCAGTGCGAAAGAGAGGGTCGATCGCCGGGCGCGCGAAGTTCTCTTTCGCGCCGTGCAGAAGCCGCAGTAGCCCATCCTCGACGACGAGGTGCCGATCGGGCGGCGCCACGTAAATTCTGCCGGGCGCGTAATGTTCGCCATCCTGTGCGTGCTTGGCGGGTAGCGGTCCGGCTTGGTTCAGCAGCGCGGGCAGCATGCTGCCATGCGCGCCGATATGCAGCACGACGGCGATGCTGGCGGGCATATCGACGGGAAGCTGCGAGGCAAGCGAACGAAGCGCATCGACCCCTCCCGAGGACGTGCCGATTACGATGAAGTCGCGGTGGGTCAAGTGGGCTCCGGGACGTGGAAGCGGGGCGTGCAAGCGGACCTTTCCTGTTAGTCAAACAAACTAGCAAGCCATATGCCGTCGCTGCATTTTTTGGGGCGTTGCCGGTAAAAACGTTCTTTTGGCGACGGCGGTTTTCAGCCTCCGTCACAATCCAGGCACGCGGGCCGAAAGCGCCGCGCGAAGCTCGCACAATGCATATGACGAATGTCGTGCAACATCAGCTGCCGGGCGAATCGACCCAGTTCGTGAATCTGGTCCGCAAGTGGACATCGCTGCGGCAGTGCTCGCGGTGATGCAGAGCCGGACGCCCCGCGAAGCCGAGATGCGCCGCGCGGGCGGTCCGGCTAATGCAATTACACTGGCGCGGGCTGACTGCCCGTTGCTCGCGGGCGGCCGCTCGTGTCGTGCGCGAGCAGCGCGTCGTAGATCGTCAGATAGTCGTCGGTCATGCGCGCGGCCGTGAAGCGGCGCTCGAACGCGCGGCGGCACGCGCCGCGCTCGATGCTGTCGATGCGCGCAACCGCTTGCACGGCCTCGTCCACGTTATCGACGATCAGGCCGCTCACGCCGTCTTCGATCAATTCGGGCACCGCGCCGCGGCGAAACGCGATCACCGGCGTGCCGCATGCCATCGCCTCGATCATCACCATGCCGAATGGCTCGTCCCATTCGATCGGCAGCAGCAACGCGCGCGCGTTCTCGATCAATTGCCGGCGCGCGCCGCCGCCGACTTCGCCAAGGTATTCGGTGAACGCGCCGGAGCGGCGCAAGAGCGGATCGATGCGTTCGCAGAAATAGTCGCGTTCGCCGGGATGAATCTTCGCGGCGATCTTCAATGGCAAGCCGCTGCGCCGGGCGATTTCGATCGCGAGATCGGGACGTTTCTCCGGCATCATGCGGCCGAGAAAAAGCAGATAGGAACCGGCCATCGGTTGAAATTCGAACTCGTCGAGCGGCAGTCCGTGATGGACCGTGCCCTGCCAGTTCGCCCACGACACGGGCCGGCGCTGACTCGCGGAAATCGACACCACCGGCACGCGCGCGAATTCGCGAAACAGCGGGCCATGATCGTTCAGCAGCAGACGGCCGTGCAGCGTCGTCAGCGTACGGCACGGCAGGCGCTCGGCCCACGCGAAATGCAGCGGCTCGCCGTGAAAATGAACGATGTCGAAGCGGTCTGCGTCGCGAATCACGCGCGCGAGCTGCCTGATGTGATGGGTTTGCGTGTCCCACACGTTCGCGTCGCGCCAAAGACCGCGCGGGCAGATCGGCACGAGCCGCGCGGCGCTCTTCGAATCGGCGCTCGCATAGAGCGTCACGTCGTGGCCGCGCGCGACCAGCTCTTCGGTCAGATACGACACGACGCGTTCGGTGGCGCCGTACGCGAACGGCGGCACGCTTTCGTAAAGCGGAGCGATCTGGGCGATTCTCATCAGTCGTTGAAAAGAGGAAGGAGAGGTTAGCGCGCGACATGCCGCGCCGGACCACCAGCAGCAAGTGACGTACCGACGCGGGACCGTTGGCGCGGTATGGCGTTTGCTCGATGCGGGCACTTGACCGATTGAAGGAGCCGCCATGAACCGCGCAACGCGATCCGCTACCGACGACACGCAGCCCACCGCTCGACGCGAAACCGCGAGCACGCCCGATGCGCTCGCGCTGCTCGAGGCCGATCACCGCGCCGTGGAAAAGCTGTTCGACGCCTTCGGCAAATCGCGCGGCGACGAGCGCGACACGCTAGAAGCCAAAGCCGCGCTGACGCAGCGCGCGTGCGAAGAGCTGACGATGCACACGATCATCGAGGAAGAGCTGTTGTATCCGGCCGCGCAACAGGCGCTGCCCGACGACGACAAGCTCGATGTCGATGAAGCCTACGTCGAGCATTTTCTGGTGAAAACGCTGATCGCGAAGTTCGAGACGCTGAAGCCGGGCGACAAAGGCTTCGACGCGACGTTCAAGGTCATGTCCGAGCTCGTGCGGCATCACGTCGAGGAAGAGGAAGGCGAACTCTTTCCGGCCTTGCGGCGCACCGGCTGCGATCTCGCCGCGCTCGGTGAAAAGATCGCGGAGCGCAAGCAAACGCTGCAAGCCAGGCTGGATCAGGCGGGCAGTCGCGCGGTCGGTGACAAGACCTGATGGGAGTCTTGAATTTGCGCGCGGCGCTCGCACTGATTCGTTTAAGACGTCGCTGCGACAGTCATGTCTATAAGTCGACACTTACGGACGTGCGCACCCTGTTACATGTCCATTACCATCGATTTCAGGAGGGTAGAACAGGATCGCCTAATGCAGCAGGGGAGAGCCATGTCAAGGAGAAAGCTGAAACTGACGCCGTATCTGGCGGCAGGGGTCGCCTCGCGCGACGACTTTTCCATCTACGTCACCGCGCGCCGCAGCGCCGATGGGCGATTCTATGCCGATCTACTGGTGAGCCGTAAAGTGGATGGCCGCCGTCTGTTCCCGTTCGATGGCGCGCCCGAAGTCGGTCCGTTCAACAGTATCGAGGAAGCGCGGCTCGCCGCCGAGGAGTACGGTGCGCGAATCGTCGCGGCCGACCTTGCCTGTCCCGAGGCGTGAGCGCGCGGCCCGCCGCGATATCGCCTGGCGACACCCTCCCCTTCAAACGCTTGTCCTGGTTCACGACTGGCACGCGGTGGATCTGTGCGCCCGCCGTTTTCGTTCTGACGTCGTCGACGTCGACTTCCTCGAGCACCAGTCCGGCGGCGCGCTGATTTGATTCGCACGTCGAATAGCGGGTGCCATCGAACGAACGTGCGACGCGCGGAACAACGCTTGCTGGCCTGTGGCTCGCCGTCATTCGGGCACGGTGCATGTGGCGCCGTACCGCGGCATCGCTCACGTTCACGGAGAAGCACATATGGACAAGGAACTCGAAGCCCGCATTCGCACGCGGGCGTACCAGATCTGGGAAAACGATCCGTCGCCGGAAGGGAAAGCCGACGACCATTGGGAAGAAGCGCGCCGGCAGATCGAGGCGGAAGGCGCGGCCGACGACGCTGCCGTGCCGCAGGAGCCGACCGATCAGTCCGCGGAGCGCGAGCGCGGCTCGCGCATCGCGCCCGAAGAGCAACTGCAGGAAATGTCGGGCGATGACATCGAACCGCCGAAGCGCGCCACGCGGCCGCGCGCCGGATAAGCGAGCGCCGCCCCTTTACACCGACGCCGGCAATGGCGTCGGGTGCCACCGGCAATGCGCGTTGGTGGCGCGTCGCGCTCTCTCATCAGTGGTCCCGCTCGACGCGCGGGAGTTGATCGAAGTAATGCTCGACGCGCGACAGCGCATACAGCGCGGCGGCCGATCGCACGTCGTTGCGGTCGCCCGAAAAGCGCCGCGTCTCGGCGAACGTGGTGAACTCATTGCCGCGCCGTCGGAACGACCACGCGAAGCATTGCGTGCCTGGTGGCGGATCGTCATCGGAGCCGCCATGCGCGCCGCTATCGGCGAGCCCCGTGTTCGATACCGCGATGTCCGCGCAGCAGCCTTGCTGGCGCAGCGCGCCCTCGGCCATTTCGCGCGCGACCGCTTCGCTGGTAAGCCCGTATTGCTTCATCGTGCTTTGCCGCACGCCGAGAAAGCCTGCTTTGCCCGATGGCGAGTAGCTGACGAAGCCGACATCGAGACACGCGCCGCTACCCGGCACGCTCGCCAGATACGACGCGATCTGACCGCCGGTGCAAGACTCGGCGGTCGCGAGCTTCAGACCTCGCGAGCTGAGGAAGGACACGACCTGGATGGGAATGTTCATGATTTCTGCTTTGATTGTGCGACGGATTCGGACCGGCATTTGGTTCGTGCAATCGCTCCCGAGAA
The DNA here is from genome assembly GCF_050436125.1 of Paraburkholderia sp. MM5482-R2. Taxonomy (NCBI): domain Bacteria; kingdom Pseudomonadati; phylum Pseudomonadota; class Betaproteobacteria; order Burkholderiales; family Burkholderiaceae; genus Paraburkholderia; species Paraburkholderia sp. MM5482-R2. The sequence goes on along the minus strand of NZ_JBNDLP010000004.1, from coordinate 437,477 downwards.
GCGCGCAGCAAAGATCGGTCCGGGCGCGCTTCACGTTTCGCGAATCGCCACGAGTACCTGCCGGCGGTATGCTCATTGCTGAAGCGTGAAAGAGCAGCGTATTCGCGCGCGGCCCCGTCGCAATGCGTGGCGCGCGCAGCGCTGCGCATTCGCGAGGAGGCGGCGATGAGCGATTTCGACGAAGCGCGCGCATGGATGGTCGAACGGCAGATCGTGCAACGCGGCGTGCGCGACGACTACGTGATCGAAGCGATGCGGCGCGTGCCGCGCGAGGCATTCGTGCCATCCGATCTGCGCGAATTCGCGTATGACGATACGCCGCTGCCGATCGGCGGCGAGCAGTCGATCTCGCAGCCGTACATCGTCGCGAAGATGCTCGCGGCCGCCGAGTTGCAGCCCGGCGATCGCGTGCTCGACATTGGCACGGGCTCCGGCTATGCGGCCGCGATCGCCGCGGAGATCGCGGGCCGGGTGGATTCCATAGAACGCGACGCGAGCCTCGCCGAGGGCGCGCGCGAGCGCTTGCAGCGGCTCGGCTACGAGAACGTCGAAGTGCATGTCGGCGACGGCACCGCAGGTCTTGCCGCGCATGCGCCCTATAACGCGATCATCGCGGCGGCGGGCGGGCCGCGTGTGCCGCGAGCGCTGCGCATGCAACTCGCCGTGGGCGGACGGCTCGTGATGCCGGTCGGCAGCAGTCAGAGCCGTCAGCGGCTCGTGAAGATCGTGCGGCGCGACGAACACGACTACGACGAAGATGCGTTCGGCGACGTGCGCTTCGTGCCGCTCGTCGGCGACGATGGCTGGCCGGAGCCAGGCGGCGCGGCGCGCGCGGATTTGCGGCCCGCGTCCACGTCCACGCCGATCCCGCTCACGCCTATGCCGGCCGCACTCGAACTCGCGATTCGCGACGCGGCCGAACCGTTGCCCGACATCGATTCCGCGGAATTCGCGGCATTGTTCGACCGCTTCGCCGGGCATCGCGTCGTGCTGCTCGGCGAGGCCAGTCACGGCACGTCGGAGTTCTACCGTGCGCGCGCGGCGATCACGCGGCGCCTCGTCGAGCAGCACGGCTTTTCGATGATCGCGGTCGAGGCCGACTGGCCCGACGCCGCGATCATCGACCGGCATGTGCGCGATCGGCCGATGCCCGGCGGGCGGTCCCGACCGTTTCGCCGCTTTCCGACCTGGATGTGGCGCAACACCGACTTCATGGGCTTGGTCGCGTGGCTGCGCTCGCACAACGCCGCGCACCCCGAGCGCGAAACGCGCTTTTACGGGCTCGATATCTACAGCCTTTCCGAATCGATCGACGCGGTATTGCGCTATCTCGACAGCGTCGACCCTGCCGCGGCGCGCATCGCTCGCGAGCGTTATGGGTGCCTCAGTCCGTGGCAGAAAGATCCGGCCGTATATGGACGCGCCGCGTTGAGCGGCGGCTACGCGCAGTGCGAAGAACACGTGGTCGCGCAACTCGGCGATCTGCTGAAAAGCCGGCTCGACTATGCGCGCGAAGACGGCGAGCGCTTCCTCGACGCGGCGCAGAACGCGCGGCTCGTGGCGGTCGCCGAGCACTACTATCGCGCGATGTACTACGGCGGGCCGCAAAGCTGGAATCTGCGCGACACGCATATGTTCGACACGCTGCGTCATACGCTCGACAGCCGCGGGCCGCAGGCGCGTCTGGTCGTGTGGGCGCACAACTCGCATATCGGCGACGCGAGCGCCACGCAGATGGGCCGCATGCAGGACGAGATCAATCTCGGCCAGCTGTGTCGCGCGCAGTTCGGCGACGCGGCGGCGCTGATCGGGTTTGGCACGCACAGCGGCACGGTCGCCGCAGCGAGCGATTGGGGCGGACCGATGGAGGTCAAAACCGTGCAGCCATCGCTCGAGGGCAGCGTCGAATTCAGCATGCACGGCACGGGTCTCCCGCGCTTCCTGCTCGACCTGCGGCCCGGCATGCACGACACGCTGCGCGAACGGCTGCGCGCGCCGCTATTGGAGCGCTTCATCGGCGTCATCTACCGTCCCGGGACCGAGCGGTATAGCCATTACGCGCAAGCGTCGCTGGCCGAGCAGTTCGATGCGTTCGTGTGGTTCGATCGCACGAGCGCGGTGAGCGCGCTGCCCGTTTCCGCCGACGAAAAGAACCACGCGGCGGAGACTTTTCCATTCGGTGTGTGAGGGCGATCGGCACGCTCACGCCTCAGGCGAGGAACGCGGCTTGCAACGGAACGGACAGTGCATTCCAGCTGGTCCGAACCGAGGGGTCGCTCATGAACAAGGTTGTACAGCGCCTTGCCATCGCCGCGATGTCGGGTGTTGCCAGTGGCGTCGTCTGCGCGCAAGGCGCCCGGCGAGCTGAGCCGCGACCAGGCGAACCGTGAACATGCGGGGCGCGCGAACCAGGCCGCGGTTCAGCACGGACAGCGCCGCCAGCATGGCGCGAGCAGTGCGCGCTAGCGGCGACGCGGCCTGGCTGCCGCCACCGCCGCGCGTGCTCGCGATTCCGCCATGAAGGACGAACCGGTCTGGTTCCTGCTGATCGGCGCGCTGCTCACGTTCATGGCCGTCGCGCGCGGGCCGATCCGCCGCTTGCCGCTGACCGGCGCGATGATCTATCTGCTGGTCGGCGTGGCGGTCGGGCCGGCCGTGTCCGGGCTCGTCGGGGTCGATCTGCTCCGCAATACCGCGTTGCTCGCGACGCTGGCTGAAGTCGGGCTCGTCGTGTCGTTGTTTTCGATCGGCATGCATCTGCGCGTGCGGCTGCGCAATCCGCTGTGGTTGTTGCCGCTGCGGCTCGGCGGCCCGGCGATGCTCTTCACCGTCGCCTTGATGTTCGGCTTCACCGCTTTGGTGACCGGACGCGCGGACGGCGCGGCGTTGTTCCTCGCGGCCGCGCTCGCGCCGACCGACCCGGTGCTCGCCAACGAGCTGCGCGTGACGCAAGCTGGCGACGACGAGCCCGTGCGGTTCGCGTTGTCGGGTGAAGGCGGCCTGAACGACGGTGCCGCCTATCCGTTTGCGGTGCTGGGACTGACGCTTGCCGGCGCGAGGCTGTTCGGCTCGGGCAGTGGCGTGCATTTCGTCGGCTCGGTGCTGTGGGGGATCGTCAGTGCGCTCGTGATCGGTTGCGTGTTTGCGATCGTGTTCGCGCGCGCGATCTTCTTTCTGCGCACCCGCTACGGCGAAGCGATCGGTCTCGACGGGTTTCTCGCGCTAGGCCTGATGTCGACGTCGTACGGCGCGTCGCTGCTGCTGCACGCGTATGCGTTCGTCGCGGTGTTCGTGGCCGGCGTCGCCGTCCGTCACGAGGAACTGCGCGCGACGGGCGACAAGAATCCCTCGGAAGTGCTCGACGAGGTGCAGCACGGCGAACAGGTCGATGTCGCCCAGGATCCAGAAATGGCGCATGCGGTCCTCGCCGAATCGATGATGGGCTTCATGCGCGAAATGGAGCGACTCGCGGAGTTGTCGCTGATGCTGATCATCGGCTGCGTCGTGTCCGCGCACTGGCGCGAGATGTTCGATCTGCGCGCCGTGTTGCCCGCGGTGTTTCTGTTTTTCGTCGCGCGGCCGCTGTCCGTCGTCGTCGCGATGATGGGTGCGCGCATCGACAATAGCCAGCGGCATCTGATGGCGTGGATGGGGATTCGCGGCGTCGGCGCGTTTTACTACCTGATGTTCGGCCTCGAATACGTGCGTGGCGCGATGACGCCGCTGCTGCCCGCCGTGCTCGATGCGATCGTGTTGTCGGTACTGCTGCATGGCTCGACCGCGAACTATCTGTTGCGGCGGTATTTCGACCGGCGTCGCTGAATGAAGCGACGGGCGCGATGGCGCGCGTGAGTTGTCGCGCCGCGCTCCGCCCGGCTCCCGTTTGCCGCTCCTTGTATCGCAATGTATCCGCGCGGCCCGGGGATACGTGCGCTTACCAAACCCGTTGACCCAGACACATGCGAGATACGTCGGCGCGTTATAGCCATGCCCAAAAATACCAGATGGAAGTTGACTGTTGCGGGAGATTCCGATAGCTTCGAGTTACCTCACCGTTCGGTGCTGTCGACGATGACTTACCACGTGATGTACAGCGACCCGTCCGTGACAACCCGAGCAGGGTTCGGAAAAGTCGCGGGCTTGCCCTACATACTCGATTCACGTCCCGGTTACCACCGATTGGGCAGTCGGTATTTGATTGACCGTGGGTTGGGTGTTTGGGACCCGGTTAAACGTGGGGTAGGTCTTCCGGAGGCGTTGCCCTCCGACCAGTCGATGAAGGATTATGCGGATTGGTTAGCAAACTTCCTTGAGTATGCTGACGTCCGCAAAATTGATCTGCGGACGTGTGACTACATCACAGCAATTAGGGACGGCTATCAGAAAGAACAAGTTGAAGGCACGTGGTCCCGAGACGGTCAGCCACTTGCTCCCAATTCCGTAAATGTGCGCGTCGACCATGCGTGCAACTTTCTCTTGTGGATGGTGGATAAAGGTCTTCGGCCGAAGTTCGACATTCCTTCGGTTACCGTAACTGTTTCATCGCGAAAGGCGTCGAATTCGAGAGGACACAGTGAAACGACGAAAGATGTTCGGGCTGGAAGACTTCGAAAAGACAAACGAACTCTCCAGATGCCGACCGAGCAGGAGCTTAGGAAATGGCTTGACGCGGTCTATCGTCGCAACGGCTACGCGAAAGGGCTGATGTGTGAGTCAGTGTTGCTCACCGCAATGCGCCGGACAGAGATCTCGCGCTTTAGAGTTGACGGTCTGCCTGAGGACAGGCGGAATTGGCGAACGCACAGTCCAGACGCTCCCCTGAGACAGCAGAAGGTTCTTATTTCCATCCGCTATGGAACGAAGGGGCCAGACTATGGAAAAGACCACGGTGACAAGATCGGACCGAGCAGGTCCATATGGGTGCCAGTAAAACTTGCGCAGCGTTGGGATGAATACCGGAAAGCCAAGCACGGCCGCATCGCTGCGCTCAAAATATGGGTGAGCGGCGCTAGAACAAAGAGCGAACGTAAGGAGCGAATCGACAACGCCGTCCACATGTTCCTCGACGAGCGAACTGGCTTGCCCATCACAAGCAAGCAACTCTACCACGCATGGACAAATGTTGAACTGCCTTACGACGGCTGGTCTTGCCATCTAGGCCGTGATTGGTGGGCGTGCGCAACGCTCATCGCGTACATGAAACCGTATATTCCGGCCGGGCGTGTTGATGCCGCGCAGGAGCGGAAATTAGAGATGGCAGCTGTCGATGTCATTCGTTTTGTCATTCAACCGCAACTTGGACACGCGGATGACGAGACATCGATGATTTACCTGCGCTGGTTCATGAACCTCATAGCGAACAATCTTTGGATCAGTTACGAGGATGATTTAAATAGTGGTTCGGTCGGCAACGGCGCTTGAGGGACACATTATGAGTATACGCAAGCACGACAAGGATCACAAACGCCCGCATAACCCAACCGAAGAAGATAAGCCCCCGGTTTCGATTCCAATGCAGCGCCCCGAATTTGGCGACCCTCTGCAATTCTGGACGCTACACTCCGAGCCGGTGTTCGTGGACCTTCACCCTTTTAAGGACGGGCAACTGGAGCCACGGGGGTATGGGCTCTGGAACGGAATGTACAGGGGAAGGCCTGAATTGATATATGAAGTTGCCCCCGCCTTCCAGGCATTGACTGAATATCTCGCGCCGTCAAGTGTTGCCTTAGATCTCACGACTTTGCGCAACTGGTGGCGCATATTCGACCAAATCGAGTCAGAATGCGTCTCGAGCGGCGTGCCAGTGATTCGCGTGAAAAATTTGTCAGATATAACGGAAATCCATCGGAATCGCGCGGTCGAAAGTGGAATGGACGTCACACAGTTTCGACGCTTCCGGCGTCTTCTAGAGCTTGCTAGGCGGATGCGGGAATTGCCCAAATTGCATTGGGCAGGTATGAAAGATCCGATTCCCCAAAATTATCTCCCGCCACCAGACGGGATTAGGATGATTCGCATTGAATTAAAGCATTCTTGGTTTCGACTTCTCTGGCGATGGGAGCGGACTGACAATCTATTACGGGTCGGAGGAAAATCGTCTTCGTCGGAAAACGAGAGACTGCGAAGAAACTACAGACGTTTCCGCATGGCTGTCAATAGAAATGCGCAACCTCGCCCGCGTAGCGAAGCGCTTTACGGGAATGTCAATGAAAAACATTTCCGAAAGCGAGGCTATAGCATAGAAGATATGTTTCTCGGATTTTACCCAGACGGATCTGATATTAGAGATGCATTTCATTTGTGTTTGGCTGCAACCGGATGGAATGCTGCAGTCCTAATTCAATTGGATGTCGACGAGGACTTTATCGTCCAGCATCCAAAGGATGCTACCCGATATATCATGTATGGGAAAAAAAGGCGCGGAAATTCAGAGCAGATTTATGAAGGGTTGTACAAATCTCAAAGCTCTGCCGGGATGGTCATAAAGGCTCTCATAGAGCGCACGGCTCCTTTGAGGACTCAGCTGCGGAAGAACCTGATAGCATTGGAGGGTCGATATCGCACACTTCAGTCGAGCGGTGCGAACGCACAAGATCTCTCCGATTTAAAAGAAAAAATCGAAGAGTTGAAACTCGGGGTTCGGTCACCATGGCTCTATGCGAACTATAGATCTCCGGCGGACATGCAATGGCTCAGCAGCAACGACTATGGGCGTTCTCCATCGGGCCCTGGTTCATATATTAACGTCGTTATCGAGCGCGTGAATCGTGGTTGTCCGCCAGAGAAGCGCATTCAACGCTTTGTGGCAGGGGATCTCAGAGATGCATTCGCTGAGTATGCCTATCGGGTCAGTGGCGGAATGCTCTTATATGTCATGAAGGCGTTAGGACAGAAGACGCTTAAGTCCACGGTAAGGTACGTAGACAACACTTTTGTCAACGCAGAGACTGACAAGCTCTACATGATTTTCAGCGAGAATCTATGGGATGAAATCAGGCAGACCGAGAAGGTCGATCCGGCTATTCTCGCCATACGTTCCCGTGATGGAAGCGTGACAACGAGCCAGAGGGGGCGGCTCGATGAATACCGGAAATTGAGTCGTAGCCGAATCGGTATGGGATGTAAAGATCCTCACAATCCTCCACGCCACATCGCGCCAGATTTTGTTCCCGATGGGAAATCGAATTGTCCCGTTCAGAGATGCACACTATGTTTAGAGAATGGCGTAGTCTTTGCTGAGAGCATTGATGGACTTTGCATGCGTTTCGTAGAACTTGAGTACATAAAATCACACATATCTGTTACCGCATTTCTTGAATCATCGTTCGGAGAAGAGATTGAAAATACAGAATTCGCACTGAAGCATTTCGACGGGCGAGAGGTCGAGTTGCGCCTGCAACAATGGCGGAAGCGAGTGAACTCGGGTGAGCATCGTGTCGTTGACCTAGATGGCGTTTGAGCGATGAGCAAAAGAAATGTCTCGCAACGGTCAGTGCCGCAAGAAGAATGTTTAGACTGTCAAGTATTTGACGAGAATGGTGTTGACGGGACTGCTAACCGCGCGCGTCTGCGGGTGGAGGTCGAGTCCATACAGCGCGCTGGCAGCGACAGTCTGACGACGATTCAGTCTCTCCTCCGGCATGGGAGCAAGTTCGGCTATTGGGATACACCGCGTGATTGGGCGCCTACGCAGGTTGGCCAAGCAACACTACATGTGGATTTACGAAGCCGAATTATTCACTTTCTACCCATGACCATGAAGGGACTATGTCCTGAGGGGACGCCCTTGAACGCGAGAGGTCGGGAATCGGAAGCGGAGAGGCTTGGCCGAATTGTGGAGGGGGCAGTTCTGATCATCACACGGTACTTGCTTCTGCTTCGGATTGGTCCGGTCGGATTTCGTAGCCGTGATTCCTCTCTTGATCCGACAACCATACGGGGCCTTGCGTACGACATACTTCCTAAGCTCTTCGCGGTGTCCATCGCCTCATTCGTCTCTAGCATATCAGCGAACGAGGCGGACGTTCCAGCGGACTTTCTAAGGCATGTCCCACTCGAATATGTCGATTCGCTTGCGAAGACTGCAAAGAGGAGAACTGTTGCTGAGCTTCAACGTATGTTCATGCTCGAATCAATGGGTCTCTGGAATCAAGTGCCGGTTCTTGAACACGATAACCGACGAACAACCCCCGTAGCCGGACCGGGGAAGCCGAAAACTGACGAAGACAAATCTGTACCGTACCAGCCGTTGCCAGATGACTACGTTGCAGCAATGGGTGCGAGAAGCTTGTGGCTTATCGAGAATATTGGGCCAGTCATAATCCCGGTGCTCCGGAAAATGAAAGAGATTTATGTCAAGGAAGATAAGCCGGAATTGGGTACAAAGGGCGTGAGGACTAGGCGGAGACGCAAGTTAAAAGAGTTTCTTTCGGGTCACGTGTGGAAAGATCGCGAAGGTAACACTATCGAGTCGTTACCCTTCCCAATATACTCTCCGAACACGGCAGGTCGATACTCGAAGGTAAGCGGGCTAACTCCTGAGGCCGGGGCTGGTGATGCAGAAATACATCGTCTTGCATGGCCGCCGAAGCTGCCCTCAGAAGTGTTTGCCATCGCAAACACGGTTCAGCTTGCACACATGCCCCTTGTAGGTATGACTTTAGCTGGTCGCAAAGGAGAAATAATTTCGCTGGAGCGTAACTGCGTGCGATATGCCAGGAATGGAAGGCCCTATGCGAATGGGAAAACCTATAAGTTGGTCGAACGGCATGGCGGTGAATGGAGAGATTGGATCTTACCTGACATTGCTGCTGCGGCAATCGAGCAACAGGTTCGGCTAGTTCGCGCGTTGGAAACCATCGGAAATCAAGAGCCAGAGCGAAGTGTCGAACGGGAAAAAGGCACAAATTTTGGAACACATTTGTGGTCGCAATCCGGCATCGGGTACGGCGATCGTGCATCACCGCTGTTGAAATTCAACTGGGCGTTAGGGCAATATGCGCGAACTCTCTGTTTGGAAACGCATCCCGGTGGAATGGCGTTTACCTCGCATAGACTGAGAAAGACGGTGGCGCGGCTCGTCGCGCTAGCGCTTACACAAGCCCCAAAGATACTTATGAGGGTTTTTGGGCATAAAGCGGTTGAGATGACGATGACCTACATTATGACCGACAAAGGTCTCCGTGCGGAGATAGAGCAGCTATGCCGCGAACTCAGGGTCATGAGGGCAACCGAAGTTGTACAGAAGATGATTGAAGCCGAAGATGCGGAAGGTCCTTCGTTGGTCAATGGCGGATTTGGCGGGCCTGCAGCAACGACGTTCCGACAGGCCGTTGCGGTTCAGAAAGAAGGGCTACACCATGCCGGAATGGAGTGGGGCGCGGAGAATGCAAAGGAGCTTGCCGAGGTACTCACGTTGCAGGGCAAAGCTTGGCACTACGTCCGGCCTGGGATCATTTGCACGAAGTTTCCGGGCACCGAAGCGGGTCCATGCAATAAGAGCCGTGGGCACCCCGAACCTGCTCGATGCCAAACGCATTGTCGACACCGACTCGAAGAAGCGTTTCTAAGGGAAGACGTCGATGGAGCGATAAGAGATTCCATCAAGGCCTACAACGAAGCCTCCGTAGCGGGAGAGGATCTGATGCGGGAATCTTGGGCCGGTCAGATAAGAATGCACATTCGGCGATTTGAGGACATTCGCGCGAAGTGGAGTAATGACCCAACTGTTCAGCTTGTCCTCAATGAGGTCGACCACGACGGAGCGGTAACATGACGAGGGCGTACTTGAAGGGGAAGAGGGTTACGTCAGACGCTTCTCGCGCTTTGATGCGCGATAGTGCCCTAGAACGAGGGAAGGCTCGATCACAGGATGTTGAAAAGCGTGTCCGAGATGTTATGAATGGCATCGATGAAGAGATGGCAAGAAACGGTGGTGTCTATCCGCATAATGGCGGCGCGGTGTCAGCAGCGGAGGTAGCGCGCCGGGCCGGGATTCATGAAACGACGTTTTACACTGCTAAGCAGCGTGACCTCGGGAAAGAGGTCAAGGCGTGGATTTCCGGGTTAAAGGCCACGAATGTGGTTGGCCGGGTTCGTCTTCGCAGAACGGTCGCTGAACGGCTGCAAGAATGGATGGAAAACTATAAGGGCCTCGCTCAGTCACACCGTGACACTGAGCTGGAGCTACAACAAGTTGAAGCCGATCGGGACGCGGCGCTAGTCGAGCTGGAAAGACTGCGAAACGAAAATGCAACTCTTCGCGAAAATCTTTCCGTGTCAGCGGCAGGGCGGGTTGTCGGATTTCCGCCTCAAAATCGCTGATGTCTACTGCGAGCCTTGGCGATTCCTTGAGAACGGGGTTGTTTGCTATCTCAGGGGCCGTTAAGGATGCTTTGACTCAACAATTCTAACAAGTGATTTCAGTGTAGCGCCTAGAACGCGCGCCACCAGCGTAGGCAGCCGGCGGTACGTTCTGTCGCATCGTCTGCTGCAACCGTGGAGCGGCCCCCTGAATCTCCGGACACAGTCTCCCACTAAAACAACGGGTAGGTATAGGACTGTGTTAATGGGATGGTCGCCCCCGCCTCCGTGGCAAGAGTACGCTACGGAGGCAATCACCGAGGGGAACCATCATGGAAGAAGTGACGCTCGTCGGAATCGATCTTGGGAAGCATTCGTTTCACTTACACGCCCAGGACCAAAAGGGTAAAGAGGTCTTTCGCCGGAAAGTGACACGCAGGCAGCTCGTTGAGCTATTGGCGAATTTTCCCGCCTGTACTATTGCAATGGAGGCATGTGCCGGTGCGCATTTCATGGCGCGCACGCTGGGTGGCTTGGGCCATCACGTCCGGCTCATTGCCCCACACCTTGTTCGGCCGTTCGTCAAAAGCAATAAAAACGACTTTGCCGACGCCGAGGCGATCTGCGAAGCGGCATCGCGCCCGTCCATGCGATTCGTCACACCTCGAACAGAGCCGCAGCAAGTCCTGTCAGCACTGCATCGAATTCGGGAATCGTTCGTGCGCGACCGTGTGTGCACCGGAAACCAAGTTCACGGAATTCTTCTGGAGTTCGGCGTCAGTTTGCCCGTGGGCAGCACGGCGTTGAAGCGTTTGCCAACCATCATCGCCCAGCATTCACTTCCCCCCCGGCTCGTGATGATGCTTGAGAGGCTTCATGCCCACTACAAGTATCTCGACGGACAGATTGCCGACCTCGACAAGGAGCTGGCTCGCCAGTTGAGTGACGATGATCTCGGGCAGCGGCTACTGACGATCCCCGGAGTCGGCCCAATTACGGCAAGCGTGCTGTCAAGCGAGGTCGGTGACGGGAAGCAGTATCGAAACAGTCGTGATTTCGCTGCCTCAATCGGCCTTGTTCCGCGTCAGCACAGTACAGGCGGCAAAGCGACTCTGCTCGGCATCAGCAAGCGAGGGGACAAGAATATCAGGCGTCTCCTTGTGCAGTGCGCGCGCTCCTATATGCGTGACGTCGAAAGAAGATCTGGTCCTCTTGCTGACTGGGTACGTGCTCTCCTCGGGCGACGACACTCGAGCGTTGTGGCCTGCGCGCTGGCCAACAAGCTGGCCCGGATCGCGTGGGCCATAGCTGCACGGCACACGGTATTCGAAGCTACCGGTTCTCGATTGCAGGATGCCTGAGAGAGGCTGTTAGCGTTGGATTAACCATCTGGTTTTGCGATCGCTGGAAATTGATGACGTGAACGGCATACCGGCCTGAACGAACAACCCGATAGTCAAGTAGGCTTCCAAAGCCGATGTGTTTTTTAGGATCGTCAGGTGCGACTCTCATCGTGGCGCTGGGGCAGTGACCCCATGAGGACGCCGAATAGATTTGCGCAAGCCCGTAACATCGTCGAAACCGGCATTTGCAAAAATGGGGGCGACCATAGATTTGACTAACTTGAGGCAGGAAGTGATGGAAGTGTTGACGGGCCCGGAGCGTCGGCGGCGCTGGACGGTGGAACAAAAGCTGGCGATGGTGCGAGAGAGCCTTCGAGCCGGGAAAATCGGTTTCGATGGTCGCGCGCCCGCACGGCGCGAACCCGAACCAGCCGTTCCACTGGCGCAAGCTTTACTAGGACGGGAGCCTGTCAGCGGTCAAGGCTGGCGAAGAAGTTGTCCCTGCATCGGATTTGGCCAATGCACTCAAGCAGATCGCGAACTGCAACGGATGCTCGGCAAGAAGACAACGGAGAATGAGAACGTTTGCGAAGCAGTCGAGTATGGTCGGGCAGAAATGGATAGCGCACTCGCCTTTGCTGCCGGAGGAAGACCAGTGAAGCTGGTTTGTGAAGTTCTCGGCGTGTCGCGCTCGAACGTATCGGCACGACTGTCGTGTCCGGCTACCTGGCGAGATGGACGTCAATCGAGGCATACCGACGATGCGAGCGTGGTCGAGGAAATTCGCCGCGTCGTCGGCGATTTGCCGAGTATGGCTATCGCCTGGTTCGGGGCAAGGTGCGCAACGAACGCGTTGCGCTTGGGCTGGTCCCGTTCAATGCAAAGCGCGTCTATCCCGTCATGCGCACATACGACGGCAGGCCATAGCGGCGACATCGTGCGCGACGTGATGCTGACTGCGGTGGGAAATCGCTTCGGCAATGCGTTGCATACGCCATCAGAAATCGAGTGGCTGAGCGACAATGGCTCGGGCTACACAGCCGACGATACGCGCCAGTTTGCGAGGAACATCGGGCTGAAGCCATTGACCACTCCGGTCTATAGCCCGCAAAGTAACGGTATGGCTGAGAGCTTCGTCAAGACGATGAAGCTTCATTACGTCGCCTTCATGCCGAAGCCGGACGCAGCGACCGCTGCACGCAACCTGGCCATCGCGTTCGAGCATTAGAACGAGAAGCATCCCTATAGCGCGTTGAAATACCGTTCGCCTCGCGAGTTCCGCCGCTCGATGGATTCAGCAACCATAGTGTGAACCTGTGTTCGAGATTACAGGGTCAACTCCAAACCGCATTATAGTGGGCGGGTGCAGTAGCTGGCAGGAGCCACACCGATGCCCACATTGTGCGCGCGGCGTACTGCGGCCAATAGCCCTCTCTGTACTGTGAAGTTCTCGAGGCGCTGTTGCTCCGTCTGGACCGTGTCGCGCTGGTGCGCGGTTTCACGCACTAGCTGTTTGGAAAGCCGCGCACGCTCGGCGGCAAGTTGGCTCTCATCCTTCTACGCCGAGTTGGCGGCCCCGGCCTCCAGCTGCGCCTGCAGAATCTTCAAGGGTCGCAGTCCGCTTCGTGGCCCGTTCAATATTCGCACAGCCACCGCTAGGGCGGCGTCTCGGGCGCTTAGCTGACTCCGCACGTCCGCGAACTCGACCCGCAGCAGTTCGACCTTCAGCGCGGCGTTGTGCTGTGCCTCAGCTGCGGCTCCCACCAAGGCTTCGGCCTCGCGGCATAGCCGCACCGTACTGTCCAGCTGCGTGGCGACTGCGGCCTCCCACGACACGGGCATCTGCGCGGCGATCTCCGGCGGCACGTCGGGCAACGCGAAGCCGGTGAGGCCCGCGTGCACAACCTCCGCCTCGATGGCGTTCAGGTGCCGCGAGAGCGTGGCGGGGGGCGCCGGCGCCGAGACGTGCCCCGAAGCTTGCGCAACGAGACGATCTTCCGGAAAAGGGGCATCGGACGCGAGGGTGGGGTCGCCCGCCTCGGCGAGCATCGCGAGGATGGTGGCGCGGATCGCGTCGGGGGTCACGGCGGCGGGGCGGGCCATGGAGGACCTCCTGCAGCGGACCGGCCACAGACGGCAAGCAAACGGGCAGCAAACGACGGCGCGTGGCGGGACGTCGGGAAAGGCCAGCCGCGCGAGGCGCAGGGCGGTTTATTTAGTCTGTATTACGCACAGGCCTGACGCAAGAAAACCGCATTTGTCGCGATTAAAAAAGGTCTCGCCGCGATAAACGCCCTTATCGCGGCCAGCGCACGACTTCGCCCGACGCCCGAAGCCGCAGCCGACAATTGGTCACCGTGGCGCGTGGGACAGGCATCGACGCAGGGTTAAGCACTGCGGGATGGGACCCACTTCCGAGCACTTTATTAGTGAGTAAGCTACCTCGTACGGACCTTCAGGAGCGGCAGCTTGCCCGTGCGGACTTCACGAACTCGCACCGTATCCATCAGCGCATCCCGTCTTGAACGCACGTACGCGCGGCGCGAGGGTGTAGCCATCGTAACGACGGAGCAATGCGATGGAGAACACCACGGGAGAGACTGTATCGACGGGCACGCGGCGGCCTCGGCAGGGCGAGGCGTTCTGGCGAGAGATGGTCATGGCATGGAAAGGAAGCGTACCCGTTAGCGTCCTCAGGAACGCGACGATTGCGTCAATGTCCGATTCCGCCAATTGTTTGCCGACCTGATATATCGCCATGTCACGTACAGCTTCGCGCAGATCGATGCGGCTGCCGTCGTGGAAATAGGGCGCGGTCAGCTCAACGTTGCGCAGCGTCGGCGTCTTGAACGCATGGCGATCGAGCGGATCTTTCGTAAAGTTGGCGCGGCCGTTGTCCGCGTCGGTGCGCGCGTAGCCCCGCGCGGCGAAGTAGTCGGCCGCGAGGCCCATCCGTTCGAACGACTGCCCGCCCAGATTCTTGCCAACGTGGCAGGTCGCGCAATGGTTTGCCTTGAATAACTGGTAGCCGCGCAGTTCCTCGCTATTCAGCACACCCCTGTCGCCGCGCAGGTAAGCATCGAAGCGACTCGGCGTTAGCAGTGTCGTCTCATATTCGGCGATCGCGTCTGTGATGTTCTCGCCTGACCAACCGTCCGGGTACACCCGCAAGAACTGTTGCGTCAGCGATGAGTCCTGTTTCAGCTTATTGATGATCTCACTCCATGACGTGGACGCCATTTCGACCGGATTCAGCGGTGGGCCGCCGGCCTGTTCCTGCAGCGTGGCGGCGCGACCGTCCCAGAACTGCTTGCGGTTGAGTGCCGAATTGAACACTGTCGGTGCGTTGATTGCACCCAACTGGCCACCCACGCCGGACGAAACCTTGTTTCCATCTACGCCGCCGATCGCTAGCTTGTGGCAGCTCGCACACGATATCGTGTTGTCCACCGATAGTCTGACATCGTTGAAAAGCTGTTTCCCGAGCGCGACCTTGCCCGCGTCAGTCGGCAAGGAATGTGGCAACGGTTGTACCGGCTCGTTAGCGAACTCTGGTGCAACGCCGGGCGTCGCATATGCGCTGTGTCGCTGTGACGCGATCCAGTCGACAAGCGCGCGTTGATCGTCGCCGCTCAAGCCGGTGGTCCAGTGTACGAAGCGGAACAGCTTTGGTGGCATGCTGCGTTCGTTCACAACGGTTTCCAGCTTTGCAAGATCGGCTTCGGGGGCCGGTACGCCACTTTCGAGCGCCGCGTACAGGCTGTCGATGCGGAAGTAGGCGAGGCCCGTCTGTATGTCGTGCTCGGCTAGCTGACGAATGCCCGGTAGCGCGGCATAGTTGGGCAGGACAGTTTTCGTCGAGTGGCAGTAATAGCACGCGTTTCGATCCAACACTTCGCGGATGCCGAATGCTTGTGGGGACGCAGCCAGTCTCACGGCCGCTCTTTCCGCATAGTCCTTGTCGTGTATGTACGCGATACCGCTGATGCAGAGATAGCCTATCAGCACGACGGCGATCGACACGATCAGCAGTTTTTTCACTTGCTCTCCTGTTTCGATTTTGGTCGGAATCCCATACCGTTTACATCGGGTAGGTCTTGATGTTGATATCGGCTGCAGAGCGATGACGTGCTGATCGTACAGAACGCACAGGAATTGACTGGTTCCGAGACACGCGCGAAGGGGGTGTCTGCCTATATAACGGACGGATCCTGAGCGAAATCAGTGACGTAGTGCCATGCCGAAAAGCGTTCGTCGAGTTGTTTGCGGGAGAGGCGGCGCAGTGGATGTCTTCGGTCGGCCTACTCTTGTACATCTCGCACCGACTATCCGTAGTACTTGGCATTCTCTAGCCACGCCGCTTAAAGCGCGTCGATGTCAGAAGGCTCGCATGCGCATCGTCTATCTGAGCCAAGCCGCGCTCGATCAAACGCGGCTGGAGATAACTGAAGTTTAAGCGTACATGGGCTGCACCGCTCGGTCCATGGAGCTTTCCTTCGACGAGTTTCACATTGTGCTTCCGGCGCACCTCGCCGACCAATTCGGCGGAATCGACGCCTTCGGCAAGCGAGACCCAGAACGAAAATCCACCACTCGGAATCTCGTAATCACGTTTGCAGAATCGGCAGGCCTGTAACAGCCTATGCATTGCGTCGCGCTTGCTCCGGTAGTGCGTCCTTAGGTGTTCGACGTGAGCGTCCAAAGACGACGACTGCAATAAGGCGAGCGCCATATTGCTGACAATGGGACTCACACCTCCATCGCATTTCAGGTGGGCCAGGCGGTCGACAATTTCCGGCTCGGCCAGCACCCAGCCTACGCGAAGCCCGGGGCCTGAGATTTTGGAGAAGCTATGCACATTGATGATGTTACCACCCGCCTGCAGAACCTCAGGTGACGCGCCATCATAGGGCAACTCGCTATAAACCAGGTCCTGCACCAGCCGCACGCCGTTGCGGGACAGGAGAGCCTCCACCTCGACCATATGCCGGTGTGCAAAGTATCGTCCAGTCGGATTGTGGAACGCCGGAGTGGTGTAGTACAACTTGGCTCGCCCCTTTGCGTGCAGCAATGCTTGTTCGAGCAGATCGAGGTCGACACCCGAGGAATCCGCACCTACTTGAACCACCGTCGCGCCCGCAATAGAGAAAATGCGCAACGCGCCGAGATAGGACGGGTCCTCGGTCAGCACGACGTCTCCTGGGTCGATAAAAGCATCGGCGAGCAGTTGCAGGGCTTGTGAAGCGCCGTTCGTCAGAATGACATTGCCACGCGCCATCCGGTACCTTTGGCCAAGCTGTCCGCGCAGTTCGGGAAGGCCATAGGCGTCGGTGTACTGCGGTAGGTCGGAGGTGCTGACGCCCGTCTCGACGGAAAGCGGGTCCGGCCATTGCAGGCGGGCGAACGTCAAAGGATCGGGAAGCCCATAGGCGAAGTTGACTGTGTCCTTGCCTGAGGTGTAGTCGAATACCCCATAACTGAGCGAAGTGCGACTGCGCATCGACATGACTGGCTTCATCGTTGGTTACGCGGCATCGACGGCGCGCTGGAAGCGCGATTGATATTGGCGGATGAACGAGTCGGCAATCGGCATTCCGAACGGCGGAAATTCGGCCGTTGCTCTGGGAGGCGTAGCCAATAGCATGGCGTTTGCGCCGAGTGCCGGTGTCCAATTCTCGCCAAAGAACACGTTTCCATAGCGTTCGGCCAGCACTGGCATCACGGGATGGAGCATGCTCAGAAAGACGGATACGTGCACCGGCCGCCACGTTTCCGGGCTCGTGCCGAAGCCCGTCGCGACGAAGTATTCGTCAATCAGATCGAGGGCGTTCCAGAAGCGTACCTGGTCCATCGCGGTGATATAACGTTGGACTATGTCGTCGTGCGCCGGCGTAAGACCGCTTCCATCGACATTCGCCGAGTGCAGTGAATCGCGGCGGAGGGCGCTTTCCCACGCAAGGATGTGCGAAGCCGACCGGATCAGTTCGCCGATCTGGAAATCGTTATTGTTGGTGCCGAACGGCTTGGCAAGCCGAGCGAGCGCATAGCGCAACACACTCGGGTCGACCTGCCGGGATACTTCATCTGCCCAGAGTGCATGGTCGCGGCTAGTCGAGAATTTCTCGCCCTCCAATTTATAGAAGTCCTGGATCGAATGATTTGCCGGAAGCGGATAGCCGCGCGCAAGCAGACTGCCAGTCACACCGATGGTGTAGTAGAAGCGATTATCTTGGCCCATGAAAAACAGGAGGCGTGTATCGGGGTCGCGCATCACGGTGTCGTAGTCGACCTCGTCGCGCGCGCACTGCAAGCGGATCCCCGTCTCGAAACACCAAAGCCCTTCGAACCACGTCATCAACGTTTGCCCCGCAATCTTCGCGGGTGCTTCAAGTGTCACACCCCGGTCGAAAATGCGCGACATAGGCAGCGGCCGCAATTCGTCACGCAACCATGCACGCGCTTTACGCTGGATCGTTTGATCCCATTCACTTCCCTTGATCGCATCGTCAAGCATGGCTGCTATGCGAGGGACGTCGAAAACCGCCTGTTCGATGGGGCGAAGCGATAGCGGTTTGCCGCACGACGTGTGGACTGGCGCTCGCAACTTCGAGTGCTGTTGCGCCAAACCGCAGTTTTCGCACAAGTTGCTGTCGGTGGACGCATCGCACGCGGGGCAGCGGCCGACGGCAAGCGAATCGGCCACGAACTGGTCACAGTTTTCGCAGTAGAGTTGATGGCCATCACGCACATCAATGTAGCCTGCAGCTTCCAGCTCGCGAAAGATCTTCAGACTGTTCTGCTTGTGCGTAGCGTCCGTTGTTCTGACGAAGACATCGGGCTCGATGTGCATTGCCCGCAAGCAATCCATTATCTCGTCAATATGCAACTGCGCGACTTCGTCAATCGGACGACCGAGCTTGCGCGCCTTCACTACCGTATAGGTGCCATGCTCGTCCGCACCTGTGACGTGGTAGGCGCGGTGACCTCTCATACGTTGAAAGCGAACGAAAAGATCGGTGAGCAGATAGACCCCGCCAATATGGCCGAGATGCAGCTTGCCGTTCGGGCAGGGCGGTGCGGGGCAACCGAAAAAAGTGCGTGTGGTCACGTTAGTCCCACCATATCGATAGAAATTTCAGGCTCGCTGCCGGATCGGCATTGCGAATCGCGTGCTCCTGATTCGGCTCGATATAGAGCAGCGTTGAATCTGCCACTGGCCGCGCCTGACCATTCACCTCGAAGACTCCCTTGCCTGAAATGAGTACCCACAGTTCATGCTCGGAATGGGAGTGCAGATTGACAGCGCCCGCGGGCACGACCTCAACAATCGACGTGCCGAACGCTTTTGTCAGGCCAGCGGGCAGATGTTCGAGCAGCCGGCAAACTAGAACGCCGTATTCCGGCCGCATCATGGATGAGTCAATCTGCTTTGTGTACACGCACATCCTCCGGTGAATTACATTAGGTGCGATAGAAAATGCCATTTGGCGGCTTCAGATCGTGGATATCCGATTCCTTTCCTTCGGGTGGGTTGTAGGCACGCTTCAGTTTGTTGTATTCCGTACGCGTGGGGCCACCAGTTGAGGCGCGCTGGAACACCAGATAGAGCACGCGGCGCGAACGGTTACTTTTGTTGGGCTGCGAATAGTGCGGCGCGTAGTCGTCGAAGACGAAGATGTCGCCGGCCTTCCAGGGCACGGGTTCCCACTTGAACGTCTCGGTCACCTCCGGATGAATCACGCCGCCGGCGTCCATCGGAAACACACCTTTCTGATGGTTGCCCGGACTGAAGAACAGGCCGCCGTTGTCCGGACCGGAATCGTCGATGCCGATGGCGACCACGGCATGCACCATGCGTTCAGGAATGTTGTGCGGGATGTGATAGATGTCCTGATGCGGACGATAGCCGCCGCTGTCCGGGTACTTGAAGATGAGCAGTTCCTTGAGCATGCGGGTATCTTCATCGAGAAGCGATTCGACAGCCGTCTGGATACGCTTGTCGGCTAGCAACAAATCGCGCAGCTCATTGTTGAAGTCCAAAAAGTTCTCTACCTTTGAAACGATCCTGCGATCGTCCTCGGTCTTCTCGAACCACATCATCCATTTGTTGTCGCTGATTTCCCAGCGCGAGACATCGTTGACCAGAGCAGAAATCTTTTCGCGGGTGACCGGATCGAAAAAGCCCTCTACTTTTAGATATCCATCTTCATGCCACTTGGATTTTTGTGTTTCATTCAGCATACGAATCACCTCGTTAAAGAACGGAGTTTTCAAGGAGAAGTCAGGCGGCGAAATGTGCCTTCATTCGCATGACGCCGAGTAGCACGACATTGGCGAGTACGGCGCCTAGCAGGGCGACGAGCATTGCATCGGCGCCGAAAACGTGAATCAGGGCGCCACATAGGAAAGGGAATCCGAACAGACCGATGAAATAGGCAAGCGTAAAAATTTGCGAAGTCATCGGCACCGAAACGCCGTGGTCTTCGGCGAGGTTCACGGCCATGCCGTTCAGGGTCGAGTAGCTAAGTCCGTAGCCCGTGGCGAACAGCGCGGTAGCGACGATATAAAGCGTCGTGCTGCCGCGGTTCGACAGGAACAGTACGAGCGAGGCGCCGGTCAGCAAAAACAATGCGAGCGCCAGTCGCGCGGGGTTGATGCGTCCCAGGCTTCTCGCGAGCGACAAGCGCAGTGCCACGCTGGTTATCGTGAACGTCAGGAAGAACAGGTCTGGCCTGAGGTTACGCGAGACGGCATAGGGTGTCTGGTAAGTCGCCAGCCCGGCGAAGACACAGGCTGCCAGTGCGATCATTGCGATCGGCACTGCTGTTCGTGCCCTGAGCAGGGCCAACGTGTCGGTCGCGGTAATGGCCACGCGCGTCATCGGCAAACAGGACCTATCCCTCATCGCCTCGCCGGCGATCTTGACGCAGACTGCCGCCACCGCGCATGCCGCAGCGAACAGAAGGTAGGCCAGCGCGATCGAGCCGGTATGTTGGGCGATCAGGCGGCTCAAAGGCGCCGCCATGCCTAGGCCGGCCATTTGCGTGCCGGAGACGAAGGTCAGGTACTGGATACGCGCGTTGGGGCACAGATGATGGATGATTTGCAGCGGCGCGAGTATGAAGAACACGGACCACCCAGCGCCCAACAGCAAACCGCCTGCATAGACGGCACGAATGTCCATTGGCGCAGCGGCGAAGCAGAGCATGCTGCCTGCCATGACGAGCGAGGCCAGCGCAATGGTCGGCATGACACCGATACGCTGGGCTATGCGCCCAGCCACGCAGCAGCAGATCATGGTCGAGACCATGCCGCTCGAAATCACGGCGCCGGCGACATCGCTCTTCATGCCCAGGGATTGCAGGTACTCGGGCAGGAGAAAACTCGTCCCGTACGAAGCGGCGATCACCAGTGAAGCGATCAGAAACGGAATGAACGCCCGTAATTGGAGGGATGCCGGCAAGTGCTCGGCGTGTGAGATCGCACGCTCGCCGGTCGATAGATAAACGGAGGAGCTAGTCATGCGCTTACGCCACTGCCGGATGACGCGAGGCCTGATGCGCGTCGCACAGTATCGATCCTGCTTCAGTCTCCTGATCCTCAAGGCTGTCGAGCAGTTGCCGGTCCGGAACATCCGGATAGAACGCACGACCTAGCAGACTGTTGATGATGCGGGTGTTCCTGTACGCGACCAGCGAAAGATTGACGCTTTGCAGGCCATGCTGGACGCGGCTTTGGTTTTGCAGATACACGGGACCGGGCATTGGCGCATCGAAGCGCACGGCGTAATCGGGATCGAGCGTTGGCAGACCGTCTTCACGGCTTGCGCCGTCGAGCAGCTTCTGAACGAATGGCAAATGGCGCGGCTGAAAACCGGTTGCCAGGATGATTCTGTCCGCGCTTATGCCGTTGCGCTGCGACGTGACGAGCGAGGTCAACCCGATATGCCAGCGACCGCTGCGGCGTGTGATCTCGTCCATCGTCACCGAAGGCAACAGACGAAAGCAGTCGGCTAGCGTGCTATGGACGCTGCGTTCGTACAACGCTTCATAGAGCCGGTTGCACAGGCTGGCGGAGATGCCGTCGCTGGTGAGCTTTTCGCTTTCAACAATGGCCCGGCGCTGCTGGATCGGCAGCGTGTGAAAGCGTTGGCTATAACTGGGTATGTATGCTTCATTGACAAATGCGTTGTCGTCCATCGCAAACAGATTGGCGCGCGACGTCGCCCAAGTGATCTTGTCGGGACCTGACTCGGTCAGCATGTGCTCGACGACTTCCGCGCCGCTCTGCCCGCCGCCCACCACCAGCACATGTTCGTCTTCGCTGAACGGTTTCCGGTTAAGGTAGTCGTCAACGTGATAGACCGTCTCGCCAACCACCTGCCGCGCACATGCCGGCACCTTGGGTTCGACCCCGACCCCGACCACTACCGCGCGCGCATGATATGTGCGCGCGGTGGTGGTCACGCAATAGCCCTTATTGCAAGGCCTGATATCGATCACCTCCTCGCCGAATCGAAGCGTGTCCAGGCATTGCGCGACCTATTGGTAATAGTGGGTGAACTCACGTCGCGACGTGCTGTTTCCACCTTTATTCACGAAGCTGTACAGGCGTCGATGTACAGCGAGATAGTTGAGAAAGGAATAGGGGCTTGTGGGATTCACCAGGGTCACGCAATCCTTGAGCGGCGACACCTGGAGTTGACTTTGGGGCAGCATGAGCCCCGGATGCCAGGAGAATTTTATGCGCTTCTCAAAGAAGAGCGCTCGCAAACCGGTGGGCTGAATGAGCGCCGCGAGGCTTAGATTGAACGGTCCGATACCAATACCGATGACGTCTAGCATGTCCATAGGAACTTGTTCCGCCGTTAGAGGGGAATTGGCCAACCGAGATAGTGCAGCGCAATTCCCGTGGACTAAGATTGAGGCGGTGGTGCCGGCGTACTGCGTAGCCGATGCCCGCTGCAGGAAAACGAAAGCAGTCGATGACGATCGCTTTTCTTCCCAATAGCGGCATTCTGACCAGCACTATGCTTGGTTTGACATTACCTCGGGCCGCCTGAGTGAATCATACGAGGAATTGAGAAGCTGAACACTTTGAACATACGCAAACCTTGCGGTGCGTCAATTGTCCACGCGTGTTGCGGCAGTGGTGCACCAACGTCATGCGCTCAAAGGTCGAGCCGATGAAGGAAGTGGCGCGAATGATTCACCAGCACTTCGATGGCATCGTCGCCTGGACTCAGACCCGCCAGACCAACGGCTTCATCGAGGCCATCAAGGCTTGTTTCAAGCTGCCAAGCGCAAGGCTCGCGGTGACACGCGCTTCACGACGATGCGCACCGTCCTCTTTCTCATCGCCGGCAAGCTGGATTTCTCCAGCTTTAACCCGCACGCCCCGTGAGCCCCATTACCCACTGCATTTTGAAGAAGATGCCACGTTTCCGAGGATGGCATCGAGGTTCCGCAGGTCGATGAGCAACCTCCGCCCGGGATAAGTGCTTGCGAAAATCGAGCCAAGGGAGGCCGGCTGATCGTCTTCGGACCGTAGCGATAGAGCGAGCTGCCGGGACAATTGACCGCGTCGTACTGACCACTGAGCTGCAACGTCAGCAATCTTCGAACGGCAACGTAGCGAAAAGTGTTTCGTCGACTGACGGCGACAGACCAGTCCTGGTCAGTAACAAACCATCGCACCACACACGTTCGACGCGTCCCCACGCACAGGCTGAAGCAGCGTCCGGGAAGAAACCTCGTCCGTGATAGTTGGCGCTCGTGTTGCAGAGCAACGGAATACCCGTCAGCTTTTCGTATTCGACCAGAAGTTGCGCCACCGGATGCTCGGAAGTTCTCGAAATGGTCTGCAATCGGGCAGATCCGTCGAGATGCACGACGGCAGGGATTCTTTCTCGCCATTCCGCGCGCGTCTGATGATCGAACAACATATAGGGATCAGGGCTCCCCGGGCTAAAAATGGTCGGCGCACGATCCTCAAGGCAAATTGGCGCAACGGGACGGAAGTGCTCTCGAAACTTGATGTCGTTGAGATGATCCTTCATTGTGGGCAAAGTCGCGGCGGCCAGAATGCTTCTGCCCCCCAATGCTCGTGGTCCGAGTTCGGCTCGGCCGGCAAGGAAAATGACGGGCTTGCTAGTGGCGAGTATGCTGGCGAGTTCTGCAATGGAGCAAGTAGACGCCGTCCATCCGGGCGGTACTTGGCAACCTTTTAAGGCCGGTCCGCTATATACCGACCACTCCAGCGGCACGAAGCCCTTCTCGACTGCCAGCGCGCAACAAGCGGCGCCAATCGCAGACCCGCTATCGTTGGGAAACGGCGGCACCCAGATTGCGTCGAACAAACCGCTTGCGCGCAGGGCGCTGTTCCATTTGATATTGAGTCCGCATCCGCCGGCGATGCACAGATTTTTCGGCCCCGCAATCGAATGGCGCTGCAGCGCGATACCCATTTCATCAACGAGAAGACGCTCGAGGAATACATGGAACGAGGCGAGTACGTCTTCGGGCGGCTTGGCTTCCAGTCGCAGCGCGCTTGCTTCGAAGAACTCTCCTACAGCCGCTAGTGACGCGTCCGCGCTGTGGATGTTCTCGCGATAAGCTTGCGCACACTCCGTGTCGCCAGCAAAGCGTGCCTGATAAAGCTCGCGAAATACCTCAACGATATCTTCGTCAACGGAGCCCAGCGCGATGTAAGCCATCAGCTTGCCGGCCACACCCAGATCCCACCGGGCGCCGCCCGGCTTCTTATAAGGACCAAAGTGATGACCCGCCGCAGCGTAGATGTGACCTATCACGGGGAACAGGCAGTCAATATGGCGGGCGTGGTGGCGTTCTACATGATAGAGGCGTGGGACGATGCCACCATCCCACACCAAACAGAATGCAGGTTGCCCGCTTTGGGCAAAGGGACTGGTGCAGTACGCGGAGGCCACATGGCCTGACACGTGAGGATAGCTTTTATAAGGAAAGGACTGGCCCCCGACAAGCAGTCCGGAGCCGTCGATCGAAGCGAGAAGATCATCGGCTTGGCGTTCGGCATAAGGGGCCCCTTTCAGGCTGACGGGAATCGACCCACTGAGGACGCGAAACTGCGACTCGACTACTCCGTCCCAGCCGTCGATGACAAACTGGTCGATATCGTGCGCATCGAAACCATGCTCGGCCAATGCGATCGCGATCGCGTCGAGGTCGTCGATTGCCTGATACCGCGGATTGTTGTCTCGCTTTTCCTGCTCCACGCAAAAAACCAGTTTTCCATCCTCGACAAGGGCGATCGCTCCGTCGTGCGTCAGTTTGATCCCACAGATGCGCATAATATCTCCCGGCCTAAGGCTGGTAAGTTGGTCCACACGAAGGCGAAGCCGCGTTTCGAAAACTGGCGAGCAGACAGTCTTCATTCAACGACTGACCGACGCACCTCAAACGATCGATTTCAACCAGCTCTTCTTCCAGGATGGCTATGACCGTCTCGGCTCCGGCAATGTGGCCCCATCGCCGGCAATTGGCGTCATGTGCCGATCCGAAAACCAGCTGTCCACCGGGCGCAAGCATCCGTGCTAAATTGCGGACAGCCGCGCGCACCTCGGCGCTGCCGTCGAGGTAATAAAGAACCTCCGCCACCACGACCAGATCGAACTGTTGCTCAGTCGAAAAATGCTGGACATCGGAGACGATCCAATTGATGTGTGGTGGGTCCATCATCCGTTCGCGTGTCCTGGCAATTGCGTGTGGCACGATATCGATCACGGTGAGCCGTTGGCAGTGCGGTGCCAATATTTCCGTGAAGGCTCCGCCTGCGCATCCGACTTCGAGCGCATTTGTGACGGATCCCTGCGAAAGTGCCATCCGAAGCATTTGCCTGTGGCGCTCCTGCTCAAAGGGATTGCTGTCGAGCCGCCATGGATCGTCTGCGTCCAATTCCCGACGCAGCAATTCGAAGTTCGTTTGATGTGTCAATTCCGCCTACCTTTATGGTGCGCCACTGCAAGTGTCCGGACCTTGGGCCGGGACTGGTGCTCCGTTGGACACCGGCGTGTTGGTACAAGAACTACACGGCGGCCAAACGCTATTGTTTAACGTTCTAGACAAATAGCTCGCGAGCGCTGTTACCTGGTTTCAGATCTTCAGCCACTCATTGGAAGGGCGTCGTTACCGTGACAACGCCCGTGAGGGATGTAGCCGAACCCGACGCTGTTCCCACAATCCGCGCAGCTCCTCGACGAGGGCTTCACGTCGAGTCTGCTCAGGCGTAAATGTATCGAGAAGATGTCCGATTACGGCTTCGCCTTCGATCTGCATCAGCAGATCGAACAACTCATGTGAAATACGCACACTGTCACAGTTGGAGCCGCCGGTGCGAATTTCGCACACCGTCTCCTGACGATCCCGCGCTGTGTGAGCGCGGACTCGATAGAGCGATGCATAGGGCGGCAGTGAAACCGCGAGCGCAGTCCAATGTTCCTGCGTTGCGGGCCGCTTTTTGACGAGGAACGGCCCGACCACAAGTCCATCCAGCTCTGTCGTCAGAAATGTGGCAATCGCGTCTGCAACCGAATCTACGATCGGCTCAGCGTTGTTATTAAAGGAAGTATTGAGCAGAATTGGGATTCCTGTCCGCTTCTTGAACGCATTAATAACCTCCCAATAGGGGGGATTGGTCTTGCGCGATACTGTTTGCAGCCGCGCTGTACCGTCAATGTGCGTGATGGCGCCGAGCAAGGGACGCTTGGAGTCGCGCACGCGAACTACAAAATTCATAAAAGGGAATTCGCAGGTGCGCTCTGGGAGGTCAAAAAATTCGCGCGCATCGTCCTCGAGCACTGATGGCGCGAACGGTCGGTAACCCTCACGCTTTTTGACCATGGCGTTGATCCGGTCCTTGTTTGCCGCCGGCCTGGGATCGGCAAGAATGCTGCGGTTGCCAAGCGCGCGTGGCCCGAACTCCGAACGACCCTGCACCCAGCCGATCACGGCGCCATTGGCCATCCAGTCCGCTGCTCTGCCTGCCACGTCATCACTGCGTTCAACGTCGAGGTGTCCGGCCCACGCATTCAATTCTTGCTCCACGACCAGATCGCTCCCCAGATCGGGCCCCCAATAAACCTCCTGTAATCGCTCACGTGGCGCGGGCCGACCGAAGTCGTTTGACATCATCAGCGCAGCGCCTAATGCGCAACCGGCGTCATGCGCTGCGGGCTGCACGAAGATGTCTTCGAAAAGTCCCGAATACAGCAGCTTACCGTTCATGGTGCAGTTATGAGCTACTCCTCCGGCTATACACAGCCGCTTCATACCGGTGACCTCGCGATGATGGCGGAGAATGTGAAACACGATCCGCTCCAGCGCTTCCTGCAATGAAGCACCCACATCTCGATGCTGCTGTGTGAATGGCATTCCCTTTCGCCGGACCTGGATGCTGCGGAGCAGCGTCGGACCGATGCGGTCCAGGTATACGCGGTACTCACCGTTGGCGGACAGTTGATAGAATTGCTCGAAGAGCCCGCGATAGGGAGCGGGATCCCCATAAGGTGCAAGCCCCATGACCTTGTATTCGTCGAACAAGCCGTAACCGAGATACCGGATTGTTTCGAGATAAAACAGTCCTAGAGAATTATGCTCTGCGAAAGTCGCGAGTTGCGTAATTTCGGTTCCAGATCCGAGCGCCAAGAGCCCTGAGAGGAAATCACCGCCGCCATCGACCGCGAGGATCAGACTTTGGTCGAATCCAGACATCGCAAACGCGCTCACGGCATGCGCCAGATGGTGACTCACGAATGAGACTCGCGAAGGATCGACCTCGGTACCGAATTCCCGCATTAGTAAGTTACGCAGAAACAGCTTGGCATCCACCGGATTGGAGATGTTCGGCTGGGACAGGCACAGGCGTTCGAGCATAACGTTGCAATAGGCCTCGGTAGCGTAAAACGCGATGTGGTCGATATCGCTGAGCTGAATCCCTGCGGATGCGAGGCAGTATTGAATTGAACTGCTCGGGAACTTGTTAGAGTGCTTGATCCGGTTGAGGCGCTCCTCTTCGACGGCCGCTATTACGCGTCCGTCCCGGACAAGCACCGCAGCGCCGTCGTGCAGAAATGTGTTCGGCAGTTCGAGTGAATTTTCATGAACTTTGTCTAGCCCGCCGCTCACTCCTAAGCACAGCATGTTTCTCTCCTTCATCGTGGTAGGAAGCCCCTATTGGCAAGACTCGAACCCCTACCACATAAGTAAGGTAGGGTATCGCTCGCCGCTGCGAACACCGGTCAGACGTCACCAGCCCCAAAGAATCTCGCGTAGGGTCCGTCTGCAAAATGGCGCCGCAATTCATGAAAATTCTGTACCGTTTGGTCCAGGGTCGCGTTTCTTGGCGCTGAAGGATGGCGCGACCAGAAAGCTGAAGCGCTGGAACCCCGAGGAAATCCCCAATCGTTGCCAAACATGCGGCTGGTTCGCGAGGAGGGCTCCCGATGCATGTGATTGATCGACAACTGCTGCAACGTCATTTCCTCGGCTTTGCTCAGTTCTACGACACACTGCATCCAATACCCCGGCACCACGAAGGTGCCAGCAGGTTTGCGAAATTCAATCGGATTTACAAGGAACACTATCCTCCATGCCGTACAATTCGTAAAATCGTTTGTCTTGATGGAACACATCCACACTATGGATAAGTTGGGATCATGCGTTTCAAAGGCCTCGATCTAAATCTCCTCGTCGCGCTCGATGCTCTGATGACCGAGCGTAACCTCACTGCGGCGGCACGCAGCATCAACCTGAGCCAGCCGGCCATGAGCGCGGCCGTCGCCAGGCTACGCGCCTATTTCTGCGACGAACTATTTACGATGAGGGGCCGGGAACTTGTCCCAACACCGCGTGCAGAAGGGCTCGCTGCTCCAGTCCGGGAGGCTCTGGTGCACATCCAGCTCTCCGTTATTTCCCAGGACGTGTTCAACCCAGCCAAATCGGATCGCCGCTTCAGGATCATTCTTTCCGATTTCATGACAGTCGTATTTTTTCGAAAGATCGTGGAGCGTATTGCACGGGAAGCTCCCGCCGTCAGTTTCGAATTGCTGCCACTTGCCGATGACCCCGATGAGGTTCTCCGGCGCGGCGAAGCCGATTTTCTTATCTTGCCGGAATTTTTCATGTCGAGCGCGCACCCTAAAGCGAAGCTGTTCGAGGAGACGCTCGTGTGCGTAGGCTGCCGCACGAACCAGCAGCTATCAGGGCAACTCACATTCGAGAGATATATGTCGATGGGGCACGTTGTGGTCAAGTTCGGGCGGGCGCGGCAGCCCTCCATCGAGGAATGGTTTTTGCTTCAGCACGGTCTCAAGAGACGGGACGAGGTCATCGTGCCGAGCTTTAGCATGATCCCGCCTATGCTATTAAACACTGACCGTATAGGGACGATGCCGTTAAGGCTGGTCAAGTATTTCGAAAAAGCGATGCCTCTGCGGATCGTCGAACTTCCGCTGCCACGTCCCGCATTCACCGAGGCCGTCCAATGGTCTGCCCTTCACAACAGTGATCCGGCAAGCAATTGGATGCTGGAGATAATATTGCAGGAGGCGTCACGCATGATTCCTCCGCCTAAGACCACGCGAAGACCAATCCAGCCAAGTTAGGAAATGGGATCTTTCAGCAAGGTTTTTGCGGCATGGATTTGTGGGGTTTCGGGGGTTTTGTGGCGATATAACGTGTATCGGCACACCGGGCCTCATTCGGCGCGGTGACGGCAAACGCCTGATCGAGCAGGTTCGGCGCGATCGGCAAGCCGTGTGTCAATCTGGTTGTTGCCTTGATTTGCGTTTCTGGTTGCAACGCAACCCCTGCTTGCGACGCGGTCTCTTTATCGGATGTACGCCGAATTGTCGGCAGCGCTGGGCTACCGGTTTCCACGGCTCGCTGAAAAAGCGTCCACGGCATGAAGCGAAAAAAATCCTCTACAAGCACGTGTGCGAGCGCGAGGCGTTGATTATCTGCAAGGCTTCAAACTGCGGCGATTGTGCCGATTTCGCGGATTGCTTCGGGCCAGAATGAAGATCTGACTGTCTAGGTAGGCCAGCGTGCGCGCCCGCGCGAAGTGTGCGGTGAGCGTCGGCTTTGACTACTGAAACGATCGCCATGAACTGCAATGGAGTTCTGCCATAGCCATGCCGGGGACATATTGTCAATCTGTCAGTTGATCTTCCGGCGGCGATTATCGGGATCCGGACTGTGCGAGCAAGGCTTCCACGACGTCCAAGCCTATGCAATCGATCGGGTCCAGCCTGCGCAGCTTGGCGATCAGCCTCAGTGCAACGGCGCGCTCACCGCGCCGCACGCTGATGAACGCGAGCGCCTTCAGTGTGAAGAGCCAGAAGCGGCCCGGACCAGGAATGGTGAAGTCGGTGTCGCCCGGCTGTACCGCACACCAGTCGCTGTCGAGCGATGCCTGCCGGGCGGCAACCGCCAAAGCCTTGGTCGCGACCTCCTGCGCCTCGCCAAGTTCACCCCGGTTCGCATGGAACTTATACAGCAGATAGTAGGGGGGCAGGCAGCGCGGGTACGACAGGACCGCAGTCCACAACGCGGCGGCCACATCGTCGTTGCTGCCGCCGCGGGTTCTCTCGATCAGCTGTAGCACGGGGGAGGGAACATTGCCGCCGAAGAGAACGGTCGATTCGATACCAGTAATGAGATTCATCAATTTGCTCCGATATGATGAGGCGTCCGGCCGCTTTTGCAGCGCTCGGAAGCCGATGTGACGATGGATGTGTTTGTCTACGCGAACCTGAACTGGATGCGATTCCCGCCGCGCGGACACGCCCATTCGAGGTTGTGATGGTCCGTGCACAGAATGCGGCAACTACGGGTCAATGTTCAGCTCAGTGCAGTCGGCGGTGAGGCCGGTCAAGAGCGTCGTTGCGACAGATCCGGCGAGATCCCGGGCCATCGAGGTTGCACCGAGCAGCAGAATCTCGGCGCGGTACTTGTTGACCAGGTCGGTCAGCCCCTTCGTGAACGGTTCGTTGCGATGGCCGGGCGACACAGTGTCGTGAATCACATACGCTTTGTCCGCGCCGAAACTGAACGCCTCACTGGCAAACTGCTCAGGCGGCTCGTCGGTACCGCCGAGCACGGCCACAGCGACACGACTGCCGAGTTTGTCGGCGAGCTTGTGCGCCTCACCGAGCAGCTCCCACGACACGCTATGCACGTGGCCGCGGTCGTGCTCGAGAAAGACCCAGACGCCCTGGTAGGCTTTCAGATGTTCGGGCAGATTGAGGTTACGGCCGGCGGCCCGTTTGACCGGCGCGGCCGGCTTCTTTTCCGAGGCAGCGGGCGAGTTCATGGGGCCCTCTTCATCAACAGGTCCGCCTCCAATGTCGGATGGCGAGCGAATATCTTGTGCACGAGTTTCAGCGACACGTCGCGCAGGCTGGACGCTTTGAAGACCTTTTGCTCCGCGGGCGTGGATACAACGAAGTCGTTGTAGGCCTTCTGCAGTAAGCATCGATAGACGGCGAGCACGGCCGTCGCGTTGTTACGCGGTAGTTCTTTCTGTTGCTCGATATACTGAAAGAAGCGCTTGAGGACGTGCAGGCGGCTCACGTTCACCACCTTCTTGTCGAATGCGATGTCGAAGAATCGCAGGAAATCCTCGGCCGACGACGGGTGACGCAGTTGTTCGATAACTTCTTGCATGTCGTTACTTCTATTGGACAAGTTTGGCCGCCATAACCACACTCACGACACCTTCACCCGCGTGCTGTGGGCTTGGGTCAGGAAGCGGCGCAGATCGCTTGCATTCGGCGCCTGCTTGTACTGCGTGACGAAAGAGCGGATGCGCGCAAGCAGGAGCGGGATGAGCCGCTCCGACACCCTCACGCCTAGAGCGTCGTAGGCCTCACGCACACTTTGAGATCCAGAATGTTTCCCGAGTATCGTCGACCGTTGCCGGCCGAGCTCTGCCGGATCGAATCCCTCGTAGGTCGTGGGGTGCTTCGCGAGGCCGTCGGTGTGAATGCCCGACTCGTGAGTAAAGATGCTCCTACCGATGATGCTCTTGTTGAAGGAAACTGCGCGGCCTGAGGCTTGTTCGACCAGCGACGAAATGTCGGGCAGCGCTCTGGTGTCGACGCCAGTGTCTCGTCGCAGCAGGTGCCGCACGCCCATCACGACTTCTTCCAGCGCTGCATTGCCGGCGCGCTCACCCAACCCGTTGACGGTGGTGCTCGCATGGGTCGCGCCGGCCCCAAGGGAGGCCAGGGTGTTGGCTGTGGCGAGCCCGAGGTCGTCGTGCGCATGGATTTCGATCTCCAGATCGACGGCGACGCGCAGCGCTGCAATGGCGTAGAAGGTCTTAAAGGGGTCCAGGATACCGACAGTGTCGGCAAAGCGCACGCGCTGGGCCCCGTGCTGCTGCGCGCATTGAGCCACTTCTATGAGAAATGAGGGATCCGCGCGCGAGGCGTCTTCCATGCCAAGGGAAATCTTGGGATGGTTTTTCGCTGCCTCGTCGACGACGCGTGCGATCTGCGCCAGGACCCAACTGCGCGACTGCCGCAGCTTGTGTTGCAACTGAATATCCGAAACGGGAACCGAGAGATGAACGATATCGGCATCGCAGCGCAATGCCGCGGTGAGATCCTCGTCCGTGAGGCGCCCCCAAACCATCAGACGGGCGTCGAGGTTCAGGTCGACGATCGCAGCGATGCACGCCATTTCGTCTTCGCCCATGGCAGGAATTCCGATTTCGAGTTCGGCCACGCCGGCTTGCGACAGTGCGGCGGCGATCGCGCATTTTTCCTCGGTGCGAAACGCGACACCGGCGGTCTGCTCGCCGTCACGAAGCGTCGTGTCATTGATGATCGGATTGAGCATGTCAGGTCTCTTGAGTTGTCGGCGATGGATCGCAAGCGTTGTGCCAAGCGAGCATCTACAGTCGGAGCACAATTTGCGGGATGTTGACCGGCACAATGTCGGGTTATGGCGGTGCATCATCCGATTGTTCGTGTCGCGAATGTTACGTTCCGGACAATGCGGCAGCGCTGGAGGTGGCTCGATCGGTTCCATCCGCTAGCGGACAGAATGTCGAACTGATGTCGGTGGCGTCCCGCAGCGTTTTCGGAATTTCCGATAGATCGGCATCCCGATAAGCGTCGCCGACAAGCGGGTCTGGCAATGCCAGCTTCTCGTCGATGCCCGCAAGCCCCGCCGCGATCAGGGCCGCAAAAGCGGGATACGGATTCAGATCCGCACCGCCAATGCGGCACTCAACGCGGACGGCGTCCGAGCCTTCGCCGTAAAGGCGGAAACCGACCGTCCGATTGTCTTGGCTCCATGCGACCTTGGTCGGCGGAAACGTACCGATCTGGAATCGCTTGTAGGAGTTGATGTGGGGCGCCAGAAAGAGGGTGATGTCCTTCGAATATTTCTGCAGGCCCCCAAGGTAATGGTGCATCAGATTGAGACGTTTATATGTGGATGCGGTACGAACGCTTTGCCGCGCGGGCAACGCTTCACAGGGGAATCTTCCTGTCCGTGCAAAATCTGGCGGTGGGCCAGTGCCGAGCTGATTGCGGTAAGGCTCAGAAGCTCCCAGGTTTCACGGAGTCGACGGATGCACAAATCGTTAGTCGGTAAGGGATTTTAGAAACCAACTGCTAGATTCTCAACGGAAAGCACGAGCGTCATCTAGATGCTTTGGGAGTGCGATGGACTCCAGGCATGCCGAGAGCGCGCGCGGGTCCTCGTTGAAGCAGGGAACGATGACATCCACGCCCGGCAGAGTGTCGGAGTCGACCAGGCCGTCCGACAGCGATGACACGTTTGTCGGCTGAGCATAAAGCGTCTGAGTGCTTTTATAGACAGTCGAGAGCAGCGCATAACACGAGACAGCGGCAGTGCTAGTTGCGCCAAGCAGGTTCATAGGGTGTCTGGTTTGTCCGGTGAGGTTGAGGAAGCGATCGGATTGCAAACCCCCGGTCATGCAATGCTGGAATCATGAGGGAAAGCGCCATGAGGGTCTGCTCGCGCCGACTAGCGAGAGTGCATCGTCCCAATTCATCGGGAGGGCATCCGTCGTGCAAGAGCACAATTGCACCCGGCCGGACAGAGGCCAGCACTGCGCTGACAATCGCGTCCACGCCGGGACGAGACCAGTCTCGCGGGTCTACCGACCAGTGGAGGGGCGCCAGACCAGCGCTCGCTGACGTAGTGAACACTGCTTCGGTCCACATGCCATACGGGGCACGCATATACCGCAGCGAAGCATGGGGGCTCGCCATCCTGATGACCTTGCTTGCCGTTAGTATTTCTTGTTGTACTTCGGTGGGTTCGCATCTGGACAGGTCCGGATGAGTCATCGTGTGGTTTGCGACCTCGTGCCCTTCTGCGATCATCCGTCGGATCAGCTTCGGCTGGTCCGCTGCGTACGCACCGATGACGCAGAAAGTAGCTGGCACCCGGTGTTCCGCCAGCACATCGAGGACGTCCGGTGTGCAAAGTGGATTAGGGCCGTCGTCAAACGTCAAATAAACGCTGCGACGTCCGTTGGTGTCAGCGCACTCGCTGCGCGCTTCGGATAAGCAGTGCCTCACAGCTCTGGCCCGTTCCGATCAATTATCGTTCCGGTCGGCCAATCGCTCATTGACCGTCCAATCGGTAAGACGACAATGAGTACGTCCTCGATGCGCGTGGGCGGCGTGTCGAGATGCACTTCTCGAAGGGTCGACCTCACGCGAACTCCAGACACAATAGTCGCCAGACCGTGTCGGCCGAGCAGCCTTGCAATATGTTGCCGCAACGCGTGTCGAACCGTGCCGAAGCCGAATGGAACGTCAAGTTCCTGCAACACGGGATACATCACGCGCATTAAATGAGGGATTCCGAGTCCCTCGAGATCCGGACGTACCGCGTACAATCCTAGTTCGGCCACTAGTAGATCGACTGCGCCAACCTTGATGAAACGACGCAGTGCGCCGACATGAGCCGCTACGCCGCGCGCGTCGTAGCCGATTGCACGGACCTCTGGCCTCGCACCAGCCCAACTGTGATTGCCTTCGAATGGTTTTGCATTAAACGCCCCGGTCGGTCCGTAGGTCTTTTGGAAGAACTCGGACAGTTCGATGTGGTCGGCGAGTCGCAACTCATTTTCCCAAGCCAGCCTCCACCGCACCTGAGAGCGCAGGGAGAGAGGTCCTCTATCTGTGGACACGGCCAAATTCACGACTGCCTCCTATGCGCCGTCCGGCCTTTGAGGGTGGACCTGACGCACGCGAAGGACTTGCTGAGAAAGCGGTGCGATTTCAAGAAATCATCTGCACTCTGGAACAGTGCTGGGATGAAGCCCGAAGAAAAGAGTATTTCCGTCAACGCTTCACGGACCGATTGAACCTCTTCCACGATGGAGATTACATCGACTGCGCGTGCCTTTCGCACCGGATCTACCAAAGACTTCCCCCGCATCTTCCGCACGATCTGACCGCGATTGACACGAGATCCATTTGGCCGGGTCGCTGAAGCATTTGGCACCTGCAATCGGCTGCTCCCGATTTGTCGCGAAGCCCAGCCGAAGTCGAGGGTTGCCTCAACTGTACGAAGGTAAGCGGCCGATATAGAAAGGGTTTGGAGAACTATGCGAAGTTTTGCCGGTAGTAAGCGCCTACGCGACCTGCCAGACGCTTGCCGCGTCGTGTCGGCGCGATCCAGCTTGCCCATGCCGCCGAAGACCGTGGCCGCATTGGACATGTGCCTCGGTTGATGCTCGGCGTACACCTGAGGATTTTTCTCGGAGTCAGGGCAAAGATCGACAACCATCTTGATATGCCCAAATTCTATTTCTCCGGCCCGACGTTTTGCTACAGTATTCATGAGAGCGTCCACGAGAAATTGACTTGAAATTCGGTGCCGTATCCGCCGAGAAAGTTCAGCGAGTTCGGGATCGGCGATTTCCTTCGTCCAGGTGATGAAGCGTCGCCAGTGCTGCTTCATGTGCCCACCGTTATGGCCGCCCATCGGGCCGTACACGCCGCTGTTGCGCCATGCGTGAGCCGGTCACGGACCGACTGCCCGCTCACGCCGAGTTGCCCGGCGGCGAGCTTGCGCTTGATCCTGTGTCCGCGCAACGACAGGGCCGCCGCTCGCGTGCGCGTGTCCCGATGCATGTGAGTGATCGACAACTGCTGCAACGTCATTCCTCGGTTTCGCTCAGTTCTACGACACACTTCATCCGCTACCCCGGCACGACGAAGGCGCCAGCAGGTTTGCGAAATTGAAATGGACTTACCAGGAACACTATCCTCCATGCCGTGCATTTCGTAAAATCGATTGTTTTGATGGAACGCATCCACACTATGGATAAGTTGGGATCATGCGCTTCAAGGGCCTCGATCTAAATCTGCTCGTCGTGCTCGATGCTTTGATGACCGAGCGTAATCTCACCGCGGCGGCACGCAGCAAGGCCCAACTCAACGTCGTTCGCTACGCCGATGACTTTATTGTGACCGGTATGTCGAAAGAAGTGCTCGAATTCGAGGTGCTTCCGGCGGTCAGGCAGTTTATGGCCGCTCAAGGTCTGGAGCGCTCGGAAGAGAAGACCCGGATCACGAACATTGCAGACGGTTTCGATTTCCTTGGCCAGAACGTGCGCAAGTACGACGGCTACCTGCCCAGCGCCTGCCCGCTCAAGGAACGATGTCACCCGGCGACTACCGTCGCATTCGACGATGGGAACATGAGCATATAGTTGAAGCCATGCAGCGTCGGCTAGAGCGCAAGCCTGACGCAATGAACATCCGCAGAAGCACATGTCGAATATGTCTTCGGCACGCTGAAGCACTGGATTGGGGGCCACACACTTCCTGACCCGAACGCTCGGACGGGTCAGCACCGATAGGCTCGGATCTGACGATCTGAAAACAGTTTCCATACGTTCTCGGCCAGTTCAAGAGGAACATTTTGTCGCCCGACACGGAAGCGCTTCTTGTGCCAAATATCCCGCTGCGCCGGGGTGGGCATGCCCGAAGAGGTCGCAAAGATAGATCATCTTCGTCCTATGCTCGGATGCGGCGAGTTATCTCACGGGCACCGAGGCAGAAATCAATGATGGACGACACCTGTAATCGGCTGCACCTGGAGTAGACAAATCGCAGTTGATTTGAGCGACATCAATGGAACTCGCGTTCCTAACGGAATCCACGCAGCGAAATCGCAAAAGCAGAAAATAAGTACATCAAGGCACTACAGTTTCACCGTCCTTCCATGAAAGGGCATTATCTTTTGAAGTCAGCCCGTGAAATTGGGCGCTAGATCGAGGATGATATGCAACACAATGCCCGCAAATCCGAACAAGGTGACGGGGAGCACGGCCCCCACAACGGGGACGTCGTCATGCTGCATATCGCTTCCGTACGCGAAAGGCCTGGCTCAAAGTCCGAGACGGACCACGCGGTCCCTATTGTGCAGTGGCACGAGAGCGTGCTTACCGGCATCTTCGAAATATCGAAGGTACTCACCGCCCCCTACCGGCTCGAAGTCACGTTGGCCAACGTCATCGATCTCCTGCAATCGTTTGTTCAGATGCGACTCGGTATCGTCTCTCTCTTCGACGATGATGGCGTACCGGACATTACCGTTGGCGCGGACTGGAGCGAAGGCAGCGATGAGCACTACCGGATGCGCCTGCCGCAGAAGGCAATTGACCAGATCATGGCGACGGACAGGCCGCTCGTCGCCGAGAACATAGCGGTGCATTCGGGCTTCAGTGCCGCCGACATGGGCGTGCTCGGTGCCTCCGACAACATGCGAGTGTCGTTCATTGGCGTCCCTATTCGCATCGACGCGAAAGTCGTAGGCACGCTGACCATCGACCGCATCCTGGGCTATGAGTCGAACTTCCGGCTCGATTACGACGTGCGGCTGCTTACCATGGTCGCCAACCTGGTGGGGCAGACGGTGAAGCTGCATCGCTTTTTCAAGAGCGACCGCGAGCGACTGATGGCGGGGAAGGACGGGCTGCAAAAGCCATTGTCCGAGCTCAAGCACCCTGCAGGTGAGCGTAAGAAGTTTCAGATCGAGGGGATCATTGGCGACAGCCCGGCGCTGCGCGGGCTGCTCGCGAAGATCGCGGTGGTAGCCGAATCGAACAGCACAGTTCTGTTGCGCGGCGAATCCGGTACCGGGAAGGAGCTGGTCGCCAAGGCCGTTCACGAGCTGTCGCCGCGCGCCAAGCGGCCCTTCATCAAGCTCAATTGCGCGGCGCTCCATGAGACGGTGCTGGAATCCGAATTGTTCGGTCATGAGAAGGGTGCCTTTACCAGCGCCTTCAATTCGCGCAAGGGGCGCTTCGAGCTCGCCGACAAGGGGACGCTGTTTCTGGACGAGATCGGCGAGATCTCGGCCTCGTTCCAGGCAAAGCTGCTGCGCGTCCTGCAGGAGCAAGAATTCGAGCGCGTCGGCAGCAACCAGACCATTAAGGTCGATGTTCGCGTGATTGCCGCCACGAATAAAAACTTGGAAGAGGCGGTGGCAAGGAACGAGTTCCGCGCCGACCTTTATTATCGCCTCTGCGTGGTTCCCTTGCTGTTGCCGCCGTTGCGTGAAAGGCGCAGTGATATTCCGCTCCTCGCCGTTGAGTTTCTCGAGAATTTCAACAGCGAGAACGGCCGTACGCTGACCTTCGATGCGAGCGCGATTGAAGTATTGATGAACTGCGGTTTTCCCGGCAATGTCCGCGAGCTCGAGAATTGCGTGCAGCGGAGCGCGACCTTGGCGCCGGGACCAGCGATCGTGAGAAACGACTTTGCCTGCTGCCACGGCCAGTGCCTGTCCGCGATGCTGTGGAAGAGCCGATCGGACGAAATTGCGCTGCAGCCCGGGCGAATCGTACCAGTGCCCGTGAAGCCGGCTACGCCGCGGGCTGAGGCTGCTACGTCGGGCGCAGTTGCTGCGGTCCAGCCTGTCGGCAGCGAGCGGGCTCCGTTGGCGGCTGGCGGCGCAGTCCTCGGAAGTGATGCGAAGATGACCAACCGCGAGCGTCTCATCGCCGCCATGGAAAGGTCCGGCTGGGTGCAGGCAAAAGCGGCGCGGCTGCTTGGACTGACGCCGCGCCAGATTGGCTACGCGCTGAGGAAATACGGTGTCGAGATCAAGCGTCTCTGAAAGGACTGTCGGACTTGCGGCGTGTCGGGGCCGCGACATCGCGACTGAGGCGAATGGCTCGGAGAAGTCAAATCTGGATTTGGCGCGGACCTTGGCACGATCACGATGGGGAGCGGCCCGTATCTCGACTAAGGTGGTGCGAACGCGGCGCTGTCATCGCCGGTTCGTTGGGCCATGTGTCTCCTCAGACGGCCCGTTGCAGCGACGCTCCCACTACGGGCCGAGGCAGCCCGAATATGTGATCGCGACGGTATCGGGCGCCTGGCGTTTCTGCTGTTCCGCCCAGAAGACCTTCAGCAGCGCGGCCGAGCCCTTGCCGCCCGCGCAGGCGCCCCGCGGATGCGGCGGCGGCCGGTTCTCGGTGCAAGCAAACACATGTCGTTCTGCTTTGGCAATGACGATGTTCCTCAACCGAACTTGAACAGGATGCCGTGACCACCGCGCGGGTAGTCCCACTCGATATTCTGGTGGTCGGTACAGAGGATGCGGCAACTGCCGCATTCGAGGCAGCCGTCGGTGATCAGCGTCACCGCGCCGTTGCCTTCGGCCTTGTAGCACGAGGCCGGGCAGACGAAGGTGCAACTCTTCGCGCTGCATTCGCTCTGGCAGACGTCGGCATCCTTGATGTGGACGTGCGGCCGTCCTGCATCGACGCGATAACGGTTCTGGAACAGCTTTTCCTCTACGTTGACGGGTAGGGTGCTCATCGGAAGGCCCTCAGGAGTTTGTAGGCGTCACCCACGATGCCGGAAAGCGAACGGGCTGTGCGGAAGCTCGAAAAAATCTCGCGCTCCTTGCTTTTCTTGTCCTTACCGTCGACCGTGATCATCGTGCGCGCGGCGCGTGCCATGAGGTCGGGGTAGGTCGTGAAGAACTGCGGATTCTGGTGCAGCACGGCCGGCATGTCGCGGTACTTGTGCAGGTCTTTCATCACGAAGCTCTGATCGAGCGCGGCCTTGTAGGCCTTGAGCGTGCCGGCGCGGTAGCCGTGGCCCGCGGCTTTCGCGTGGATCACCGTTTCGGCGGCGAGGCGTCCCGTGGTCATCGCAAGATTCGATCCTTCTCGGTGCGCGGCGTTCACGAAACCGCCTGAATCGCCAACGATCATCCAGCCGTTGCCGTAGACCTGCGGGATTGCGTGAAAACCGCCTTCGGGAATCAGATGCGCGCAATACTCCTTCATCTCGCCGCCCGCAATCAGCGGTGCGATCGACGGGTGCTGCTTCATCTTTTCGAGGAGCGCGTAGGGGCTCGTGCGGTTGGGGTTTTTCTTGAAGTCGCTCAGCATGCAGCCCACGCCTATGGTGAGCGATTCCTTGTTGGTATAGAGGAAGCCAGTGCCCATCATGCCGTCGGTGATCCTGCCGACCATCTCGATCACGACGCCGTCGTCCTCGCCGACGTTGAAGCGCTGGCGGATCGTCTCCTCCGGCATGAAGAGAATCTCCTTGACGGCGAGCGCAACGTTGCCGGCCCCGATCTCTCCATGAAAGCCCGCCTTGCGCGCGAGCGTCGAATTCACGCCGTCGGCGAGCACCACCACGTCGGCATAGACATCGCCGTGCTCGCGGTCGCACTGCACGCCGACCACCCGGTCGCCGTCCATGATCAGTTCCTTCACCGTGGTCTCGCAGAGCAGCAGTGCGCCGGCTTCGCGCACTTTCGATGAAAACCACTTGTCGAACTGCGCGCGGATGATTGTGTAGCGGTTATAGGGCGGCTTGTTGTAATCCTCGCTGCGCACATGTGTACCGACAAACGACGTATCGTCGAGCATCCACATCCGCTGCTCGATGATGTGGCGCTCCAGCGGCGCATCGTCGCGGAAGTCCGGGATGATCTCTTCGAGCGCCTTCGCGTACAGGATCGCACCCTGAACGTTTTTGCTGCCCGGATATTCGCCCCGCTCGATCTGCAGCACTTCCAGACCTGCCTTGGCCATCGTGTAAGCGGCAGCGTTGCCGGACGGACCGGCGCCGACCACAATCACATCGAACTGTGAAGGTTTTCTCATCGTGATTCTCCTCAGGCAGCCTGCTTGCGGCGCCGGGTCAAATGCTCCGCAAAAGCCTGCTTCAGCGCGGGCAACACTTGCAACGCATTGCCGACAATCCCGTAGTGTGCGAAATCGAAGATGGGTGCGTTCGGGTCGGTGTTGATCGCCACGATCACGTCTGCGCTTTCCATGCCCACGCGGTGCTGGATCGCTCCGGATATGCCGGCGGCGATGTAGAGCTTGGGCCGCACCGTCTTGCCGGTCTGTCCCACCTGGCGCTCCCCC
This sequence comes from Paraburkholderia sp. MM5482-R2, assembly GCF_050436125.1. Classification (NCBI taxonomy): domain Bacteria; kingdom Pseudomonadati; phylum Pseudomonadota; class Betaproteobacteria; order Burkholderiales; family Burkholderiaceae; genus Paraburkholderia; species Paraburkholderia sp. MM5482-R2. The sequence goes on along the minus strand of NZ_JBNDLP010000004.1, from coordinate 396,390 downwards.
TCGACCCAGCCGGCCTGCACGCATGGCCGGGTCGCACCCACTTCGCCGCCGAGCACGTTCGCCAGTTCGAACGCCAGCTGGAAGTTCTCAGGGCTCTTCAACCCCTTGCCGCCGCTCACGATCACATCGGCATAGGGCAGGTTGATCCGGTTGCTGCTCGCATCCGGGATAAAGTCGAGCAGCCTCGTGACGATGTCCGTCTCGATCATCCCCAGCGTTCCATGGACGATGTTGCCGGTGCGTTCGGCGTCGCGCGGCGGCATCGGCATCACGCGGGGGCGCACCGTCGCCATCTGCGGACGGTACGCGAGCGTCATGATCGTGCACAACAGGGAGCCGCCGAAGGTGGGGCGCGTCGCCGCCAGCGCCCGCGACGCGGGATCGATGTTGAGTCCGGTGCAATCGGCGGTCAGCCCGGTCAGCAGGGTCGTCGCTACGGAGCCGGCGAGGTCGCGGCCCATCGACGTCGCGCCCAGCAGCAGGATCTCGGGCTGATGCCGGTTGACGAGGTCGGTCAGCCCTTTCGTGAACGGCTCGTTGCGATAGCCTTGCAAGACCGGGTCGTGGACGATGTACGCATCGTCCGCACCGTAAGTGAAGGCTTCTGCGGCGAACTGTTCGAGCGGTTCATTCGCGCCGCCGAGCACCGCGATGCCCACTCGGCTGCCGAGCGTGTCGGCCAATTTTCGCGCTTCACCGAGCAGTTCCCACGAGACGCTGTGCACGTGTCCACGGTCGTGCTCGATAAAGACCCAGACGCCTTTGTAGGCCTTCAGGTGTTTCGGCAGTTCGAGATTGCGTCCTGCGCGGCCGGCGGGTTTCTTCGCGGGGGCGGCGGGTGCGTTCATGAACCCTCCTTCATCAGCAGGTCAGCTTCCAGGGTAGGATGGCGCGCGAAGATCTTTTGCAGCAGGTTCACCGACACGTCGCAAAGACTCGTTGCGTCGAGGTCGAGCATCTCCGCTTTCTCGCTGCGCGGCGTCGGTCCAAAGACTTTACTGACCACCGTCGGCGAGCCCTTCAGGCCGATCTTGCCAAGATCTTCGATGCCGGCCTGTTCGCAGTTCCATTTGTGCACCGGATAGCCGGCCGCGTGAATCATCGCGGGCAGCGTCGCAAAGCGCAGTTCGTTGGTGTTCTCCAGCATTGTGATCAGGCACGGCAGCGCAGTCCTGAGCACGTGCACGCCGCCCTCGGCGCGGCGCTCGACGGTGATCGTGCGCGCATCGAGAGCGGTCTCGACGATGCGCGACACGTAGGTCAGCAGTTGCAGCCCGAGGCGTTTGGCGATACCGGGGCCGACTTGCGCGGTGTCGCCGTCGATCGTCTGCTTGCCGGTGAACACGATGTCCACCGCCTGCTCCTTCGCGATCTGCTGGATACCCGCTGCCAGCGCGTACGACGTAGCGAGCGTATCCGCGCCAGCGAATGCACGGTCGGTGAGCAGCACGGCGTCGTCCGCGCCGAAGCTGATGCACTTGCGCAGCGCTTCCTCGGCCTGCGGCGGGCCCATGCAAAGCAACGTGACCTTGCCGCCGAAGCGGTCCTTCAGTCGCAGCGCCTCTTCGAGTGAAAACAGGTCATACGGGTTGACGATCGCCGGAACACCTTGGCGCATGATCGTGTTGGTGACCGGATGAACGCGGATCTGCGTCGAGTCCGGGACCTGCTTGATGCAGACGACAATGTGCATGGTCTTAACGATGTGCATGGTCTTGCTCCACCTGTCCGGCAAGGGTGCGCGCGGGCAGCGACGCGCGCAGACTGTCGAGTGAAACGTGCTGCCGCCCATTTGTGTCCCGGAACACCTTGAACACTTTTTCCTGCGCCGGCGTGGAGGTGACGAAGTCGCCGTAAGCCTTCAGCAGCAGCGCGTGATATGACGCGAACAGGGCGGCTTCGTCGCCTTCCGGCAGCGCGTCCTGTTGCTGGATGTACTGAAAGAAGCGCTTGAGGATGTGCAGTCGACTCACGTTGACGACCTTCTGGTCGAACGGAATGCCGAAGAACTGCAGGAAGTCCTCGGCTGAGGACAGCGCCTTGAGTTGCTGGACAAAGCTTTCCATCGCGTTTACTCCTTGCAAGCGGATGAGGATAGGTGTGGACAGAACGTCGGCTCGGCGAAGTACTTGTCGCAGGCGCCGCTGGTGGGGCACGGCGTCGTCGTGCCCGACTGTTCGGATCGCGCGACGCACTTCGTGAAGCCGACCACAGCGCCGCTCATGACAATTCTCCGACGGTGTAGCGCAACTCGATCAGGAAGCGATAGAGGTCGGCGGCGCTGGGCGTTTGCTTGTGCTGGGTGGCATGGTGGCGGATACGGGGCAGCAGCAGCACGAGCAGCTTTTCACTGACGGCCAGGCCGAGCGCGTCATAAGCCCGGCGCACGCTTTGCGAACCCGAATGCTTGCCGAGCACGACCGAGCGTTCGCGACCGAGTTCGGCGGGATCGAAGCTCTCGTATGTCGATGCATTCTTCGCGAGCCCGTCTGTGTGGATGCCCGACTCGTGCGTGAATACGCTGGCGCCGACAATGCTTTTGTTAAGCGCGACCGGGCGTCCTGAAGCCCGTTCGACAAGCCGCGAGATGCTCAATAGCGCGGTCGTGTCGACGCCGGTGTTGCGACCCATGATATGGCGCACGCCCATCACGATCTCCTCCAGCGCGGCATTTCCGGCGCGTTCGCCGAGACCATTGACAGTGGTGTTGGAGTGGGTTGCGCCGGCGCGCAGTGCGGCAAGGGTGTTCGCGGTCGCGAGCCCGAGGTCGTTGTGCGCGTGGATTTCGATTTCCAGATCGACCGCGTCGTGCAATCGCGCAATCGCTTCATAGGTCGAAAAAGGATCGAGGACGCCGAGCGTGTCCGCAAAGCGGATGCGTTGCGCACCACACTGTTGCGCGTGCCGCGCCACGTCGGCAAGGAACGAGGGGTCCGCGCGCGAGGCATCCTCCGCGCCCAGCGAAACCTTGCGGCCGCTTTTGACGGCGGCGCTGATCACGCGATTCACCTGCGCGAGCACCCACGAGCGCGGCTGGCGCAATTTGTGTTGAAGTTGGATATCGGACACGGGAATCGACAGGTGAATGATGTCGGGATTGCAGCACAAGGCCGACGCCAGGTCCGCGTCGGTGAGACGGCCCCAGACCATCAGATCGGCGTCGAGATTCAGCGCGACGATGGTCTGGATGCAATCGATTTCCTCGGCACCCATCGCGGGGATACCGATCTCCAGTTCGGGTACGCCGGCGCTTGAGAGCGCCTCGGCAATCGCGCATTTTTCGGCAACCGTGAATGCGACGCCAGCGGTCTGTTCGCCGTCGCGCAGTGTGGTGTCGTTGATGATCGGATTCGACACGGGAAGTTGTCCTTTAGGCATTTGATCATACGGTTTGCAAGTACTGCGCCATGCACCGTTAGTGCGAATAGCCGCTTGCCGCGGGGCTTTCCCGTGTTCGCTGGCGCTGTGATGAAGCGGTTCCAACGAAGACCTGTCGCGAATGTCCTGTTTCGAACAGCCAGGTGTAGCGATGAACACGGCGCTGCAGAAAGCGATGCGCGATGCGATGGGCGTGGTCAGCCAGGATGTGCGGATGCGGTCGGCGCGATGCAAACGCTGGAGGAATTGGCTATCCATGGCGACGGCGATGCGGGAAGAAAAACACAGGCGGCGGCTATCAGCGCGGCTATGACCGCTATGGCGCTTGAAGAGGCCGCACAGCGCTAAGGACGCATGCCCTCAATGCTCACGCGCGAGCTCGCGCGTATGTGGCGGCAGTTCGATCGTCAGGTCGGCGTTGCGCAGCTTCACGCAGCACGCGAGACGCGATTGCACGTCAAGGCCCCACGCATTGTCGAACTGGTTGTTCTCCTCGTCGTCGGGAGGCGCCAGTCAGTGAGATTTCATGATTGCCTCACACGGAAAACGAACTGCCGCAGCCACAGGTGCTCTGCGCATTGGGGTTGTGAATGACGAAGCGCGAACCTTCCAGGCTGTCTTCGTAGTCGACGCGCGCGCCGGGCAGGTATTGCTGGCTCATCGAATCGACCAGCAGCGTGACGCCGTCCGTGACGGTCTGCATGTCGTCGTCCGCCACCTGGTCGTCGAACGCGAAGCCGTACTGCAAGCCCGAACAGCCGCCGCCTGACACGTACAGCCGCAGCTTCAGGTTGGGATTGCCTTCTTCCTCGATCAGCGAGGCCACTTTCGCAGCGGCCTGAGGCGTGAATTCGAGTAGGCCGGGCATGACGCCGGGTGTGGCGGAAGCCGGTTGGGCGAGCGTTTCCATGGAGGTTCCTCTCAGGCTTGAATGGACTCATTTCGGGTTAGACGAGCAGGTCGGTTGCTCGGCGAGTTACAGGTCGTCGGCTGCTGCGCCTCGAATCGTCTGGCGCGAGCGAAAGTCAGACACGGCCGCCTTGATCGCGTCCTCGGCGCGAGAATCGAGCAGTGGATCTCGATCGGCGGCAATGGCAGTTCCTCGACGATCTGATGCGTGCACAACGTCCCCGAGCGCATGCCGCGCTCGTGGACGCCGCCGTGCAGTTGGCACGCGATCCGCATGCGCGGCCCGAGCCCCACGAGGTCCAGACAATCTCGTCCGGGTCCCCGTTGACGAGCGAGCTGACCTGCTCGCGGGCGAGTTCCACCGCTTCTTCGCCGACCCAGCCGTAGGCATGCGAACGGCTGGCGGGATTGCCGTACATCTCGGTCAGGTAAGGCAGCATGCGTCTGATCACGCACGGATCGACCGGCGTGGTGGCGGCATGATCCAGATGCACCGGGTGGGCGCCGCGCGGATGGAGGCTGGTACTGACGCGTTGGAAATCCGACATTGCAGGCTCTTGAAAGCGGGGTAATGCGACCTTGAGGGCAACTTCCATGCCACTGGATTGTCACGCTCTAGTGGCCTCTTTCAGCTGGGCCGCTGTTGTTTCGCTGTTGTTTTTGAGTCGATGCGCCCGACGAGTGAGGATTGCCGCCGTTCTTTTTGTCGGATTTGTCGTTACGCGCGCGGGATTGACATGCGCGATGGCTGAATCGTCAGGCGTTGAAATGCGCTTACTTCAAACGCTGTGTCTTTGGGTCGATCGTGCGCCTTGCGCTGGTACATCGAAAGCGCGCAGCGCACGAAGGGGAAGTCAACGGTGAACATTCAGGCAAGCGTTGGACGGCGTCTACGAGGTGAGCAAGACGCTGGTTTCGTCGCTCGATGTGGCGAAAGCCTTCCGCGAGTCCCTGAACTATCTTGTGCAGACGATGGAGTGGCGGCGCGCCTTTGTGGTGCTGGCCGAACCGGACGGGCAACTGCGCGGCCGTGAGCGCTACGGGACTTTCGCGTGACGAGCAGCAGCGGGCGACCACACGTTCGCGAAATCGCAAGCCAGGGAAGCCGGAGGGTGAACGCGAACGATTGATCTGGTTTGTGCGGGTCCCTCTCGCTGGTTTAGAACATGCCGTCCGGGTCGTGTGAGATTTGTCGCAACACCGACACGACGCAACGAAAATGTAGGGATACGTCGCGCGCCGGGATCAAACAGAACTGCGAAATATATCCTAACCCATTGATTCCTGGCGTTCTTGTCGAGTGGCATGGATCTGGCTCTATGGCTTGCGCGCGGCCGCCGTTGGTTGCGAGGAGATATCCATGCAAGCGAGTTCAAATGCGAGCGACTTGCCCGCAGCGGCCTATATCAGCATCGGGCAGATTAAACCGCTCGGTGTGAAGATCGAAGACCCGTCCACCGGTGCCGGCTGCGGCACGCACGGTGGCGAGGGTAAGGCCAGCTGCGGCGCGTTGGGTAGTCTCGACGACATGCCGCCGGACATCTGGGAGAAGGTCAAGAATCACCCATGCTACTCGGAAGAAGCCCATCATCACTATGCGCGCATGCATGTGGCGGTGGCGCCGGCTTGCAACGTCCAGTGCAACTACTGCAACCGCAAATACGACTGCGCGAACGAGTCGCGTCCCGGCGTGGTCTCTCAGAAGCTAACGCCGCAACAGGCAGTGAAGAAGGTCGTGGCGGTCGCAAGCGAGATTCCACAGATGACGGTGCTTGGCATCGCCGGTCCCGGTGATTCGCTGGCGAGCCCGAAGAAGACCTTCGAGACGTTCCGGATGCTGCAGGAACAGGCGCCGGACATCAAGCTGTGCCTGTCGACCAATGGCTTGGCGTTGCCCGACCTCGTGGACGAAATCTGCAAGTACAACATCGACCACGTGACAATCACCATCAACATGGTCGACCCGGCGGTGGGCGAGAAAATCTATCCGTGGATTTTCTGGAAGCACAAGCGCGTGACCGGTTACGAAGCAGCCCGAATCCTTCATGACCGGCAGATGAAGGGTCTCGAGATGCTCACCGCACGCGGCGTGCTGACCAAGATCAACTCGGTGCTGATTCCCGGCATCAACGAGGAGCACCTGATCGAGGTCAACCGCGACGTCAAGAAACGCGGCGCGTTCCTGCATAACATCATGCCGCTGATCTCGGAGCCCGAGCACGGCACTCACTTTGGCCTGAGCGGCCAGCGCGGACCGACTGCGCAGGAACTCAAGGCCGTGCAGGACGCCTGCATGGGCGGCGCCAACCTGATGCGTCATTGCCGCCAGTGCCGCGCGGATGCGGTTGGCCTGCTGGGCGAGGACCGCAGCGAGGATTTCACGCTCGACAGGATCGAGCAGATGGAAGTGGTCTACGACCTCGACCGCCGCCGTGAATACCAGCAGCGCGTCGAAGCCGAGCGTCAGGCGCAGCACGACGCGAAGCAGGAAGCGCTGGCTGTCTCTCGCGAGATCGACGTCGCCGACGACATGAAGGCGCTGGTCGCGGTCGCAACGAAGGGCGGCGGCCGGGTCAACGAGCACTTCGGCCACGTCACGGAGTTTCAGATCTTCGAGGTCTCGGCAGCCGAAGCGCTGTTCGTCGGCCATCGCCGGGTGGACCTGTATTGCCGGGGCGGTTACGGCGACGACGAGCAACTACCGTCGGTCGTGCGCGCGCTTCGCGACTGCCACGCGGTGCTGGTCGCGAAGATCGGCGCCTGCCCGAAAGACGAACTGGCGCAAGCTGGCATCGAGCCGGTCGATCAGTACGTCGGCGAATTTATCGAAAAAGCGGTGCTTGCTTGGTTCAACGACTACCGCAGTCGCATCGCCAGCGGCGCCATCGTGCACCTGGACCGCGGCGATGCTTCGATCCGCCAGGGTGCTTACACCTCGTCAGCCTCAGCGGCGTGACACCCCACACCCTTCCAGACAGGACAACAGGAGAGCCTCCATGTCTCTGAAGATTATTGCGTCCACCTGTACGGGATGCTCGGCCTGCGAACCGGAATGCCCCAATGTCGCGATCAGCGACAAAGGCGGCGTGTTCGCGATCGACCCCAAGAAATGCAGCGAATGCGAAGGCCACTTCGACGACCCGCAGTGCGTCGCCGTGTGTCCCGTGGACGGCTGCATCGTTCAGGTTTGAGTCTGGCTCGTGGCCGGGCCGGCCATTCATCCATCAGGAGACTACGCATCATGCTGTCCAACGTAACTGTTACGAGCGCCGCAGAGAAGTTCATGCGTCGTATCGTGCGCTTTTCGGGCCTGCCGGCTGGGGCCGGCTTTCGTCTGGTGGTGAGCGCCGGCGGCTGTTCCGGCTATACCGCGAAATTCACCGCCGAGCCGGCGCTGCAACCAGGCGAACAGGAACTCGACATCAACGGCCTGCGCGTATTCCTGCCGGCTGAGAGCCGGCTGATGCTCGAAGGCATAACGATCGATTTCGCCGACAGGCTAACCCAGTCCGGCCTGATCTTCTTCAATCCGAACCAGGCCGCTTGTGGTTGCAGTAGTAGTGCGGAGTCGGCGCCGCCGGGCGTGGCGACCATCGATGTCAGCGCGATTGGCCGCGGGCGGCCGCCGCTGCCGCGTCAGATCTCCTGAAGAGGAGCGATGGCGATGGAGTCCGGCGACCGTGCCCTCGACGACGTAATGACCGCGTTTGCGCAGAGCGCGATTGGCGGCGGCTTGCCGTCGGGCGTCAATGCATTGATCGCCGAGGCGGGTCGGTTGCGCGAGCGCCCCGGCGAGGCGCTCGCGCTGTTGCAACGCGCCCGCGCCGCCGCGCCGCGCCATCCGGTGCCGTTGATCGCGCTGTACCGCTTTTACTTCTACGACCATCAATTGGCGCAGGCGCGTGCGATCGGCGAAGACGCGCTGGCGGTCGCCCGCACCGCGCTGGGCTCAGATTTCGGCGATGAACCGCATGCGGCCGCGATCGTGACCACGCGTTATGACGCGGCCGCGCGTTTTTATCTGTTCACGCTGAAGGGCCTCGCGTACCTCAACATGCGTCTCGGCGACTTTGAAGAAGCGCGCATGCGACTGCGCGAATTGCGCCGGCTCGATCCCGAAGACCGGGTGGGGGGCGCGCTGCTTTCGCAGGTCTTGGATCGTCATGAGTCCGGCGTCGGGTCCGACGATGCAATGGATGCGCTGAGTGCATATCCGACGCGCGGCTGGACGGGGACGAAACCATGAGCGTACAGAACGTGCGCGTACCAGGCGGCGACATTGCACCGCGCCACTGGCAGGGCGGCCCGCTCGACTGCGCCGGCTGCGGGTGCGTGCGGTTGCGCGAGTTGCCGGCGGAGCACGATTGCGGGCCAGCGAGTCACGCCGGTGTGTTTTGTCTGCCGGCATTGCTCGGCGACCCGGACGAGATGGTCCGGCTGCAGCTCGCGTTGCGATTGCCGCAGGCGCAACTGGCACGCCTGATCCACGATCCGCATCGCGAGGTGCGGATTCGCGTGGCGCAGCGCCTGTCGCCTGCTGCATTGATCGGCATGCGGGGCGATGCCGACTACGGCGTGCGTGAATGGGTGGCGCGGCGTCTGCCGCTCGCGCTGCTGCCGCAGATGATCGGCGACCCTGATCGCGGAGTCCGGATGCGACTGGCCGAGCGTCTTGAGATGCCCGCGCTGCTGCGTATTGCCGACGACAGCGAGGCCGAGGTACGCCGCATCGTTGCCGAGCGTCTGCCCGCGACGCTGCTATCGCGCCTCGCGTTCGATCCCGATTGGCGAGTGCGCTGGCAAGTCGCGCGGCGCGCCGCTGGCGAAATCGTGGCGTCGCTGATGGATGACGCGGACGAAGAGGTGCGCGCGCTCGCGCGGCAGCGCCGGCAGTCGGGCGAGGTCGCGAACCTGATGACCACCGGACAGACGCAACGATCAGCAGGAGTGAAGCATGGCTGACATCAACCGCGATGACGACCTGATCGAGGTCGCGTTTCCCCCGCGCTTCAACTACGGCGAGCGCGTGATCGCACGCGCGGTGATCCGCAACGACGGCACCTACAACGGCAAGGACATCGGCGAAGTGCTGGTGAACAAGGGCGAGATTGGCTACGTCACCAGCATCGACACCTTCCTTCAGCAGTTCTATATCTACGCGGTGTATTTCGTCGAGAGCGGCCACCGTGTCGGCATGCGCGCGAAAGAGCTATGCACGCTCGACAACCTGCCGGACGACGTGCTGCAAGGCTTGGGCGAGCGGGCCGAAGCGCTGCACAAGATCGGCACGCGGGTCCAGCCGGAAACGTCGCAACCGCAGGAGCCGTCAGCATGAGTATCGAACCGGTTCAGCCTGCTTATCAGTGGGGCATGCGCGTGATCGCGCTGGATGACCTGTGCAACGACGGCAGCTTTCCGGAGCGCGGCCAGGACGATTGTCTGGCCGAGGCGGGTACGGTCGGCGAAATCGTCAACGTCGGCCAGGTGATTGAGAGCGGCGAGCCGGTCTATCTGGTGGAGTTCGGCAACTGTGTCGTCGGATGCACGGAGAATGAAATTGCGCCCGCACCCGCCGGCCTGCTACCCGAAGAAGGAGCCATGTCATGACGGTTCAGGCGAGCGCGCCAGAAGCGGCGGCGCCGCGCGACGGTTTGCGCGCGGGCCGCCCTTTCGACCTGACCCAGCGCCAGATCGAGCAAGCGTTGCGCGAGCGTACCCGCTACCGCTATGTGGTGCCGCGCGTGCTGCGCGATGGGCCGGGGTTCCGTGTCGAGAGTCCGTGCTGCTCCCGCAATGTCGACGCGAATGGCGGGCTGATCGACATAGCCTGGCTCACGCGCGATGAAGACGGTATGTGGCACCTGAGCGCGCGCGATCATGCATCGCACCGATGGATGCCCCAGCATGAGAGCACCGGCCTGGCCGAGTTGCTGGACACGCTGTGCATCGATTGCGAATGCGTGTTCTGGCCGTGAAGCAAACTAACGGAGCCGGGCGACGATCTATGGTGTGCCGCGCGATGAGGCGCTGGCGGCGGTGCGGCTGTCGCTCGGCGAAATCACTACGGCGCAGGACATTGAGTACGTGCTCGCCCATCTGCCGCGGTTGCTTCGTCCACTGCTGGAGGAAGCAGCGCATCCCGCTTGAACCTGGTTTGAACCTGTCATCAACCTCCGGAGTCCGCAACCATGAAAGTCATGATCCGCAAGGACAGCAAGGGCGCGCTGAGCGCCTACGTGCCAAAGAAGGACCTGGAGGAGCCCATTGTCGCGATGGCGCAGCCCGGGATGTGGGGCGGTCTCGTCACGCTCGCGAACGGCTGGCAACTCGAATTGCCCGCGATGGCCGACGATACGCCACTGCCCATCACGGTCGAAGCGCGGCGTATTGCGGGCGTGGAGGAGTGAGATGAGCCTGAACGCCGAGCAATTGGACTTCGCGGCGGACCTGCTCCGCACGGCACCGACGCTACGCGACGCCGCCGCGCAATGGCACGAACGTTATCCCGAGGTGCGCACAATGCATGTCAGCGCAACGGCGATGCGCGACGAGACAGCAGCGCTCCGGTTCGGTGTGCGCAGTATCTATTTCGCGATATCGGCCGGGTATTACAGGACCATCACGCGGCGGCCTGAAGAGGCCGATGCGTTGATCCTGACTGAGGACAAGGCGCATGGAAATCGATGAGATCGCGTTGAGCGAACCGGCTTGCGCGGCGCGCGAGATCGATCTCGTCAACGCGGTGCTGCAATCCTCGCGTTGGAGCGACGGGCCGATGCTTGATTCGTTCGAGCGCGCGTTTGCGGGCTGGGTTGGCCGGGAGCATGCGGTCGCGGTCGCGAGCGGCACGCTCGCCACCTGGATTGCGTTGCGCGCGACGGGGATCGGCCCGGGAGACGAGGTGGTCTGCGCGTCGCACACGTGGCATCAGGTGGCGCAGGCGATCACGCTGGCGGGAGCCGTGCCGGTGTTCGCCGACATCGACTACTGGAGCGGTTGTCTGAGCGCCGAAAAAGCCGCGCAGAAGATCGGCCCTCGCACGCGCGCGATCCTCGCCGGCAATACCAACGGCCACCCGGCCGCGTGGGCGCTGCTGCGCGAACTGGCCGACGCGCAGCGCTTGCGGCTGATCGAAGACAGTACTGAGGCGTTGGGCTCGCGCTACCGGGGCCGCAACGTCGGCTGTTTCGGCGACGTATCAGTGTTCGACTTCTCCAGCCCGTCCGCGCTGTGCACAGGAGCGGGCGGCATGCTCGTCACCGACGATGACGAACTCGTCCATGAACTGCGCTATCTGCGCGAGCGGCGCGTCACGGACCGCGCGTCCGTCTCGGTCGGCTCGCGGGTGCCGCTGCAGGCGGGCATCAGTGATCTGACCGCCGCGCTCGGTCTCGCGCAACTGGCCGAACTCGACACGCGCCTCGCGCAGCGAAAGCAGGTCGAGACCTGGTATCACGAAGAGATGCAAAGCTTCGAAGGGATCAAGCCGGCCTACGTGGCCGAGGACGTCGAAGAAGTGCACTGGATGCTCTATGTTGTGCATTTGGGCAAGCGTTTTACGCAGAGCGCGCGCGCCCAGATGATCGACGACATGAAATCTTGCGGCATTGAGACGGTGGCCTACAGCCATCCGCTGCATCAGCAGTTCCACTACATGAACTCGGGCGATGCGATCGGCCGCAAGAGCGGCCTGTTGCCCGACACCGAGCGCATCGGCGATCGCGCGCTGGCGCTGCCGCTGCACACGCTGCTCGACACCGACCAGGTCAGGTACATCGTCAAGACGCTGAAAGACACCGCGACCAACGTGGGCGCCGGCGCTGCCATTTATCTGTGAGGCGCACTGCATAACCGTTTCAGTCCAGACCATCGCCGAACGCCTGCGGGCGGCGTCATTCCGCACCTGGGACCGGCGCTGCTCGCGCTGTGCCCCGACACGGCCGTCCCTGCCACGCCGCTCGCGCTCGCCGAAATCATCACGGCCAAGGTCAGCGTGCTGCACAAGATCCGCACCCGGCTGACCCAGGCGGCGCAGTTCATCGAAAACTTCAAGCATCGCAAGTCGCTGGTGAGCGTCATGAATGAGGCCTTCGCCATGACGCCGACGCCGTCGGCACTGCATTGCGCGCTGGCGCAGGCGCGGCCGCAGGGCGGCTGGGCGCAGTTGCAGGGGCTGTCGCAGGCCGAGCATTTCGGCCATTGGTTCGCGGCCTATAGCGCAGACGGCGCGTTGCTGGATGACGTGCCGGCCTCGGGCGCGCTGCTCTACAAGCCGATTGGCGGCCATGCGCCGGCCTCTAACTACCTGGTCTCTGACAGCGACTTCGTCGAAGTCATGACTGAGATCGATATCCAGACGCCCATTCCGCCTGCCGTGCAGGCGTGGCGCAGCGGTCGCAGTTTTTTGTTTCTGGGCTTTGAGCGACGAGATGACCGCGGTCGAATCGCTGGTGGTCGAAGTGGCCATCGTCGGCGCGGGTCTACGCGGCCTCGCGCTGGCGCGCGTACTGCATGCGCAGGACGTTTCCGTCGTGGTCATCGAAGGGCGCGAGCGCGAGGGCGGCCGTGCTGACGCAATGTTGCGAAGCCACGCGTCGATATACGGTCAGATGCCCTTCGCGTGTTCCAGCAGGCTGTCGGCGGTGGCCCGATCCAGCGTGCCGGCCATGAAGACGGTGAGACTGAGTGCCATCTCGTAGGCGCCCTCGAGGTTCATCTACATCGACAGCGCGATTCCCCGTTGGGCTCAGCGCAGCAGCTTGCGGCGCTCGGCCGGCGAATAGTTGCTGAGGTGCCCTTCGCGCGCCGCCTGACGCCGCGCGCGGGAGATGATCGCGCGGCTCTTGCCGGGCGAGGCCGGCGCGCTGACCTGCTTGTCCAGCGCGGTGCCGCCGCATTGCGGGCAGACGGGCGTGTGGCCGGCGCGCACCAGCGTTTCGAATGCGTGGCCGCAGGCCGCGCAGCGGTAGTCGTACAGAGGCATAGTGACCAGATCTCCGTTTCAGGTGGATGGGGCGCAGCGGATCGCCCGTTGGTGCGAGCTGTGGTCTGTCATTGCGCGCTCGCTAGAACTTCATCCCGACGCCTATTCCCAGTACCAGTGGGTCGATGTCCAGTCGGCCCAACGAACTATCGCCGACCGAGGCGTCCGTGTGCATCCAGATCTTCTTGATATCCGCGTTGAGAAAGACGGTCTTCGTGATCTGCACGTCGACGCCAGCCTGCACCGCCGGACCGAAGCTGCTGCGTGACACCTGGATGCCTTCGGAGCCCGCGCTCAGGCCGTCGTTGTAGAAGTACGTGTAGTTGACCCCCGCGCCGACATACGGTCGGATCATGCCAGCATGGTTGAAGTGATATTGCAGCAGCAGCGTCGGTGGCAGCACGTTCACGCCACCGAGATCGCCGAGGCTGGACGTCACGTGGTGCCGCGAGGTGGCGAGAATCAGCTCGATGCCGATCGCGTCGCGGATCATATAGGTCAGGTCCAACTCCGGCACGAGTGCGTTATTGACACCCACGCCGAGCGACGACAACGTGCCGCTGGTGTGCACTTCGGGCTCGATCGAGATGGCACGCAGACGCACGAGCACGTCACCGGCGTGGATCCCATCCGCCGTCACCTCGCCTGCCATCGTGCTTCCGTTCGCGCTGACGTCATCCGCGTATGCCAGCACTTCGAACAAACCGGTAGCGCACAGGCTTGCCACGATCATGACGGCCTTGATCATGTGCTTCATCGCTTTCCCCTTGTTGATGTATGCGGGGAATTGTCGCCGCGCAAATCAGGGCTGCCCTTGCGCAGGGTCAACCGGTCCCGATCCCGAAGTCAGGATGCGACACCGGGTCACGCGGAGGAATGTCGAGATAGCGGGAGCCTTGAGGCCGGACTATTGGCCTTCAACCGCATTGACTCGTACCCAAGATGTTTCTCGCACCCGGAGACACCGATTTCGCAGCCATTGCCGGACTGGCTGCAGCCGCCGAACGGCACGCAGATCATTCTGCTACTTCTGCGCATGCAACAAGGTCATTACGCACGACCATGGCTGCAGCGCCAGATATCTGAGCTACCTCGTTCGTGAGATGGATCTGGCCGCGTCACATCTCGGACCTGACCGGCGAACCGTGCAGCTGCATCTGGGAGGTGGAACGCCGACCTTCTTCCCTGTTGCCGAACTCGAAGAGCTTTCCAGCAACTGCAGAACCGCTTCGCGTTCTCGATCGACGCAGAACTTGCCATCGAAATTGATCCGCGAACCGTCAGCACCAAAACGCTTTCACCACTCGCGCGCCTCGGCTTCAACCGAGCGAGCTTCGACGTACAGGACTTTGCTACCGACGTTCAGCAAGCTGTCAATCGCATCCAGCCACTCGATGTGGTGGAACGCGCACTCAGCGGCGCACGCGATGCGGGATTTCTCTCAATCAACGTCGACCTGATCTACGGTTTGCCGCAGCAGACTGTCGCCTGATTTAGCCCGCGCACTGCGTCAGTGCACCGCACCCCGCCGCTTTGTTCGTCCTTGATCGACATCAATCACAAAGCTGGCCGGTTGTCGGACCATGACGCTGCGAGTGTGATGCCGCATGCGTCAAGCCAGCTTCAGGTCGAAAGTGCCACAACCCGGACTTAACCACTATGACAGACAGAAAAGCCTTAAGGAAACGGTCGATAGCCATCGTCACGACATTGAGCGCCTGTCTATCGGGATGTGATCTGACTGTGCTTGATCCAAAAGGGAGCGTCGGCGCGGCCGAGAAGTCGCTGATCGCCACCGCCACGTGGGCGATGCTGATCGTCGCGATCCCGGTGATCCTGCTGACGCTGTTCTTCGCGTGGCGCTACCGTGCGTCGAACCGTCACGCGGTCTATGCACCCAAATGGGCGCACTCGACGGCGATCGAGATCGTCGTCTGGACGATCCCCGCCATGATCATCCTGTACCTCGGTATCCTGACCTGGCGCACCACACATGAGCTCGACCCGTACCGGCCGCTGCAGTCGAGCGTGAAGCCGATCGACGTCGAGGTGGTCGCGCTCGACTGGAAGTGGCTCTTCATCTACCCGGACCTCGGCATTGCGTCGGTGAACCAGCTCGCCGTGCCAGTCGATACGCCGGTAAATTTCCGGATCACGTCCGATTCGGTGATGAACTCATTCTTCATCCCGCAACTCGGTACCCAGGTGTATGCAATGGTCGGCATGCAGACCCGTCTGCACCTGATCGCGGATGCACCGGGAAATTTCGAAGGCATGTCCGCCAACTTCAGCGGCAAGGGATTCGCCGACATGAAGTTCCGTACGCTCGCGACGAGCGCCACCGACTTCGACGCATGGGTGCGGAAGGTCAAGGCTTCGCCGGACCGCCTGAGCATGGACGAATACGCCGAAGTCGCGAAGCCGAGCGAGAAGCAGTCGGTACGCTACTTCTCATCGATCGACCAGTACCTGTTCCGCAACATCGTTGCCCGATACAACAACGGCAACGTCACGGCCTTCCGCGACGCCGCCTGTCGCACGCAGACCACGGAGTAAGCCATGTTTGGAAAACTCACGCCCGGCGCGATTCCGTTCGATCAGCCGGTCATCATGGGCGCGGCCGCGTTCATGGCGCTCATCGTGCTGGCGGTCATCGTCACGCTCACGAAGCTCGGCCGCTGGAAGTGGCTCTGGACCGAGTGGCTGACAAGCGTCGATCACAAGAAGATCGGCATCATGTACATCATCGTCGCGGTGCTGATGCTCGTGCGCGGTTTTGTCGACGCCGTAATGATGCGGCTTCAGCTCGCGATCGCGTTTCACGGCCCCGGTTACCTGCCGCCGCACCACTACGACCAGATATTCACCGCGCACGGTGTCATCATGATCTTCTTCATGGCGATGGCGCTGATGGTCGGCCTCTTCAATCTTGTCGTGCCGCTGCAGATCGGCGCGCGCGACGTCGCCTTCCCGTTCCTGAATTCGCTGAGCTTCTGGATGACGGCGATCAGCGCGATCCTGATCAATCTGTCGCTCGTGATCGGCGAGTTCGCGCAGGTCGGCTGGCTCGCGTATCCACCGCTGTCGGAGCTGCAGTTCAGTCCGGGCGTCGGGGTCGACTACTACATCTGGAGTCTGCAGCTCTCCGGCGTCGGTACGCTGATTACCGCGATCAACTTCTTCGTGACGATCGTCAAGCTGCGCGCGCCCGGCATGACGCTGATGAAGATGCCGGTGTTCACGTGGACCGCGCTGTGCTCGAACGTGCTGATCATGGCAACGTTCCCGATCCTAACCGTGACGCTCGCACTGCTCGGCCTCGACCGCTACGCAGGCATGCACTTTTTCACAAACGAGCTCGGCGGCAACGCGATGCTGTACCTGAACCTGATCTGGGCGTGGGGCCACCCGGAGGTGTACATCCTCGTGCTGCCCGCGTTCGGCATCTACTCGGAAGTGATCGCGACCTTCGCGAAGAAACCGCTGTTTGGCTACAGAACGATGGTCTACGCGTCGTGCGCGATCACGGTGCTCGCATTCCTCGTGTGGGCGCACCACTTCTTCACGATGGGTTCCGGCGCGGACGTCAACGCGTTCTTCGGCATTATGACGATGGTCATCGCGATCCCCACGGGCGTGAAAATCTTCAACTGGCTGTTCACGATGTACCGCGGTCGCATCGAGTTCACCGCACCCGTGCTGTGGACGATCGGCTTCATGGTCACGTTCACGATCGGCGGCATGACGGGCGTGATGATGGCGATCCCGGGCGTGGACTTCGTGTTGCACAACAGCCTGTTCCTGATCGCGCACTTTCACAACGCGATCATAGGCGGCGTCGTGTTCGGCTATCTCGCAGGCTTCCATTACTGGTTCCCGAAGGCGTTCGGCTTCAAGCTTAACGAGAAGCTCGGCAAGCGGGCGTTCTGGTGCTGGTTCGTCGGCTTCTACGTATCGTTCGTGCCGCTCTACGTGCTCGGCTTCATGGGCATGACCCGGCGCCTGAATCACTACGACAACCCGACCTGGCATCCCTGGCTGTTCGTCGCCGCATGCGGCGTGGTGCTGATCGCACTCGGTGTCGTGCACCAGATCGCCCAGGTCGTCGTGAGCGTGATCCATCGCAACGAGCCGGAATACGGCGACCTGACGGGCGACCCGTGGAACGGCCGCACGCTCGAATGGGCCACCTCGTCACCGCCCGCTGTCTACAACTTCGCGCGCATACCGGTCGTCCACCAGCTCGACGCGTTCGCGCACATGAAGGAAAGCGGCGCAGCAAATGCCGCACTGGCGCATTACGAGGACATCCACCTACCGTCGAATACCGCGGACGGGTTCCTGATCGGCGCATTCAGCCTCGTGCTCGGCTTCGCCGGCGTCTGGCACATCACGTGGCTCGCCGTGCTGGCCTTCGTCGCGATCGTCGCCGCGCTGATCGCGCGTAGCTTCCGCGACGACCATGGCTACGTGATTCCGGCCTCGCGCGTGCGCGAAATCGAAGCACGACGCGGCAGCGCACCCACCCCGGCCGCCCTTGAATTACCCGAATCCGCGGAGACCTGATCCATGACGCAATCTGCATTACTCGTCCATCACGGCAGGTCGAGCGCTGACCACGGCCCAACGCCCACCGTGTTCGGCTTCTGGCTGTACCTGATGACCGACTGCATGCTGTTCGCGTCGCTGTTCGCCGTGTTCGCCGTAATGGCGCACCAGTTCGCGGGTGGACCGTCCGGACGGGACCTGTTCGACATCCCCGGTGTCGCACTTGAAACCGGCGCGCTGCTGCTGAGCAGCACCACCTACGGCTTCGCGATGCTCGGCGCGCAGCGCCAGGGGCGTGGTGCCGTGATCGGCTGGCTCCTCGTGACGTTCGTGCTTGGCGCGCTGTTCCTCGCGTTAGAACTGGGCGAGTTCTCGCACCTGGTCGCCAACGGTGCCGGGCCCAGTCGCAGCGCCTTCCTGTCGTCGTTCTTCACGCTGGTTGGCACCCACGGCCTGCACGTAACAGCGGGCCTCGTCTGGATGGCCGTGCTCGTCGTGCATGTCGTCCGCTCGCCTGAACTGTCCGGTCGCGACCTCACGAGTCTGACATGCCTGAGCCTCTTCTGGCACTTCCTCGACATCGTGTGGATCTGCGTGTTTTCGTTTGTCTATCTCGGGAGCATGCTCTAAATGGTCCATTCACACTCGACGTCCACGACCGCCTCGCGTGGTGACGTCGCCAGTTATATCACCGGTTTCGTGCTTGCCGTGGCGCTGACGGCTGGCTCATTCTCGATCGTCACGCAACGGTTGCTGCCGTCCGGCTCCGCGATTATGGCGCTCGCGTTGCTGGCGTTCGTGCAGATCGTCGTGCATCTGGTGACGTTCCTGCATCTCGACCTGTCGCGCGGCCAGCGCTGGAACGGGCTGGCGTTATGCTACACCGCGCTCGCCGCGCTGTTCCTGATCTTCGGCACGATCTGGGTGATGCACAATGTCAGTATGAACATGATGTCGCGCTGACTCGCCACCAGCGCGAAACGGTCTGGTCACATCATCGCGGACACGGCATGTAGCCGTTGGCCGCGTGCGTGGTGTTGTGCTGCACCGCTCTACCGGTCTTCTTCATGAACAGTCCGAATCACCCCGTTCCCGCCAATGAGCCATTGCCCCATCGCAAGGTCATCCGCTCGTGGCTGACACCGTTCGCCGAACGCTGCACCGCCTACGCGCTTCTGCTGCTCGTGTTCGACTACGTTTTGCTATTGTGTGCGCTCGCCGCGAGCGTGTTCGCGCACGGGTTCGTGCTGAAGACCGTATTCGGATGCATGGCGGGCTTCGTCATCGGGCGGCTCTTCGTCATCGGTCACGACGCATGTCATGAGAGCCTGACCCGGCACCGCACGCTCAACCGCTGGCTGGGCCGGATCGCCTTCCTGCCGTCGCTCACGCCGTACAGCCTGTGGCAAGTGGGTCACAACGTGGTGCATCACGGCTACACGAACCTGAAAGGCATCGATTTTGTGTGGGCACCACTGACGATCCAGGAATATCGCGCCTTGAGTGGGCCACGGCGCGCACTGGAACGTATCTATCGCAGCGGCTGGGCGCCTGGTCTCTACTACATGATCGAAATCTGGTGGACGAAGATGTTTTTCCCGTCGCGGGTCGCAATGCCGACGCGGCGCCCCGTGTTCTTCCGTGACTGCACGCTGGTATCGGTGTTCGCGCTGCTGTGGATCGGCGCGCTCGCGTGGATCGCTCGCGCGACGCAGCGGGGGGTGGTCCCGTCAATCGCATGCGGGTTCGGGGTGCCGTTCCTGTTCTGGTGCGCGATGGTGGGTTTCGTCGTGTACGCGCACCACACGCATCCGCAAATCCGCTGGTACGACGATCGCGCGAAATGGGGGCGTTCAGATCCGTTCGTATCCACGACGGTGCACTTGACCTTTCGCTGGCGTTTTGGCGCGCTGTTTCATCACATCATGGAGCACACCGCGCATCACGTCGACATGAGTCTCCCTCTATACGGGCTCGTCGGTGCTCAGCGAACCCTCGAAGCGATGCTTCCGGAACGGATCGTCGTGCAGCGGTTTTCGTGGCGTTGGTACTTCGACACCGCACGAGGCTGCAAACTATACGATTTTTCGACTGATCAGTGGACCGATTTCGCTGGTCGCGCGACGCACGTCCCTCTTAAGACTCGCTGACAAAGCCTGTCATCCGAAAGCAAGCAGCAGTTGCAGCCCGAGGTCGGCTGCCATGTCGAGCGCGCTGCGCCCATCCGGTGCGCACAGTTCTGCGTTCGCCCCATGCGCAAGCAGCATCTGCAGGACGTCGAGGCGGCCGCTCGCGGCTGCCTGCATCGGGCATGTGATGTCGTCGTCGTTCACATGGTCGATCGGCGCGCCGGCGTCGATGAGCCGCAGGATGGTCGCGGGGCCGCCGTGCAGGCACGCGAACCAGAGCGCATGGTTGCCGTCGTCATCGAGCGCGTCGGCGCGTGCGCCGAGTGCGAGCAACGCTTCGACGACCGCGTCCTCGCCATGCTGCGCGGCGCGCATCAACGGGGTTTCGCCGTTCACGCAGCGCGAATGCGGATCAGGGAAGCCGTGGTACGCCAGCCACGTGCAAAGTACGGCGGGCACGATCGTTTCGAGTTGTGCATCGGGGTTCCGGACAACGCGCGAGGCCAGGCGTTCGCGGACGACGAAAGCAGTGTCGGTGTGCATGATCATGGTCGCGTTCGGGTGCAAGGGAACATCGGTTAGCGCAGCCGCGCGGGCGGCAGCCGTCGGGACCCGAGCCTCACACGGGCCGGTTCTCGTTGGGGTTGCGCACCGGCCCCATCAATTCAAGTCCTTCGCTGTAGGTGATCGTCTCGAAGGTCACGTCGAACTTGATGGCCGCGTCCGCTACCGCATCCAGCTTGCCGCCTGAGTCCTTTTTCTTCAATTCGTTCTTTTCGAGGTACAGCAGTTCGAGCATCTCGTTGTAGACGGTGGACTCGAGAATCGGCAGCACATAGAACATCGCGCCCTTGTACGGCACCTGATATCGCTTGCTCAGGTCGATGTTGTCGCAAAACAGAAAGTACTTGCCGTCCGCCGAGAGCGTGTCGCTGAGCACCTCGGCCACGTTCTTCAGATGCTCGAAGCTCAACAGATACCCGGCGAAGAACGGCAAGTGCTTATGGCCGATCGTCGCGCATGCCATCACCTGATCGCAGGTCAGCTCCGGCGGCCGCGCTTCGTCGGCGAGCTTCGGGGCAAACCGCAGCGCAAGTTCGCCGCGGAAGCCGACCCGGTCGAGCCTGTTCGTCAGCCCCTTGAGAACCGGGTTGAGCAGACGGCCTTCATGTTCGAGACGGGCGAACGCGGTGTCGTCGATCTCCTTGTGCGCGAGCGTTTCGGTCATCACAGATCCTTGGGTTAAACAGCGTTGAAGAGGGATTCACGTCTGCGTATTGCGCATCCGGTCGGCGATTTTGAAAAAGGCCTGCATCAGTTCATCGCGTAGCACCGGATCGACACCCGTCTCGTCGAACGCGGCGCGCATGCAAGCTAGCCACGCATCCCGTTCGGCGGTGCCGATCGCGAATGCGGCATGACGCGTGCGCAGCCGTGGTTGGCCGCGCTGTGCCGAGTACCGCTTGTCGGCGCCGAGCCATTCGCACAGATACAGCACCAGCACGGCCTTCGTCGAAGACAGGTCCGGGTGATGCATCGCGCGAATGCGCTGCGCGTCGGCCCGCGTATCCATGTGCCGATAGAACGCGTCGACCAGGCGGATGACGGCGGTCTCGCCGCCTAGACGGTCGAAGTGCGTCTCGCGCGGCACGGGTCGCGAAGCTTGGGTGGCTGGTGTGTCCATGGCGCGATCAATGCAATAACCGAACCAGGCCGCAACCCGGCGATTGTCCGGCTGCACGCAGGCCAATGCGACAGAAATCGCACGACAAACGCGCCCGAATGGTTTCATTGGCGACGAAGTTCGCGTGGTTTGTCGCGAAATCGACAAGACAGAAGAGGAGTCCGCAAAAGTCCCGTACCAACCCCCGCAGCGCGGCGGGGCGGACGCGTCGCAGTACCGCTGGTGACGTGGCACAGAAGCTGCGTTTGGAGTCCAGCGCGGACACAGGTCCGGCCGATGCGTGACTCGATATAAGAAGACCCATACAGGCACGACAGGCTGACATGGTCGCGGTTACGCAACCTGGTTTCAACCCTTCTTCCTGAATGGAGAAATGCAATGTCTAAACTTCGGCAAATCGCTTTCTACGGTAAAGGCGGTATCGGCAAGTCGACCACCTCGCAGAACACCCTGGCAGCCCTGACTGAACTCGGGCAGAAGATCCTGATCGTCGGCTGCGATCCCAAGGCGGACTCTACTCGCCTGATCCTGCATGCAAAGGCGCAGGACACCATCCTGTCGCTAGCGGCCGAAGCCGGCTCGGTGGAGGACCTCGAACTCGAGGACGTGATGAAGATCGGTTACCGCAACATCCGTTGCGTGGAGTCCGGCGGTCCGGAACCGGGCGTCGGCTGCGCGGGCCGTGGCGTCATCACGTCGATCAACTTCCTCGAAGAAAACGGCGCCTATGACGGCGTGGACTACGTGTCGTACGACGTGCTCGGCGACGTGGTGTGCGGCGGTTTCGCAATGCCGATTCGTGAGAACAAGGCGCAGGAAATCTACATTGTGATGTCCGGCGAAATGATGGCCATGTATGCGGCCAACAACATTTCAAAGGGCATTCTGAAGTACGCGAACAGCGGCGGTGTGCGGATCGGCGGGCTCGTGTGCAACGAGCGTCAGACCGACAAGGAACTCGAACTCGCCGAAGCGCTGGCGAAGATGCTCGGTTCGAAGCTGATCCACTTCGTGCCGCGCGATAACATCGTGCAGCACGCCGAGCTGCGCCGCATGACGGTGATCGAGTTCGCGCCCGAATCCAAACAGGCGGAAGAGTATCGCCAGCTCGCCACCAAGGTGCACAACAACGCGGGCAACGGCACGATCCCGACGCCGATCACGATGGATCAACTGGAAGACCTGTTAATGGAGCACGGAATCATGACGTCCATCGACGAATCGCAAGTCGGCAAGCCTGCAGCGGAACTGACCGCCTAAGCGAGCGCCGCTGCGCGCGGCCCGGTGTTCTTCTTCACGCGATGAACCGGGCCATGCCGGCTACCCGCTGCCAGGCTTGATACTCACCCTATGGAGCATTCCCATGAGCGTCACTGTTGAAGAGCGCAAGGCCGCGAACAAGGCCCTGATCGATGAAGTGCTGAAGGCCTATCCGGAGAAGATGGCCAAACGGCGCGCCAAGCATTTGGGCACCTTCGAGGACGGCAAGCCCGACTGTGGCGTGAAATCAAACATCAAGTCATTGCCGGGCGTGATGACGATTCGCGGTTGCGCGTACGCCGGCTCGAAGGGCGTGGTCTGGGGGCCCATCAAGGACATGATCCACATCAGTCATGGTCCGGTCGGTTGCGGCCAGTACTCGTGGGCCGCGCGTCGCAACTACTACATCGGCACTACCGGTATCGACACCTTCGTGACGATGCAGTTCACGTCGGACTTCCAGGAAAAGGACATCGTCTTCGGCGGCGACAAGAAGCTCGACAAGATCATCGACGAGATTCAGGAACTGTTTCCGCTGAACAAGGGCATCTCGATCCAGAGTGAATGCCCGATCGGCCTGATCGGCGACGACATCGAGGCCGTCTCGAAGAAGAAGAGTGCGCAGTATGAAGGGCACACCATTTTGCCGGTGCGCTGCGAAGGTTTTCGCGGAGTCAGCCAGTCGCTGGGCCACCATCTGGCTAACGATGCGATTCGGGACTGGATATTCGACAAGGCCGATCCGGACAAGCGGCCCGAATTTGTTTCGACGCCTTATGATGTTGCGATCATCGGCGATTACAACATCGGCGGCGATGCCTGGTCGAGCCGGATTCTGCTCGAAGAGATCGGCCTGCGCGTGATCGCGCAATGGTCGGGCGACGGCTCGATCGCCGAGCTCGAGAACACGCCCAAGGCCAAGCTCAATTTGCTGCATTGCTACCGCTCGATGAACTATATCAGCCGGCACATGGAAGAGAAGTACTGCATTCCGTGGGCGGAATACAACTTCTTCGGCCCGTCGATGATCGAGAAGAGCCTGCGCGAGATCGCCAGCCACTTCGACGACACCATCAAAGCCAACGCGGAGAGGGTAATCGCCCAGTATCGTCCCCTGGTCGATGCGGTAAACGCGAAGTTCAGAGCGCGCCTGCAGGATAAGACCGTGATGCTGTTCGTTGGCGGCCTGCGTCCGCGCCACGTGATCGGCGCCTACGAAGACCTCGGCATGAACGTGGTCGGCACCGGCTACGAATTCGGCCACAACGACGACTATCAGCGCACCACGCACTACGTGAAGGACGGCACACTGATTTACGACGACGTGACCGGCTACGAGTTCGAGAGGTTCGTCGAACAGGTCCAGCCCGATCTGGTCGGCTCCGGCATCAAGGAAAAGTACGTGTTCCAGAAGATGGGCGTGCCGTTTCGCCAGATGCACAGCTGGGACTATTCCGGTCCATATCACGGCTACGACGGCTACGCCATTTTCGCGCGCGACATGGACATGGCCATTTCCAGCCCGGTGTGGGGGCTCGCCAAGGCGCCCTGGAAGAAAAACCCCTAAGCGCCGGCCACCGCGCCGATCACCGGACTGACCACCGGCCGGCAGGCCATTGAATTGAATATCAGGAGCATCCCGTGCCCCAATCCGCAGACCAGATTCTCGACCAGGAATTCCTGTTCCGTGAGCCCGAGTACCAGAAAATTTTCCGCGCGAAAAAGGAAAACTTCGAGTTCAACCATTCAGACGAGCAGGTCAAGCAGATCGTCGAGTGGACCAAGAGCGAAGACTACCGGCAAAAGAACTTTGCACGCGACTCGCTCACCATCAACCCGGCCAAGGCCTGCCAGCCGCTCGGCGCAGTGTACGTGGCCAACGGCTTTCACAAGACGCTCAGTTTTGTGCATGGCTCGCAGGGCTGTGTAGCGTTTTACCGCTCGCACTTCTCGCGTCACTTCAAGGAGCCGACCTCGTGTGTCAGCTCGTCGATGACCGAGGACGCGGCGGTGTTCGGCGGCATGAACAACATGATCGACGGCCTCGCAAATGCGTACAACCTGTACAAGCCCGACATGATCGCAGTCTCCACGACCTGCATGGCGGAAGTGATCGGCGATGACCTCGACGCGCTCATCAAGAGCAGCAAGCAGAAGGGCAGCGTGCCGGAAGACTATGACGTGCCGTTCGCGCACACGCCGGCCTTCGTCGGCAGCCACGTGACCGGCTACGACAACGCGCTCCTCGGCATCCTCAGGCACTTCTGGGACGGCAAGGCCGGCACAGCGACGCCGCTTGAGCGCGTGCCCGACGACAGCGTCAACTTCATCGGCGGCTTCGACGGCTACGTGGTCGGCAACATGAAGGAAATTCGCCGCATCTTCGATCTGTTCGGCGTGACGGTGAACATCATCTGCGACCCATCCGAAACGTGGAATACGCCGACCGACGGCGAGTTCCGGATGTACGAAGGCGGCACGACCAAGGAGGAAGTCGAGCGCGCGTTGAACGCGAAGGCGACCTTCGTGTTCCAGGAATACTGCTGCGAGAAGACCAGCAAGCTCATTGGCGAGCATGGACAGGAAGTGGTGGTGCTGAACTCGCCGGTTGGCGTCGCGGGCACCGATCAGTTCCTGATGGAAATCTCGCGCGTGACCGGCAAGCCGATTCCGGCGCAACTGGAGAAGGAGCGAGGCCAGCTCGTCGATGCGATGGCCGACAGCCAGGCTCACCTGCACGGCAAGCGCTTTGCACTCTACGGCGACCCGGACCAGATGCTGGGCTACACGCAGTTCCTGCTGGAACTCGGCGCCGAGCCGGCTCACGTGCTGGCGACCAACGGCAACGAAACCTGGGCTGCGAAGGTGCAGGCGCTGCTCGACGCGTCGCCCTACGGCGCCGGCTGCAAGGTGTATCCGAAACGCGACCTGTGGCACATGCGTTCACTGCTGTTTACCGAGCCAGTGGATTTCCTGATCGGCAACACCTACGGCAAATATCTCGAGCGCGATACCAAAACGCCGCTGATACGCATGGTGTTCCCGATCTTCGATCGCCACCATTACCATCGCTTCCCGACCTGGGGCTATGAAGGTGCGTTGCGGGTGCTGGTCACGCTGCTGGACGAGTTCTTCGAAGCGCTCGACGCCAACACGATCGACGTGGCGAAGACCGACTACAGCTACGACATCATTCGCTGACGAGGAGAGCGCGGCCATGGCAGACACAGCAGATGCATCGGGCGCGGCAGATGCAGTTCTGGTCAAGATGACGCAGGACGGCCGTAACGTCGAGGTCATCAGCGGCTAGGTTTGCCTGGCCGGTGTGGGCGAGGCCGACCACCTCGTCCCGCTGCTCGAACACCCGAACCGGCAGATGATCGCCCAAGTGCTGCCCGGGGCCCCGCGCATGTGGCCGGCCGGTTGCCATTGACGCACGAGGAGATTGCGATTGCACAGGGTGCGATGTCGGCGGCTCGGTGGCAGTTCGACGCGAGCCCGGCGGGTATCGCGCCGCGGTTACCTCGCGCGGTGTGGGCGAAGATTGCGGCGGAGGATGTCGAGTAGCGGGGCACCGCTGAAAACGAAATTGCTGCGCTGTGTGTAGCTAGCCTGCGTGACGAACCTCAGCGAGGGAGCGGGGCATGATCTATGTAGTCGCGCAGTCTGACTCCGTGCCGCTGCGTGCCTGGTTCGCAACCAGTTGATGGTAGAGATCGCCAAACTGGCTGGCCGGATAGCGTGGATTTGCGACGACGTTGGAACGCCGTGGGATGTTCAGGATCGCAAGCAAGCTGTGACGAAACTGCTCAGTCTGAATATGGGCGGCGAGATCGGCAAGCAGAGTGGAAAGAGACATGGGGCCAACGAAGATCAAAAAGATCCTCATTGGCCGCAGCCCTGCTGGCGTCTAAAAAGACGCCAGCAGGGCTGCGGCCGCGCGAAGCTGGCTTCACGTCAAGTGTTTTTTTAACTTGATTGAGTTCCGGCGCGGCAGACGCGCTTAACTTGGGTGGATCGAGGTGCCGCCGGGTGCCGGATATCGATTGCGCGAAAACCATACCCGTTTTCCGGATCAGTGCCGCAGGCGTCAACGAAGTTGCGCGCGTACAGGCTCATCGGTCGTCAGATGGATCCCATATTCCAGGTTCCGTGTTGCGGGATTATATAAAAAGCATACGTAATTAAACTGCCAAGGTGAAACGCATGACCAGCAAATTAACCAGCCGTCAGCCTTATGCCAGCCCGTTGGAGCGAATACAGAAGCGCGTGAGGAACAAGCGCGCTTCTATTCCGCGGCGAAGCGCAACCTGTCTTGCGGCCCTTGCATATATCGCGGCCATTCCTTCATTGTCTTTCGCGAATTGCACGACATCGAATAACTCGACGACGTGCGACACGAGCGCCCCGTCGCCATGGTCAAGCACGATCGGAACCGGCCCGACCACCGCTTCAGGCTCTACTGTGACAGTAGGAGCAAACGCACAGATCGTGGTGGGCGATGCGACAGCGATCGCGCTTGCCGACAACGCCACCATCGTCGTTCAGTCAGGCGCGCAAGTAAAAAACAGCGCGCTGACGGGTAACGGCACGTACGGCACCGGGGCCGATACGATCGCCTTCCGGAACAACAGCACGCTGACAGTGGAACAGGGCGCGGCCGTCATCTCTGGCGGGACGGAAGGCAACGCCGAAGCCGTCAATCCGGAGGGTACAGGCAATACCATCATCAACAACGGGACGATCCAGGGCGTCCATAGCGCTGCGATCTGGTTCCAGAATACGTCCGGCTCGAATACCGTCATCAACAACGCGACCGGCGTGATCGAGGCGCCGGGAAACGTGATGGGCGCGTCCGGCAACGGCGCGGTCGACTTCACCAACCGCGGACAGGTGATCGGTAATCTGGTCTTTGCCGGTGGCAACGATACGTTGCGCCTTTACACCGGTTCGTCGGTGAGCGGAACCATCAACGGAGGCGGCGGCAACAACCTGTTGACGCTGAACGGCACCGGAACGGACACGCTGCCGACCGGCATCACGAACTTCCAGACGCTGCAGAAGCAGGACACCGGTACCTGGACAGTCGCGAGCTCGATGGGCGCGATGGGGGTCACGTCGGCCGAGGTGCAGCAGGGAACGCTCGCGCTGACCGGCAACAACACGCAGTACACTGGCACGATGCTGGTCGATCAGGCGGGCATCCTTCAGGGATCGTCGCAGAGCCTGCCAGGCGCGATCACCGATAACGGTCTGGTGCAGTTCGCGCAGGCCGCCAACGGCACTTATGCGGGGCTCATCAGCGGTACCGGCTCGGCGGAGAAAGACGGTGCCGGCACGCTTACGCTTGCGCCCACCGCTGCGGGCGGCAATACGTATACCGGGGGTACCGTACTGAAGCAGGGCGTACTCTCGGTGTCCGCAGATAACGCACTCGGCGGCACGGCAGGCGGCGTGACGTTCGACGGGGGAACGCTGCAGCTCGGCAGCAGTTTCGACCTCGCCAGTACGCGCGCGTTATCGGTTGCCGCGGGCGGCGGCACCATCGATACACAGGGCTTCCAGTCGACGATCGCGCAAAACGTGACGGGTACTACGGGCTCGTTCTTCAAGACCGGCTCGGGCATGTTGACGATCGACGGCTCGCTCATCGGCCCGATCGCCGCGGAGGTGCAAGAGGGCACGCTCGTGCTCAACGGCAGCGGCGCACAGCATACGGGCAGCGTGACGGTTGATCTGCCCGGCACGTTGCAGGCGAGCGCCAAAAGCCTGCCGTCGACCGTTACCAACAACGGTCTCGTGCAATTCGAACAGAACGTCGACGGGACATATGCCGGGTTGATCAGCGGGACCGGCGTCGTGGAGAAAGACGGACTGGGCACGTTGACGCTCGCGCCGGGCGCGGTGGGCGGCAATACGTATACCGGCGGCACGGTGCTGAAACAGGGTGCGCTGTCGGTGAGCGCCGACAGCGCGCTGGGCGGCGCGACCGGTGGCGTGGCCTTCGATGGCGGCACGCTGCAGTTCGGCAGCAGCTTCGACCCGGCCAGCACGCGTGCAATCTCGATTGCGGCAGGCGGCGGCACGATCGATACGCAGGCGTTTCAGTCGACCCTCACACAGAACATCACCGGCACCGGTGCCTTGACAAAGGTCGGTGCGGGGACGCTGGTGCTCGATGGGGCGAATACGTGGTCGGGCGGCACGACGGTAAGCGCCGGCACGCTCGCGGTCGGCGATGCGTCGACGTCCGCCGCGTCGATGACCGGCGCGACGAGCGTCGCTGCGGGAGCGACGCTCGGCGGCTACGGCACTGTCAACGGCGACGTGACCAACAACGGCACCGTCGCGGTGGCCAATGCGTTGGCGCAGTTTGCCGGCGGCGCACAGGGCAATTTCACGATCAACGGCAAGTTGACGAACGCGAATCTCGTGCAGATTGGCGGCGGCAAGAGCGCCGGCAATTCACTCGTCGTCAATAGCTACGTCGGAAACAATGGGGCCATTGCATTGAATACCGTTCTCGCGGGTGACAACGCGTCTTCGGACAAGCTCGTTGTGAACGGCGGCACGGCAACCGGTGCGACCACGCTGAAGGTGACGAACGTGGGCGGCCAGGGCGCGGCGATCACGTCGAACGGCATCCAGGTCGTCGCCGCGACGAACGGCGCCACGACTGATGCCGGTGCATTTTCGCTCGCAGGCGGAACGACGAAAGCCGGCGCATACGAGTACTACCTCGTCAAAGGCGGCGTGATGGCCGGCACGTCGCAGAGCTGGTACCTGCGCAACACCGTGCCCGCTGCGCAGAGTGCGCCGGCCGACGCGAGCGGCAGCGGCACGACAGCCGTGACCAGCACCCCCGCGCCGGGCACACCCGCACTTCCCGCCGCGAGTGCTGATCCGATTACGCTTTACCGCCCTGAAGCGGCCCTTTACGCGGAGCTTCCAGCCGTTGCCCGGCAGCTCGGCATGATGCAGATCGACAACTTCCATCTGCGCCAGGGCGAGCAGTCGTTGCTGAGCGAGAACGGCAGCCTGCCAGCGGCGTGGGCACGTGTGTGGGGCGGACACAGCACGCTGTCGCAAAGCGGCGACGTCGCGCCCGGATTTTCCGGCTCGATGACGGGAGCGCAGGTCGGTCAGGACCTGTACGCGAGTACGACGGCGAGCGGTCACCGCGACCACTACGGGCTCTTCCTCGGCTTTGGACGGGCCACGGGTGATGTCAGCGGCTTTGCAGTCGGCGTGCCGGATGCCGCGGCCGGCCATCTTGGAATTAGCGCATACAGCATCGGCGGCTACTGGACCCACATCGGACCGAGCGGGTGGTACACAGATGCGGTGGTTTCGGGCAGCTCACTGGTGATCGATTCGTCGTCGCGCGACGGGGTTAGCGCCACGACGCACGGAAATGCGGTGACCGGTTCGCTTGAAGGCGGTTTGCCGTTCGCGATCGGACACTCGCTCACGCTCGAACCGCAAGCCCAGCTGATCTGGCAACACCAGACGATCAAGGATCTGAACGACGGAATCTCGAACGTCACGTTCAGCAACGGTAATACGATGGTCGGCCGTCTTGGCGTGCGGCTCGCCGGCGTCTACGAGGCGGCACGCGTGACCTGGCAGCCTTATCTGCGGCTCAACCTGTTGCGTTCGTTCGGCAGCACGGACAAAGCGACGTTTGGCGGCGTGACGCCGATCAGCACGTCGGTTGGCCAGACCACCGGGCAGATCGACGCGGGGATGGTGGCGAAGCTGACGAAGCATGGAAGCGCGTTTGCGACTGTCAGCCTCGGCACGAACCTTGGGGGCGAACACCAACGCGTTGTCACTGGAAACGTCGGCGCGCGCTGGACCTGGTAGCACAATTTACCAGGTTCGCAGGAAGACATTGAACTGTCAAGCTTCGGACGGATCTTCCCCACGGTAAATTTGTTCTAGCCCGACACGGGCGCGGAAGGTCGGGTGGAGTTCTGCGTCATTCGCGGATAGTCGAAGACCTGTCGTGTGTTGCGGTTCAGGCTGCGCATTTTCTCTCAACTGGTTGCGGGTTTCTCAAGGCTGCTAAATTTGCCTGAAGGCCTTTGTGGGTATGACTTTCGCCGATTTCCGCCGGATCCGCTAGAATTCCCGATCTTTGGCGGTCGATAATGGCGCAAAGCCAGCAATGGCAACGGATTCCAACGGAATTAAGCCTCGAACAGTTCGAGCAATTTGTCTTGCCGCACCTTACGGCAGGAAGTCGGGGACCGGCATCCAAACTGACCGCGCACGCGATCTTCAACTACATCCTGAAACTGCTTTACCTCGGTTGCCAATGGAAGGCGCTGCCGATTGCAATGGATCGGCACGGCAAGCCGGAGATTCACTACACGAGCATCTATCGGGCCTTTCGGCGCTGGCAGGCATGCGAATGTTTCGACGCTGTCTTCCTCGCGTCAGTGGTGCGGCTTAGCCACGACCAGTTGTTGGACACCAGCGTCATCCATGGCGACGGCACCACGACGGCGGCGAAAAAAGGCGGCGACAATATTGGCTTCAGCGGCCACAAGCACATGAAGGGTGACAAGGTAGTGGCCTTCTGTGACCGGAACTGCAATGTGATCGCCCCGTTCGTGTCGACGCCAGGCAATCGCAACGAATCGCCACTGCTGCGAG
This sequence comes from Paraburkholderia sp. MM5482-R2, assembly GCF_050436125.1. Lineage (NCBI taxonomy): Bacteria > Pseudomonadati > Pseudomonadota > Betaproteobacteria > Burkholderiales > Burkholderiaceae > Paraburkholderia > Paraburkholderia sp. MM5482-R2. The sequence goes on along the minus strand of NZ_JBNDLP010000004.1, from coordinate 364,838 downwards.
ACGCGTTGCCGCAGGTGATGCGGATTGCCCGTGAAGCCAGGCTGGACCTGCGTGACACCGTGGTCAGCCTGGACGGCGTCTACGATTGTCGCGCCAACCGCAAGGCGATCTTCAACCGCGGGATGGTGCCCAACATCAATCCGAACCCGCGCGGCAGGAAACGCACAAAGCGAGGTCGCAAGGCGCTGTTCGATCTGGCCATTTTTAAAGAGCGATTCCGAACGATCGAGCGCGTGTTCGCATGGGAAGATAAGTTTCGTCGCCTGCTACTTCGCTTCGATCGTATCAGTCAGTTGCACTACGCATTCAAGATCATGGCCTACACGATGATCAATCTACGACACCATTGCGGTAGTTGATCTGACAGTTGAGGTCCATGCTTCATGTCCGGCGCAGCGCGCCGTGATCCCGTTCGTCCTCATCCTGCGGAAATACATCCATGACAACACAAAACTGCCTCGTCCCCCTCCTCGACGCGGCTGGTCTCGCCCGCTTGCCCATTCCGTTGACCGCCGCCAGATCGCTTCAACCGAAACTCGCAACCAGTTGGTCGCCTACGACGACTTTGAGCGCGAGGTGGCGGCGTCCGACCCGTTGAGCCTCGCGGAGATCAATGACGAGGTAACGCCGCGCGAACTGCTCGCTCTGGTCGACGACGTTTCCGATGCGAACGGACGGGCAGAGTACCTGTCGATCTGTGCGGTGGGACTACGCGAAAGCTCCACGGATGCGCCACGCGCTGACTGCTTACCTGGCGGTTCGCGACCCCTTGGGGCCGGATGCGTTGCTGGAGGCGCGCGCGAATGCGATCGCACGGTTCCTGCTCCATACGGAACGGCAAGGCAGGCAGTGAACGTGTGTTGTGGTTCTCTGTGTCGCGAACCGTCTGTCGCAGACCGTTCAAACCCGCCATTGCGATGCGCGCGAGCGACTGCTTCAGCGCCAATTGGCACGTTTTCAAGGCGTTTCCCGGTGGTATGGAACTTGCCACTAGAGAAACGTCCATCCATCAGGAGCACGTCATGTCTGCTTCGCTCAATGCCCAAATCGCCGAAGTTTTCGACGAGCCGGGTTGCGACAAGAATCAAGGCAAGAGCGAGAAGGAGCGCAAAAGGGGCTGCACGAAGCAGCTTTCGCCGGGTTCGGCCGCAGGCGGGTGCGCGTTCGACGGCGCGAAGATCGCTTTGCAGCCGGTGGTGGACGTCGCACACCTCGTGCACGGGCCGATTGCCTGTGAAGGTAATTCGTGGGACAACCGGCACGCCGCTTCGTCCGGTTCGCAACTCTATCGCACCGGCTTCACCACCGATATCAACGAACTCGACGTGGTGTACGGCGGCGAGAAGCGCCTGTTCAGGAGCGTGCGCGAAATCATCGAGAAATACGATCCGCCCGCGGTGTTCGTCTACCAGACCTGCGTCACTGCGCTGATCGGCGACGACATCGAGGCGGTCTGCAAGCGCGCCACCGAACAATTTGGCAAGCCGGTGATTCCGGTCATTTCCCCCGGTTTCGCCGGGCCGAAGAATCTGGGCAACAAGCTTGGCGGCGAGGCGATCCTCAACTATGTGATCGGCACGCGCGAGCCCGAGTACACGACGCCGTATGACATCAACGTCATTGGCGAATACAACCTGTCGGGCGAACTCTGGCAGACCAAGCCGCTGCTCGACGCGCTAGGCATCCGTATCCTCTCGTGCATCTCCGGCGACGGGCGCTACAACGAGATCGCAAGTTCGCATCGCGCCAAGGTCAACATGATGGTCTGCTCGAAGTCGATGATCAACATCGCGACAAAGATGCAGCGGCGCTACGGCATCCCTTACTTCGAGGGCTCGTTCTATGGGATCGGCGACATGAGCGACACGCTGCGCCATATCGCCAGCCTGCTCGTGCAGCAGGGCGCGCCGGACGATCTGCTCGATCGGACCGAGCGCCTGATCGCCGCCGAGGAAGCGCGTGCGTGGGAGCGCATCGCGCACTACAAGGCGCGCCTTACCGGCAAGCGGGTGTTGCTCATCACAGGTGGCGTGAAGTCTTGGTCGGTGGTTTCCGCGCTGCAGGAAGCAGGGCTCGAAATCGTCGGCACCAGCGTCAAGAAGAGCACTAAGGAAGACAAGGACAAGATCAAGGAGATCATGGGCGACGACGCCCACATGATCGACGGTATGACGCCGCGGGAGATGTACGCGATGCTCAGGGACGCGCGGGCCGACATCATGCTGTCGGGTGGCCGCTCCCAGTTCGTCGCACTGAAGGCCCGCATACCGTGGCTCGACATCAATCAGGAACGCCACCACCCTTATGGCGGCTACCAGGGGATCGTCGAGCTGGTGCATGAGATCGACCGCGCGATCTACAACCCGGTGTGGCAACAGGTGCGGATCCCTGCTCCGTGGGGCGACGACGGGGGAGCGCTCGGTGTGGTCCAAGCGCAAGCCGCGCGCCCGCTGTCGAGCGCCCCGGGGTTGGGGCGATGAGCCTCGAACCCGGTATTCCGACCTGACACCCCCGAACTCGAGAACATCCCATGGCCGATGTCGTCGAATCTATGAAAGCCTGTGCGGTCAATCCGCTCAAGATGAGCCAGCCGCTGGGCGCGAGCCTCGCGTTCCTTGGGCTCGATGCCTGCATGCCCGTGATGCACGGCTCGCAGGGCTGCACGTCGTTCGGCCTCGTGCTGCTGGTGCGCCACTTCAGGGAGGCGATCCCGCTGCAGACGACAGCCATGGACGAAGTCACCGCGGTGCTCGGCGGCTACGAGAACATCGAGGCCGCGCTGCTCAACATCCGCAAGCGCGCTGCGCCGAAGATCATCGCGATCTGTTCAACAGGTCTCACCGAGACCGAGGGCGACGACGTGGACGGCTATCTCGTTACCGTGCGCAAGCGCAAGCCCGAACTCAACGACACTGAGATCGTCTATGTGTCGACCCCCGACTATGTCGGCGCATTCGAAGACGGCTACCGGCATGCGATTACCGGCATCGTCAACGCGCTGGTCAAGGCGTTGCCAACGGTGGCCAATCAGGTGACGCTGCTGCCCGGCAGCCATCTGTCGCCTGGCGACATCGACGAACTGCGCGAGATCATCGAAGCGTTCGGCTTCGATGTCATCGTGCTGCCCGACATTTCCGGCTCGCTCGACGGCCATATCGCGCCGGACTGGCGCGGCACCACACTGGGTGGTACCACGCTCGCGGAGATCCGGGCCGCGGGTGCATCGGCATTTACGATCGGCGTGGGCGAGCAGACGCGCGACGGCGCCGAGGCATTGCATGCTATCGCCGGCACACCGTTCGAAGTGTTCGGGCGGCTCACCGGACTGGAACCCAACGATCGTCTGCTGCAATTGCTCGCGCAGCGCTCGGAACGACCCGTTCCCGCGAAATACCGGCGTCAGCGCAGCCAATTGCTCGATGCGATGCTGGACGGCCATTTCTACACCGGAGGCATCAAGGTCGCGATCGGCGCAGAGCCCGATCTGCTGTTCGCGGTCGGCAGCATGCTGCACGAGATGGGCGCGCAGTTGCGCTGCTGCATCAGCACGACGCGATCGCGCGCGCACGCGTTGCTGCCCGCTGATCAGGTCGTGATCGGCGATCTCGAAGACATGGAGCGCGCCGCGGCGGACTGCGACCTGCTGATCACCCATTCGCACGGCAGGCAGATGGCCGAGCACCTGCAAAAGCCGCTCTTCCGGATCGGTTTTCCGGTCTTCGACCGGGTTGGAAACGCACATCGACGCTACGTCGGCTACCGCGGCACGATGAACCTGATCTTTGAGATCGCCAACCTGATGATCGAGCAGATTCCGCATCACGATCCGGGCGAATGGCCGCTGCCGCAGGCCGCTATCGATCTGGCCGCGCGCGATCCGGCGCGCGAAGCGGACATTCCTGTCGTCGCGGCCGGTGCTTGACCCACCTAAAGGAGCACACAGCATGAAGATCGCGTTCGCCACCCAGGACAGGCGGTTCGTCGATGCGCATTTTGGCTGGGCGAGGAGCATCGTCACCTACAACGTCACACCGGACGGCTACCAGTTCGTCGAGGCGTTCGACTTTGGTGACAAGCTCGAAGAGGACGGCGACGAGGACAAGCTCGCGCCCAAGCTCGAAGCCGTCAAGGATTGCGCGATCCTGTACGTCGCCGCAATCGGCGGCTCGGCCGCGGCTCGAGTGGTTGCGCTGAAGATTCATCCGATCAAGGTGCCGCGGCCCGAGTCCATCGAGGAGACTCTCGGCAAGTTGCAACAGGTGCTGAAGGGCACGCCGCCGCCGTGGCTGCGCAAGGCGCTGGCGAAGGATGGCGAACGTGTATACGACTTTGAAGACGATGAGGTATCCCATGGCTGAAACATCCGCAATTCCGTCCAAGGCCAGCGACGAAATGCTGCTGGTCGCACCGTTCGTGCAGCAGCTCGTCAGGCAGTTGCGCGCGCAGGACACCCACGGCGTGTGGGACGGAAAGACCGACCTGCAACTGCTCAAGCCGTACATCCACACGCCGGAGGAACGCCGCGCGATTCCGATCATGGGCGACCCCGACCCCGAAACGCTGTGGCGGCTCGAGCTTTTCTATAGCGCGATTGCGGTGGCGATCGAGCGTGAGACCGGCCAAATGGTTTCGCCGATGATGAAGATGAGCCACGAGGGCTTCGGCCGCATGGTGTTGATCGCGGGGCGGCTCGTTGTCGTCAACAAGCAGTTGCGCGACGTACACCGGTTCGGCTTCGCTTCGCTGGAGAAGCTCGCCGAGGCGGGCGCAAAGCTTCTCGACGAAGCGGTCGAGGTGATCCGGATGTACCCCGCCGTCGCACAGTACGGCGCCTGAAGGAATCGTGAGGGGACCGAGACGATGAGCACCGATGCCGATGAACTCAAGGCGCACCTGAAGAAACTCAACGCGCAAGCGACCCGGGAGAAGTTGGACCTGCACGACCTCTCAGAGGAACTCCCGACCAACTGGGAGAACATTCTCGCTGTCGCCCAGCGCTGCCATGACGCCCACGCCGCGCTGATGGCAGCCCGCAAGGCTGCCGCTGCGGCAGCGGCCTGAACCAGCGAAGCCATGGAGCCACATCATGAGCGATACCTTCAGCGTTACGCTGCCAAGCGGCGCCACCTGGACGCCGACCTTCGTCAACAGGCTCGACGAAGAAAAATGCATTGGTTGCGGACGTTGTTTCCGTGTCTGTCCGCGTGGCGTGCTGCAACTCGTCGGGCTTAACGAGGACGGCGCGCACGTCGCACTGGACGGCGACGACGAAGACGAAGACGAAGACGACGACGAGTACGAGAAGAAGGTGATGATTATCGTGCATCGGGAACTGTGCGTCGGCTGCACCGCGTGCGCGAAGATCTGCCCGAAAAAGTGCTACACGCACGCGGCGGCCGTTCTCTGAGCGATGCCGCGATGGACGCCTATGCAACCCTGATGGCGTGTGCGGTGGATGCGGGCGATCCCGCCGTGCTGGCACTGGCCGGCGTGCTGTCGAGCGGGTTCGAGCACCACGGCGTCGATGTGCTGCCGATGCCCGGACTGGACGCCGACCAGACGCGCCGAATGCTCGCGCGCTGGTTCCCAGGTGCCGGCTCGGCGCTCGGTCTTACGTGCGTCTTGTCGCCCGCCACGATGCCGCGTGGCGACGAACTGGAAGACCTGGTGGCGTTGCTCAATCACCATGCCGATCCCCGCGCCGGCCCGGCAGACGAGGCGAACTGCGTGGCCCATGCATTGGCCTGCGCGAGCCTCGGGCAAAACCACCTTTGGCAAGACCTGCTTCTGCCGTCGCGGCGCGAGTTGTCCGCATTGATCAGCCACTGGTTTCCGCGGCTGGCCGCGAAGAATACGCATGACATGAAGTGGAAGAAGTTCTTCTACAAGCAACTGTGCGAGCGCGAGGGCCTGTTCATCTGCAAGGCGCCGAGTTGTGGCGTCTGTTCGGACCATGCGCTTTGCTTTAGAGCGGAGTAGGCAGCACGCGTCGGTCACCGCTTCGATTGTGTCGCGTCGCGGGTGGCCGACTTCTGGGGCTGGGCGAAGCCGCTGTCCGAGCATCGGCTGGCGCCGCACGCGCGTCATGCCGGCCGGACGCGCTACACGTACGACACGGTGCGTAGCTGGTTTTTCACTCCGGCAGCGGGCGAACGGCTTGCGGGCCATGTCACGAGGCGCTCTCCATGAGACCCATCCCGCCTGCCGTTGCCGTAACGGTGCGATCCGAAGCGCAGCCCGTCATGAATCAGAACCGCGGCACATGCCTTCCCGACAGCAGTGCGAGCCTGTCGCTGGAGCGCGCGCGGGCACATGTCGCGAGCCTGCAGCACGAGTTGTTCGCGGTTGAGCAAGCGCTGCTCGACGAGCGCGCATTGACGCGCGCATTAAGCGGGCGTCGATGGGTTTATGTGGGCGGGCGGCCAAGCATCAACGCCGTGCTGCGTGCGCTGGTGGAGGCGGCCGGAGGCGAGTTCGTTCATCACACCGGGACCATCGACGACGATAGCCGTGCCGAAGGCTTCGAGGCTTTGCTGTCAGGCGCCTACCGGGTGCTGTGCCCATTGGATCTGATCGACCCGGACTCGCTGGTCGCGCTGCGGCGATTGTGCGCGCGTCACCGCGCGCCGTGGTCCGCTTTGCGTTCGTCGAGCGTGACGAGCTTCATCGCGGGCGTGTTGCGGGCTCGGCCTGCCCAGCCGCGCGGCGCGGTCGCAGCGTCGCGCTTCTGCCTGAGGCATGGCTGACGTCGTCATGACTTTACGTAGCGCGAGATGTGGGCGCAAAACTTGCCTTTGACGTGGTCTTTCCACGAGAGGGCTTGCCACGTCGGATTCCGCACAACGCTACGGCCTTTTCCTCAACGTCGAGAACCCCGACGGCGACGCGCGCGATGCGCTGACGCAAACCGTGCGTAATGCGACGGCCATAGCTGGCATTAAGACATGAGGCGTCGACGTAACAGCGCCACCGACAGGAAGAACGGCAACACCGTGCAAATGCAGAGAGCGCCAATATGCAAGGCAACACTGCCCACCGGGCGTCCGAGCATCGCGGGACGGATAAGGTCGACGGAATGTGCCAGCGGCAAGAAGCGCGCTACGTCGCAAAAAACGGCAGGTAGCTTGCTGATCGGGAAGATCACGCCGCTCAGGAGCACCATGGGCGTGAGAACGAGCGTTTGATAGAACACGAAGTAATCGTGACTGGGTGCAAGCGCCGTGAGGATCATCGCCAGACTCGCGAAGGCGAGGCCAGTCAGGGCGATGGCAGGCAATGCATAGAGAATGGATGACCACGCTGCATAACCCAGCACGGTGGCTACCACCATGACGGCGATGCCGGCAAAAAAGGCCCTGGTGGCGGCCCATGCCAGTTCACCGAGAACGATATCGCCGAGCGTGAGCCGTGTACACAGGATCGCTTCCCACATGCGCTGAACATGCATGCGAGAGAAAGCTGCGTAAATCGTTTCGAAGGTCGCGGAGGTCATCGCGCTCGTGGCGACCATACCCGCCGCGAGAAACGCGATATAAGATGCGCCATCGACGCGACCTACCATTATCCCGAAACCAAAGCCGAGGCCGAACAGATAAATCATAGGATCGGCAAGGTTACCGAGAATCGAGGCAAACGCGACTTTTTTCCATGCCAGATAGTTGTGGCGCCACACTGCAACCCAGTTCCACACGTTCGCGGGCAGGGCCGCTGCATAAAACTCTCTCATCGTTCACTCCTTCATCCCGCGCCCGGTTAACTGCAAAAAGACATCCTCGAGATTTGCTGGACGCTGTAAAAGGCGCAGCGCCGCGCGCCCGCGCAACTGTACACACACCCGTTCCGGATCGGACACATAGCAGAAGAGGGTCCCGCCACTGACCTCGATACGCTGCGCGTGCGGCGCGATCAACGTGCGCAGCTCATGTGGATTGCCGCCGTGGATCTCGACCACGTGGCTCCCGATCTGTTCTTCGATCAGCACGCGAGGCCCGCCTTCGGCGATCTTTCGCCCCTCCTCCAGCACACACAGTCGGTCGCACAACCGCTCGGCCTCTTCCATGAAATGGGTGGTCAAGAGGATCGTCTTGCCGCGCGCCAACAATGAACGCAGGCTTTCCCAGATCAGGTGGCGCGCATGCGGGTCGAGACCCGTTGTAGGCTCGTCCATGACCAACAACTGTGGATCGTTGATCAGCGCGCGTGCCAGCATCAGCCGCCGCTTCATGCCACCGGATAGTTCGGTGACGCGCGCATCGACCTTGCTTTCGAGGCAAGCGAATTCGAGCAGCGACGGCACGACCGCTTCAATTTCACGTGTGCTCATGCCGAAGTAGCGCCCAAACACCAGAAGGTTCTCGCGCACGGTAAACCCGGGTTCGAGGTTGTCGAATTGCGGCACCACGCCAATGCTCATACGTGCCGAGCGAGCGCGCGCCGGCACTGGCTCCCCGAGCACGATGATCTTGCCTGCGTCGGGCGGCGCCATGCCGAGAACCATACGCACCGTCGTGCTCTTGCCCGCGCCATTTGGCCCTAGCAGACCGAAGCACTCTCCAGGCGCGACGCTAAACGACAATCCGTCGACTACGATCTTGTCGCCATATGACTTCCTTACGCCGGTGAAGCTGATTGCTGCTTTGGACATGGAGATAAGAAGGAAAATTACGCACTCGTCTTGGAGAAAAATAAGCCGTTCTGCTGCCGCGGCCCGATTGAAAACGCCCCGGTCGATAGAAGATCCTTGCCTGCCAAGCGCATGAGTTACTGACAATGGAGTACCAGGATTTCGGTGAATGCACCGGCGTTGGGAAGACGACAATCGAGCCTTTGCGTGAGACGATCGCACTCAAGCGGACCAGTGCCGATGGTGGGCGGTTCTGGGTTGGCGCAATACTCGAGATCTATATGTACGATTAACTAATCGCCATCGAATGCTTCGTCAGACGTCGCTAATGTTGAAGACTCGCACGTGTGATCCTGCCGACGGTGTGGAGTCGCAGATCTTGACGCTGAAGTCGCGTTCGGCTTTGTAACCGGATTCGGAGTATCGACCTGTTTTTCACGAACGTTCGAAACGTTCCCTGCAGAGCCACGGGACAGCCAATTGCTATTGCTCAATGTACACAGCGCATAGACTTTCAGGGGGAGCAAGAGAAAGAGGTTAATGGGTGTGTGAAGAGAAAAGCCAAGAAATCGAACCTGGCGAGCGCGAACCGATGCCACGCTACAGCGGATCATGGTCGATGATGCGATTATCAGGGCAGTCCACCACGGCACTGTCGCTGTCAATGCGAGCTGCGCGAGACCCGCTAGTAGCGATAAGCCGAGAAATAGCGAGCCCAGATTGTGTCCGATCACGTCCAGCGTAAGGTAACGATCGAGACGGGGCAGCAGGCGCAGCGAAAGCAACGTGTCCCGATACGTACTGCGCGCCCAGCGCAGTTGTTGGCGCAGATACGCCCCCAGTCTGTCTGGAACGACTGTCGCCGCAATGGCGTCGTGAACGTACACGGTCCGATAACCTGCCGTCAGCATGAGAATCGTCAGATGACGGTCCTCGCCGAAGTCGCTCGGCTTCCCGCGAAAAAACTGTGTCTCGTACTGATCTAGCAGCAAAAGGAGCGCGGACCGGCGGTACATGGCACATGGACCGGAGCAGCACATAACAGCGCCGAAGCGAGCCTGTGCGGCGCGCTCTTCGTTGCAAGCCAACCAGTACTCCATATCGATCAGACGGGTCAACCAGGTGTCGCTCCGGTTGCTGGCCGTCAACTGCCCCATGGCGGCGCCTATCGTCGCTTCTCGCATTGTCAATACGAGCTTCTTGACGACATCGGGCGCCAGCGTCGTGTCCGAGTCGACGTTGAGTACCAGTTCCCCGGATGAAGAGCGTATCGCGGCGATCTGTGCCTTGCGCTTTCCCATATTTTGGGGAAGCGTAATGAAGTTGAATTTCGGGTCGCGCGAGTACTCATCGTATACCGGCCTCACGGCGTCGAGATTCGCAGAACCATCATCGACCACATAGACGCGCAGTTTTGCGGCGTAGTCCTGGTTTGCGATGGACTCCAGGCATGCCGAGAGCGTGCGCGGGTCCTCATTGAAGCAGGGAACGATGACATCCACGCCCGGCAGAGTGTCGGAGTCGATCAGACCGTCCGACAGCGATGACACGTTTGTCGGCTGAGCATAAAGCGTCTGGGTGCTTTTATAGACAGTCGAGAGCAGCGCATAAAACGAGACAGCGACAGTGCTAGTTGCGGCAAGCATGTTCATAGGGTATCTGGTTCGTCCGGTGAGGTTGAGGAAGCGATCGGATTGCAAACCCCCGGTCATGCAATGCTGGAATCATGAGGGAAAGCGCCGTGAGGGTCTGCTCGCGCCGACCAGCGTGAGTGCATCGTCACAACTCATCGGGAGGGCATCCGTCGTGCAAGAGCACAATTGCGCCAGGCCGGACAGAGGCCAGCACTGCGCTGACAATCGCATCGATGCCGGGGGGCGAGACCAGTCACGCGGGTCTACCGACCAGTGGAGGGGCGCCAGACCAGCGCTCGCTGACGTAGTGAGCACTGCTTCGGTCCACATGCCATACGGGGCACGCATGTACGGCCCGAGTAAATCGAGAAAATTCGGTATGAAAAAGGAATTGGTACTGTCGTCAAGGGTTAAGTAGACGTCGCGACATCCGGCGCGATTGTGGCACTCGTCGCGCGCCGCGGATACGCAATTGAGGACCTTCACAGCTCTGGACCGTTTCGTTCAATTATCGAGCCAGTAGGCCGATCCACGGTCGATAGTCCCAACCGAAAGGCTGCGACGGGCACGGTTCCGGTAAGCTTAGGTGGCGCGTCGAGAGATACATCTAAAGGTATGATCATCATGAAGACACGTCTAAACATTGTCGTACTACTTATAAAGTTGAAGTATTCGATCAATCAACTTCGATTCCGATTTCCGCAACGAGAGGCTTCACTGTGCAACACAAAAATTGATTTGTAAAATCGATTGCGTTGATGCCTTACATCTATAGTGTGGATATGTTGAGAAATGGGTTTTATGGGTTTCGATCTAAATCTGCTCGTTGCGCTCGAGCGCATAGACCAATCCGCTGGCGTTAAGGTAGCTCCGTTTTTGGAGCGACCGACGATGCCGGCTGATCGCACAACCATGCGAAAAATCAAGGAAGTACTCCGCCTGAAGTGGGCATGCGATCTCACGCACCACCAGCGTGCAGGGCGCCCTCAGCGTCGGTCTGGGGACGATCACGCAGTATCTTCAGCTTGCCACAGCGGCAGGACTGGGCTGGGCGTCGGTCGAACATCTGGAAGAAGACGAGCTTGAGCGGCGCGTCCTGTCGCTCGCGTCGTCACCTTTGCGGTACTCGACTGCGAAGGTCATATCAGTAGCTGGTCGTGGTCATGCGCAGATTGCTCTGTCACAAAGGATCATTTAGGCGCGACACGACAGGTAGAGCACACTTGCAATAATTATGACCGTTCCGAGTGCTACCTGTAGAGAAATGACCTCCCCCCAAATCAAATAGTCGAAAATGATTGCCCATACAATGCTGAGGTAACCAAATGAGGCGACGATTGGGGTGGCGACAGTCGCGACTGCGATCGTTAGCATAAGTTGCGCTACACCTGCAGTCAGTCCAAATAGAACCATGTACCCGAAATCCCTTAGATCTGGCGTTACCCAAGCGACGGGAAGTGACACTCCGCTAACAATCGTCGCTATGATTGTGTAATAGAAGACGATTGTCGCTGGCTCGTCAGTTCGCGAGAGTCTCTTGACCTGGATGACTGAACCGGCGCTAAACATAGCACTCAGCAGAATTAGAATCATTGCGCGCAGCGACGCACCATTGGCGCTGAATGGTGAGGAAGCCACCGCGACTCCCGCGAATCCGGACATCGACGCTATCGCCGTAGGTAGACGAAAACGCTCACGCAAGAACACGATGCCGAAAAAGCAGACAAAGATTGCTTCTGTCTCCTTCAGCGTTACAGCGGTTGATAAAGGCAGATATGGCACGCCGGCAATGAAAAATCCTACTGCGGCAAGCCCTGTGACGGCTCTGATGAAATGACCGCCTAAGCGATAAATCGTCAGTTCCTTCCATTGAATGCGACAAGTCCCGAACACGAACGCGGCGGGAATTAACCCGGATAGCATCCGAAAGAACATCATCTCGTTCGCCGGATATCTTGCCGGAATGAGCCTCGCAACCGCATTGCTTATTGCGAAAAGAAGAATCGCGTAGAACATGAATGCAATCCCGCGCAGCTTTCTAAATCGTGTGCGAAAAAGCCGATTTTCGGTTGCCAACTTGTAGCCAGACTGCTCCGATGTCTCAAAAGAATCGTGACTTATATGAGGATTTCCTAACGTGACACGATTCAAACCGACATACCGCAGAAGGCAGAATTTCGTTGTGCGCGTCATCACGAAAAGTTTTCTCATGTTGCGAAGGTCCCGCGAAAAAGGAGTGCCTGCTCGATTGCGTGTGGTAACGAAGCCCACACGGCGCATACCGGCTAACTGTCGGGGCCATTTCAGCGTGGACGGAATTGAGCCGCGTTACGGGACGTCGCGGTTTGTCGAAATATCCCAGGTCGGATAGCTGTCTGCATGCAGCTTTCGCACCATGTCGGCCTGAAAGCTCGAAATCCCCGGTGAACGAACTTTTGGCGCATTTCGCGAAATTGCCTCGGCTGATATGGCCGCCGTCGGATTCCCGACAAACGGCGCGCGGTTTGTCGCAAGCGGTGCCTTCGTGTCCCGTCCTGGCGCGCGATTGGGTCTGTAACACTTCACGACGGATGACCCAGTCGCGCAGCGTCGGCTCTACGCGACGACAAATGGAATGAACGCCCCTACGTACAGATTGGAGGCTCTATTGGAGGTGTTCGCGGGCCTATGGCACCAGGGCGCCAAATTGAAGATCATTGAGATGTATCCGTCAGCTGAACTCGTGTTGTAAGAAGCTCGCACCAACATACCTACGCGATCCGAGTGCCAAAACACCGTTTTGGCCTTATAACCTTTCCGCACAGATGATTGTTCAGCGGTGGTTAATACGCATTGCCTTACAAACACGTCGAGATTCGGACAGATCTAACTCAAGATGCTGGATTTGTAACGTTCGCGACATGATCTGCACTGGACGAGGAATCGCGTCTTGTTCTCCTCACCACATTAACCGGTATATGAGCCGTTTAAAGAGGTGGCCTCGTTCCGCGGTGGCACGTTCGTTGCGTGCCGTCGTCGTGCTAACGCACAACTACTGATCGGCGTTCAGCCTTGCATGACGTCGCAATATTGGGTGGCGTCACAGAAAACTTCTGTTTGTTTATGCGGAGAGGACATGTCATTAAGGTTTCCAGTTTCAATCATCGGTGCCGGAAATTGTGGATGCGCTTTCGCGGCCGATTTGGCTAGTCGTGGATTCGAAGTTCTCCTTTACGGGAAGCCAGATCATCGTCGTAATATTGATGCGATCCGAGCGAACGGTCGCTTGTTGGCTAGCATGGCTATCACGGGTGAGTTTTATCCGACTGTAACTACCGATATGGATGAGGCCGTAAACTTCTCGCGTTTTCTCGTGATTGCTGTTCCAGCATACGCGCATGACGATCTCATTGGCGATCTAAAAGGTTTCGATTTGAGTCGACATGTCATCATAGTCAATAATGCCAATTTTTTTTCCCCAATGGGTTCAAGAGAGCTAAACCCGCAGGCAGTTCTAGAGACAAATTCCTCGCCCTATGCGTCGTCGGTCAGGGACGGCGAAGTCCGGATCACTGGAATTAAGAATTGTTTGCCGATTGCTGCTTTTTCGAACGCCATGGATGAGAAACAGTTATCGCAAATCACCGCAATCTTTCCGGAAAGGCTCTTGTGGTGGGATAACATTTTCGCAATTGGAATGCAGTCGAATAATGGTGTCATCCATCCTGTCGGGGGTATTTTAAATACGGGATGGATAGAAAGCACAAAAGGAGATTTTTTCTTCTATCGTGACGGGATCTCACCCTCGGTCGGAAGGGTCGTAGAGGCGTTGGACAATGAGCGATTGAAAATCGGAGAGGCTTTCGGTTTTCGACTGCCGACAGTCCTCGAGGAAATGATCGGCTTTTACGGCGGAGATTGTGCCAACTTCTCCGATTTCGCTTTCCAATCCAAAACTCATAACTCCACGAAGGTCAAAACGCCTGATCGTATGCAACATAGATATATATGTGAGGATATTCCATATATCTTGGTCCCTTGGTACGAACTCGGCGCCAGAGTGGGCATAGAGTCTCGGGCAATCAAAGCCGTGATTGAAATCGCTTCCTCCATCAACGGCGTTAACTATTTTCAAACTGGCCGTAATCTGAAGCGCCTCGGTGTAGACCACATGTCGAAGGCGGAGCTTTTGCGATTCGTAGATAGCGCGACTTTCCGATTGCCGTTAGCTTCGGCTACTAAGAAGTGACCGGATCCATCGGGTAACTTGAATCGCCTTCGGAATTCTGGAGGCCGCTTGGTTTAAGTCGATACCGGCTGCAACAGTATTGTTGAATTGCCGGTAGTAGTTTGCTTCAGCATCGTCAGGCGGGGCGGGATATGGTTGAGCCGTTCCATCACCCTATGGCAGTTGGGCGCCGAAGAAAGGGCCGACGCAGGCACGCGCTGATGCGACGAACGCGCGCCGACATGTGCAAGCGCAAATCATCACTCGCAGGAGATCACCGCGGAGGGCCGGCACGTGGGTGCGCTGGTGAGGACGCTCTCCGCTTCTGTAGGAACTGGGCTGGCGCAAGGCGCTGCCCAACAGGTTCGCTCGGAACGTGGACGAACGTCAATCGAGCGATATCTGGCCCGGTTTAGAATTTATGACGCAGGCCGACGCGCGCAACCACTTGATTGCGATTCGACGATACGTCATCGGCCACCGGCACAAAGGCGAAGTCGAGGGCGCTGCCAGTACGGTCACCACCGACGTGCTGATACGCACTCTGTACATAGACGTCCGTGCGCTTTGACAGTGAGTAATCAGCCATCAGCCCCGCAGTTTCGTAATTCGGCTTTAGCTTTCCAGTGGTGGCGTTGAAACCGCTCAGGGTGTACGTATACATCGCCCCGACGAAGAAGGCTGGCGTGAACTGGTACTTGCCGTTGATTTCGAAATTCTGGTAACGCAGGTTGGAAAGCGTGCCCGAGGCTGGCGTAATCTTGCCGACGTATCCCGAAGACACCGGATTGGCGACGAAGGTATTCGAATACGAGATGCCCACGTTGGCCGAACCAAACGTGTAGGTTGCCCCCGCGCCGAAGATGCGCAGCTTGTTCCCCAGAAAATTTTCATCCGCAGCGGGATTGTTCCCGATTGCACCACCGGCGGTGGACGACTGGTTGTTCGCCTGCAGATAGGCGGCTTCCAGCAGCAGGCCGCCTATGACGTATTGGACGCCCATGCTGTACGCGCGATTGTTGGCGAAGTTGGTGTCGTTGCTAAAGCCGTACGTGCCGCCAAATTTAAAGCCAGCAATCTCGGGGCTTGTGTACTTGACAGTATTGTTGACACGGAAGGTGTTGTCCGTGTTGTCGTTGTCGTACGGATGGGAGAACATGCCCCCGCCCCATGTGCCATTCGCCGTCGTTTGAGCCAGATAGTTGACGACGGAGTCGTACTGTCGACCGAGAGTAACCGTCCCGTATTGGTTGGATGCGACGCCGACCCACGCCTGTCGCCCAAACATCAGGCCACCCTGACCGAGCTTGCCATTATTGACATTAAAGCCGCTCTCCAACTGAAAAACTGCCTTGAGACCACCGCCGAGATCCTCCGCTCCCTTCAAGCCCCAACGACTCCCCTGGACCGTACCGCTCTGGAGCTCGAACAGCTTGTGGCCTCCGACGTTATTCGTATAGTTGATTCCTTCGTCGATCAGACCGTAGAGCGTCACCGTACTTTGGGCCATTGCGGGAGCTGCGGCGGCTGACATCACGAAAGCTGCAAGAAGTTTGATTTTCATTGAGGTCTCCAAACCTTATATTGTGTGTCTCGATGCTTTTTTATGCGCAACCCTGGGTCGGGCATGCGGTCTGTTTTGCTGGGCAGTTGACGTCGATTAACCGCCGTAAATGTCGAACGTGAAGTACTTCTTTGCAATTCGGTCATACGTCCCGTCCTTGCGGAGACTGTCGATCGCACCGTTGATTGCTTCGAGCAGGGCTCTGTCACCCTTTCTCACACCGATGCTGACACCGGGACCGAAGATAGCGGCGTCGTGGATGGCCGGACCTCGCGCGAAACCGAAATCACGACCCTGCGCAGTCTTCAGGAATCCCGACTCAGCCGTCGGCCCCGAAACCAGTGCCGCATCGAGCCGCCCACCCGCGAGGTCATTCCACACCTGGTCTTGCGAAGGGTAGGGCACAATGTCAACTCCATTTGTCCAATGCTTCCGTGCATAGGCTTCCTGTGTGCTTCCCTGCAAGACTCCGATATGCTTTTCGTTCGGCGATTCGGGCATTGTCACCAGAGCCGAGCCGCCCCTTACAACCAGCGCTTCGAAGTTGGCGTATATCTTGTGGCTGAAATCGATTGCCTTCGCGCGCTTCTCGGTCTGCGACATTGACGAATTGATCGCATCGAACTTGCGGGCCTGCAACGCGGGAATCATGCCGTCGAACGAGTTTTCAACCCAGACGCACTTCACCTTGAGCTTCGCGCAAATTGCATTACCCAGATCGATGTCAAATCCAACGAGCTCGCCACTCGGGGTTTTCGATTCAAATGGCGGGTAAGCGCTGTCCACTCCGAACTTAAGTTCCTTTCCATCGTACGCGAATGCCGCAAATGGAATGGACGTTGCGCACAGAGCGATCAGTAGCGTTTTAATCTTCATTTTGGTTTCTCATAAACTCCAAGTCTGGATTTGCGGCATAGTGCTTGTGGTTTTATTGCATCGGTGGCGTCGGACTCGGACGCCCATCGAGCGCCGCGCCGGATGTAATGACATCTAGGTTGGAACGGCATAGCCGTCGACCACAAGCCTCTTGAGGGTGTCGATTTGAAGCGGTCCAATCTCGGGAAGAATGTCGTTGTCCGCCACAAAGTTCCGACCGTAACAAGCGCCGAGAATTACCACGCCGCCCTCGTGCAAGGGTGCTCTCACCCCAGCCAGTTCGGCGAGTCGAAGCGTCGGTACCAACCCGAACGGCACGTCTTCGAGCACGTAGCGTGTGGCGATATCTCTCGGGCCGAGCGGATCACTCCTTTGCCGGACCAGTTGCTCCGATATTGCCGAAAGTGAGTCACCAACCACGCCAAAAGACAGCCTGCAATGATCAAAGGTCGTTCTCACTGACTTTCCGAATGCTGCTGCGATGGTAAGTCTCTCTTGGTCTAGAGCCTCAAGGAGCCTCCCGACTGTTGGTGTCAGATTGGAGTTTTGGCTCCAGCTTTCGCCTTTCTCAATACGGGTCAAGTTGGCTAGCGCAATACCCATGTGATCTTGCGGATTAATGTTGCTGAGCGTCAGCGTCAGCATGTCGTCCGTCAGTGCGAACCGGTCTCCGAAGAGTGAAACGCAAGTGGTATGAATCCGGTGGATGTGGCGGGTTGGAAATGCGGCCATGTCGACCTTGGCGCGGATCGTGCCTACCGTGATAGCTCTCGCAGACTGAGTCTTGCACGTTAGCACGGTGGTGCTCCAAGCTGCTATGGGGATGACGAGCCCCCGCGCCGCAAGGCGCTGGGAAATGTAGAGAGCGGCAAATGAAAGATGAGCGCTGATGATTACGCTATGGTGTGCG
Organism: Paraburkholderia sp. MM5482-R2; assembly: GCF_050436125.1. Taxonomy (NCBI): domain Bacteria; kingdom Pseudomonadati; phylum Pseudomonadota; class Betaproteobacteria; order Burkholderiales; family Burkholderiaceae; genus Paraburkholderia; species Paraburkholderia sp. MM5482-R2. The sequence goes on along the minus strand of NZ_JBNDLP010000004.1, from coordinate 347,024 downwards.
CGGATATGAGGGATGATGCTGTCGAGGACGAATCGGTATCCGTAGGCCGGCAATGCCAAAATAATGACATCGGCGTCGCCAACATCTTCCGCTTTCCCGCAGACTTCTAAGTAGAACTCTCCCTCGACCGCTCCCTTCACGTGAAGGGGAAGTCCAGCAACGAAGTCTGCAGTCCGGGCTCCCGATGGAGACCAAACTTTCGGTTTATGTCCACTCTGTATGAGATACGCCGCATAACCCAAAGCGATTGCGCCGGCTCCCACGATTGTCACTTGCATGTACCTTCTACCTTGGAATAGTCCACTGGCCGTGCACGACCTGGGCGGTTATGTACTAAATTTCTCAGCCCAAGCCCGAACCCATCGTCTTTAGGAGAGGGCAAACGAAACGTTACGTAGACGTTCTTCGCATATGAGATAGCATCGATCTGCAAAACTACATTGAGTGTGGTGGGTTTTGGTGCTCAATGCGATGATCTTACGTGCGAAAACACTATCGGTTGCAAGACAAGCGTTTGTCGTTGTAAAGGCTTTTATTGACTGCATCAAACTGCGGCAGAAAAGGCAAGTTCCGTCTTATCCAGTGAGAAGCAAAGCCAATGGGGCTCAGAATAGAGAGGCAAAAATCTCGTGTCAAAGTCCGGTTTGATCGTGGATGTATTCTGGGAGGTTATGGGTGCGGAGTTGCCTTTAGGGAAGCGAGCAACTCAGGCAGTTCACCTCGCACCTTTGCTCCGCGCCATTTGTCTTCATCGTTTCAGCAACGTCTGCAGCTTCGTGATCTCCCGCGCTGGACGTCGAGATCAGTGCATCATTCGGTACGCTGCGCGTGGAAAGGGGCTTCGGTCCCGGACAAAAACGGCATCCCGTCCGTAGTGCACCCACATATCCTCGCCTTTTTCTGGCGTTTATGCAGAGACGATGTACTCGCCAATAGACCCTGCATTTTGTTAAATGCTCGGGAGAAAGCAATGCAGCGCTATAACCTTCTGGAATGTTGACGTTTGAAAATCGGACTTTGATTTTTCGACGAGACGCGCCTAACATGTCTCGTCACTCGAGTGAGCGTCGGGAGGGTTGACAGTAGCATCAGCGCACAATTGTTATTAAGGACGGTCGGGCGTCGCAGATCGGCGTAGCTGTTGCCAGAGGTGGTCGGTTCGGGTTACTTGCGAAAAGCGGCATTCCGATTTTTCACGGCGAGTACTCGCATGCTCATTGACAAAGCTTCGAGTCGCCTTGGAGACGTTACGACCCGTCCGTCGTATCCGTGGCGACGACCAAGGGCTTCCATCGGATCCCTGGGCGGTCGCACGCGGTGCAATCATTTTGAACATAGATTTGTGCGTTACGCACGTTTGGTCGGTCACATAATTCTGGAACGTCATGAACAATTCACCGCCTGATGACGAGCTTTCTCTGCAGCCAAGCACGATTCATCGTATTGCATCTTATGTCGTCGAAGCTCGCGGTAGGCGGGTGTCCGGGGTTGCCAGGGAATCTGCGCTAAAACGCATCCTTGACCTCTTATGCGCGGTGGGGGCAGGGGCTAGCGAGCCAGGTGCTGTCGCAATTCGCGCGACAGCATGTAAATATCTGGGATCGGGCGATATACCGATGTGGTTCACGGGAACGGGCAGTTCGGTCGTCGGTGCTGCGTGGGCGAATAGCGCGGCTGCGTCGATGCTAGATCTCGACGACGGGCATCGACGCGCGCGCGGGCACCCGGGCGCGGCGGTCATTCCGGTGGCCTTTGCGGTTGCGGCTGAAATGGGAGCCGGGCTGGAAGATTTGATCGCGTCAATCGTCATCGGTTATGAAGTCGGCGTATCAATCGCTGCGGCCCGTACAACATACGGTACGACAGGTACGTGGTCATCCTACGCAGTTGTCGCAACAGCCGCGGCCTTGAGGTGTGCCTCGTGTAGTGTAGTCGAGCATGCGTTGGCTATCGCAGGCGAAAGCGCGCCCAATTCGTTGTTCATGAGCGCGCCACCGCTCTCCTTCCCAACACCGGAGAGCAGCGACATTAAGGAGGGCATACCATGGTCCGTAGTGACCGGGATGCTCGCGCTCGATCTCGCAGAAGGCGGGTTCACCGGTCCCCGGAACATACTTGACAGCGGTCTGCTCTATAGGTTTGCCGACGTATCGCCCCTCGGGGAGTCTCTGCATATCTGCAATGCCTACTACAAGCTCTATTGCTGCTGTCGGCACGTTCACCCGCCCTTGGAAGCCACCCTGAGGCTGATCGAGCAATATCGACTCGACGCGAAGGCGATTGAGGCGATCGACATCGAGACGTACGGCGGGGCGCTGCGCATCGCGAATCAGACCTGCCCAGCTACCCTTGTTGACGTTCAGTACAGCATCCCTTATTGCGTGGCCCTCGCCGCCCTCGCGGGACGAGAGTCGCTTTTGCCCCTCACGATAGACTGCTTAACTTACGAGGGAGTAAGCGCACTCGCCAACAAGGTCTCGCTAACGGTCGACGCCGAAATTGATAAACAATTCCCTGCCAGAACACTCGCGCGAGTCACAATCGTGTGTGGGGGACGTCGGTATGTGTCGGAGGTTACCGAGCCACGCGGCGAAGCCGGTGACTCCCTCTCTTGGGAAGAACTCAAGGCAAAATACGTTGCGGCGACGCGGTTTCACGCCACTGGTGCGCAGCAAGAGCAACTGCTCGCCGCGGTTGAAGAACTGCGCTCAAAAGCTGACTTGGAGCCGTTAAAGGCCTGTATGAGTACTTCGTTCGAAAAGAGTATTGCGCGTCCGAATGCCTAAGAAGCTCTAATAATATGATTTTTGGGGGGGATAACTTCAAGGATTGAGGTTAGCCTCATCACCGTTTCGATGATGAAATGCGTGCGAATCGGCGAGGACGTCCGGGAGAAGTTCGACTACGCACCGGGTGTATTTACGTTAGAGGGACATATCGGGGACAAGTGGTATGCCGCCTCGGCTACAGCCGTGTGAGCTTCGTGCGCCTTGCCGCCGGCGAAGACGCGCGTATCGGCCGGTGGCTTACTACGCTTCGCGCAACTCAATAGGCAAGACCCGCACGCAATCTCAAGGACATCCTCACGCGCCTGCCCACGAGGGCCAGCCCATGCCGCATTATTGCCGCATCGCTGGCAGCCCGAGGCAAGCCAGCGCCTACCTCGCCCGTCAAGAGATCATTGGTCGCTTATGACATTGGTAGTCAAATTGCGGGCGCCCTGCCGATCGGCCGAAGGCAAACGAAAACTTGGAACAATTTCGACCCTCAAGCGATCGTTAAATTGGATCGAAGAGTAAAGGGGCTCGATCACGGAAGGTTCTGTGATGGGTTGGCGCCTGGAGACGGCCATTTTCGGAGGCGTGCGGCGGTCTCCTTGACATCAGAATGTTCGCATTGTGTACGCGGTGCAAATTGTGCCAAATCCAGAACGGGCACGCGACCGAAGTCTTGGGGCGCAACCTCAAGATGCGCTCGTGCGAACCGCAAACGTGCCCGATGTAACGCAAGGCAGGTATAACCCGGAGGAATACCATCGTGTCTCAACTCGACTTTGACACCCAATTTGGGCATACGTATTCTGAGCTTATCCGCAATCGCTCGGCGCTGAGACGGGCGTAAATCGAGCGAACGACCGGCGGCCGCCTTTTTTCGTCCGTCGAGTGTGCTTGGCGCTTCCATCGCGTTCATTGCAGGTCCGACAGCGCAAGGCAGTACAACGTTTAATTAATATCTATAACGATAATCCTTCTCAGGTTGACGTAAATGTCAAACCTGAGATGTTCAGTCATGAGGAGATGAGATGAAGGTGGTTAATGCACTTCGATCGGCGTACCAATCTGCGAGTTACGCCTTGTCAATGACCCCAGAGGCGGGCGGGACCACGATCGGCATGGTGGGCCATAAAACACCGGCTCTCGTAGCCGATGGCATATACAAAAGTTACGGCGTTCACGAAGTGCTCAAAGGGGTCTCGCTTCAGGCTGAGCGGGGCGACGTGATCTCGTTAATTGGTAGTTCTGGGTCGGGAAAAAGTACGTTTTTGCGATGCATGAATCTCCTTGAGGTCCCTACCAAAGGCCGCATCGCGGTGGGGCAGCGCGAGATCAGCGTGGAAACCGACGCAACCGGTCGCGTCGTCGGGATGGATCGCAAGAAAGTTGACCAGATGCGCACGCAACTCGGTATGGTCTTCCAGGGCTTCAATTTGTGGTCCCATATGACCGTGCTGCAAAATGTGATGGAAGGGCCAGTCCATGTGCTGAAGCTGCCAAAGAACGAAGCGCGCGATAGGGCAATGGATTTCCTTGGGAAAGTTGGCGTTGCCGACAAGCACGCGTGTTACCCATCTGAGTTGTCTGGTGGGCAGCAGCAACGAGTAAGCATCGCGCGTGCGCTCGCGATGCAACCGGCTGCGCTCCTTTTCGACGAGCCGACCTCCGCACTCGATCCCGAATTGGTGGGAGAAGTGCTGAAAGTCATCAGGAAGTTGGCGGAAGAGGGGCGCACGATGATAGTCGTGACTCATGAGATGGGTTTTGCTCGTGATGTCTCCAACAAGATGATCTTTCTTGAAAGGGGACGCATTGAGGAAGAAGGGACGCCAGAAGAGGTTTTCAAAAACCCAGCATCGCCGAGATGTCGTGAATTTCTCTCGCGTGTACTTTGACTGACTTAAAACGCGATATTGAAATTCCGAGAATCATAGAACGAAGAAGATAGGACATAGTCCAGGAGATGCTCATGAAGTTCCTGAAAATCGGCGCGCTTATTGGAATGCTGTCTGCTGCATTGATGCTCTGCGACCCTGTTATGGCCAAGGAGTACAAGAGAATCACGATTGGTACCGAAGCTTCGTATGCTCCGTATGCCTTCAAGGACCAAAGCGGCAAGATGGTTGGCTTTGAGATCGATGTAGCTAGCGACTTGTGCCGACGGATGGGATTGCAGTGCGAAATCGTCGATCAGGCCTATGACAGCCTAATTCCCTCTCTTTTGTCTGGTCGGTTCGATTCAATTATGGCTGCAATTGGGATTACACCCGCCCGAGAAAAAGTTATCTCATTTTCCAGGCCGTACGTAACCACTCCGATGGTTTTTGTCACCACATCGGCGAGCGATCTAACCGCTCTCAAAATATCGCCATCAAATCTGAATTTGGACAAATTTGATGCTGATGAGGAGACCGCGATAAAAAAAATGACCTCCGCTCTGAAGGGAAAAACCGTTGGGGTACAGGTGGGCAGCAACTTTGAGACGTTCATGAAGAAGTTCATGCCGACCGTGAGAGTTTCGACATATGACACCACGGATAACATGATGCTCGACTTGACGGCTGGGAGAATTGATGCAGGAATGGTTTCGTTCAATTTCCTCAAGCCGTTGATGGACAAGCCCGACGGCAAGAACCTGCGGACATTTGGCCCTAGTATGACGAACGGGCCGTTCGGCAGCCGAGTGGCCGCTGGATTTCGCAAAAATGACGATCAACTACGTGCGATGTTCGACAAGGCGATCGGGGAAGCAATTTCGGATGGCAGCCTGCGCAGACTTGCCATCAAGTGGTTCGGCTTCGACAATTCGCCGAAGGAATAGGTAAGTGAATACGGTCGTTTATGTATAGCCGAACTCAATTTGATGGGGAATGAAAGTGAATATTTCAGTGCTCGCATGGGGAAGCACAGCGTGGGTTGATGAATTTGCGCGTGGCACCCTTATGACCGTTGCCGTCGCGGTGTGTTCATTTCCCGTCGGCATTTTGCTCGGCTCGGTTTTTGCCGCGGCAAAACTCTCTCGCTTCAGTTTGCTGCGTATTCTAGCTGACGTCTATACGACGGTCGTACGCGGAATTCCCGAGCTGCTGATAATTTTTCTGGTGTTCTTTGGTGGGGATACGTTGCTCCGCTATGTCGCGAACGCTGTTTTCGGCTTCGAAGGTTATATAGAACTGCCCGTGTTCGCAGTCGGTGTGCTCTGCATCGGCATCAGTGCCGGCGCCTATGCGACAGAGGTCATACGGGCGGCGGTCATAGCCATTCCAACAGGACAAATTGAAGCGGCAGTGGCAATGGGATTGGAGCGGGCAGTGCTACTTCGTCGGATTCTTATCCCACAGGCCGCGAGATTCGCCTTGCCCGGTCTGGGGAATGTCTGGCAACTGGCCTTAAAGGATACCTCACTCATTTCCGTCGTTGGGTTGGTTGAAATCATGCGCACAGCTGCCATCGGAGCTGGATCTTTCAAAGAACCGTTCACGTTTTATCTGGTCGCCTTCGTGATTTTCCTTTTGCTTTCTTCGATTTCTAACCAGGGATTTCTGAGAGCAGAGAAGTGGGCTAACCGCGGCGTAAGGAGGCGGTGATGGATTTTCAGCTGATATATGAGTCGTTTCCCAAGCTTCTTGCGGCGGTTCCCGCGACCGTCGCATTGGCTTCCGTGTCGCTTTTTGTTGGTTTCCTGCTTGCGGTCCCAGTCGCATTGGCTCGGCTTTCGCACAGTAGACTTTTGGCTTCTCTCGGTTATGGTTACGTATATGTAGTGCGGTCCACGCCGCTTCTGGTGCAAATGTTCCTGATTTATTATGGATCGGGGCAGTTTAGAATTGTCTTGGAACACCTCGGCCTGTGGGCGCTATTTCGCGATGCGTGGTTTTGTGCGATTTTAGCTCTGTCGCTGAACACTGCGGCATACACCAGCGAAATCATTCGTGGTGGTGTTCAGTCAGTACCATGGGGACAAATTGAAGCGGCGCGGTCAATTGGCATGTCGAGCGTCCTTTTATTCCGCAGAATTGTCTTCCCGATTGCAATGCGGCAAGCACTACCAGCTTATGGAAGCGAACTTATGATTATGATCAAGTCAACGTCACTTGCGTCGACAATCACCATAGTCGAAGTGACAGGAGTGGCTAAGCAAATCATCTCTGAGAGCTACCGCCCCCTAGAGGTATTTCTGATAGCTGGCTGCATATATCTCAGCATGAACTTTCTTATCAGTAGAGTTATATTCATGATCGAAAGGCGGATTAGTCCGAAGAGACGCGATCGCGGCACGTTCGGATCTTCTGCTGCAGCGGCCATGCATTAAGCACTTCGGTACGGTGTCCGTCGGCCATGAACGCATCAACAGTTCGACGACGTAGAAGTGGCCTGACGGCACGAACCGACATTGTCCCGTTACGGCGGCTCCGTCCGGGTACACGAGGGTAGTTGGCCCTTGTGTACAGCTTTTTTCTCATGGCGGACGGCTTGATGTTTGAAGAGTGCCCGGCTGCGTCGATTATGGCAGGCCGACAGCAAAACGGGATCGTGGGTGGACATCGCGGTGTTGCGCATTAAAGTGTCACTTGCAGCCAACTATCAAGTTCGAAATGTTCAATTGATGTTATCGAGGCACCATGACGACTAATGTGATCGAGGATGAGCGTTATCCCCAAGGCGGGATCGTCCAAAAATTTTCCGCTTATATCGTGGAGGCGCGGGAAAATCGAGCTCCAGAAGAGTCGCTGGAATTCGCGCTCAAATGTATCCTGGATCTGCTCAGTGCTGTTGGCGCTGGAGTTGGGCAGGCGGGGGCCCTTGCGATCCGAAAGACGGCTCACGAAACGCGACCTCCTGGCGACATTCCTATTTGGTTCACGGGAGAGACCAGTTCCGTCATTGGAGCTGCTTGGGCAAACAGTGCCGCCGGTTCTGCGCTAGACCTCGACGATGACACGCCGGCATCTCGGGGCCATCCTGGCGCCGCCGTCATTCCAACAGCCATTGCCGTTGCCAAAGAGACGAAAGCCACCTTGGGAGAGCTATTAAATGCGATTGTCATCGGTTATGAAGTGGGTACAGCGATTAGCGCTGCGCGCGCCTACGGAAGTAGTGGTACGTGGGCTCCTTATGCGGTCGTCGCAACGGCTGCGGCGCTTCGCCGGTCCTCCCGCGAGGTGATTGAACACGCTTTGGCGATTGCTGGGGAAAGTGCACCCAATCAGTCGTTGGCGAGCGCTCCCGCTCCCCGAAAACCGCATCCCGAGCCAAACCATGTCAAGGAGGGCATCACGTGGGCTGTCGTGACCGGCTTGGAGTCGCTCGCATCAGCGCAGAACGGATTTCACGGCGCCCGCAATATCTTGGACGCAACGCGTTACTACAATTTTCCGAACGATCTAGACCTCGGTTCCTACCAGTACATTCGCACGACGGGCTTTAAGCCGTATTGCTGTTGCAGGCATCTACACGGTGCGCTTGATGCATTAATCGAGCTGATCAATGAACATCGGTTAGTGGGTCGAAATATCGACAGGATTGAGGTCGAAACATACGGGCCGGCCTTACGCATTTCGAACTGGAAAGAACCTCGAGATATAATGGATGTTCAGTATAGTCATCCATATTGTCTCGCGCTGGTCGCGCACTACGGTCACGAGGCTCTGTTGCCACTGACTGGCGATGTCCTAAACAATCCCTCCGTCACTGCGCTTTCACACAAGGTGGAGCTTTCGCTAAGTCCGGAGCTGGACAAGATCTATGCGGAAAGCGGCATGCTGCCGGCCCGTGTCACGGTCACATGCGGGGATCAGCGCTTTGTTTCACCTGTAACCTTCCCGAAGGATAACGGTCTTCCGTGGGATAAACTCGAGGATAAGTTTCGACAGGCCACGCGTTTCGTTGCCACCCCCGAGCAGCAGAACATTGTGGTCGGGGCCATTTCGGACGCCAGACGAGGCGACATGCGTGGTTTGACGGAAAGCTTGTCGGAGATCCAGTTCGTTTAAAAACGGCATTTGTGTAGCCCGCGTAGTTCGGAAACTCATCGGTCATCGATGTAAGAAATGACAAAAATGTCTCAGCTTGTTGAGGATCGTCCGCAAGCTGTGGCTACCGTTGCATACAGCGAGCGAGTTGCATTGTCTACCCGGCATTCAAGGAGCTGAAAATGGGTTGCATATGGAAGTGACTGCTAGCAGGGACGCTCAGCGGTGCCGGGTAAACGCTGCGACCGTCCGAACAAGCGTTCTTCACAGCTTCAAAAGGACAGATCGGCGACGCGGGCTACATCGGCGTAGACAAGCGCGAGGAAACCAGGAGGCTCGTTTACGAGCCAAATTCACCGAAATGAGCGCCGATTCGATTCGTTATCCGGAAATTTCGACGCCTGTTCTTCTGCATGCCGAACGGGCCGCACATTAATCAGCATTTTCCTAGTCTGGGAATGACATTAGAAAAAGCAACCGGCATATGAAAAGACAAATTCAACTACGGCAGATAGAGGCATTTAAAGCTCTCATCGAGCAAGGCACGGTGAGTCGAGCGGCCGAGGTTCTTCACGTGACCCAACCTGCCGTGAGCAAACTGCTGGTGCACCTTGAGGAGGAGACAGGTCTTCTACTGTTCGAACGGGTTAAAGGCCGACTAACTGCAACGGCACAAGGCATGCGCTTGTACGGTGAAGTCGATCGAGTATTTGCGGGTCTAAGACAAATTGAAGAGGCGATCGCAATCATCCGGCGGAAGGACATGAGTCACTTTGCTATCGGAGTGCTGCCGGAATTATCCGGATCATTCATCAGGCGGGCGACGATGATGTTCCTCTCTCGGTGTCCAGACGTTCGTCCGACGATCCATATGCGAGCGTCCAACATTGTGTCGGATCGCGTCGCCACGCGTCAGATGGACGTTGGATTCACAACGAGCTTGATGAGCAGCCCAAATTCGGTGGTGACGCCTATCATGGAGAGCCCGTTAGTTTGCATCATGCCAAAGGGACACCCGCTGAGCCAACTTGAATTTATCACCCCCGAGCATATTGAGGGAATCCCTTTTATCGGATATGCGGCAGATAACCGGACGACTAGTGCTTTCAATGACGCTATCCGCTCCTACGGCGTCGACCTCAACATCGTGTTAGAAAGCGAAACTACGCCCACCCTGTGTGAATTCGTCTCGGCGGGACTGGGGATTTCCTTGGTACATCCCCTATCTGTCATCGACATGAGCTGTCGCTTAGATATCAGGCGGTTCAAGCCCGATATTCCCGAGTATTTTCATTTCTGTCATGCGAGATTGGCGAAAAACATCGAGCGTGTTCAGGAGTATGAACGATGCGCTAAACAGGTTGCGGAAGAGGCGTGGACGGAGATATTCGGTGAGTCGGCGACAAAGCAAACCTAGCAGAACGCTGAGATTGATCATCGTACTGGTGAGTTCACCAAATAGTGCGGGATGCCTTATGCGGGCATGAAGACGAAGCGTTTGCGAGAAGACGGATTGAGGGCGCTCAGATTTGGCAAACATGGCCGCCGGCCGGCGCAGTGGCTGATTGAATCATGACCTTGCCCCTGTTTGGCGAATTTCATAGCTGAGAGATTTATGCGGCTCGCCCCTGTTGATCGGCGAACCAGTTTTTCTCGAACGTCATGCGGCTGACGTACTCGAGCGTCGAGTATGGTCGGCGCGAATTATACAAGTGCGTTTCATACTGCCCAACCTCGCTATGTTGTTGATAAATCTAGAGAGCCCTGTTGTGTCGTTGGTATTGTGGGGTGTCCACGCCGTGCGCGAGCCCGTCCGACGAGTTCGGTAACTGCGTCCCCGGTAAGCGAATTGCGATTGAAGATCCATGGCCCGTTGGGTAACGGATGTTCGGCGGGGATCTTGTTGCGCTCAACTGCGAGCCTGAGCGTTCCGGGGCTCACACCGATGAACGCCGATGCCTCGGTCAACGTCATCCATCCTTCAGCAGCACGTCGTTCGCTCGAATAGACCGGGATCTGATGGTGGCTGCGCAACGCGGTGACTCGCTCCTGGGTCCAGAAGTTACCCCGGCCGGTTCGCAGGTCATTGCGATTGAGTACGCCGGCGATCACCAGATCCGGACAGATACGGACAAGCTGGCGCACGGCATCAATTGCTTCACGTGACGTATGCGTAGTGTTCTCTCCGCGGCGCCGCCGCGGCACGCGAATCTCGGTATGTACTCCGCCCTTCCAGTGAATGACGAGCACGATTTCGCTCGTTGCGTCGTCAACGTCAACGACGACTTCGTGGATCAGGGTGCGCACTATGCGCTTCTTCAGGCGGGCGTCGGCCTGCGGCCAGATCGATTCCAATGCAGTGGCAAGATCGGCAAACTCCTCTGGCTGGGTAGGCGGTATCTGGCCGGATGTGCCCGACTGTTGCTCGATACGCGATTCCAGTTCCTCTACGCGTAGTAGCGCATGATTCCAGCGCCGCTCCAGTTCGTCGGCGACAAGCCGGTTCTCGGGGTCAGCAGCATCGTACTGTTTCTGCGCGCGTTGCGCGGCGTAGCGTGCAGCCTGAAGATCCCGCTGCAACGCGGCCAGCACTTCGTCCTGCTTCAGGGTCTCTTCTTCGCGCGCCACGATTGCTGCCTCAATTGCCGCCGGTTGAACGACCTGCAAGACCGCCTCGGCGATGGCCGCGTCCGCGCGTGTGCCACCGAACGCAATACAACGCGGTTGCCCCTTGTCCATCCAGCCGCGATGACAGCTATAGCGCAAGGCGTCGTGCCTGTTACCCGTGTAGTGTAGCGTCAGCTTGCTCGCGCAGCGCCTGCAGCGCAACAGTCCCGCCAGCAGGGCCTCACCGTTCTTCGGGGCGCCAGCGTGTCCGGCCAGACGCAGGTTGCCGCTAATGGCACACTGGATCCGTTCGAATTCGTCCCAGTCAACGTACCCTTCGTGGGCATTCGGAATGAGCGCAAGCCACTGATCCCGTGGTTTGCGGCGATCACGTTTGCGTGGTTCCCCAGCCTCGTAATGGATCGCGCATTCGGTCTTGCCGTAGGCATACGTGCCACCGTAGATCGGGTTGGTCAGGATCCGGTACACCGTGCCGTAGCTCGGCCGTTTCCATTGGATTTCGCCGCGCGGCATGCATGCCGGCAACTGCAGGCCGTGCTCCAGGAACCATAACAACGTCTGACGCACCGAACCAATCGCGCCGAACTGGCGGAATACCGAGCGGATGGCGTCCTGCACGCGCAAATCCGGATCCTTCTCCAGGCGCTGGTCTTCGGTCTTGCAGTAACCCACCGGCGCCGCGACAATGAGTTCGCCCCGTTTGGCCTTCTCCCGACGAGCTTCGAGCGAACGCTGACGCAAGAGATCCAGCTCGTATTCGTTCAGGCTGCCCTTCAAGCCGAGCAGCAAACGATCGTTGCTCTGCCGTGGTGAGTAGACGGTCTCCTGATCGACGAGCACCGTGTCGACGACGCGGCACACCTCAACCAGTTGCTGCCACTCGCGACTGTTGCGCGCGAATCGTGAAACCTCGCGAGCGGCAACTGCGCCGACGTGCCCAAGACAGACCTCTGCGACCATCCGTTCGAAGCCCGTGCGCGTTTGCGTTCCGGCCGCAGAGCGTCCCAGATCCTCGTCGATCACCTCGATCTCGTTCCAGCCCAACTGATGCAGACGATCCTGCATCGCATACTGCAGCTTCTGGCTCTCCAGATTGTGGCTGACCTGATAGGCCGACGACTGGCGCACGTACAGCATGGCCTTGCGCGCCAGATGCTGCGCCCGAATCTTGTCACTCATCGCGCACCTCCGGCTCGTGTACGGCGGCGAGCAGCCCGCGACGGTGTTGCCGCAGCAGTTGCGCCAGCAAACGCACCGTCTGCTGCCGGACCTCCTGCGGCAGGCGCGCCCATTGTGGTGTCTTCGGAAAGGGACGGAACAGGTCGAGTTGACCGCCCGGTTGGGGGTTTGTCTGGCGTCGCATCAGCACCTCCTGTACGGAGCAAAGGATGGTGCTCGGCTTGTACCATACCGCGCGGCTTGGCAGCAGGCGCCTGCGCCAGCAGGTACTTCAGTTCCCTCAATGCTTCACAGCTGACGGCGGGAGACGTTGCCGAGGTAATGCGACAGCAGGCAACGGGATCGAACATCCATTGCGGCACCTCCAGCAAGCCTGCCGTGTCGAACGGCTCTCGCCCACAGCGCAACACTGACTCGGCGTTCTTCCTCTCTATCGTGGTGAAAATCCATACCGTGTGCCCGTACCACGGATGCCAGCGGTAGAGAACCTCCTTTGATTCGCTGATATGGGCGTTGTGTTGACGGCTTGTACAACGCCGTACGCTTGCATTCGACTTTGGGGTATCTGTCGCCCGTTGCCTACGAGGCGAAACCGACAGTGAAAGAACCTATCTGCCTGTCCGAAATATCTTGACCACTGCAGAACGGCCTTGATTCCGCGTCAGCTCCAGTTGTCATTTGCCACTACTACATGCTGACCTGTGTTTGGGATAGCATGAACACGAGATCGTAGGAGCTTACGTTGAGCGCGCGAACATCCCGTCACCTTCTTCAGCGTGCGCACCTTTGCTTGCCGAATGCTCCCGCGATGTTCGCCCACCCAAAGCCTTGCTCGATTGAGTTGCCTTTTTTTCTGCGGGATGGCGTAACCCAACTGGGGCGTTTGTCTCGACCACAGCCGAACGCCGCCACAGAAGTTTCGTTGGCTGACTAAATTCGCGGTCAGCTACGGCCGCCTAACACGGTCCATTGATCGTATTGCCTTGGCAATGAAGTTATGCGTTGGGACCAATCATGGAGTGTGGCGTCTCGTTGCTGGGTTTGGGGCTTTTTCGAGCGCCCGTGCTGCCGAGATTGTTGTCGTGATGGAAGCGGTCGTCGCACTCTATTCTCGTATTCCATGGGCACGCGAGCTCTATCGCCTACCGGGGGCGCCCGCGTTTTGGACCATAACCGCTGAGAATACCTCGTACCTGAAATTCGACTTTGACGCCTTGCTGCGACGATCATAGAGTTAACCAAATCATTCAGGAAAAGAGGCGGGCTTGATACGCGAAAACCATGACGTCGTCATAGTTGGCGGCGGTGTTGTCGGCTGCGCATTGGCGCACGGGATGCTAGGGCGAGGGAAGCGTGCGCTTGTGCTCGACGGGGGTGATTGCGACCCGCGCGCGTCGAAAGCGAATTTCGGTCTTGTCGGCGCATACGGGAAGGGATATGGCGCGCCCCGCTACCAGCAGCTGTCACGCGAGAGCGTCGCACTTTGGTCCGTTTTCGCAACAGCGCTGCACGATGAAACTGGCATTGATGTCGAGTATGAAAACGATGGCTGCTTGCGCTTTTGCCTAAGCGAAGCGGATTTTGAAGAGGAAGCCGAATTCCTCGCGAGCTGGAATGCGCAAAGCCCGAAAATCGACCCGTGTTCGCGCATGATCGATCGATCGGTATTGGAAAGGCTGCTGCCTGGTACACGGCTCGGGCGGGAAGTGGTGGGGGCTGGAATTGGCGTTGCCGATGGCCATTGCAATCCGCTTAAGCTGTTGCGGGCGCTGCAGCAAGCCATTGAGTTACGTGGCGGCACTCTAGCTGGCAATCACACGGTGTCGAAGATTGAGCCATGTCCTGACGGTAGTTTTCGTGTTCATGTGCAAACCTCGACAGGTCCGCGTTGTTTCGAAACGGGACAGTTGATCATTGCGGCCGGGCTTGGTTCCACAGCCCTGGGGGCAATGGTGGCGCTCGACGTCCCGTTGCGTCCCCTGCGTGGCCAGTTGCTGGTCACTGAACGGCTCGACCCAATTCTGCGCCTCCCCGCTAGCGGCATTCGCCAGACTCGCGACGGTACAGTAATGATAGGTGTAAGTCATGAGGAAGTCGGTATGGATCTCGGTACTACTACCTTCACCGCCGCCAAGATGACAAAGCGAGCCCTACGAATTTTGCCGGACCTTGCTATGGCTCGCCTTGTTAGGCATTGGGCATGTCTGCGCATCATCACCCCGGACGAGCATCCGGTGTACGCACAATCTTCAACGTATCCTGGTGCCTGGATCGCGCTCTGTCATTCCGGCATCACCCTCGCGGCGGTTCATGCTGGACCAGTTGCGGATGCTCTCGCCGGCAACGTACTGCCAGAAAACTTCGAGTTCTTCCATCATAGGCGCTTTGATGTTTCGCAAGTTATCTAGTCCCGCCGAGGACGCCGTGGTCACGGTATCGATCGACGGCAGGCGTGTGAACGCCGAGCGAGGCGAATCCGTGGCGGCAGTCCTCGTGCGCGAGGACAACCCCGTCGCTCGCACCACGCCGCGAAGCGGCAGTCCACGCGGACCTTTTTGCATGATGGGTGTGTGCTTCGAATGTCTTGCTGTCGTCGATGGTGTAGCGTCCACGCAGACCTGTCTGACGATCGTGCGCGACGGGATGCGCATCCAACGCCAACACGGTCGCCGCAATCTCAGTGAGGCGATCGCTGAGTCAGAAGACGGCAGTGGCGATCTTCCTAGTGGTGAGGTGCATTCGTGATGCGAACGTTCGATATTCTGATTGTAGGTGCAGGACCTGCCGGCATGAGTGCCGCAATACGTTCTGCTCGTCTTGGAATGACCACGATCCTCGTAGACGAACAGCAGGCACCGGGCGGTCAGATATGGCGCGCCATCGAAGAAAACGTCCGACGCGGTGTTCATCAAGGGTTAGGCGCTGCGTACAGCGCAGGCGCGGCAGTGGTACAGAACTTTCGCGAATGCGGTGCGCACTACTTGCCGGAGACCCGTGTATGGCAGATCGAGCGAGCGCCTAGCCCAGGGAAACCGGCCGGTTCCGGGGAGTGGATTGTCTTTTTGAGCCGCGCGGATGGCGCCGAAAGTATTCGCGCGCGCCATGTGCTACTAGCGACGGGCGCACAGGAACGGCCCATGCCTTTCCCAGGTTGGACGCTTCCGGGTGTAATGACAGTCGGCGCCGCGCAGATTCTGCATAAAAGCGCTCACCAGATACCCGATCAACCCGTCTGGATAGCCGGTAGTGGTCCATTGCCACTGCTCTACATGACCCAGTTGCTCGACGCCGGCGGTAGGATCGCAGGTTGGCTTGACACGACTCCCCGCGGCGCCCTCCGTCGGGGCCTTCCGACTCTACGTGGTGCAGTTGACGGCTGGCATGATCTCCTTAAGGGGCTACTGTGGTCGGCAAGATTGCGCGGGAGGGGGTTCCCCATTGTTCGAAACGTCAGTAGCCTTCGCGCTTTCGGTATCGGCCGTCTTGAACAGATTGTCTATCGCACCGAGAACGGGCTGTCGGGCGATGTGGCTGCCGACATTCTTCTGGTTCATGAAGGCGTCGTGCCGTCTATCCACTTCACTCAGGCGATGGGATGCAGCCATCGATGGAACGAAGCACAACTTTGCTTTGAGCCCGAAGTTGATACGTGGGGTGAAACCAGCATAACTGGTCTCTATGTCGCAGGCGACGGCGCCGGCATCGGCGGCGCGAAAGCCGCGTGCACACGCGGTGAACTTGCTGCTACCGGCGTCGCGCTTTCCTCGGGCGCACTCTCAGTCGAGCGCGCAAGCGAGCTTGCAGCGCCGCTGCATCGGCGGCTCGGACATGAGCTGGCGATGCGGACTCTGCTTGATTCGATCTATCGGCCGCGTACGGAGATTTTCACGCCGCCCGATGAGACGATTGTCTGTCGCTGCGAAGAGGTAACCGCTGGCGATGTACGGCTGGCCGCGCAGCTCGGCCAGCCGGGGCCGAACCAGCTCAAAGCGTTCACGCGCGCGGGCATGGGCCCGTGTCAGGGTCGTCAATGCGGCTACACCGTTGCTAATTTGCTTGCATCTGCGCAATGTCGCTCCGTTGCTGCGGTTGGTTTCCAGCGCGTGCGGCCCCCACTAAAGCCGATAACACTCGCGGAGCTCAGTGCACTTGAAGAGTCGTCATGAGGGCGTGTGGGCATGCCTCGGAGCTCACGGCATGGCAATAAGAGAGTGTGGGTGCGGATGTTTCAGGTCCCGGAAAGGTGGAGCGTGTCGCGAGACTAATCGGATTTCCCCCTTTCTGAGAAGCGTGCGCCGCTGCACACGGCGCTCGTCGTCGAAGTTGCCGCAATGTCGCACATTGGACGTGAGCCGCAAGCAATCATTCCATCAAGCTTTCGCGTTTATGATCTGATGGGGAGGGCTTGCTGTTATTCCCCGACGGGCACTAATAGCGGCCCAATAGTTCTCCGGGATCATTCATAACGAATCTCCTGAAAGATTGATGTGAGCATGATGGTTCTTCGTCCAGTTGCACAGGCCAGATGCGCTTTGCCGATCGCTGTTGTCCGGCGTGGATTTCTGGCTGGTTGTACGACTCCGGATCAAGGAGAAAGTGTCTCATTAACGGACATCCAGATCGGCGGTGCCGTCTGCTTGTACTACCAGGTGTCTGACATGATCGGCACAGCCCCGTTGCCTTTGCAGCACGGCGCACGCACCCTCGACTTACAAGAGAACTGCCTGCTGCAAAAGTTCCAGCGCCTTCAGTTCGTCCAGTCGACCCGTCCGTGCCTTACCTGCCAGCGTCTTGATCAATGCTTCGGCGATTGGCGCGATGCCGTGAAGATTGTCCAGGCTTGTCGCGGAAGCGGGTTGCGTCGCCGGATCTCGCTGCGACGTCGCGGCGACTGGCAGCGGCTCACTTTTTGCCGCTGGGACGGACGGTAGCCCACTATCGCCGTTGGCGGCATTGCGACCGGCTGGCTCGTCGGAGGCATCGCCTGAATGATTTCGCTGGCTGACACCCATCCCGTTCGCTTCTACGGAATCTGCGGAAACAGGGGAGGCGCTTTCCAGAGCGCTCGCGACACCCGTGCGCGGGCGTGGGCCGCGCACCTTTGCCTTCGCATCTGCCGCCTTTTCCCGCAGGCTTTCGCTGGATGCGTTGGCGAGCGGCTCCTGTCGTTCAACAGGCTCGCGACCGCGCGAAGCAGGGGTCAGCAAACGCGACACCGATTCCGGAATCTCCGCTTCGGATCGCGGCGTATCCAGCCAGCCAGCGGGCAGGCCAAGCCGCTCAGTGAAACGGTTTGCTTCAACACTGTCCATGCGCTTCTTGCCATAAAGTCGATGGGCCATGTTCGATCCGCTCATGGACATCACCACACCCAACCTTGCTTTCGATCCGTTGCGACCCGTGAGAACGTGGAGGTTATCCCGTCGAACTTTTGCGACCGTGGCCTCGTCTTCGAGCGCCAGCGGTTGCTGCTGGATTGCTTCAGACGCTGCTTTCTGTTTCGATCGCGAAGCTTTGTGCGGTACAGCGGCGTCGAGCTGCAGGGTCGTTTCGCGTCTACTGCTCCTGGCGTTCCCCGGCGACCCGCCAGTTGCTTTCTTCGGCATTTCCGTTTCCTTGGACAGGTTATCTTCAGTAGATGATGGTTGGCCGCCGTCCGGTGCAAGCACCGTGTTGGATTCTTCAGTCACGATTTCCCGCTCATCATCCAGGCTCGCGAAATCAAGCGGCGACTTCAGGCGCGCTATGGTTTCGACCGAGAGAACCGGATGGGGCTGGTCAAAGAAGCCGTGCGGTAGCCCAAGCGTGGTTTCCATGTGAAATGCGGTCTCGGGCGTGAACCGTTCACCTTTTGTCAGTTCAGCCACTCGCGTCATGCTGGATTGAAGTCCTAACGCGATGTTCTCAGCACCCACAGCATCGACGAGGAACTTGAAGGAACGTGTTTTGAAAATCGAAGCGGTTTGTGCGGAGTCTCGAGGCGGCGCTTTCGCGTACGGTTGCCCCTGCCGGTTGGCTGGAGATTTTTTCACGTGACGGGGCTGACGTTGCGCGCTGTCACGAACTCCCGCATATCGTCCGCGGGTTTGACTCATAAAGTGGGGCTCCGTGCGGTCGTTGATGTTTGACTTCCGGACTATAGGCGAGGCAATGATGACATCACGCGTCCATAATTTCGTCAGCAGCTCACGTCATTTCTCCTCGTGCACGCCGATTTGATCTGACTGTTTTTGAACCGGTAGGCACCTGTTTGCTGGAAGCTTTTGTCGGCTTCCTGGCGACCTTTGGTGCGTTCTTCTGAGCGGCGGGAACGTTCACGCGCGTCTTGATAGCAGTCGGTGTTTTTTTCTTGGACCGACGAGCTTTTTTCAGCTTCCGTTCTACCTCGGCGAGTAGCTCGGCGGGCGAGCATTTCAAAGCGGTTGCCAGTGCGAACAGCATCGTTAGCGTTGGCTGGTGCTGGCCGAGTTCCAGCATGCTGACGTAGTTGCGACGTATATTGGCCTCGAAGGCGAGCTGTTCCTGCGTTAGCTCGGCGTGAATACGGCGCTCGCGCAGAAGGGCGCCAAAGACTTCGGCCAACTCCAAATTTCTCTCCCAGTGAAATGGGAGTACTGTCCAATCGGCGCTATAATTTGTCTTCCCAGTACACTGGGAATTAGATGGTTGGTATGTTGGCGAAGTCCTTATCCAGTAAGGATGTGAGAATTTTTTGATGTCGGCGTACGTGCGCGAAGCGATGGTGCTCCCGAAGAAAGCGCACGTCGGCATCAGGTGGTTGATTTATCGCGAAAGCGTTTGAGGTCGTGGTTGAATGTTTGTGACTAGTGAAAAGAACCGTTTGCCTTCGTCGGCAGTGCCGTTTGAGCCTGAGGGCGCAGGGGTGTGGGGGGTTATCTCGCAATTGATCCCGCGGGATGTACTGATCCTCCGGGTCTCGCCGCGGGGTTCGCGGGCCGTGCCGACGATTGTGATGATGGACCTGAGCGGAAGCGCGCCGTCGCTTGACCAGTTCGCGGGCGGGGATGTCGTACTGCGCGACGCGGCCGTGCTGAGCACGAAGCTGGCACGGGAGGTCGACCAGTGGACGCTCGAACCGCTGAGCGAGATCCGGGTGAGGGCAACCGAGCCCGAACAGTACAGCCAGGGCGAGCGACTGGTGACGGTGACCCGGTTCACGACGTCGGCAGGACGCACGTTCTCCGTGCCGTACGCGCTGGCGACGCGCCCTGCGCGCGGCAGGCGGTTATGGCGGGCGAAGGCGCCAGCCGTCGCCCGTCGCTGACCGGGGCTGGCAGCGGATGCACATCCGGAGGTGGGGTGATAATCCGCCTATGGGGTGTCCATTTAACCGGAGTTAGCGTTTTGCCTCCACGGGCGGCTCGGCGAAGGTCGCTCCAAGCTGGGCGGATGTCCGCGTTGCCCCGGCGGCTTTGGAGGAACAGCCTTTGGGCGCTGGGTCATAACAAGGTCTTGGTAACGAACCGGTCCATGGGCGACAGCAAGCTCCATGACCCGATAGAACAGCATCCCTCGGCTACGTGAGCGGCGGCGGTTGAAACGGAACACGAACTCGTCCAGGTAACTGGGCAAGTGTGCAGAATCCACCGCTCCCTGGTGGGTGCCCAGGAGCCAACGTTTTGCAAGGGACGCTATTCGATGCACACCTGGCAGAAGTTCTTCGGGGTCCTCGCCCCGCGCCGACGCGGCCCGCTGGCTACGGCGGTCATGGATGTAACCATTCTTCTCCAGCCACCGGTAACCCTGCCAGGCATCGGTGATGACCGTCGCCCCGGGCTCGACGTTATCCAACACGAAGGAGCGAAGCGATTCCGAGGAGGCATCCGCCACGGGCGCCATTCGACAGCGCCCGAATCCCTTCGGCTCCACGATCTCGATCGCGATACACGTCAGGATCTTCTTCCCTTTGGCACGGCCTCCCGAAAGTCCGGATTCTTTGCCTCCGATGTAGGTTTCGTCCACCTCCACCTTCCCGCAAAGGCGCTCCCGATCGGGGCGAATCAGAACAGACCGCAGGCGATGAAGAATAGCCCACACCGTCTGGTAGGAGCCGATCTCCAAGGTCCGCTTCAAACTCAGCGCGGAGATCCCATCTTTAGCGGTAGCAAAATGCCAACAGACCGAAAACCAAACCGTGAGCGGAGTACGTGTCCGGTCAAAGATGGTGCCAGCCATCACCGATGTGCGGCTACCGCATCCAGTACACATGAACCGGTTGTCCCCAAGCCGCCATCCTCCGTGATGCCCACAGGACGGGCAGACGAAGCCGCAAGGCCATCGCAGCCATTCGAGGTAGTCCAGGCAGTCTGCATCAGTCGGGAACCAGGCCTGAAACTCCCCAAGGGACTTAGGGTAGTGGATGCTGGCGTGGGCGCGTTCCATTGCCCCAGTCTACGCTTAACTCCGGTCAAATGGACACCCCATATCCGCCTTATCGCGGCGAGCGCACCACCGGCGCATCGGCTGCGGCCTCAGAAAGGGATCGGTATGAGCAGACGCAAACGGGCGACAGCGCTTCCAGACGAAACCGCCGAGGCGCTGCGCGCGCGGCTGCGGCGCTTCGTGCGTGCGACCCGCGACGAGGCGACTGGGGCGACCGGGGCCGTCCCGATCCCGTTTCCCACACCCGTGACGGTGCTCGCCGGGCCGCTGCGGCGGATCCGCGGCGCGCGCGAACCCCGCACGGTGCCGGGGCCGGAGGTGCGGGCCGGGTCAGACGCGCGCAGGGAAGACGGCGACCAACCCGGATCAGCCCCGGGCGGGTTCGCGTGGGATGACACGGGGCGAGCCGACGGCAAAATGACGAAGTAGCGGACATGACGGATACACACTTTCACGGCGCCATGCGGTGGCCACTGCCGGCTGAACCCGAGCCGCAGGCCGGCTGGAACAACCGGTATTTCCTCGACACGGAATTCACCGACTTCCGGCAGTGCCAGCTGCTCAGTCTCGCCCTCGTGGGCGAGAACGGGTACGAGTTCTACGGCGAGCGGACCGATTTCGATCCGGCGCTGTGCAGCGACTTTGTCCGCGCCGTGGTACTGCCGCAGCTCGGCCAGTCCGAGGGGCGCGCGATGCCGTTCGCAGCGCTGCGCGAGGCACTGCGCGCATGGCTCGTGGCGGTGCCGGGCGACTCCGGGCCGGTGCTGTGCTACGACTACGAGACGGACCTGGCCCTGTTGCGGTTCCTGCTGGGCGGCCCGCTGCCGCGTGGCTGGCGGATCGAGAACATCGCAGGCACGCGCAACCCCGAGCGGCGCGCCGCCTACTACGCGCGCCATGGCGGCGAGCACCATGCGCTGCATGACGCGCGCGCCAATGCCTATGCGTGCACCGGTTGAAGCCGGGCGGCTGCCGGCCGGGCCGTCGTCCGGTCTCCGGACGTGCGGACGCATTTCTTCGCTCAAACAGAAACAGCCTCATGAAGGGGATCAGGATGGCCGGGATGCGTGTGTGGATTCCACGATCCGACGTACCGCGGATTGCACAGCGCCTGCGGACCCGACGCAAGGCGTTAGCGATCACACAGGACGATCTCGCGGTCAGGGCGGGGGTGGCGAGAGTGACCCTGGTGCACCGGGAGCAGGGGCGGTGGCCGCACACCGTCGCAGCCGTCACCGTGAACGCGCTGGAGGCGGCCCTGCAGGTGCCGCCGGGATGGCTGCTCGGTCCTGGGACGCGACCGTTGCCGGACCCCGTGTTCAATGCAGCGGATGCCGTCGCCCGCGAAGGAGAGGGTGACAGCGAGACGCGCATTCCCCCGTCCCGGTGCCGGGAAATCGGCCCCCACGCGCGGCGGCTGCGCAGTGAACTGGGCCTGGGCGTCGCGGAGGTGGCGCGCGCCTGCCATGTGTCCCGTCCCACGCTGTTGCAGTGGGAACACGGGACGTTTCCGAGGGCGCTCACCGTGGCGCGCCTTCGCACCTGGGAGCGCGCCCTGCTGCTCGCGCCCGGGCAACTGCTGGCGCCGCCGGCGTCGCATCCCCGGGTAGGCGATGGCCGCTGGCGCGTGACGATCGGCACGGAAACGCTCGAGGCTGCCATCCATCGCGTCGCGGCGTGCCTCGCCACCCGCGGACGCAACCTGCTCCGACCGGAGCAGCCGCTCGATGCACAGGCCGCGCGCGATGCCGACCTGCTGGCCCACCGCTATGGGGTGGGCGCGCATCGCTGGCCACTGGTCGACGTGGCCGTCTCATACGGGATCGATCCGTCGCACGCACGCCAGACCGTCGCGCGCATGGTCGCGCGCGCCGCCGGGTTCGCCTTCAGGATTCCGGCGCTGGATGCGATGCTGGCGGTGGACGCGGCGGGCTTTTCGTTCACGACCGCCGTTGCCGATGGTCGCATGCGTGACCTGCTGGGGCCTTCGCTGTCCATGGAGCACGCTGCGGCATTCGCCGGCGACATACTGTCCCGGCGGATCACCGGTGCTGATCCTGGCAAGGCGGTGGCCGGCACCCGCGGGCCGGCGAAAGCGGCGAACCCTTCGCTGGCCGCGGACGTCGTCTGTGTGGCGAAGGAACATCGCCTCGAGAGGTCATAAGCGGCGCAACGGGGCGTACGCAGCGTTGCGCCCGGCCGGCAGGACGGGGTATGGCGGAAGGAAAACGCGAAAGCCATCGAAAGCGACAACGCCTGCGTGGCGCAGCAGGGGCTTCCACGCGACGGCTACTGGAAGTTCTGAGGGGGCGTTCTGCTGACCGGGCGGAGCCACCGGGACGACCTGATTTGCTGGGGGGCAGGCGATCGCGGCGCAGGTCCGGGTCCTCGACCCGATGCGCGCCCGCGCAACTGCGGTACCGGATGACAAGATCACAAGGAAAGGCGAATGCTTCGAATCACCATTGAATTGCTGCCCGGTGGACGGGAAGACGGAAAGCGGGTCATCGCGACGGCGGACATCGCGCGCGTGAGGTCCGGGGCTCTTGCGGACTACAGGGTGGCCCTGGACGATGCGGTGCTCCGGCAGGTCGGCGAGCGGGCCACGGTGCGCGGCTATCCGAGATGGGCGGGCAGCGTATGGGATCTCGTTGCGCGCTGTGTTGCCGCTGCGCTGAATCAGGGCCGCGAAGCCCTGCCACCGCGACCCGCGCCACCGCAGGTGACGGTTCACGTGAATGACGCAGGCTACCGTTACGTGCGTCTGGATGAGATTCCCGAGCCTGCCAGAACGTACTTCGACAGGAAGCTGGCCGGTTCGGGCATTCCTGACCACGGCTGTGCCTTTGCGCACGACTGGTTCGACTTTCTCAACGGCCAGCGCTGATGCCAGAGCGGTGCGCCGTGCCGTGTAGCAAGTTGCAGCCTCGCACAACATGTCGATCAGATCGAACCAGCCGTCGCCGCACTCGAAACCCCACAGGGAGAAAACCGTTGGAATGGCATCCAGATCATCAGCGACTGTCGGGTTGACGTCGAAGATGAGCGGGTATTTTGCCCGCAGGATGCCTGACAGTTCTCACGCACCGTTCTCTCGCTCCCATTCCTGTACCGCCATTGCAGCAACGGGATCGATCGTCCCATAGTGAAAGGCTCTCCGGAACCCGAGTGCGGTGCACGGTCAGTGATGAGCGATGATGGCGTTCTGGAATGCGCTGTAAATTTGATAAGCGTCAGGCAGCGCGGCCGCCCGGCCAACCTGCTTCTCGCCCTACACCCTATACGCCGGGCATCGGAGATTGCGACAATGGCGCTCCCTGGAGCATATTGCGGTTATCGACTCGAGTCTGTCATGGCCGCATTCAGATCGGCTGCTCCATCGGGAAGAAGGGATAAGGCCGGAGCACCTGCGAACCTTTCTGGCCAACCGGGATCGCATGATGAACAGTGAAACGAGGGGCGGCTGTCAGTGACGCCGCTGACCGCATCCAGTATCTGCGCGATTGGCCACCGACAATCAGGGCATCGGCGAAACGCTCGCAAAAGGGACAGGGATTCACGAGTACCAGGAACCACATCAGGTATCAGGCGAAAGAGGGTGATCAGCCCGGCTGGGATCTCTACACCGAGATTCTTGAGCCGGAGGACGTCGTGTATCTCGAGCTCGACGGTGTAGCCGCTGAAGTCACGATGCTCGGCAACATGGAGCGCGGCCCGGGCACGGTGCTGTTGCGCCTGCCGGTCGACACTGCGAAGCAGCTTGGTCTCGTGCCGCCGGACTGGGAAAATTCGGACTGGGGAAAAGGATAGGTCATGCGCGAATACCGGGACAGGACGGTGCAGGAGGTCGCGGCATGCACATGCGACCGCTGCGGCCGGCGCATGACGCCCGTTGACGATCAGGGGGAGTGGTACGAAAAGATGTCGCTCGATTGGCGTGGCGGCTTTGGCTCGATTTTCGGCGACGGCGCCCATGTGAGCCTTGACCTTTGCCAGCAGTGTGTCCGCGATACGCTGGGGCGTTGGCTTCGCGTCGATCCGCCGTCCGGACCGGATGGCTCAATGCAAGCCCTGAAGGGCGTCGTGCCCCGACCCAATGCACCGGTATCTGTCGACAGGATGAATCCCTGGGAATTTCACGAGCGCGACTAGAGGGCTTACCGCCCCATGCGGCTCCGCGCGTCGCTCAGACTGCCGATCATGGATTGCCGTTTCTCACGGGGCATCCCGAACTCACCGTCGCGACACTCAGGCGGCTCGTTACCTTCGGTTGAACAGGTTAGCCTTCTCGCTGAACGAGTCTTGTCGACCGCATCGCCGCCGGTGCGACGTTGGGAGTTCAAGCGCAGATAACAAGATGGACCGGTCGTTCATGACGGCGCCTCAGAGGCAGCAGCTCGGCCATTGTGGTCATTGGGCCAATCTCCGGCCAAGGGCCGCTATGGGTTGCTCTGCTGTCTTTGGACCATCGGTCATTTCGAATGAAAGCTTTTCGCCTGCGCGAGGACAGCACACGACCCGAAGCGGGCGGTCAGCTCTTGCAGTTCAAAGTCCGCTTTCGATTGGATTGTGTTGAAAAAGTCTTGTTTGGGTCGGAGACGCAGGAGTTAGCGGCAGGTTTTCGAGTTGCGACCAAGGAAGAGTGTTGCTCAAAGATCAACAGAATTGACCGGACCGATGAAATCCATTTTCCCGAGGTCGACCCCATTCGTGCGCAAGATCGCGTAAGCCATAGATACATGGAAGTAGACATTCGGAATCACGATCTGCAGCAAATAGTTTTCACCAGTTAGCTTACCGGGCACCCACGACACCTGGACGATTCGATTCGCGGCGTCCGCGTACTGGTCCACAGCTACACTTTCGGCGAAGTCGATCGTCTTGCGAATGCGTGCACGCGCTTCGTCGAGCGTGTGTTCATTGTCCTCATGCCGCGGTGGCTGCTGTCCGGAAAGCCACGCGGCTCCGCCCTTCAAATAGTCGCAAGCGCTTTGTATCTGATAGAGCAACCCGCCCATGTCTGGGGCAAGGCGAGTCGATAGCAGAACCGCGACATCGAACTTCTTCGCATTCGCGGTGCGCTCGGCCTTGTCGAGATAGGTTTCCATTGCTCTTACTGCCTGAACGCATTGTGCGATAGCCTGTGCATACATTGGCGTCTCCCATGAGATGTGTTTCCGTGAACCGGCGCCGCACAACCGCCGCGAAGCGCCCGGTCATTGTGCAGCGAGGGATGTTTGTATCTCATACAATACTGCGAGCTGAACCTTACGTGAGCAAGCGCCTTGGACCGACTTGAAGCGATGGAAATGTTGCTGACTGCTGTGGACGGAGGCAGCCTCTCGGCAGCAGCGCGTCAACTGAAAATCCCTGTCAGCACGCTCACTCGCAAGGTGGCCGATCTCGAGGAGCTGCTCGGAACCCGCTTGCTCATACGCACCACCCGAAAGCTAACCCTGACCGAAGCGGGCATGTCGTATGTGGCGGCGGCCCGGCGCATCCTCGATCTCGTGCGTGAACAGGAGCACGAAGCCACGGGTGAGTTTTCGACGGCGAGAGGAGAACTCGTGGTGACGGCACCTGTGCAGCTGGGTCGCCTGCATGTCTTGCCTGTCATCAACCAGTTCCTCGCGCAATACCCGGACATCACCGTTCGACTGCTGCTTTCAGACCGGAACATCGACCTCATCGATTCGCACGCCGATCTCGCAGTGCGGATCGGAGAGCTTCCGGACAGCAATATGATCGCCACGCGTATTGGTTCATTGCGGCCGATCGTCTGCGGGAGTCCGGACTTCCTGGCAAAGCATTCACTCCCGCGCGAACCCGACGACCTCGTGAAGTATTCGTGTGTCGTCTTCAACAGCCCGTATCTGTCGCCGTGGCGCTTCCGTCTTCCTGCGAGCAACAAGATCTATATGCTCGAAGTGAAAGCCCGGCTCGAGGTCACGTCGCCGGACGCTGCCGTCAGCGCCGCGATGGACAGTGCCGGTATCACCTTCGTCTTCGAACACGATGCCGATGAAGCGGTTCGAAACGGACAACTCGAGATACTCCTGTCCGAGTTTGAAATCGATCCGGTGCCGGTTCATCTGGTGCATGTGTCCAGAAACCTGATGGCGATAAAGCTACGTCACTTCATCGACTTTGCGGCGCCCAAACTCAGAGAGTCGCTTTCCAGATTCGGCAAGCAAAAGCGGTCATAGCATCTTTCCCGCTTTCGCCACTTACGATTCTTCATCCTGATTGCCGAGTACCCGGTCGTTCCGGTTCTCGATGACCTCTCGCGTCGCCTTCGTCGCGCCTGGCCCGGGCGCAAACCGCACGTCCTGGTATTTCAATGCTTGCCCGCTAGGTGAGCGAACCCCCACGGCTTCTACGCGATGCCCGCTTGCATGTTCCACCAGTTCGATCGGCGGTTTGCCATTTCGCGCTAGCCACTTGTCGCCCCATTGCATGAGTGCGACCAGCACCGGGTACAGGTCTGCCCCTTTCGAGGTCAACCGGTAACCGAACGTATTCGCGCGTTCTGCAAGCGGGAAACGTTCGAGAATCTCAAGCTCGATCAAGCGCTCAAGGCGAGCCGTCAGGATATTGCGGGAGATACCGAGCCCGCTCTGAAACTCGTCGAAGCGCCTGCCGCCCTGCGTGCATTCGCGAACGATCAGCAGCGTCCACCACTCGCCGACCTCGTCGAGGGCGCGAGCGACCGAACAGTCCATTCCATCGAAGCGTTTTCTGTACATGATGGACCATATCGTAGCGCAAGTTGCGTCATGCAACTTAATCAGTTTATGGGGAACAGCTTCCCGATTTCGGCCAGTAGTGTGACGCAACTGCGTTACCTATAGTTGCGTCACGAAACTTAGCCGGTAGATGTCACGGGACATACCCGGAACGCGGCCAGCTTCCGGATTATTGGCGCTGCCTTCCTGCAAGACAGCAAGGAAGGATCACCTCACGGGCGAGTCAAGGCATACGACGCCGTTGTCCAGCCTGTATCCATACTTAGGAATACGATGAACATTCAAATCGATCAGTCCGAGACACGGAGCGCTGCTCCGGAACGCTCGGCAAACGCCGGGGCCGTTCGATGGGTCGGTAAAGGCGTCGCGGCCGTTGTCGTCATCGCCGTGGCCGCGACGGCGTTTCACCTGCATTCGTCGAGTTCGGCTCCTGTTGCCGTGCCGTCGCCGCCGTCCGTTGCAGTCAGTGCGCCATTGCAGCGCGATATCGAAGGCCGGCTCGCGTTCTTTGGCCAGTTCTCAGCGGTGAACCGCGTCGAATTGCGTGCGCAGGTCGGTGGCACGCTTACCCAGATCAACTTCAGGGACGGCGACATCGTGCATAAAGGCGATCTGCTCTTCGAGATCGACCCAGAACCGTATCAGATCAAACTGAGTGAAGCGACAGCCGAACTGGAATCCGCGAATGCCCGACTGGCACTCGCAACGCGGCAGCTCGCCCGCGCTCAGGAATTGCAGCGCTCGGAGGCAGGCACGGTCGAGAACGTCGATCAGAAAGTCGCCGAGCAGCGTGCGGCTCAAGCGGCCGTCGACAATGCAAATGCGCTGGTTCGCGACGCCAGGTTCGACCTGGATCGCTGCAAGATCACGGCACCGTTCACCGGCCGCATCGGCACGCACGAGGTGTCGACCGGCAATCTGGTGTCCGGCAGCCGCGCAGGTAGCGGCCCAACGACGCTGCTCGCGACCATCGTTTCGCTCGATCCGGTCCATCTGGATTTCGATATCAGCGAAAACGACTACGCCGCATTCCAGCGCTCGCGTGGAACGCAGAGAGGGCCGCTGGCCGACACGGTGAATATTTCGCCGACCGGCGATAGCGGTTTTACCCGCACCGGCACGCTTAATTTCATCGACAACGCGCTCGACCGGTCGAGCGGGACCATCCACGCGCGCGCAACCATTCCCAATAGCGATCTGTCGTTGACGCCCGGAGGCTTTGCCCGTGTCCGGCTCGCAACGACTGCACCGCAACCGGCATTGCTCGTGCCCGACGCCGCCGTACTCGAGGACCAGACGGACCACATGGTCTACGTCGTTGGAGACGACAACGTGGCCACGCCGAGAAAGGTCGAGACAGGCGATCTCCGCGGCGGTCTGCGAATCATCCGCTCTGGATTGAAGCCGACTGATCGCGTCGTGATCGACGGCATTGCGGCTGTCCATCCCGGCGCGAAGATTTCCCCGCAAGCCGGAACGATAAGGTTCTCGACGGAGCAGGGTAACGAAGGAGCGGCATCATGAAACTGACTCACTTCTTTATCGAGCACCCACGTTTTGCGGCGGTGCTCAACATATTCGTGGTTCTGATCGGTCTGGCAACCATGATGTCGTTGCCCGTGGCCCAATATCCGAACATCGTTCCCACGACGATCCAGATTACGACGTCGTATCCGGGTGCGTCGGCCGATACCATTGCCCGCACCGTTGCAACGCCGCTTGAACAGTCCATCAACGGCGTCGAGAACATGGACTACATTTCGAGCCAGTCGACGGGTAACGGTCAGCTGACGATCACGGTGATCTTCAAGGTCGGCACGAACCCGGACACTGCGCTGCTGCTGACACGTAGCCGCGTCGAAGATACCTTGTCGCGCTTGCCGCAGGACGTGCAGCTGCAAGGCGTCCAGGTGAAGAAGACGATTCAGGCCCTTCTGCTCGGCGTACACGTCTACTCGCCCGACGGATCACGCAGTCCTGAGTACATGTCGAACTATATGCTCAAGATCCGCGACCAGATCGCGCGTCTGCCGGGCGTGTCGGACTTCCAGCTATTCGGCGAGCGGCAGTACGCAATGCGGATCTGGATCGATCCGGACAAGGCTGCGTCGTACAACATCAGCGCCACCGAAATTCTGGCGGCACTTCGCGCTCAGAACGCGCCCTTGTCGGCGGGCGTCCTCAATCAACCGCCCGTTTCGAATAAAGGCACCGGTGCTTACCAGATCAACGTCGATGCGCTGGGTCGTCTCAAGACGCCCGAGCAGTTCGGCGATATCGTCGTCAAGTCTGACTCGCAGGGTCGTGTTACCCGGATTCGCGATATCGGTCGCGCCGAACTGGGCTCGGTCGATTACGGTTCCAAGGCTTATGCAGACCGCTACGCGTCGACGCCCTGGTTCGTGATTGCTACGCCCGATGCGAACGTCGTGCAGGTCGAGCATGCCGTCTGGAAAAAGATGGCGGAACTAAGGAAGAGCTTCCCGCCCGGCATCGACTACATCAAGATCTACGACCCCACGACGTTCGTCGGTCAGTCCATCGAAGAAGTCGCCAAAACGATCACCATTGCCGTGCTACTCGTGGTGGGGGTGGTGTATCTGTTCCTTCAGAACTGGCGCGCCACGATCATTCCGGTCGTCGCGATTCCGGTTTCGCTGGTCGGAACCTTCACGATCCTTTCGCTGTTCGGCGCGTCGATTAACAACCTCTCACTGTTCGGACTGGTCCTCGCCGTTGGGATCGTCGTGGACGATGCAATCGTGGTGGTCGAGAACGTCGAACGGAATATGGCGCGTGGCATGTCACCACGAGAAGCGGCGCATCAAACGATGAACGAGGTCTCGACCGCGATCATTGCCATCGCGCTCACGCTGTGCGCAGTGTTCGGTCCCACGGCCTTGATGTCCGGCATCTCCGGTCTTTTCTTCAAGCAGTTCGCGATTACGATTGCGGCATCCACCGTCATCTCGTGCTTCGTTTCTCTCACGCTGAGTCCCGCACTTTGTGCCGTGCTTCTCAAGCCTCATGCGATGGAGAAACCTCACGGCGGAGCCAGTATGCTCGGCCGCATCCACCATGCAGTCTTTGGACGATTCAACCTGTCGTTCGAATGGTTGTCGTCCAGGTATGGAAAGCTGACCGGCCGTTTCGTCCGCGCGACGACTGTGATGCTGATCGTCTATGCAGGGCTGATTGCTGCGACTGCATTCCAGATGTCGAGGATGCCAACGGGTTTTATTCCGGATCAGGACATCGGATATCAGGCCGTCATTGCATTCCTTCCGCCAGGTTCGAGCCTCGAGCGCACCGACAAGGTGATCCGGGAGATCAACGACATCGTTCTGAATACGCCGGGAATGAAGGGTGTCACGCATACGTCGCCGGTGGCAGGTTTCGATGTGACGACGGGCACCACCGCGCCTAACGTGGGTACGCTTTTCTATGGACTTCCCTCGCTCTATGGGAAGCACGTCCCAGGCGTCAACGCAGCATCGATGCTGGTCACGCTGCGCAAGCGGGTCTCGGTCGTCAAGGATGCGGTCGTCGTCGTGGTCAATCCACCGCCGGTTCAGGGACTGGGTTCAGCGGGTGGCTTCAAGCTGATGCTCGAAGATCGCGGTGGCGTGGGTCCGCAGGCACTCGCAAAGGCCGCTAATATTCTGGTCGCAGCGGCTAACAAGGACAAGGTATTCGGCGGCGTCTTTACGCTATACAACGCCGGAGCACCGTCCGTGTTCACGGATATCGATCGCCTGAAAGCAGAGAAAGTCGGTCTCACGCCAACCGATGTGTTTTCGACGATGAACCTCTATCTCGGCTCCCAGTACGTGAACGATTTCAACTTCATGGGCCGCACGTATCAGGTTCGGGTGCAGGGCGATCAGGCATTCCGTCAGACGCCGGAGGATATCGGCCGTCTCAAGGTCCGCAATGCGGCCGGTGAAATGGTGCCTGTCAGCAGTGTCGCGACATTCCAGAACGTGACCGAACCCTATCGGGTGCCTCGCTACAACATGTATCCCGCCGCAGAAATCATGGGCGCGGCCGGGCCAGGCTACTCATCGGGAGACGCGATCGAGCATATGGAACATCTCGCGGATCAGGTGCTTCCGAACGGGGTCTCCTATGAGTGGACCGACCTGGCTCATCAGCAAAAAGAGCAGACCATGTCGCCGCTCGTGATCTTCGCGGCGTCTGCGTTGTTCGTCTTTCTGGTCCTTGCCGCGCAGTATGAAAGTTGGAAAACACCGCTCGCGATCGTTCTGATCGTTCCGATGTGTCTTCTCGCAGCCGCGATTGGACTGAACGTTAGAGGGATGCCGATCGACATCCTCGCGCAAATCGGTTTTGTCGTCCTTGTGGGGCTCGCGGCGAAGAACGCGATCCTGATTGTCGAGTTCGCGAAGCAGCGCCAGGAGGAGGACGGTGTCGGTGCGGAGGACGCGGCGGTCCATGCAGCCCACGTGCGACTGCGCCCGATCCTGATGACGTCGTTCGCGTTTATTGCAGGGGTCGCGCCACTTGCCATCGCAAGCGGGGCAGGCTCGGAAATGCGGCAGTCGCTCGGCACGACGGTGTTCTTCGGCATGCTCGGCGTGACGCTCTTCGGGCTTGCGTTCACGCCTGCGTTTTTTGCCTTCGTTCGCAAGCTTGGCATCAAGGACACGCCAGCGTTGCCCCGGCAACTCGGTAGAGGAGAAGTGAAATGAACACCGTCATATCCAGAACATCGAAAGCGATCATGGGCAGTCTGATCGTCAGCGCTTTCCTTGCGGGCTGTGCCGTCGGACCGGACTATGTCGCGCCCGACATCGAGATGACATCGTTCCACAACGCGAAGACAGTCGCTGACCGCCAGACGACGCTGCCGGCACCGAAACTCGATAGCTGGTGGACCGGGTTCGACGACCCAGAACTGGTCAAGGTGGTACAGCGCGCGCTGGCTCAAAACCTGAGTATTCAGGCTTCGATCGCACGGGTTGCGCAGTCGCGCGCTGCGGCTCAGGCAGCGGGCGCGCAACTGCTTCCTACCGTCGATGCCAACGCGTCGTATTCGGCAGAGCATCAGAGTGTCCAGAGTCCTCTAGGCACGCTCGCGAGCGCATTCCCCAATTACAGTCGCAACCAGAAGGAATATGTCGCGGGTGCGACTGCAAGCTGGGAAATCGATCTGGCCGGCGGCTTGAGGCGCACGCATGCAGCCGCCACTGACGAAGAACAGGCCGCCGAGGCTGCGCAACTTGGAACGCGCGTAACAGTGGCGGCCGACGCCGCGGACGCGTATCTGCAAATCAGAGGACTGCAGGCGGCACTGGCAGTCACGCAGGATCAGGTGGATACCGATGCACATCTGCTCGAACTCGTGAAAGCGCGCAAGCAGGCCGGTGCCGCCGACGCGCGCGAAGTCGCACAGGCGGAAGCCCTGTTGCGTCAGGCACGGGCCACTGTCCCGAGCTTACGGGTGACGCTCGAAGCTCAATTGAATCGACTCGATGTGCTGATGGGTGCGCAGCCGGGCACCTATGCGGTGGAACTCGGCGCGCACGCTGGCGCGATTCCGGAGGTTCCCGCGATCGGACGTATGGATCAGCCCGTCGATGTGCTGCGACGCCGCCCTGACATCATTGCTGCAGAGCGTCATCTGGCAGCCTCGAACGAAGCGATCGGCGCGGCACTTTCCGAGTACTACCCGAAGATTTCGCTCGCCGGCGCACTGGGATTCGACAGCATCACCGGCAGCGGCTTCCTCAGTGCGAAGTCGTTCCAGCCTGTCGGGACAGGCGCGCTGCAATGGCGTCTTTTCGATTTCGGCAAGGTCGATGCCGAGGTCAGGAATGCGCGCGGATCGTATGCGGAAGCACTCGCGCAGTATCGCGAGGCAGCGCTCAAGGCAACTGAGGACGTCGAAGACGCCTTGATGACGCTTTCTCAAACGGAGATCCGTTTGCAGGAAATCCAGCAGGAGGTCGACTCGTTGATGAAGGCGCGCGATCTCTCGGAGAAGGCGTATCGCGCAGGTTCGATCACGCTGACCGATGTGCTCGATGCCGATCGACAGCTTCTCGATGCCCGCAACGATCTCGATGCGACGAAGGCAGACGCTGCCCGCGCTGCGGTGAGAACGTTCCGTTCGCTGGGAGGCGGATGGGACGCTCCTGAGCAGCACGTCGCCCAGACGAACTGACTCGTAGGGGCGCGTTTTGTGCGCCTACGTGCGCCTACGTGCGCCTACTTGCCGCTTCGTGCCGCGTAGCAGCAATGTGCGCGGCAATCCACCTGTCCGTTTTGTGGGGAACAGCTTCCCACTTCCGCCTGGTAGTGCGGCCCGCGCGGCTTACCTATAGTTTCGTCAAGCAACTCTACTCGCCATCTTTACGGAGAAGTCCCCATGGATCGCCGCCTTCTAACACTCGCACTTGGCATGTTCGCGCTTGGCACCGACAGCTTTGTCTTCGCGGGCATCCTGCCGGAAATTGCTCACTCGTTCGGCGTTAGCATCGGCGCTTCCGGCCAGCTGATCAGTGTCTATGCACTGAGCTACGCACTACTCGGTCCGACCATCGCGGCGCTGGCTGCCAACGTTGCGCGCAAGCGTCTGTTGCTCAGCGGTATCGGGCTGTTCGTCATCGCCAATCTCGGTACCATCGTTGCGCCAAACTTCGGCATCGCGTTGGCCACGCGGGCTTTTGCCGGTCTTGGTGCAGCAATGTTCTCACCGACTGCCAGCGGAACCGGTGCATCGCTCGTGCCGCCCGAGCGTCGCGGATATGCGTTGTCGATCATCGTTGCCGGCCTGACGACGGCGACTGCGCTAGGCTCGCCGATCGGTGCGGTGATCGGCGGGCTTGCGGGCTGGCACTGGACTTTGGTGCTGGTCGCCGTGCTGGGCGCTGCTGCGTTCGCCGGTATCCTGGCGTTTTTGCCCGAAGTCCCGCTGCCGCCCGCCATCTCGCTCACCGGGCGTCTGTCTCCGGTCACGGATTCCCGCGTCGGACTCACGCTTGCCACGACGGTGCTGGCGCAGATCGGTACCTTCATCATGTTCAGCTACTTCTCCGTCGTGTTCGACCGTGCGACGGGTCACAGCGCAGTGTTGCTCGGCGGACTGCTGGTGCTATGGGGGCTTGCGGGCACCTGTTCGAATCTGCTGACCGGACGCATTCTCGACAGGATCGGCTCGCACAAGGTCGTCGTGATCAAACTCTCTATCGTCGCCATCGCCATCCTCACGATGCCGATCACCGGCGCACACCTTTGGAGTGCGGCAATCGCGGTCACGATCTGGGGAGCCTGTGCATGGGGTGTACTGGTGCCGCAACAGTTTCGACTCGCGAGCCTCAATCCGCCGATGACCTCC
The DNA here is from genome assembly GCF_050436125.1 of Paraburkholderia sp. MM5482-R2. Lineage (NCBI taxonomy): Bacteria > Pseudomonadati > Pseudomonadota > Betaproteobacteria > Burkholderiales > Burkholderiaceae > Paraburkholderia > Paraburkholderia sp. MM5482-R2. Next base: position 311,962 of record NZ_JBNDLP010000004.1, on the reverse strand, counting down.
GTGCTGGTCGGTCTGAATACGTCGGCGACCTACGTGGGTGTGTCGATCGCGGGCGCCCTCGGTGCAGCCATGATTCCGCTCATCGGCACTCACAACCTGGGCTACCTCGCCAGCGTTCCGGTGGTCATCGCAATCGTCGTGTCCGGGCTTGCAACGCGTCGCATTGCGTCGTTCTCAAATACGGCGAAGCGCGTTGTTGCTGCGTGAGCGTTGCCAGTTAATCATCAATGCAATCGCCGGACGAAGACTGTGCACGATGCCGGTATTTGGGCTCTCTTCGCGCTGGCCTTACCTGATCCGCAAGGAGGAACAACAATGTCTCACGCAAGCACATTTCATCAGTTGCACCGCAATGCATCGCCGCTACGGTTACCGAATGTGTGGGACGCCGGGAGTGCACGTCTTGTCGAAGCGCTAGGCGCTCCGGCAATCGCGACGACCAGCGCAGGGTTCGCATGGGCACTGGGTTATCCGGACGGACGGGTTCTTCCCTTCGATGAGGTTGTAGCCACTGTTCGACGCATCATCCGCGTTCTGAAGGTGCCACTGTCGGTCGATATTGAAAACGGCTATTCCGACGACCCGAAAACGGTTGCGGACCATGTCATGCGGCTGGTGGAGCTAGGAATTGCCGGCATCAATATCGAGGACGGCCCGGACGCAGCGTCGCTTCTCGCTTCCAAGATCGAGGCGATCAAGCGTGCCGTTGCGAAGTCCGGTTCGGAACTCTTCATTAACGCACGCAGCGACGTTTTTCTGGCAAGCCTTGTCGAGAAATCGACGCAGCCGGAAGAGTCGATCGCACGAGGGAAGCTGTATACATCGGCGGGCGCGGATGGTCTTTTTCTTCCTGCACTTGTGCATACGTCCGATATCGAGACGATAGCCGGCTCGATCCGGATACCGCTTAACGTCATGGCGGTTCCCGGGCTTGCCGATGCCGCGACGCTCGGTAAGCAAGGGGTTCGTCGGCTCAGTGCGGGCAGCGGCATCTCGCAAGTCGTGCTCGGTAAAGCGAAGGCCATCGCACGCGAATTCCTGGAGAGTGGTCGCTCTGAATCGCTCGATGACACGCCTGTGCCGTATGCCGAGCTTCAGGCTCTTTTTCGCCAGGGATGACAAACCCGTGAAGGGCAAGGGTGCGCTTGATCAGATGGCGCCTTGAGGCGTCGCGTTTTGCGGCGATGAAATTTGATTGTTAAGGAAGATCTGCAAAAGTCCTGGCATTGCGTTGTTGCTGAGCTATCCTGGAAACAGAGCGAATTAGGTGGGGGGCAACGTGATGACGCAGCTTGGTCTTGGTCTGGATCTGTCAACGAAGCGCACGCGCAAGCGGGAATTTCTCGATGAGATGCGACGTGTTGTGCCCTGGTTGAAGCTGATTGCGCTGATTGAGCCGCACTATCCCACGGGCAAAACCGGTCGGCCGCCGTTCCCGATTGCAACGATGTTGCAGATTAATTTCATGCAGCAATGGTTCGGTCTGTCAGACCCTGCCATGGAAGAGGCACTCTATGACGTTCCGCTGTATCGCGAGTTCGCGGGTCTCGACGGCGGGATGGTTCGCTTGCCGGATGAAAGCACGATTCTCCGGTTCCGCCATCTGCTGGAAACGCACGGACTGGCGGTGCAAATGCTGGCGCTGGTCAATGAAATCCTGACGGAGAAAGGCCTGATGCTCAAGGCTGGATCGGCAGTCGACGCCACTCTGATTGCCGCGCCCAGTTCGACAAAGAATGGCTCCGGCACGCGTGATCCGGAAATGCAATCAACGCAGAAAGGTGGCAACTGGTACTTCGGGATGAAAATGCATGTCGGCGTGGACGCCGACTCGGGCCTGGTCCATACGGTCATTGGAACGGCGGCCAATGTTCACGACATCACCGTAGCCCAGGCGTTGCTGCATGGTGAGGAAACGGACGTGTATGCGGACGCCGGTTATCAGGGTATCGAAAAGCGTTGTGAGACTGACGCGGTTCGTTGGCATGTGGCGATGCGACCGGCAAAGCGCAGGAAACTGGATCTGAGCGACTCGTTGGACGCGATCTATGATCAGATCGAGCGCCTGAAGGCGGGTATTCGGGCCAAGGTCGAACACCCGTTTCGCATCCTCAAGCGACAGTTCGGTTACATGAAGACCCGCTATCGTGGTTTGATGAAGAACACCGCCCAGATCACTACGCTGTTTGCTTTGGGCAATTTATGGATGGCGCGTAGAGCTTTGCGCAAAGCTTGAAACACCGGGCCGATGAAGATCACATGTCTGGTTGGAGCGCTCCGGCGCGCGGAAAAACCATGGCAATCAACTCACCAACAAAGATCTGAAGGCCGAGGCTGCGCTTGATGCGAAAGGTAATGCTTCAAAAGCGGGTTGTGCAGACCTTCCTTAACACAGGCAGACGGCAATTTATAACCGTCTGTATCGTTTTACACACCAAGGAGATTGTAATGACGCTGAGTGGAAAACGCGCTCTGGTAACGGGAGCAAGCAGGGGAATCGGGGCTGAAATCGCGAAGGCCTTGGCAGCAGCCGGCGCAGATGTGGCGATCACCTATGAAAAATCGGCGGAGCAGGCCGCTAGTGTCGTGAAGGCGATCGAAGCGGAAGGCCGACGTGGCGTTGCCATCCAGGCCGACAGCGCAGATGCATCGGCGATTCAAGCGTCGGTGCAGAAGACGGTCGAAACGCTGGGCGGGCTCGACATCCTGGTCAACAATGCCGGCATTCTTCGAATGGGTAACGTAAGAGATATTTCGATCGAAGACATCGATGCGACCCTCAACGTCAACGTGCGTGCGCCGATCATAACTGCAAAGGCGGCGATTCCTCATCTCAAGACCGGCGGGCGGATCATTTCGATCGGAAGCTACTTTGCCGATCGGGTTCCGGCGTCGGTGCTCGGAGTATATGCGGGTTCAAAATCCGCGCTCGTGGCCTTCACCCAAGGCCTTGCGAGAGAGCTAGGGTCACAGGGTATTACGGCGAATCTCGTTCAGCCGGGTTCGATCGATACCGACATGAACCCGGTCGAAGGTCCGTTTGCATCGACATTGAAATCGCTGACGGCGACGGGCGACTATGGCAAAGGCGCGGACATCGCGCAGGCGGTGGTATTCCTCGCGAGTGCCAGCGCAAGCTACGTCACCGGCTCGACGCTGACCGTCGATGGTGGTGCCAACGCTTAAAAGAAATCTGCGTGGCCGTGGACGAGGCATGCGCGAGAGTAAAGACCTGTTCCGGAAGGCGCGTGCGGAGTGCCTCATAGGGATCGCGCGGCCCAAAGTACTGATGCGCGGATCACGACCAGTTACGCGCCAAATCCGTCCTACCGATTCTCGATCCAAGGCGACACTGTATTAGTCGAGAGATTGGAGTCTTCTCAACTCGCATTGCCTCGGAGGCAAGATGTTCTGTGGAAAAACGAGATGACAAGAGCGATGATCAGGCGTCAAGCGACAAACGTGGGGAACTATAGTTCTGCCCTCTCAGCCGCTTCTGCGAGTAATAAAAAATCGCATAGTCCTGCGTCTCATTGGCCATCGATTGATGGTCCGATAGTAACGGCTAAGCGGTCGTTCAGAGGCACGCACCGAGGGACTCCTCCTGGCCGGCAGTACGCGTTCACACCACCAACCGGAAAGCCGCCGTTGAGGATTCCAATGTCGGCTCTGTAAAGTGTTCATCGAACTGGTGCGGCGAAGGCGGAAACCGACGCCATCACTGACGCGCTGCGCGCCGTCGCGCTGGTGTCCGGCGCCTGCGCATTCGCAGGAGCGGGTCTCGCGGTGGCGACCATCCAGCCCGCAAGTGATGTGCTTGGCGTCGCCGGACGCGCCTGCTTTCGGCATCCGTACTTCGATCTCCGCTGAAACGCACCGCCTTCAGGCAGGCAACGATTAAGCGCGGCCCGCTGACGGATCGCCGTGTACAGGGTTGCTGCCAATCGCGCCGCAACCATGTGCGGGGACTGAGCCGTGGACAAGGTGCGGAACCCTTCTTGAAAATCCCGTGAAGCAATGAGGGGGTGGCCGAGCGTCCTGACGAATGCTCTGCGCATTCTTTCGGTATCGCCAAATCCGGTCTCTCCGGCGATCACTGCAAGTGAGAGTTCTCCGGTATCGACGAGGCTGCGAGCGGCATCGACCGCAGGACGAGCAAGATCGACCAGGTTTTGTACGTCAGCAAGAGCATACGTCGTCGGGCGTCCGCGACGGCGAAAGATAGCCGCCCGCGCCCGTGCCGAGCACACCTCGGCGTCGACCGTCAGGTCGGCCGGCAGCGCAACCTTCAACATCGACATCGTCTGAACGCCGTCTCCATTACGAAATGCGGTGCCTGGAGCGCGAGGGGTGTGCGCTACTCGAATGCAACGAGGGCTTGCGGCGAAGGTGGCAGCGGCGTCACCGTTACGTTGGAAAAGCCGGCTTCGCGGCCCATTTGCTCGAGTTCGCGCGCGGTGTACGCGTCGCCTTGCGGCGTGGATGCAAGCATCATAAAGGAAAACGCGGCTGCGAACGGCGGCGACACGCGATCCTCGTCGGGAACAAATTCCACCGCGAGCGCTCGCCCTGCGGGACTGAGGCTCCTGCGGACTTTCGAGAGTAATTCCACGCAGGTTGGCGGATCGAAGTGGTGCAGGAAGTTCGTGACCAGCGCCAGATCGAAATTCGTACCCCAATCGACTTCGAACGCACTGCCGGCGACCGTACGGTAACGCGAACTGACACCGGCCGCTGCGGCGTTCTCCGTCGCGACCTCGAGAACCGGTTGCCAGTCGGTCGCCACGATTTCCGCGCCGGGGATCGCTTCGGCGATCGCGATTCCGAACAGCCCATGCCCGGCTGCAATGTCCAGCACGCGCTTCGGTGCCTGAGGCCGTGCACTCACGTGTTGCGCGATGCTCTGTGCGGTTTGTGTCACGAAGGGTGCCATCGCACGCGCAAACTTCACCCAGACGGGATGCTCGGGGGCGATGTTGCCCAGCCCTACGGCTCCTCCGTTGCGAACGAACGCCGCAGGGTCGTCCAGCCACAGTGCCGTCATTTCAGGAGCCGCCAGGAAATCCACGATGCTCCCCGTCCAGGCCGGCGAGGAAGTCGTCAGGAATGCGGCGGTCGACGGCGTCAATCGGTACTGTCCCGTTTCCTTCTGCAGAAACCCGTGCACGGTCAGAAAGTCGCAGAGTATGCGCACACCGCGCTCGGCGGCCTTTACCCGCTCGGCTATACGCTTAACGTCGCCGTGCTCGTCCGCTATCGCGGTGAACAGATCGAGCTCGACGGCGGCTTTCACTGCGGCAGTCTTCTGATAGGCGATCGCGGCATCGACGAAGGCCTGCGGAGAGATGTCGTCCATGGTCGGTAGCTTATCGTGAGATACCCTGCAAACAGATGTTTGAATCGAATCTTTCTTGGCGGATTTTCAACGCGTTTGTGCAGCACGGGGCTTCTGATAAGCCTAGTCGAATAATGGCTGCGTGTCGAACCTCTGATTGAAGCGGGGGCAAGCGGCCACTCCGCAGGCCTGCTCGCATTCAGCGGAATCCCGAATTCGCGGCGCTGGCGCACTCCGTGAGTCTCGGCCGGAACCCGAATTTTCGGGTTCGGCCAGTTTCGGTCGTTCATCCACAGAGTGGAGCGGACGTTTGAACGTCTGCGTCAACCCAGACAGCGGTCATTCGTTGGGGCGTGACTGCAGGCAGGTCATCAGCCTGGTCTGATAGCCGGACAAGGAAGTGGGCGTCTGTGAGCGTCCGCTATCAACTGTGAGTATCGTCGGACCGAGGTCGTCCAGATGGCCGCGTACTGCCTGACGCAACCGTCCACAGTCAGGTGCAACGCTCGTCCATACTTGATCGCCCACAGGCAAGTTGGGATCGAACGCCGCGATTCTCACGACGCCTCGCGCACCCTCGCCAGCAATCTTGGCCATGGACACAGAAAGAAGCAACGGCGCGACAGGAAGGCTGGCAAAGACATAAGCAATCTCAATCCGGAACTTCGAGATACACGGATCTGGATGAACATCTATCTGGAAAATTCGTCTTTAAGCGCCGCGTATATTCTGCGATATCGCGCGAGCCGGTCCCGGGTCACGGTCCGGTGCCCTGCGTCGGGTTCGCATACCTCGATCGTTGCCGGAGACGTACACACCTGCTTGACGTTCTCCTTCGTGACGGCCAACCGCGCAAGCCGTGCAGCGCCTAAAGCGGCGCCGACATCTCCGCCATGATGGCGGCGCATTGCAACGCCAGTGGCTGTTGCACAAAGCTTCGCCCAGAAACGGCTACGCGAGCCGCCTCCAATGAAAGACGCCGTGCCCAGCGCCGTCCCGGCACCTTGTAGCGCTGCGTAACCGTCGGCCATCGCGAAAGCCACGCCTTCCATCACGCTGTACGCAAGGTCGGCCTCACCGTGAGCGCTGGTTAGCCCCCAGAACACACCCTTTGCATTCGCGTCATTGTGAGGCGTACGCTCACCGCTCAGGTACGGCAGGAACAGCGGTGCGCCCCGCGCGTCGGCCTTCTCGGCCAAGCCGGCAAGCTCGGCGACGTCCTTCTTAAGCACGTCGGACAGCCACGCGAGACTTGAAGCCGCCGACAGGATGACGCTCATCTGATGCCAGCGGTCCGGCAAGCAATGGCAGAACGCGTGCACCGCCTGCGCGGGATTCGGCGCAAACCGGTCAGTTCCGGCAAACAGCACGCCAGACGTGCCCAATGACAGGAACGCGCTACCGGCGTCGGCGACGCCCATGCCGATCGCGCTGGCTGCGTTATCACCCGCACCGCCGCAAAGGAGCACTGGGCTAGCAATGCCCCATTCGCGCCGCAATGTATCGTTTAACTGTGCCGCAGCCTCGCTGCCTTCTACCAGCCTGGGCATGTGCTCACGCGAAAGGCCGGTCGCGGAGAGCATCCTGTCCGACCAGTCACGCTTCGCGACGTCGAGCCACAGTGTGCCCGACGCATCGGACATCTCGGAGACGAACTCGCCAGTTAAGCGCCACGCCACGTAGTCCTTCGGCAACAGGATCTTGTGCGCTGCGCGGAACACGGCCGGTTCGTATTTAGACAGCCAGAGCAGTTTCGGCGCGGTGAAACCCGGCATCGCAAGGTTGCCGGTAATCGAGCGCGACTCTGGAACCAGCGCTTCGAGCTCCACACATTCGGCAAACGCCCGGGTGTCGTTCCACAGGATCGCCGGGCGTAACACCTGACCGGCGCGATCAAGCAGGGTCGCGCCATGCATCTGTCCAGATAACCCAATACCGCGTAGCGCCGAAAAGCCAGCGGGATTGGACGCCCGCACCTGCGCGATTGCATCAAGTGTGGCGTGCCACCACGCCTGCGGGCTCTGTTCGGACCAGTGGGGGTGAATATTCTCGACTTCAAGTCGTGCACTGCCGGTGGCGATCGTGTGCGATTCGTCGTCTGTGAGTAGCGCTTTTACCTCGGAGGTCCCAAGGTCGATTCCAAGGAAAGTCAAGAGTGTCGTCCTGGTTCTTGCGGCCGGCTCGTCTTGCCGAAGCAAAACGTCAAGCCGCGATCATGTGTTCGTTAAGCTGATGCAGCGCGCGAAACTTCGATGGCGGCATCGCTTTCGTTGAAAGGAATTGACGATTGAAGTTCGACAGATTGTTAAAGCCAACGCGATAGCAGATCTCCGTCACGCTAAGCGTCGAACACATCAGCAGTTCACACGCTTCGTTGATCCGGAGCCGGTTCTGGTACTGCACAAACGTACACCCCGTATGTCGTCGGAAAAAGCGTGTGAACGTGCTCACGCTCATGCCGGCAAGCTCAGCGACATCAGCTTCGCGCAATGTGCCCGGGAGGTTCTGCTGAATGTACGAGAGCACCTGATTGATCGTGGACTGCATGTAGCGATGCGCGTTGACATCGTATGCGGGTCCCGCCAGCAAGGTGCGCTCGGTGCACGCCGACAACCTGTCGAAGATCGACATCAACAATTCGACGCGGCGACAACCGTGTGAAACAGCAAGCTCCAGCATCATTGGCGCAATGGCCAGGCCCACCGCATCCGGAAACTGTATCCCGCGCGCTGCATCGTCGACCAGGCCGACGATCGAGTGCAATTCGGTGAACGCGGCCACCATGCGTTCGACCGCGTCACGCGAAAACTGGAGGACCACGTCGCGTGACGGCACGGTTTCGCGCTCGCCGACTTCGCTGATCCAGTTGTGCGGTAAATTCGGCCCGGTGATCACCAGGTTACCTGGCGCGAAGTCACCGATGAAATCGCCGACAAAAAACTTGCCGGTCGACGCCCGGATGACGTGAATCTCATACTCCGGATGAAAGTGCCATTTCGCTACCGTATGCGGATAGTCGTGCGCCCAGGCACGGAACGACTCGTCCCGTCGCGTGTATACCAACTCCAGGTCCGGATTCATACCGCTTCTCCTCCTCGGCCGTCTCGACGCCGCGACTTCTTTTGTTAATGCTAAGCCGCTCCCTGTACACCCAATTCTTGATGTGGCGGACCGGCGAGCGTTGTTCTGATGCTCTGAGGAACAGGCAATGAGACGTTTTGCTCCGTCTGGGCATCGAAAACGTGCAGGTCGGCTACTTTGAACTGAAACGTTACCACGCTATCCAGTTCGGGTAGGTCACCCGCTGGCACCAGGGCGGCCAGGCGTTCGCCGGCGAATTCGAACGTGACAAGCGCCTCCGCGCCCAGCAGTTCGATCAGCTCCACCTTGCCGCGAAGCCTTAGCGAGCCGAACTCATCGTCTGCGGACGCCACCTTCAGATAGTTCGGCCGGATCGCCAGTTTCACCGCCTGGCGGTGCTGCAGCCCTGCGAAACGCGGCCCGACAAGAGCCCAGCGCTGGCCCTGCACCTGGACGAAGCACGTTTCACCTGTTCGCTCGACCGTCCCGGATATGAGATTCATGGCGGGTGTGCCGATGAACCCTGCGGCGAACAGCGTATACGGGAAATGGTACAGATCAGATGGCGTGCCGGCCTGCTCAATCCGCCCGCCCCGCATCAGGATCACACGGTCGGCGAGCGTCATGGCCTCGAGCTGGTCGTGCGTCACATACACCGTCGTGGTCTTCAGGCGCTTGTGTAGCCGCTTGATATCGCCTCGTAATTGGGCTCGCAGTTTCGCGTCGAGGTTGGACAGCGGCTCATCGAAGAGGAATACCTCGGGTGTCTTGATCATTGCCCGAGCGATCGCAGCGCGCTGCTGCTGGCCGCCCGACATTGCTCGCGGTTTGCGATCGAGCAACCCGTCGAGGTTCAGCATCGCAGCGACTTCTCGCACGCGACGGTCGATTTCTGCAGCCCGCACCTTCAGCCGGCGCAAGCCAAACGCGACGTTGTCATACACTGTCATGTGCGGATACAGGGCGTAGTTCTGGAACACCATCGCGACGTTACGCTCGCGCGCCGGCAAGTCGTTCACGACGGTGTCACCGATCGCAAGGTCCCCGCCCGTGATACCTTCGAGACCCGCAATCATGCGAAGCATCGTGGATTTGCCACATCCGGATGGCCCGAGCAACACGACGAACTCACCGTCGTCGATTTCCATATCGAGTGGATGCAGCACCGGCGGCCCGCCGTCGTAACGCTTCGTGAGGCCTCTGCAGACGATTTTGGCCATGGCTCAGTCCATCTCGATCTGGATCTTGACATCATTCGGGCGCCCTGCTGCCGCCTCTTCGAACGCCCTGAGGCCGTCGGCGAACGCGAACTTGCGCGAGATGAACGGCTTCACATCAATCATTCCTGAGCTGATCAGCGCCAGCGCGCGCGGGAACACATTCGCGTAGCGGAACACCGATTCGAGGCGCGCTTCCTTCGCCTGCATGGCAACGACGTCGAGCGGCACGCGGTCGAGCGGCATTCCAACAAGGACCGCACAGCCACCCGGGCAGAGGAGATCAAACAGGTCATCGTAGACGTTCGCGTTGCCACTCGCTTCGAACACGACGTCGGCACCCCAGCCCGCGGCGACTTCCCGAACAACATCGGCCAGCCGTTGCTCCAGCACATTAACTGTCGTAACTGCTGGATTGTCGGCGAAGAGAGCCAGTTTTTCCTTGATCACATCTGCCAGAATGACGCGCGACGCGCCGCCTGCCAGTGCGGCCAGGGCGGTCATCGCGCCGATCGTCCCCGCGCCGATGACGACCGCGACATCTCCGGGTTTCATCGCAGCCTTCTTGGCGGCCTGTAGCCCGATCGACAGTGGCTCGACGATCGCGCCCTCCGCGAAGGACACATTGTCGGGAAGCCGGAAGGTTAATGCCGCCGGATGCACGACATAAGGCGTCAGGCAACCGTGAATGGGCGGCGTTGCCCAGAAACGCACCGCAGGGTCCAGGTTGTACAGGCCGCGCATCGTCGCCGGCGAGTCGAATTGCGGAATGCCCGGCTCCATGCAAACGCGGTCGCCCATACGCAGATGCGTGACCTCGCTGCCAGTTTCGACCACCGTTCCGGACGCTTCGTGACCAAGCACCATCGGTGCTTCGACCTTGAACGGTCCGATGCGTCCGTGCGTGTAGTAATGGACGTCACTACCGCAAACGCCAACCGTATGAATCTTGATCTTGACGTCGCGAGGACCGACTTCGAGCGGCAGGTCGATATCGCGCAGCGCGAGTTGGCGCGCTTCTTCGAGTACGAGGGCTTTCAAAACTATCTCCTTACTTGCCTTTGAGCATTGAATTCAACAGCCGGCTCAGGACGCCGACGAAAATGATCGGAGGAAGCGCGAGCAGGACGGTGGAAGCATTGATGACGCCCCACGGCACCTCCTGCCCGAGCGAAGTGAACGCGGAGGCAACGACCGGCAGCGTCGCGCTTCTCGACGACGTCAAGGCGAGTGCGATCATCAGTTCATTCCAGACCAGTACGAAGCTGAACACGATGCCACCCATCAGCGTGGTTGCGCTGATCGGCAATGCAATGCGCCAGAACACCCCGTACGGGCCGTAACCGTCCAAGGTGGCGGCTTCTTCGACCTCACGCGGCAAGCGCTGAAATACCGGAATGGACAACCATGTGATGGTCGACAGCGTGACCAGCAGATAGGTCACCACCATCGACAGCTTCGTGTCATACAGCCCAACATCGACCCAGATCGCGATCAACGGGACGGCGATTGCGACCGGCGGCAGAAACCGCAGCGACAAAAGGAAGAACTGAATGTCGCGCTTGCCCGGTAGGTGATAGCGTGCGATGACATAGGCCGCAGGTACGCCGAGCAGCGCGCCCAACACGACAGCAGAACCGACGATAGAAAGGCTGTTGGCGAGTCCGATGAGTACCTCGGGGCTCGATACAACCTGCCGGTAGTTGTCGAGTGTCGGCGAAAAAAAGAAGCGCGGCGTCGGCGTAACGATGTCGAGCAGGTTTTTCAACGAATTGAGAAACGCCCAGAAAATCGGAAACACGGCCACTATGGCGAGCACCGCGCCGAGCGACCAACTGGTGCTTCGCGAAATCAGTCTTCCCATTTGTTCACCCGCTTCCAGATGAAGGTGAAAATCAGCGTGGTCGCGACCATCATCAGCACGGCCATACTTGAGGCATACGAGACCTTTCCGGACACCCCGATGCCTTGCGAATACGCGTACATGTCGAGGGTTTCAGTCGTGATCCCGGGGCCGCCCTTGGTCATCACGTAGACCAGATCGAACGAGCGCAGCGACTCGACCATCTTGATGAACGCCAGACTCATGATCGGCACCTTTAGCATCGGCAAGGCGATATACGCGTAGACCTGCCAGGTGCGCGAATAGTCGAGGCGGGCGGCTTCGAGCGGCTCGGGCGGCAGCGTTTCAAGCAGTTTCAATATGACGACCCCGAAGAACAATCCCCACTGCCAGATATCGACGACTGCCACCGCGTACAGCGCGAGATGCGGATCGGAAAGAAAAGCCGTGTTCTCAACTCCCAGCAGACCAAGAAACCAGCTGAGAATGCCGGTGAGAGGCGAATACATGAACTTCCAGATGAAGGCCGCCGAGACTCGCGGTAGAAGCACTGGCACGATTAGCAACAGCGAAATGACGCTGCGCATCCGGCCATGCATCTGCTCGAACAGATAGATCGCAACCAGAACGCCGACCACGACCGCGCCGACCACCGTGGTGATTTCCCAGATCGCCGATACTTCGATGGAATTGAGGAACCGTCTGTCCGAGAACAGCCGGGCGAAATTGCGCAGCCAGACGTACTCGCTGTCCGGATAGCGCAACACGCGATTTCTCAATGCTAGGTTGATTGCCGCGACAGTGGGAACTAGACCGAGGACCGCCATCAAGGCAAGAGGCGGGCCAAGAAATACGAACGGAAGGCTGGTTTTACCCCGATTGAACATTGACTTCTCCAACAACGTAGAGTCCGCGAATTCAGTGTTCCTGTGAGACCACGACTGGATCGGCGGTGCCCCTCGCAGTACAACGCGTGCTGCAAGGGGCGTGCGCGTTACTTCTTCGCGCCGTGTTCCATCGCGTCCTGAGCGTACTGAACGGCGTCGTTCAGCGTTGCCTGAACATCCGGCTGCGTACCCGTGAACACCTCCTCCAGCGCGATACCGAGGTTGTCGCCGATATCCGGCCACTGCGGGCTTGACCAGATCGTGACCTTTGTCACCGGGTTGGTATCGTTCAGGCCAGCGAGAATCTGCGGCTTGACGTGCTTCTGGAAGTAATCGCTCTTGATCGTGCTCGAGCGGTTGTAGTCGCTAAAGACGTTGTCGCGAAGGCGGGCCTGCTCCTGATCCTTGCCCGTCGCCCAGGCAATGAACTTCCCTGCCGCCTGACGCGTGCATTCGTCCTTGGCGCCGACAGAAGAAATCGCCAGGCCATGACCATAGGCAGCCGACGGCAACGGTGCCGGCGGCCTGACGTATCCCACCTTGTCCGCCACGCTAGACTTGGTCGGATCTTCCATCCAGTCGGCGAACGGCGTCGATTCGATCATGAACGCGACCTTGCCGGAACGGAACGCTTCGAGCGCGTTGCTCCAGTCGTACGTCGCCGAACCCGGGGGCGCGTATTTGAAGAGATCCCGATACAGTTGCGTCGCCTTCACCGCGCCCGGCGAATTGAAGGATGGAGCTTGGCTCTTGTCGGTCCAGGTACCGCCCTCGGCGAGCATGAACGGCGCCCAGCGCCACACGTTCATGCCCGACCCGCGTTGCCCGCGTGCAACCCAACCGTACATGTTAGGCGGCGCATTGAGCTTCTTGATGTCCGCAACGAGCTCGTCGAGCGTTTTCGGCACTGGGAGATGCGCTTTCTCGAGAAGGTCACGACGGTAGAACAGGAAATCGCCACCGCCGATCAGCGGAGCGAAATACGCGACGCCCTTATAGCTTGCCACCGCGCGCCGGCCCGGCAGGAAGTCGTCGTAGTCGGCGTCTTTCGGGTAGTACTTCAGCAGCGGTACGACCCAGCCCGCTGATGCAAACTCGGCGACGTTCGCCTCATCAACGTAATAGATCTGATAGGAACCCGCGCCCGTCGACGCGTCGAGTCGTGATTTCGAACGACGGTCGTTTTCACCAAAGTAGTTGATTTCAATCTTGGTGCCGCTGCGCTTTTCATAGTCGGGCAGCGACTTCTCCATGACTGTCAGGCCGAGGCTCTTCTGGGCAAGCACCTTGAGCACGGGAACGTTGCAGGTCTGTGCCGTCGCTAGCATGGGAAGGCTTGCGCCTAGGAACGCGCAAGCTGTCAACAATTGAATTGGTTTCACTCTCGTCTCCGCTTTTGGAATGTTTTTTGGCAACGCCATACGGGCGCTGCGATTGAGAGCAGAGCAGGCGTACGGTGACGAGAACTGTAGTGGTCGCGGCCAATGGCCAGCCACTGCAAAAGGCGGAAGCCGCTGATACTTTTTGCTCGCGCTTTGGGTGCGGCGCACAAAATGTGTCAGTGACCGAAGCGGTCCCGGAAGTGTCCACGCCGTGGAGGACGCCAGTCAGCAGGTCGCTTCGATCGCTGTTTCGTCTCGAAAGTACAGGTGACGAGTGCTGGACAGGTCTGTTCCGGCGTACATCGAACGAGTTGTGGTCGGAGTTGCTAGGCGGATTCAACCGGTTATGCAGCGCATGATCCACCGTCCGTTGAGGGTCGGGAGTGTGAGTTCGCTGATGCAGGAAGCTGCCGTCTAGCTGCTCGATGCCGCCACCGTCAGCAATCCGCCGCATTGCTGACGCAGAACTCAGCCCGGCCCAATGTCAGCAATGGCCGATGAAGCACATTTCGTCCTCGCGAATTGAATGGCCGCTTGCTGGGTGGATCCGACATCTGAACGTCCGCGCAACGGTGCGGGCGAATGACGCTTCATGGCCGAGTCCTGCCGGATGGACGACGTGCGCGCTTCGGCCATTGCCGACATTGGCGCTGCCTCGGTTCTACGTCGGCAATGTGGCGAACTGCTGACGGTGGCGGCATCGAGCAACCCCCTCAAAAGACTTGACGGACTGACTCAGGGCGCGAAGCGGAAGTTCGACCAGTAAGTATCCTTGACTGCTTCGCGGCGTCTCCAGCCCTTCGGTCGCTGCGGCTGAACTCACGCTGCTGGCCGCATATCGCTCATCTGAGGCGGTCAGACATCCGCCCAGTGAGGGGCACCACCAAAAACAGGCGCATGCGCACGTGCATCCTTTAGCCCCGAGAGTGTCACCGCGATGGGCTGCAACTGACCAACCAGCCTCTTCCAGAAGGTTCTGCAATGGGCACGGTTCGCAATTGCTATGATCAGTAGATAATGATCGTAATAAACCCAGTGAGGAAGGCGATGAGTCAAGAAATTCGCGCTCGGCAACGCTGGAATTCCCTTCCAAGGTAGCCATGACGCCTCAAGAAATCGTCGAAGCAACGCTAGTCACAGGTACGAAGCGCGTCCTTGTCCTTGGCTGCTTTGAGCAACGTGTGACGGTCTACTCCCAACAAGTGCGCGCACTCAATCTGGTCGATGCGATCTTGTCGCAGGGGCTGGTGCGACTGAACGGCGGGAAGGTGGCGGTTGTGGGCGGCGGCGTCGCCGGCATGACGGCAGCGGTCGCATTTGCAAAAGCTGCCCCGAATCTTGGAAGCCTAGACCTGTTCGAGCTTCGGCCAAGCACTCTGGACTTCCAGCGCAACAGTCGGCGCTTTCTTCATCCGCATTTCTATGACTGGCCAGCACCGGGGTGGGATCAAGTAGACGCGGGCCTGCCGATCATGAATTGGCAGGCTGGACCTGCAGGCGACGTCGCGAAGGTGCTGACCGCGCAGTTTGAGCAGGCACGGAGCAACTCGAAGCTTGCCGTTCATTGCGATCACAAAGTCACAGAGATCAAGAGCACCGACCTTGGACCGGTCCGCGTCGTGACAAATGTTGGCTCAGCGGCGAACCGCATCTACGACGTAGTCGTGCTCTCGATCGGATTCGGAATCGAGCGGTTCCTGGGTTCTGAGACATCGTCGTATTGGACGCCAACGGAACTCTCGGCGCCCATCCTTGCGAACGTCCGCGATCCGTTGATTTTTATCTCCGGGAACGGCGATGGCGGACTGGTTGATTTCTTGATTGCGGCCTTCGATAGCCATGAGCACATTGACATCTGTCAATTGTTGATTGAGCAGAATTTCGGCCCGGCGCTAGCTGAACTTGAAGCAATTGAGCAGGAGGCATGGGAACCCGGCGCCGACATGGATCTGCTTGCTAACTATCGTGCGCGAGTCCGCCCCCTCGTTCCACCTGAGGTCTGGGTTGCCATCAATGAGCGATTGAGGCCGAATGTGCGGATCTGTCTGCACACGAAGGAGCCCCGCCTTCTTCGGCGGGCCACCGCATTGCACAACCGATTTACGGTGTTTTTGGTCCTCGAGGCTGACGCGGATGAAGTGATAGGCCGTAAAGCCATCACGCTCAAGGTGGGCGTTGACTTCGATGGCGCCCCACCGGAGACAGGAGACGTCAGGCTGGCAGGTGATGCCCACCCCATCCAGCCGTTCAAACGATTCCTGCGTCTTGGAGCTGATACAGATACCAATTTAACGCCGTTTGCGGATCTGCTCGCGACATATCGAGCCGCGATTTCGGCGGGACATCCGACCCGACCTGTATCCCCGAGACTCAGCGCAACTGCCATCGATCGATTCGAACCATTTCGCGCGGACGCGGCGCCTGCGGCCGCCCAGCCAGCGCCACAAGCTGCCGTCCAACCGAACGCCCAGCGCGTGGCAATCCGCTTGTCTGCGGCCGGCACAGTGATTTGGGCTGGTGACATACAACCATCAGAAATCCATCTACTGTGGGCACACGGGGCAACAGTGGAGCTGTACTGCGACGTCGGTGCGGCAGACGCGTCGCGCTTACTCGCTGCTATTGCCCGTGTTGGCGCACATGCCGGCGACCTCACCCTCTTCGTACGTGATGCTGCGCGCTGGCGAACTGCGCTCGACAGCCTGTGGTCAGACCGCTCCCACCCAGGCCCCCACCTGAACTTCCGCTCGCCTGTCGAAGATTGGCGCGACCCGCCCGCACTCGTTGATATGGCCGAGTTCCACCTTGGGGAGTTGGCCGACGCAATTCACGAGCGCCTCGACGCCAGCACTCTCAACGCGGTACACGGTGCCCTGTTTAACTTTTTGGGACCGCCTGCTGTCCCAACGGGCTGGGAAATCGAACCCGCACTGCGAGATAGGCTCTGGGAGCTTTGGCAGGCATGGAATGGAGTCCTAGCCCATGATGCCGACAAGCGGCGCCGATTCCTTCGATTGCTTGCAAGCGTTCAAGACAAAGTCGACGTGGAGGTGACGGCCCTGGTGCGCATAGGGCCGAAGGTCGTAAGCAGATACCTCGCGATGCCAACGATCTTCGCCCTAGCATTTGCGGTCTGCTCGGGTCGGCCTGTTGCCCCTGCATCGCAGCACCCGGGAAACGTTTCTGTAGAAGCGCTGACCGGACACACCTGTGGCGTCGAGTGGATTGATCGCCGCGCGATTCACGCACTCGCGGTGGGCCAGCACAACTGGACCACAAGCGTTGTCCTTCTGTCTGAGCTGAGCGAAGCTGCGCAGATGATGGAAGGTGATATTCGGATGGACCAGATCAGCTCTGACCCGCCCAAAGTAGGCGTGCCCTCCTTGAGTGAAAAGCCCATAGTTATCGGCGCGGATGGTGAATTCCTGCGCGCACTCGAGGAGGGAAATCTTGCAGTGCAACGGTTCTTTCAGTCTATTTTCCAGCGCCGAACAGACGCAGCTCGACAGTCTTTAGAGGAGGTCAGCGATGCCCAATCTTGACGCAGCAGATCTGGCGCCCATGCTGCTTCAGGCGGCCGGAGCCATAGGCGCCATGGTCACGGACGCTCCCGAGTATCTAAAGGGCGACAGATTCAACTCCGAAGTTCTGAGCGATGCGATTTCAGATAGTCCGCTCCGGCGGCAACGTAGCGACCTACCAGAATCCGTCGAGGCCGTGGTGTTCGACGGCTTTCCCGTTCTGTTGGGGGTGTTGAACGGCCCGCCTAACCGGGGAAGCGTTGGTACACAAGTTCTTCGCTATCGAAATCAGGCTACCATCGCAAGGTCATGGCTCGGCGTTGCCGCTCCGAATCTGCATCTCTTCTTGGCGGGTCCCGTAGGTGCATTTGCAGAGCCGGATTGGCGTCAGCTTGCAGCAGAAATCGAGGCCGACGACCGTGTTTGTCGTAAGCTCGTTTGGCTGTTCAACGATCCTCCGACGGCAGACAATGCCAAGGAGTTCCTAGAACGCACTTTTGTCGCGCGCCCTTGGCCGGCCGAGCAGCGGACAGAACGCCTGGATAGCGTCGCAGATTTCTCCCTTCCCGACGGTTGGGAGGATGCTTTGCAAGACCAGGAGCTCGACTTCGCGGGCCTCGTCGACCGGTTGATTGAGCTTCAACGAGGGAAAGCCCTATGACCGACCTTTATTTGCGTGGCGTCGAGTTCTCAAACTTTCGCATCTACGGCGATAGCTATGCCTTCGAGTTTCCTACAGGTCCTGGCGTCACGCTGATCACTGGCGGGAACGGTCTAGGCAAGACCAGCTTCTTTGACGGCATTGAATGGGCGCTAACTGATCAAGTAGGTCGTTTCAACGACATCCCAGTGGATGGGCGCCGTAAGATCATCGACCCGCTGACGCGCATCGGCGCGCCCGAAAAGAGCCATCGCGTTAGTCTCCAATTTTCGGATGGCACCATCATTGATCGAGGTGCTGGCTTTGAGGCCAGCGAAGCCGAGATTATTCGGCTGCTCAAGCGCCCCGAGTGGGCCGAGATCAGCAGTCTCCACGGCTACTTGTCGATCACTCACTTTTTTGGGCAAGCGTCTGCACAGCGCTTTTCGCTGAAGAAGCCGACAGACCAATGGGAAGCACTGAAAGGTCCGGCAGGCGTTGACCGCATCAACACGTTGCGCGAGCGTATGAGTGGGATGGGGGTGAAGCGAGCGTTCACCCGGGCAATTGAGGACAGGGGCTCAAAGCTTGAGCAAGCGACGCTCAATCTGACCTCGTGGAACGAATTGCTCAGTGACCGCGATCGCGCGCGACAGTTGGCATCTTCTGAACATGCGGTCCCGCCGTCCGAGCTGCGAGCGGACGTAGACAGACTCGCCAATCAGATCATCGGGCTGACAAATCAGGGAAACTGGTCTCAAAACTCTGCAGATGGACCACCTGAGGCGGCGTTAGATGCACTATCTTCGCTGTTCCGCGCGGCGACAGATCGAGCCGATGCGGACAACGAGGACGCCAATTTACTAACTAGACTTCTGAATGCATTTGAGTCCGCCCGCTCAGAAAGCTCCACGCTTGGCTTGCAAGTGGACGCAACCGAAGCCAAGCTTGCGTCGGTGCGCGACGACTTAATGCATGCCAATGGAAGATTGGCTGAAATGGCGGAGGCCCTGCGGGCTAGTGAAGTTGAGGTTAGTCACGCTCAGAACCGCCTCGTCACCATTGGCCGCGTAGCGGTCTCGGCTAGACAGCTAGATGACGCCTTGGCGCGCCAAGCCACCTTGCAGGCAGAGCTGAGAGCATCAGAGATGGCGCAAAGCGAAGCGGCAGCAAACTGCGAGGTATTGCGAAAGCAGCATGCGGAAGCGGTCGGTCGGCGAGCTGAGCGTCGAGCTCTTGCTGACCGGGTGACCCTTGCGCGCAGGCGCTCGCAGATCTCTGCATCCATGGTGAGGGTTGTGGCTGAGATTGCTCGGGTCTTAGGACTGCTCACGGATCGGAATGTACTCGAAATCCGCGAAAGGCGAGCGACGTGGGCCGACCAAGCGGAAAAAGCGGTCGCCAGAGTCGTCACCTTGAACGACGAACTCCGTCGGCACGATGACCGATCACGGGCCATTACCGAAGCGGTAGCGGCGATTGCACACCGACTCAGCCATGACGACACGGCATGCCCGGTTTGCGCGACGACATTCCCTGCAGGTCGACTATTGGATCTAGTTCAAGGTCAACTCGCGGCCGGCGCCACACCTGCCCACACCATTGCGAATGCATTGGCAGAGGCGCGTGCTGAGGTTGAGGAGTTGCATCGTCAAATTGCAGGGGCGGACCGAGAATTGTCCGATGTCGGACAGCTTGAAGCGTCCTTGGCCAGCTACCGGTCTGAGGAGGACGATCTGCGCCAGCAACTAGTCGAGGCCGGTGGCATCGCTGATGGCAAGTACGACGAAGCTGGTGTCGTCGAGTTGGAGCAAGAGCTACTGCGACTTGATGAGGCTCTGGCGCAGACCGAGACTCCAGAAGGGATTGCGGTTCTTCTTTCAGGTGCTGAAGCATCTGTCAAAGCCGAAGAGGTAAAGCGAGGCTCAACGCAGAAGCTATTGGTCAGCGCATCCGACGACGCTCAAACGGCACGATCAGTACTACTTCAACATCCCGATCTGTGGAGCGTCGAGCGTGGTGCCTTGGTTGACCTGGCGATGGAGCAGAAAGTTGCCGAAGAGCGCACCCGCGACGCGGGAGCGCTCGCCGCCGCAGCACGGTCCAGCCTTGCCACAACTCAAGCAAATCGTGATGCGCTTCAAGCTGCCGAGGCGCGAGAAGTAGGGACTATTGAAGCTACAAAGTCTCGGCTGGCCGCGCTCGCACGCGAGCTGGAGGAAACACGTGGACGGTGGACTGGAATTGGTCAAACTGGAGATCCCGACCCGGAGCGTCTGGCGTCATATCGACAGGTAAAGATTGATAGAGCCGCGGCGTTGAACTCGATCGAACCGGCGATAGAGCGTCTGGTGGTTGGGTACCGAAAGTGGCACGATGACGAACAACTTCGCAAGCTTGAAGCGGACATCGTGGCCAGGGTTAAGGCCGCGCAAGTTGATTCCGAACAAGGGTGTCAGGCGCACCTTACCCAGTGTGTTGAACAAGCTTCGAAGGATCTAAAGCTCGCGCAGGAGGCGAAGGCGAAGGTCGATGATGTCGGAGCGCGCATGCAAGAACTGGCCAAGGCCTATGCTGGCGGCGTACTTGTACCGCTGAACGAAACTATTAGGCGCTTCGCTCGGGCTCTCATGACCTGGTCAGAGACGGCCGTCACCTACAAGGCAGAACACCACGCTACCCGCTCCGAACTTCGACCCAACATCGTCCACAGCGAGCTAGATGGATCAACGAGTCAGGTGGACATGAATCCAAGCCTCTATTTCAGCGAAGGGCAACTCTCAGCGCTTAGCGTTGCGGCGCTCCTTGCTGCTAGTACGACCTTTGGCTGGTCGCGCTGGCGCGGGCTTCTTCTTGACGACCCACTGCAACACAACGACGTTATTCATGCCAGTGCTTTCATGGACCTCGTTCGGCAGATGGTGCTGGGCCTGGGCTACCAAGTCATCCTGTCTACTCACGACAGTGCCGAAGCTGAGTTCTTGATTAGGAAGTGTCGCAGCGCTGGCATACCGCACCGTGTCCATGAGCTTGTCCCACGTGGCGCAGGCGGATTGGTGAATCCTTATGTGAGCAACTCTCGCGTTGCCTAAGGAAGAGAACCCATCACGCTTGGTGCTTAGCTCGCTTCCGATCATCTGAGTCAATGTCTTCGGCGCCACTGGGCGGCGAGAGTCCGGTGACGACCATAGCTGCCGCTCAGATTCTATCTTTGAATGACGGTTCATGGCCGGCAGTACGCGTTCACCCACGTCGCCGGAAAGCAGCCGTTGACGACTCCAACTTCGGCTCTGTAGAACGTTCACAGGACCGGTGCTCTCGGCCAGTTCCCGTCATTCACTATCGACGGAGAGTAGTCATTCAAGCGACCGCTTTTCTGGTAGTTGCCCTTGAACCGGCAACGGCGCGACCGCGAGAAGCGGATCGGCCGCGGCCCCTTGGAGGCTCAGCGTGACGCGCCCGGCACCACCAGGCCGCGACGCGGAATGGGGGTGGAGAAGACGATCGAGGTTCGCGTCTCGCCATAGCTGTTGATGGAGGCGAGAAAGCGCTCCAGTTGCTCAAGGCTGGGGGACACCACGATGTAGGAATCGGCGTCGGCCACGTGATGGCATTCCAGCACCTCGGGCGCGCGGCGCAGCTTGTCGAGAAAGCTATTCTTGCCGGGCTGCGGCACGGTGATGCCGACAATGGCGCGCACGGCGTAGCCGGCCTGCACCGGATCCAGTTCGACACCCAAAGAGCGCACCACGCCGGAGTCCTTCAGACGCTTGAGTCGCTCCGCAGTGGCAGGTACCGACAACCCAGCGGCAAGGGCCAGGGTCTTCAGCGGTGCGCGCCCATCCTCCTGTAGTGCCATCAGCAGCGCCCAGGCTTTGGCGTCGAGTTGCAGTGCTTCGGTCATAACGGGCTTCTACCTGAAAAATCGAAAGTTAATTGGATTTTGGGTTGGTGTTTTATTCTGCGCAACTTTTCGATGCCGTCGGATAATTCTCGACATGGATCTCATCTTGTCGTCACCCGTACCCGTGCTGTTCGGCCAATCGCTACTCATCGGGCTGTCGATCGCCGCGCCCGTCGGGCAGATTGGATTGCTGGCCATCCAACGCACGTTGGACCATGGCCGCCCTGCGGGGCTCGCCACTGGATTGGGGGCGGCATTCGCCGACGCAGTGTACGGCGCCATCGGCGCGTTTGGCGTCAGCGGACTGATCGGCTGGTTGTTGAGCCTGAGGCTATGGCTGGGCCTGTTCGGTGGCGGCTTCCTGCTATGGCTTGCCTGGCGCATCGCCACAAAGCGGGCAGTGCGCAGGGTGTATACGTCCCGGCCGACCAGCACACTACTGCGCTACGTGGCCGGCACGTTTGTGCTGACGATGTCGAACCCGACGACCATCCTGTCGTTCATGGCGGTGTTCGGCGCGCTGGCAGGCCGCGCGCCATCGGTTTCGCCTTGGGTGATGGTGGTCGGTGTACTGGTGGGCTCGTCGCTGTGGTGGTTGATCCTGTCTACCGGTGTGAGCCAGTTGCGCGACCGTTTCGACGAACGTTGGCAACGCGCCGTCAACCTATGCTCAGCCGCGCTGCTGGCTGGACTCGGGCTATGGCAGCTTGGCCAGCTCACCATATGATCAATGGAGGATTAACCCATGGCGCACCGTCTGCACGCAAGCCACCGAATCGTAGTCGACGCCGCGGTCGACCAAGCCTTCATGTTCTTCACGCCGGCCGGCGAGGAGCTGTGGGTTGACGGCTGGAAGCCAACCTACGTCTACCCCCGCGACGGCCGCACAGAGTCCGGTATGGTGTTCATCACTGGTCAGGGTGATGAGCTGACCATCTGGACCCTGGCTGACTTCGACAGCAAGGCACACCGATCGCGCTACTTACGCTGCACACCGGCCTCGCGCACCAGCCTTGTCGACGTGCGTTGTGTCGCAATCGACCAGGCGCGCACCGAAGTATGGGTGAGCTACGAGCTCACCGCGCTGAACGCTGCGGGCGAACAGGCGATCGAGGATTTCGTTGGCGAGCGCTTCGCTGCAATGATCGACGACTGGGCACGTAAGATAGCAGCTTGTCGCGAGTTGCTGCTGGCAATTCCAATCCGCTGAAGCGCTCGGCCCGTGGCTGCAGCAGCTTCACGGCTTCTGCGACACCGACGTACACCGCCAATTGCGAGCGGTGCCGGTCAAATCCGCGGATTGCGGATTTGCTGTCGCCACACTGGGCTTGCAGCAGGACGCAGGGCAGCCTGTCACGCAAATTGATCAGCTCGCGGACGGATGGAGAGTCCAATGCTCTCGCCGCGGCGCGACAGTCGGCTTTGAGGCAACGAATCCGGGGAGGAGCGTCGCTGTGTTGTCGCCGGGCGGTATACGGCCGGGTGCAGCGCGCATGTATTGCCCCGACTGTGGGTGCCGGCGATCGGCGGCATGCGACGTAACGGCTCATTCGTACCGGAACTGCGAATGTCGCGCGTCTCCGTCGCTAGAGCAGTTGATACGATTTAAGTGCCGCCGAATCGCTTCACCGAACCGCCTTTTTTCCGACGACAATGGCCGATCTTCACACGCAAATTGCAAACAGCTTCAACGCGCAGGGGTTGATGCTTACACTTGGCGCACAGCTTCTCCTCGTTAAAGACGGGGAGGTGCAGATCGGCCTACCTTTTTCAAGTCAACTGTCTCAGCAACACGGCTATCTCCATGCGGGCGCTACGTCGAGCATTCTAGACAGCGCATGCGGATACGCAGCGCTGACGAAGGTAGCGCCTGACTTTGAAGTCGTCACAACAGAATTCAAAATTAATCTCTTGCGGCCAGCTGTTGGTAAGCGCTTTCTGGCTATCGGACGAGTACAGAATGCAGGCAAGACCCTTACCGTCTGCACAGGTGAAGTCCGGGCGTTCTCCGGAGTTGGGGACGAGCATAAGGTGATTGCGATCATGCAGGCAACGATCGCTAACCTACGTCGGTAACGATTAACACCGCCGCTGTTGCGAGAGCCGCTAAGTTTTATAACGGCTGGTGTGTGATCGAAAGCCGTCGTTGGCGGACGACGCGTCGAGCGGCCGTATTGGGTGGCAAGGTGACGGTCCAAAAAAACGCGCAGACGTGCCATGAAACGCGAGGTTCGCCGCGAGATTGCGGCGCGGGTCCTTACGCGAACACTGCGCGGTGCTGCACCGAAGCCGGCGCGAGCTGTGCACCGCCGTTAGCGTCAGCGTCGCCCACCTGAAACGCCGCGGCCGCGCGTTGCAGACTCATCGCCTGCTCCTTCAGCGACTGTGCCGCGGCCGTCGCCTGCTCGACGAGCGCCGCGTTCTGCTGCGTCATGCTGTCCATCTGCGTGACCGCGAGATTCACCTGGTCGATGCCAGCGCTCTGTTCCGCCGCGGCCGCAGCGATTTCCTGCACGACACCGGTCACACGCATGATCGCGTCGCGCGCTTCGTCAATCGTCGAGCCGGTGTTTTCGACCAGCGTTGCACCACTGCCGACGCTGCCCACCGCATGACTGATCAGCTCGCGAATTTCCTTCGCCGCGGTCGCGCTACGCTGCGCGAGGCTGCGCACCTCGCTCGCGACGACTGCGAAGCCGCGGCCTTGCTCGCCCGCGCGTGCTGCCTCAACCGCAGCATTCAGCGCGAGGATGTTGGTCTGGAATGCGATGCCCTCGATCGTCGCGATGATCTCGACCATGCGACCCGATTCGTTCGAGATCCCCTTCATCGCCGCGACGGCCTGCGTGACCATGTCGCCGCCGCGGTTCGCGATTTTCGCGGCGCCGGCCGCAAGCTCGCTGGCAGTGCGCGCGTTGTCTGCAGTCTGGCGGACCATCGCCGTCATCTGCTCCATGCTCGACGCCGTTTCCTGCAACGACGCCGCCTGGCTCTCGGTGCGCGACGACAGGTCCGCGTTGCCGTTCGCGATCTCGTTCGCGCTGCACGCGACGTTGTCGGACGCATGCTTGATCTGGCAGATGGTACCCGTCAGCGCGTCGCGCATCCGCTGCATTACGTGTAGGAGGCTCGACGTGTCGCCGTTGCGCGTGCGGATCGCCACCGTCAGGTCGCCCGATGCGATCGCGTCCGCCACGTTGGCCGCATAGGCCGGATCGCCGCCGACCATGCGCGCGATGCTGCGGTTCGTCACCGCGACGAGCGTCACGAGGACCGCGGACACGGCCACGAAGATCGCGCCGATCAGCCACAACGATGCCATGAACGCAGCGTCGATGTCGTCAACATAGGCGCCGGTTGCGATGATCCAATCCCACGGCGCATAGCGCACCACGTAGCCGATCTTGCCGACCGCCTCTGTCGACGCCGCGCCTGAATGCGGGAACACGTAGTCGACGAAGCCGCCGTCCGGCGCCTGTGCGGTCGACGCGAACGTCACGTAATGGTGACGGCCGTCGGCATCGGCGCTGCCCGAGAGATCCTTGCTTTCGAGTGCCGGCTTGATCGGATGCATCACCATCTGCGGCTTCGAATTGATCACGAGGAAGTAGCCGTCTTCGCCGTAGCGGATGCCGCGCAGGCGTTCGAGTGCCTGCTTGCGGGCATCCGCCTCCGGCAACGCGCCGCTTTGCGCCAGCGCCGCATACTCCGTCACGATGCTGAGTCCGACGTGCGCGATGTTCGTGAGGTCGTGCTTACGTTCTTCGATGCGCGTCTCGCGCGACTGCCACGCCGCCGATACGGAGACAGCGAGCAACGCGACGAGGCTGATGATCAACGGCAGCCAAAGCTTCTGCGTAAAACTGAGCTTGCGCATCCTGAGTCCTCGTGCAAATGAATGGAAACCGCGCAGGGCTGCCATGCGAAGTGGCATGTGTATGGGCGCGCCGTGTGGCGCCGGCGGACTGTCCGGCGGCCATCCAGGTGGTTCCTGCTCGAGTTATCGGCGGATACGAGCGAAAGTTTCATCCCGTGAAACCCTCGGTTACCACCTTGCCAAGGCGTATCGGAGGGCCCTTGTGCGTCGGCTCCCACGGAGCGTCATCAGGCACCAGCCGGCCACTTGCTGCCGCTCGCACATCGCGCTGAGCCGACACTCGAACGGCTGGTCCACTCCGAAAACTGCCCGATACCCAATGCGAACATCTCGGCCTTAGCCGACAGTCGGGGATCCGCGGCTGTGGGGCGGCTGCACACTCCTTTGCAGACGTTCGAAAACCGGCGCTGGCGAATGGTGCTCTGACCGATGTTGATTGAATCTTCCCGAGACATTGCCGTCGTTCAGGTGGTAGACATGGGATTTACTGTTATCGAGTGCTCAACAGTCATTCGTTTGAGTGCAGTGCTGATTGCTTGTCGAGCAGTTGAGATGGGCCCATCGTCGGACTCGCAGCTAATTAGCCTTACGTGAGCCGAACACTTCCTGGTTAACCAAGCCTGTGCTACCGCACGTATACAACTCGTATCCCAGCAAGTCACCCGGATCGATGCGCCGCGCGCTCTTAGCAAGGCTATTCTCAAGCAATAACTCAAAATGCAGATGGGCGGGCTCCCCGCCCGCATTACCCGACGTACCCGTTTTCCCG
The DNA here is from genome assembly GCF_050436125.1 of Paraburkholderia sp. MM5482-R2. Classification (NCBI taxonomy): domain Bacteria; kingdom Pseudomonadati; phylum Pseudomonadota; class Betaproteobacteria; order Burkholderiales; family Burkholderiaceae; genus Paraburkholderia; species Paraburkholderia sp. MM5482-R2. Next base: position 285,506 of record NZ_JBNDLP010000004.1, on the reverse strand, counting down.
ATCTCCTCACCATCTCTTACAGAGTCGCCTTCGCTAACTTCAAACTGACTCAGGTGTGCGTAGAGCGCGTACAGCTTTTCATAGTTTTCGATTCCAACCGAAGCAATTAATCCAGGCTTGTACTTCGGATTATGAAATTCGAGCAAGATGCAGCGGCCGAAGCCTGACACGTTTGTGTGAATCTGGACAACAGATCCGTCCGCTACGGCGAACACTGGAGAATTGGATTCGGCGGAGAGGTCCCAGCCTTTGTGCCATTTCGTCCCACTATTCCTAACCTTTCCGAAAGAGTTGCCTAGAGCCTCATGCGGCCCGTCTGAGCGAATCTTGTTCACTACAAGAGGCAGTGTCATGTCGCCACTCCTTTGATGATGTTTGGTCAGGCTTTATCTCGCGAAACGCGAAGGTAAGCGCAGTCCAATAGGGCACGTCCTCGGAGCCTCCACAGCCAATTGCCGCGCTGGTCCCGCAAACGTTCAGTTCGCACCTCCGTCGCCAAAGAGCGCAAACGGCGCCCAGAAAAACGGATGTGCATATGACGCGATCATCTTGCCGTCTCTGAATCGTCCGGATTTGTCAATGATTGCAACCATTGTTTGCCGCAACGCTTCAGCACGGCCCAGCGTCGGCTCTGCTTGTTGAAGAGAAAACAGCTGGGTCGTCAGTTCCTGGGCCGATTCCGTTTCGACAGCCCAATGCGTCGCAAGCAGAGCGCGCGTGCCTGCATAGAAAAAAGCCCGTCCCAGACCTGACACCGCCTCTGAACCAGCGCCATCGGCCGCAGCAGTGTTGCAAGCGGACAGCACTACCCAGTCGGCGTTCAGTTTGAGCGTTAGCACATCATCCATCTTAAGCAGTCCATCGCCGGTTCCACCCACGACCTTGGGGTTTGACAAGGCCAGAGCAGGTTGCTGCAATCCGTCAAGGTCACCGGGCACGAGTCCATGTGTGGCAAACATGACGACACGGCGATTGGCGAGTAGTCCGCTCTTTGCGGCCGATACCGTCGCTGCGGTACCGAGTAAAACGTCCGAGTTCTCATCCGCACCGAGCGCACGGGCTACCTCGCGTACTTCGTCGGCCGTTTCGGGAAGGGGCATGAGATCGTCCAGATGTGCCGAGACAAGTGCTTGACTATCCAGTGCGCCACGGCCGGTGATACGTGTATCCAAAACATGGATCGCGCTCGTACCTCGTTGGCTGAACTGAGGCGTCGTGGCCGACCGAGCGGCGCTAAAAAGAGGGGCGCCGAAGCCGATGAAATTCTTGCGGAAACCGGTCGCCGTCGATACTTGCCGCAGACTAACTAACGCCGCGGCTGACGGCACGCTCGAAGTGGCGTGCGAGCGAACCAGCCATGCTACCTGCCGGTAACCGTCGAATATCGCGTGAGCATCAGTCGTGTGCTCAGGCCGTTCTACAGGGAGCAACCCGAACGGCACAAAGCCAAGTGCTTCATCGGGGACGATGACGAGCGAATGCGCACGATCCCATCCTGGCTGTACAGGCAAGAGTGCCTGTTCGTAGATGGCGTAGGCAGCGGCGAGATCGAACGACTTGATGCTTGCAAAGGTATCTCCGTGTATTTCGGTTGAGGCACGGACCAACGCTACCAGACGGCTAATTTGCCCGCGTCCGCCGCTGGACGCGCGAAACAAAATCGAGCCGGACGGATCGATACTCCAGATAAATGTGCGATCGCTGGTCACAAAGGTCGCTACCATCACCTCGTCGGGGCGCAGCGCCTTCGCGACAGCGCTTGCTCCTACGCTAGGTGACTCAAGTGCGTCACCGCGCTCGCTCAGATGCATGACGAGATCCTTGTGCGCCGCCTGCTGCTGCTGCTGAGTCAGCTTCAGCTCGTCCACAAGATTTGCCGTGATCTGCCGTATCTGCGGGCTGGGCCGGGTGGCCGACAGCCTCGCGAGATGAACGCGCAATGCACTCGCGCGCAAAGCAAGGTCCTGCTCCTGACGAACGACGTCAGCTGTTTGCGACGACCTTGCTGCAGCTCGAGCGGACGAAGCCTGGATTGCTCGTCGCACCTCAGCTTCGCGCGCCGAATCTGCGAGAACAAAGGCCTTCTCGGTCATCTGCCGCCTCACGTTGGGATCGCTCGCGTGCTGCGAGGCTTCGAACATGACTCCAACGTAGCATTCCGTCAGAAGGCGGTAGCGCACATGATCAAATACATTGCTACCCCCGCCGATCGTAGAGTATTGGGCAAATACGTCAAACTCTGCGATCGCGTCGGCGCTCTGCCCGGCATGGGCAAGCGTGAACGCATGAATGCCGATTGCCTCGGCCCATTCTCGACTGCCGTCCCCATACGTGCCCCGCCGCAGCTCCACCAAGCTACCCGCGAGCTGGACGGCCCGCGCGATTTGCCCATTTGCGGCCAAAGACAGAATTGCGTCAGGCGACTGATGAAATAGGGATCTCGCGAAGAAGTCGTCGTCGGGCAAGCCCGCTTTTGCCTGTTCAAACGATGTAAGACTTTTGGTCAGCTCGCCTTCGGCAAGATAGATGCGGCCCTTAAAGTGATCGATCTGGCGGCGTTGACGAACATTCGGAGGTACCTTCATTTCGTCAAGGATCGCGAGAGCTTCGTCGCAGAGACGAAGCGCATCAGCGATGTGATTTCGCGCATAGACCGCATCGCCCAGCGCCAAGACGCCATCGACGGTATCGAGGTTGGTTCGCCCGACGCGATGAAGCAGCGTGCGAATCACCTGCCGATCTATTGCTTCTGCCTCGTCGTACCGACCCTGCATTACCAGATTCTCGGAAAGATGCAGCAGGCGCTTCTCAATCCAGTTGGGCGTCCGATCTTTACGAGCGCTGCCTTCGTAGGCGGCAATTGAGTCGCGTATATAGGGCTCTGCCTGTCGCCACTGGCCGTCCGACTCGAGGATGAGATATTCGACAGTCGGGGCACGCCACTCCTGCGGCGGATCGGACTTGCTGATGTGGTTCATTAGCTGTTGCGCCTGCCGCCCGGCACTGCGAGAGTTGCTGGTATCGCCAATCGATGCATAGATGGCACTCAGCGTTTCATAGTTGCCGATTGACTTGGGTACCTCGCGTAAAGCCTGTTGCATGAGTTCGATGGCTTTTTGGAAGTTGCCGGCTTCTAACTCCGCATTGGCGAGTTCCCGTACGACGTCGCGTCGTGCTCCCGTGCCGCGGGTGTGCTCTGTCAGTTCATAAGCAGTGCGCAGATCTGTAAGCGCCTGTTCGGGACGACCGACCTGTGCGGCCGCCCCCGCACGTTTCCAATAGAACGTGATTGGGCTTTGACCTTCTTGCGGAGATGTTGCATTGGCAACCGCCGTCAACCGCTGCAAGGTGTCCTCATTGCCCTTTACGGTGCGGATTTCTGCAAGAATGTCATTCGCATTTCGCGGCGGCTGCAGGATCGGCTGAGTGGACGCCGAGAGCGGTAGGCGCGCCGCTTCATCATGTGTAGTTAGTGTGCCTGACGAGCAACCAGCAAGCAGGAATGTGAAAAACCAACACGCAAGGCCCATGTGCGTCGCTCTCACTTGCTCCTCCTCGCTACATTTAGTCATTGGGAATTGCATTGCATCGGGCTGAGAGCGCCCGTCCCGATTCTGAGCCCGCGGGATTTGACGTACCGGCGACGTCGGCAGGGCGGTCACCCTCATGCACCGAGTAGTCTTGGCGCAGTTGACATTGCTGCCGGTCTGTAAGACACCGCTGCCGCACTTGCCAACGGGAATAAAGGAAAATGAGCCTGCGTCTGGAGAATAGCCGCTGACGTCGTGGATATTTGCCGATACTTCGGCGATTTGCGCCTTGATATAGAGTTTTTTGCCTCCTTTGAATTTCGAGTGGGCGGTTTGGCGGGTCAAGGGCGGGCGTGAGCCCGGCGCAGCAAACCCTTGAGGCGCCCTGAATCGATAAGCTTGGGCATGGCTGGTTGCTGCAGAATGCGGCAACCAGCCATGCGAGACGAAGCGAACATGACGAATCAACTCTTTGAAGCCGCCTTGGGCATCAAGGCCCCGTGGTACGTGCAAAGGCGTCGACTTCGACACGGCCAAACGGCAGCTCACGATTGCCGTGGACTTTGTCGCTGGCAGCCGCTTCGCCTACCCCGGGGTCGCCGGTGAGCACCCAGTGCATGACACGCAAATCAAGCGACTGCGCCACCTGAATTTCTTCCAGCACGAGTGCTATCTGGAGGTCCGGGTACCGCGAGTGCGCTTGCCGGATGGAGCGGTACGGCTGGTCGAGCCGGATTGGGTCGGCCAACTTGACGGCTTCACGTTGCTGTTCGAAGCGCTGGTGCTGATGCTGGCGCAGCAGATGCTGTTTGCCGCTGTGGCGCGCATCGTCAATCTGTCGTGGCACCGGGTGCACGCCATCTGTTCGCGCTATGTGGAACTCGCGCTCGCGTCTGCGAACCTCTCGGACGTGAGCACGGTCGCCATTGACGAGACCTCGTACCGGCGCGGCCACGAGTATCTGACACTGGTCGCCGATATGCGGGCGCGGCGCGTCGTGTTCGTCACGCCCGGCCGGGACGCGAAGACGATTGAGGGCTTTGCGGCGTGCCTTAGCCAGCACTACGGCACGCCCGAGCAAGTCACCTCTGTGAGCATCGACATGTCGCCCGCGTTTATCAAGGGCGTGGGCGAACATCTGCCCAACGCGCGAGTGACGTTCGACAAGTTTCACGTCGTCGCCCACGCGTCCAAGGCGCTTGATACGGTGCGCCGCCAACAACAGAAAGCCGACCCGGAACTCAAAGGGATGCGCTGGACGCTGCTCAAGGACGCCAACAAACTGAATCTATCGCAGTTGACCGACCTCGAGGCGCTGGTCAGGCAGTACGCCACCAAGCGCACCGCCCGCGCATGGCTGTATCGCGAGCAACTGCGCGAGATTCTCGAGCGCAAGCAAATCCATGTCGTCTCCGAGATGTTGCGGCAGTGGTGCACCAATGTCATGCGCTCGAAAGTCGAGCCGATGAAGGACGTCGCGCGTCTGATTCGCCGGCACTTCGACGGCATCGTCGCCTGGACTCAGACCCGCCAGACCAACGGCTTCATCGAGGCCATCAACGGCTTGTTTCAAGCTGCCAAACGCAAGGCTCGCGGCTACACACGCTTCACTACCATGCGGACCGTGCTCTTTCTCATCGCTGGCAAACTCGATTTCTCCAGCTTCAACCCACATGCCTCGTGAGCCGCATTAGCCACTCCACTTTTGAAATAGCCATTTTTGTCATTAAAGTGGCGGTACCTAGCGACTGCCGGACTCTGATACTCGGTGCCTGATCTCCGGCGTCCCGAGCGGCCGCAGTGGGTCCGGCATCTGCCTGATCAGTCGGGAGAAGAGGGGGATGCCCCCGTCGCCCCGCGCCGACGCCCGGCCAACAAAAAAAGGCCCGCGCGCGGCGGGCCGGAATCCATGTGGAGACATGGAGGAGACGGCTTAGGTATGAACCCTGGCTCGATCTTGTGCACGCCCCAGGGTGAAAGACCGTGTCACGGACCCGGCCTCGACGCCACGGCCGCGGAGGGCGCGCCGCGCCGGGGGACGGGCAGGCTCCAGTTGCGACCGCGGCAGCCACGCGATGCGTGGCGCGGCCTGGCCGCGATAAGCGGCGTTATCGCGGCCAGCGTCGTTGCTAATCGTGACAGCGGGAGCGCCCGGCAGCCTCTGTCCACTGTCGTCGCGTCGTCACTCAGCGAGCCTGTGGATAACTCTCCCCCTGCACCCCCCAAAAACCCGGAGAGGTAAAGGTTTACGAAACCGCAAAACCATTATGAAGTGCATGAACCCGCGATGCGGGTTCAAGGTAACAAAATCACTGAAACCCAAAGCCTCGTCCAATACGAATAGTATTAGACGAGGCTAAAACCCAATGTTCACGGCAGTCTCAGAGTTAGATCTAGTAAAGCGCCGGCTATAACTGGCATTCAAATACGTGCACCGCAAGTTCGAGCCCGGATTTGCAGACCTGAATATCACTGGATCAGCAGGAGTAAGCCACCATGACCCGCATCGAAGAAGTGCTGTACACCGGCAAAACCCATACGACCGGCGGCCGGGAAGGCGCCGCGCGCAGCTCGGACGGCCGTCTCGACATCAAGCTGTCGCCGCCCGGCACCTCGGGGGGTGGAACGAATCCCGAGCAGTTGCTCGGCGCGGGCTGGTCGGCGTGTTTCATCGGCGCACTCGGGCTGGCGGCGCGCGCGTTGCACCTGTCGTTGCCGGCCGATACCAGCGTCGATGCGGAGATCGATCTCGGCACCACCGATGGCGCTTACTTTCTTCAGGCGCGTCTGTTCGTCAGTCTTCCCGGTGTCGAGCGTGACGTGGCGCACGGGTTGATCGAGCGAGCGCATCTGACCTGCCCGTATTCGAAGGCGTTGCGCGGTAATGTGGATGTGCAGACTACGCTCGTTTGAGCGTCGCTGAGGGTGGTGGCGGGGCCGCGCCGAAGCATCGCGCGGCCCCGCGTATCTGCCATGCCAGCAGCTTCGAAGCTACGCGGTGTCGGGTTCGTGCGGCCCGCTACGCCGCAGGCGCAACCGACGCTCCCGCGATCTTGTGCCGCGCGAGCGATTGCGCCACCAAGCCCGAGGCCTTCATCTCTTCGACAAACGAACGCAGCGCGTGAGCCGCCGCTTCGCCGCGGCTCTTCGGCACACCCATCGCCTGCCGGATCACCATGAAGCGCTCGTCTAGCAACCGCAGACCGGGAGTTTGCTTCGCATCGGCCTCGAGTTGCTGCTTCACGCCTGCCGCCACTTCCAGATGCTGCTCGATAAACGTCGGCACGACGCTCGGCGAGCTCGGCGCGCGCACGATTTGCGCGGATTTCAGCTCGCGCGTCAGAAACAGATCGTATGCACTGCCTGTGCCGACGACGACCCGGTTGTGCGCCTGATCCACATCCTGATTCGAGCGTACCGGCGAGTCGTCGCGCACCAGGTAGAAGCCTTCGATCAACACATACGGCGCTGTGAACGCGATCGTCTCGCCGCGCAACGGATCGATCGCGAAGAAGCCGAAATCCGCGCGCTCCTCGCCGACGGCCTGCACCGATTTGCCGGCCGTATCGAAGACGACCAGCTCCAGTTCGACGCCCAGTTTCGCGGCGAACGCGCGCGCAAGATCGATCGATACGCCGAACGGCTCGCCGGAGTCGGCGTGACGATTGGCGAGGATTGGATTGCCGAGATTGATCGACGCGCGCAGCTTGCCCGTGGGCGTGAATGCGGCGACGACGGAGGGATCGATGGTCATTACGGCTCTCGTGGCGATGGCGTTGGGGCGAGCGAAGTCTCAGGGTTCAAGGATTTCGCTGATGCGGGATAGCGCGTTGAGAGTATGCAACAGATGCTCGCCCGTTGCTTCTGACACTTCTTCGTTGCGCTCGCGCTCCAAAAGTTCGGCAGGAAGCATCATTGCAAGGGCGGGGGACGCCAGTTATCCGTGCCACGTCCCCTCGCCCTTTCACCCGCCAGCGGCACTTCAATCGCGCAACTTGACCGCCGTCATCCGCGGCATCAACAGATGAATGATGCCCAGCGCAACCAGATACGCCGACGCGCCGACCGTAAAGAGCGCCCAATACTGCCCGGTGCGCTGCAAAGTCTCGCCGATCACGCCGGAAAAGAAGAACGAACCGACCATCCCCGCCACGCCGCCGATACCGACCACCGTGCCGACCAGCCGCTTCGGAAACACGTCGCCGACGGTCGTGACGAGGTTCGCCGACCAGCCCTGGTGCGCCGCTGCCGCGAGACCAACGGCGAAGACCGCCCACCACAGGCTCTGGAAATACGACAACGTTGCGATCGGCACCACGCACAATGCACAAATGAGCATCGTGAGCTTGCGCGCGAAATTCGGCCTGTTGGTGCGGGCCATCAAACGCGACGACAGCCAGCCACCCGCCACGCTGCCGACCGATGACATCGTATAGATAGCGATCAGCGGCAGGCCCATGTTGCCGATGTCGATATGGCGCGACTCATTGAGCCACTTGGGCAGCCAGAACAGATAGAACCACCACACCGGATCGGTCAGCAACTTGCCGAACACAAACGCCCACGTTTCGCGGTACTTGAGCACCGACAACCAGCCGACTTTCTGCTCGACGACTTCCTCGCGATCGGCATTGATGTAGTCGAGTTCTTCCTTCGACACCGACGGATGCTCCGAAGGCTGCCGATAAACCAGCATCCACACCGCCAGCCAGATGAAACCGGTCGCGCCGCCCGCGATGAACGTCGCGCGCCAGCCCCACATCACGGCAGCGATCGGCACGAAGGCCGGCGCCACGATGCCGCCGATCGTCGCGCCCATGTTCCAGAAGCCCGTCGCTAGCGCGCGTTCCTTCTTCGGAAACCACGTGGCGGTAGTGCGGATCGCAACCGGAAAATTGGCCGCCTCGCTGAAGCCGAGCAGACCGCGCACGGCCGCGAAGCCCGGCACGGTCGATGCCACCGCGTGGAGCATCGCCGCGAGACTCCACAGCGCCATCGCGCTGCCGTAGACCTTCTTCGTGCTGACGCGATCCGCGATGCGGCCGAAGATCGCGAGACCCACCGCATAGGCGACCGTAAACACCATCACAGTCTGCGCGTACTGCACCTGGCTCCAGCCGATATCCTTTTGCAGCAGCGGCGCGAGCAGCCCGAGCATCTGACGATCCATGTAGTTGATGGTCGTCGCGGCGAAGATCATCGCGCAGATGGTCCATCGGTATCGTCCGACGGCCGTGCGTGCGGCGGCCGTCGTGGCTTCTATCGTTTTCATCGTGTCTCCTTAAGGTTTCTGCAAATGGTGTCTATACGGTTGTTCGATGCAGTCAATGCGCGGAGGTGGGCATTCCTTCGCGCGGGCTCATACGGGAGAAGAACACGACCCCGGCGGCTACCACCGACATCACGGCGAGTCCAGTGAGGCCGCCCTCGATCGAGCCGGTCTTCTGTTCGAGGAAGCCGAAGGCCGCTGGCGCGACGAAGCCGCCGAGGTTGCCGATCGAGTTGATCAGCGCCAGCACCGCGGCGGAAATCCGCGCGTCGAGATAGCCCTGCGGGATCACCCAGAACAGTGACGAGGCGGCCTTGAAGCCGATCGCCGCAAAGCAGATCGCGACGAACGAAAATGCCGGGCCGCCCTGGCCGGCCGCATACATGCCGAGCGCGGCGATCAGCAGCACGCACGCGACCCACGCCTGCTGGAACTTGAAGCGCGCCGCGAGCATCGCGAACAGATACATCGCCGCGATCGAGATCAGCCACGGAATCGAGTTGTACAGGCCGACCTGGAAATCGTTGAAATGGCCCATCTTGCGGATGATGCTGGGCAGCCAGAAGGTCGCGCCGTAGATGGTCAGCGATACCGCGAAGTAGATCAGGCAAAAGATCAGGATTTGCGGATCGCGCAGCAGCGCGCCTATCGATGGCTTGACCGGGTGCGCGGCGGCGCGCTGGCGTTGCTCTTCGTCGACCGCATCGAGCAAGGCGTCCTGCTCGGCGCGGGTGAGCCAGGCGGCGTCGCGCGGCTTCGAGTCGAGCCACAGCAGGATGAAGCCCGCGAGCACGACCGAGAACATGCCTTCGATGATGAACATCCACTGCCAGCCGCGCAGCCCCGCGCCTTCGATCAGCATCAGCCCGCCGGAGATCGGCCCGGACAGCACCGACGCGAGCGCCGAGCCGCTCAGGAAGATCGCCATCGCCTTGCCGCGCTCGTTGCTCGGCAGCCATTGCGTGAAGTAGTAGATGACGCCGGGAAAGAAGCCCGCTTCGGCCGCGCCGAGCAGGAGCCGCATCGCGTAGAACGACGTCTCGCCGCGCACGAACGCCATGCCGGCCGCGGCCAGCCCCCACGTGAGCATGATGCGCGCGAGCCACAGCTTCGCGCCGTAGCGCTGCAGCAGGATGTTCGACGGCACTTCGAAGATCGCGTAGCTGATGAAGAAGAGCCCCGCGCCGAGCCCATAGGCCGCCGCCCCGATGCCCAGATCGGCGCTCAGATGCTGGCGCACGAAGCCGATGTTCACGCGGTCGATGTAGTTGACGATGAACATCACGACGAACAGCGGCAGCACGCGCAATTTGATCTTGCGCACCGCGCTCGCCAGCGCGCCGGCGCGCTCGGGCCGCGCCGTGTCGGCAATCGGGCTACTCATGGGGTTGTCTCCTTCGATGGCGACGCGCGTTGCGCGTCGCAGGGCTCGTAGGCGCGGATTGGAAGCGGGAGTTAAAAGCGCGGATTCTTGCCGGTGAAGCCCGGCTCGTACTTGCGCATCTGCGAGAGGTCATCGCGATTGCGCACGCCGCACGACAGATACTGCGCATGCAGTTCGGCGAGCCGCTCGCGGTCGAGCTCGACGCCGAGGCCCGGCGTGGTGGGCACGCGCACCGAGCCGTCGTCGAACGTCACGCGGCCGCCCTTGATGACTTCTTCCTCCTGCCACGGATAATGCGTGTCGCACGCATAGGTCAGGTTGGGGATGCTTGCCGCGACGTGCGTCATCGCCATCAGGCTGATGCCGAGGTGCGAGTTCGAGTGCATCGACATGCCGAGATCCCACAGCTTGCACATGCGCGCGAGCGTCTGCGTCGCGCGCAGGCCGCCCCAGTAGTGGTGATCCGACAGCAGGACCTTGACCGAACCCATCTCGGCGCCGCGCCGGAAATCTTCCATCGTCGTGATGACCATGTTGGTCGCGAGCGGCAGGCGCGTGTGCTTCGCCAGTTCGGCCATTCCTTCGAGACCCGGGCACGGGTCTTCGTAGTACTCGAGCAGCTCGTCGAGTTCGGGGGCAGCGGCGATGCTCGTTTCGAGCGTCCAGTTGGCGTTTGGGTCGAGGCGCAGCGGCACGCCGGGGAACGCCTGATGCAGCGCGCGCATGCACGCGATTTCGTGTGCCGGTTCGAACACGCCGCCCTTCAGCTTGATGCTCTGGAAGCCATACAGCTCGATCATTCGACGCGCCTGCGCGACGATCTGCCCGGGGCTCAGGCCTTCGCCCCAGGCATCGGGCGCATAGGGCTTGTCGACGTGCTCGGCGTACTTGAAGAACAGATAGGCGCTGTAGGGCACGGCGTCGCGCACCTTGCCGCCGAGCAGGTCGACGATCGGCGCGCCGACGATCTGCCCTTGCAGATCGAGCATCGCGACTTCGAGCGTGCTGATGACTTTCGGCGCGTTCTTCGCCGAGTGCGAGCCGGGCGCGAGTTCGAATTCGACCGCACCCGGGCTCGCCTTGATCGACGCTCGCACGCGCTCTTCCATGCGATTGAGGTCGAATGGCGACAGGCCGGTCACCAGCGACTTCGCCTGTTCGAGCACGCGCAGCATCGGTTCGTCGCCATAAGTCTCGGAGATGCCGACGCGGCCGTCGCTCGTCTCCAGCTCGACGATGGCGCGCAGCGCCCAAGGTTCGTGGATTCCGGCGGCGTTGAGCAGCGGGCCGTCGCGGAAGGCGATCGGGGTGATGCGCACCTGCGTGATGGTGATGTCGCGAGTCATGATGGCATTCGGCATAAGAAGAGTTTGATGGGACGGATGGTAAAGCACTAATGTATTAGTGCGTTACTGGGGTAAATACCCATCTGCACTTCTCGCGGAATTCCGCTCGCAAGCCCGCTGGAAGGGGCGCGCGTCGGCTATAGTACTAGTGCCTCAGCGGACCGCCATGCCGGGTCACGCCTGCTTCCATGCTTCAGTTTCTGCCATGAAAAACCACGCTCATTCGTCGACGGTAACCCGGCTCGACCGCTCCCGCCACGCCGCGCCGCAAGTATTCGAACGACTGCGCGAAATGATCCTTTCCCTCGAACTCACGCCGGGTACGGTGCTGTCGCGCACCGAGCTGGCGAACCGCTACGGGCTCAGCCAGACGCCCGTGCGCGACGCGCTGATGAAGCTCGGCGAGGAAGGTCTCGTCGATATCTATCCGCAGCACGCGACGGTCGTCAGTCAGATCAACGTGACGTCCGCGCTGCAGGCGCATTTCCTGCGCCGCTCGATTGAACTCGAAGTGGTGCGCACGCTCGCGGAGCAGCGCGACGCCACGCTGTTCGCTGAACTGCGCCTGACGATCGCGCGGCAAACGGAAGTGCTCGACCTGAAGAACTACGAGCAGTTCTCGCTGCTCGATCAGGCGTTTCATCGGCAGATGTACGAGGCGGCCGGCGTGCCGCAGCTATGGGATCTGGTGCGTAGGTTGAGCGGCCATATCGACCGGCTGCGGCGCCTGAATCTGCCGGTGGAGGGCAAGACGATAGCGGTCGTGCGCGATCACACCGAGATCGTCGATGCGATCGACAAAGGTGATGTCGAGGCGGCGCAGGCAGCGCTACGCAAGCATCTGTCGGGGACGCTGAGTCAGATCGATCAGATCCGCACAAGTCATCCGAATTTTTTGGCGGACGAGTGAGCGTTCGCTGATTCGCTGGCTACGGCTGGTTCACGGTCATTCTGAATGGACCGCCGTTCGCCGCCGCGTGGGGTACCGCTTCGTTGAGCGGACCGCAACATCCTGTTTTCATGTTCATCGAACCGGAAGCGCGGCGGCTGTTCGGACCCGCCTGGGAAAACGAAGCGCGCCGCATGTGGATCGCGCACGACGCGAAGGCCCTAAGACCTTGGTCCGATTGACGCGACAGCCACGCGTGGCACCCTCGTACAAAGCCGGAATACTCGTATTCAACCTGTCAGGGAGGTCGCCATGTTTTCATGGAGCCGGGAGTTCGCGGTCGCGGTCATGGCTGTGTCCGTGATGGTTTGCGCGGGAAGCTCCTGGGCAACCGAACAGGCTCAGCAGCGTCGCGCCGGACGTGACGTTCGCCAGGAGACACGCCAGGGTTCCCGCCACACGAAGCAGGCGTGCCGGGCCACGGACCAGAAGAGCAATTCGCAATGCCGGCAGGACAAGCGGCAAACCAAGCAGAATGGCCGTGAGGCGGCCAGGAATATCAAGTATTGAGCGTTTGCGTTCGCGTGCGCCAGCTGGGCACTGAACCAGCGACAGCAGGGGATGGCAGACACCACGTCCACCAGATCAAGCGGGGAAGCTGATGCGAGCCTGCCGATACGTAGCGCTTTGCACCTTGCCGTTCATGATCGTCGGCTGTAACACGCCTCCGATCGCACCGGGCAAGCCGGTCGATATTCCGACTGCCCTCGAGCAGGTTCTCCAGGGTCTGTGCAATTTCCGCAAAGATCAGGCCGGCCGGAAGCAGGATCTGGGCGCTGCCATCGACTCTATTACCGTGGAACTCGACCTGACCGTCGACGGAGCGAGAAATCCCCCGGTGGCGGTCGCGCCGGATATCCAGTTCATTCCCACCGTTAGCTATGGTCAGATCATGACGGCAAACAGGGGTAGCAGACTCGTGCTTACGCTGAAAAACACCGGCAGCGGTGCCCACGGCGGCGACTGCGATGTCACCGCGCCGGCCAGGTAGAGACCACTTTCGCTCGCCATAGTCTATGGCATTGCGAAAGCAGACGACTGGGCACTTGCCGCGCGTTGAACAGCGCGGGTCGCGCCAGCGTTGCACGTCAACCTTGGGCGATGCTCTCCCACGCGCCCGATTGAGCCGAGCGGAACACGGCATCGATCACCCGCATATTCGCGCGCGCATCTTCTAGCGGAATAGCCTGCGGGCCCCCACTCAGGATCGCCTCCGCGAACGTGGCGGCGGCTACGCCATATTGATCGCACAGCGCAAGCTCCAGCCAGCGATCCGTCGCGACACCGTCGCTATTGTGCTCACTGATTAGCAGGCGTGTCGGTCGATCGTTTGGTGCATTGAATGGAATTTCGACTTCGATTCGCCCCTTGGTACCGTGAAATTGCATCCGCTGGTACGGATAGGTCTGAGTCGAGTAAAAGAAACTCGCCTGCACGCCATCGAAGTCCATCAGCACGGAGCCGAGCCGGTCCACTTTGAAGGTTGGATCCTGCTCCACCAGCGCAACTACGCGCCGTGGCTCACGCCCGATAGTGAAGCGCGACGTCGTGATCGGATAACAACCAATATCGAGCAGACCGCCGCCACCTAGCTCGCTCTTGTTGCGGATATTGTGTTCGTTCGTGTTGTGATAGGTGAAACCGCCGGTCACTGCCCGCAATTCGCCGATCGCGCCTTCGTCGATCAAGGTCCGCACCTTCAACCATTGCGGATGCGTGCGAACCATGAACGCTTCCTGGACGTATCGGCCGTTCATGTCGCGCGCGGCGATCAGCCGTTCAACCTGTAGAGCGTCCAGGCTGATCGGCTTCTCACACAGGACGTGCTTGCTCGCCTCGACCGATTTGATCGTCCATTCCACGTGGAGATGATTGGGTAATGGAATATAGACCGCGTCGATTTCCGGGTCCGCGAGGAGCGCCTCGTAACTATCGTATGCGACAGCCAGACCATACCTGGCCGCGGCTTCCCGCGCCTTCTCCGGAGAGCGCGACGCGATGCCTTTCACCCGACACTTCGGCGCGTTGTGCATGGGCACGACCACCTTGTCGTTGATCTTTGCGGCGCCCAAAATTCCCCAGACTATTTCATCCTTTGCCATGACATCCCTTTATTCGATTGCGTATCCGATGAGTCGAGCAGGCTGAACATTCGCGTGAGTCGACAAGTCGCGTGAGTCCGCGAACGACCAGAAGCATGCGATCGTATCAGTTTAACCGTGTCGACCCGCGATACGCGGCGAACACTGCCGCGCGCTGAGCGGGCGTCAGCCGGCCCAGATCGAGTTCGTCGTGATTGCGCAGAAACACCCCCCATTGCGCGCTCGGCGGCCGTGGCTTCGTCGCAAGGAGCGCGTCCTTCAACGGCTTCGTGTTGCCCGTCGCGAGCGTGTAGAACGTGTTTTGATTGACCCGGAAGTTGAACATCATCGGCAGGCGCTCGCCCTCGTCGCCGAAGTAGTGCAGGTCGGTTTGGGGCGGCACGTTGGCTTCGGCCAGATCGTCGTCATGCCAAGCCCTTGCAGGTAATCGAGCCTGCGCATCAGGCCCTGGAAGTCGCCGACGCCGTCGCCATTCGCATCCATGAAGGTGCCTACCGAGAGGCAATAAATGATCGCGCCAATTTGCTTGCCGCCAGCGAGGCGGTCATCGTGATTCTTACGCGAAGCTTGTGCGATGCCGTGCGGCCAATTAACGGGCCGAACGATGCAGTTCGGTAGTCGTCCCCAAGGTGCTCCAACCTCATTGGTTTCCACGAGCAATTGCGAAGTCGCCCGAGTGCGATCCGGCGGCCGCGCTCGCGCTCGAGCGTCAAAGCCGATCACGCAGCGGTCAAAGGCGCGGCGCTGGCACTCTCATCGATCGATGAAACGGTACTGCGGATGCGCGCGGCGATTCGCGCGTCGAGCGGCGTGTACACGAGCATGCTCAGGTCTGGCCGACCATCGACGGCGAACAGCGAATACTCCATTTCGATGGTCCCGAACGCAGGATGCAGCAGGCGCTTAACGTGCTGTCCTTCGCTGTGGCCGAATACCTGGTTTTCGCGCCACATGCGTTCGAAGTCCGGGCTCGCGCGACACAGATCGTCGACCAGATCGCCCACCTCGGAAGCGAGCCCCGCGCGGGCAACGTCCGCTCGGAACGTCCCCACGACGAAGCGCGCGACACTCTCCCAGTCGTGCTGTTTTGCCCGGACGGCCGGATCGCCGAACAGGAAGCGCAGGATGTTGCGCTGGCCCGGCGGCAGCGCGCTGTAGTCGGTCAGCACCACGGCTGCGGCGCGATTCCACGCGACGACGTCCCACGTCGCGGTCTTGATGATCGACGGGCTGGCATCGAGTGAATCGAGCACGCGCTGCAAGCGCGGGTCCACTGCGTCGGTGGACCGGTAGCGCACTTCCGGGGGGCGTCCGAGGCCCAGCATGAAAAGATGTTCGCGCTCGGTATTCGTCAGCATCAGCGCCGCGCAGATGCGCTCAAGCACCGCGGCGGACGGCGCGCCGCCGCGGCCCTGCTCGAGCCACGTGTACCACGTCGAGCTGATATTCGCGCGCTGCGCCACTTCTTCCCGGCGCAATCCGGGCGTGCGCCTGCGGCCCGAGAAGCCGAAGCTGGCCGGATCGAGCCGCGTGCGGCGACTACGCAGAAAGTCCCCGAGGGTTTGGGCGGTGTTCACTGGGATGATTAACCTGTTAGTCGCTTTACCGGGATAAGCTCACTACTTCAATAGCATAGTGAATGATCGCATAGTGCGTCGGTGGCTATTCTGGAGACTTGACCATGCGAATCTTTCTGACGGGCGCAACCGGGTTTATCGGCTCGGCTCTGGTGCCCGAACTTATCGAAGCCGGGCATCAGGTTGTCGGCATGACCCGGTCCGACCAGGGCGCGCAGGCTCTCAGCGCGGCCGGCGCGGAGGTCCATCGCGGCACGCTCGAAGACACCGACAGCCTGCGCAGCGGCGCCGCGAAGGCGGACGCCGTCGTTCACCTTGCTTTCGACCACGATTTCTCGCACTTCGTGGAGAACTGCGAGAAGGACAAGCGTGCTATCGCTGCACTGGGCTCGGCGCTGGCCGGCTCGGATCGGCCGCTTCTGATCACGTCGGGCACGGGCGTCGGCAGCCGCGATAACGGGCAGCCGGCCACCGAAGACGTGTTCAACACCAGTCACCCGAACCCGCGCATCGGCTCGGAGCTGGCCGGCAACGTGCAGCTGGAGGCGGGCGTCAACGTGTCGGTGATGCGCTTGCCGCAAGTGCATAACCCGTACCGGCAAGGCCTCATCACGCCGCTCATCCAGATCGCGCGGGACAAAGGCGTGTGCGCCTATGTGGAGGAGGGACGCAACCGCTGGCCGGCGGGGCATCTGTCGGATGTCGTGCGGCTGTACCGGCTCGCGATCGAGAAGGGCGAACGCGGTGCCCGCTATCACGCGGTCGGCGAAGAAGGCGTTAGCGCCCGCGAGATCGCCGAGGCGCTCGGACACGGCCTGAAGTTGCCGGTCGTCTCGATCGCGCGCGACGAGGCGCAGGCGTACTTCGGATGGATGGCGATGTTCGCCGCGCTCGATATGCCGGCATCGAGCGCGCAGACGCAGGCGCATTTGGGCTGGCGACCGACAGGTCCGGCGCTTCTCGCGGATCTGAACGAAGCGCGCTACGTTCAGGTGTCCACGTAGCTGTCGCTGTCGCTGTCAGCCGCCGTCCCACGAGAACAAACCTGGAGCAACCATCGCCGCCATCATAGGTGTTTCATTACGCCACTCGCCAGCTTGCGCAGTTCGTCGAACTGCGTGACGAGCTGGAGGCACAGAATAAAGGCCAGCGTCGCTGCGGGCGCCGGGTGGCGTTCGGTCCATCGCAGCACCGGCGTCGCGTAGCGTACGCGGATCGCATCCCGCGTCATCACCAATGTAATCACGATTCCCACCGCGGCGCCCACCAGCAAATCGGTCGGATAGTGAAAGCCGAGATAGGCGCGCGGAAGGCAAATGAACAGCGCAGTATAGAGAAGCGCCAGCACGCCCGACGCGCCGCGATATGAGGAAGATGCCGGTGGCGACCGCCATCCATAGCATCGCGTGATCGCTTGGGAAGGAACTCCAGTTGGTCAGCACTGCGTCCTTGATTTCGCCGCTGGCAAAGCGCAGATGCAGTTCGGTGTCGTAGACGGGGCGCACCCTGAATGGCAACCAGTGAGTCAGCAGTCTTCCGACTAAGAGCGCCACGATGCCGCTGACAAGCGTCGCGAGAACCATTTCTCGCCGCCATTCGCGGCACTCGTCTTGCTGAAACCACATCCACCACAGCACGGGAATGAGTACGAGGCCTTTGAAGGTGTACAGGTTGTCGATGGCCTGGATGGATAGATTCGCGAACTCACCGAGGTGTATGTTGGACAGATATGTTTCGATGGATAAATCGAAGCTATTCATTGTTTTCTAAAGAAATTGAGCCGGTCGCGGATGAGGGTCAGCATAATTCATCGCATGCACGGCATTTTTTGGCGCTTACTTTCACTGACAATTTTTACCGCGCAATTTCATCGCTAACTTTCAGTGACCCTGTGGACGCTCATAACAAGGGGAGCCGTGTGATTGAAATGCGCTCGTCCTCTCCAGCGCTGAGTCACCGCGCAGGATGCGGCGATACACTGTAGTCGGATCTTTCAAGGAGGCCGTCATGAAACTGGTCGACTGGAACATTCAGTGGGGATGCGGCGTCGACGGCCGCGTCGACCTCGGACGGATCGTGCGGGAAGCACGCGCGTTGTGCGACTTCGACGTCCTGTGTCTGCAGGAAGTCACGCGCGGCTTCAACGAGGAACCGGCGGCCGGCGGACTGAAAGGCGCGCCATCGTCCGATCAGTTCGCCGAACTTGCCGCTCTGCTGCCGGAGATGACCGTGCTCGATGCGATCGGCTCCGATCTGCCCTCGTTGGGCGCGAGCCGTCATCGGCGGCAGTTCGGCAATGCCATCGTGACCCGTTTGCCGGTTCGTCAGGTGCTGCGCCATTCTCTGCCGTGGCCCGCGGACCCCGCCAAGCCGTCGATGCTGCGCGTCGCGCTCGAAGCGGTGCTCGAAGCCGACGTCGGTCCGCTTCGTGTCATCACCACGCACCTCGAGTTCTATTCGGAGAAACAGCGGCTCGCACAAGTGGCGAGACTGCGCGAGTTGCATCAGGAGGCGTGCGCTCACGCGCGCGCTCCCGCGCGTGGCGAGAAGCCGGACAGTCCGTTTGCCGATACGGCGCGCCCGGTCAGCGCGATTTTGTGCGGAGACTTCAACAGCGCATTCGAAGACACCGCCTTTTGCCGGATGCTCGAACCGATCACCGACGCTCCGGCGTTCGTCGATGCGTGGGCCCGCGCGCACCCCGGCGAGCCGCGTGCCGCGACGGTCGGCCTATACGATCACGCGCAATGGCCCGACGGAGCATTCGCGTGCGATTTCGTTTTCGTCACGGAGGACCTGTGCGCACGCATTGCATCGTGCGATGTCGATCAGCACAGCCGCTCGTCCGATCATCAGCCGATGTGGCTGGAACTGCGTTGAAGGGACTCGGAGTTACCGCCCCGTTACTGGCGCAGGAAAATCTGACCGCGTGATTCGGCGGGATGCTTAAGGTGCTGTTAAGGGTCGCTCTGCGATGGTTGAGCCTATGTTCAAGCCATGAGAATAGCGAGCACGTCACATGAATAGCAACCCGTCGCAAACTCGCGCGCATGCACTCAGTAAAGTCCCGCAGATCACGCTGGGCTTCTGGATCATCAAAATCGCCGCCACGACGCTTGGCGAAACGGGCGGCGATTGGGTGACCATGTCGCTCAAATTGGGTTATCTGATCGGCACCGCGATTTTTGCGGTTATTTTTATTGGGCTGGTCGCAGGGCAGATCAGGGCGGAGCGGTTCAATGCCTCGCTCTATTGGGCGACCATCGTTGCAACGACCACGCTCGGTACCACGCTGGCCGACTTCTTCGATCGTTCGGTGGGAGTCGGCTATCCGGGCGGTGTAGTCATCGTCTTCGCGCTTCTGCTTGCGAGCCTGGGCGTCTGGTACAAATCGGAAGGTACGGTGGCGGTGCAGAGCGTAACCACGCCCAAAGCCGAGTGGTTCTATTGGGTGACGATCCTCTTTTCGCAGACACTGGGTACGGCCTTGGGCGATTGGGTGGCGGGATCGGACGAAGGCGGTCTGGGGCTTGGCTATGAGTACGGCGCCTTGATCTTCGGTGGGGGGCTGCTGATCGTCGGTGCGCTTTATTACTGGTCGCGGCTGTCACGGACCGCTATATTCTGGGCGGCGTTCATCCTGACGCGTCCGCTCGGCGCGACCTTGGGGGACCTGCTCGACAAACCCATTTCTCAAGGTGGGCTCGAGATCAGCCGACTCTATGCGTCGGTGATTCTGGTTTCGTTCATGGCGCTCTGCGTGATTTTCTTACCGCAACGTCCTGCTGGGCGAGCGATGCGGTAGATGGCGCGAAGAGGCTACGAATGTTCGGGAATAGCCATTGCGTGCCCGCTTCTCGGGTGGCGCCGCGTTGTTTGCCGTGTCTGCTCCTTCGATTACGGCAGCGACGAGTTTGACGCAACGCATTGGCACAGTGCCAGTTCGTCCTCGCGAAGCTCGGCCTCGGGAATTTCGCTGCGCGCTCAAACTGGATGCGGTCCTGTCAATTCGGCCAAAACGGAAAAACGAAGGAGCGCGACAGTCGCGCTCCGTTCATTCATGGGTTACAGCAGGCAGGCTTACTTGATCGCAGTCAGGTAAGAGCCGGACAGGAAGCGTTGCGAACGCGGAATGGTCGCCGTGTAGGCCTGAATCGCGGCTGCCAGCTGCGGACGAATCAGGTTACGGTTGTAGTCGTAGATCGAATAGCCGTCGCCTTCGCCATTGCTCGGATCGCCGTTGCGCACGACATACCAGAACGCCTTTGCCACCGAACCGTTGTTCATCAGAACCTTCAACTGGTTGAATGCGGCCGTTTGTCCGGCGTCCGTACCGTTGGTGCCATTGTTGGTCTCGGTCAGCCAGATCGGCTTCGCGCCACTGCTGACGAGGTTCGACACCGTGGTCATGAATGCCTGCACCATCATGTCGTATTCGGCGCTGCCGAAGTAGGGGTGAACGTCGACGACATCGATCGTGGTGTTCAACGGGCTGGAAGCACTCTTCGTGTTGTTACCCATTGCCTTGATGTAGTCGGTCGCCTGGATCAGCTCGCTGCCCGCGGGCGGTTTCCAGCCGTTATTCGGGTACGCCGAGTTGTAGAAGTACGAGATGCCCTGAGTGTGCAGAACCGTTTTGTAGCCCGACTGGCTTTTCGTGTTCAGGATCTGCCTGGCTTCCGAATAGAGCGTCTTGCTGCGATTCAGAATGTATCCGGAGATACCGTTCGGATCGCCGTAAGACGGGTCCGAAGCGGAGAACGACCAGTTGGTCTCATTGAACAGTTCGATGTCAGCCGTAAAGGGCAGAACGACGTCCATGAGCGAGCCGAGATACTTCGTGAACGTCGCGTCGCAGAAGTCGAGTCGCGGTGACGATGCGCTCGGCGGATTTTTGGTGGCCGGGCATTGGTATGCACTAGACGGCGCGTACATGCCCACCTGGAAAAGAATCTTCATGCCGCGCGTGCGTGCGGCGTTCA
This sequence comes from Paraburkholderia sp. MM5482-R2, assembly GCF_050436125.1. NCBI lineage: Bacteria > Pseudomonadati > Pseudomonadota > Betaproteobacteria > Burkholderiales > Burkholderiaceae > Paraburkholderia > Paraburkholderia sp. MM5482-R2. The sequence continues at coordinate 264,367 of NZ_JBNDLP010000004.1, read as the reverse complement.
GAAGCGACTTCAGAAAGGCCACTTTGTTGGGATCCAGCGTGCTGCCGTCGGCCAGCGTCATGAAGTCCCACGAAACGCCGAGGCGAACCGTACCCACGCCCAATCCGGCAATCAGATCCAGGTCCTTTGAGCATTCGCTCAGCGCCGTCTGATCCGCACTCCAGAGATTGCAGTTCACGTCCATTGCAAAACGGTCGTTTCCGCTTCCGGTGGGCGGCGGCTGCAGCGCCGCGAGTTGCTGGGCGGTGGCGGCGGTCGAACTCGTCTGGGAGAACGCTGGCATCGATTGCCCGCACAACAGGGCTAAAACGGCGAATAGTGAGTAGAGTCTGAGTTTCATGGCTTAGCTATAAATTGCTACTGACCGGGGATGGGCCGAGAACGTTGGAACTACGTTTGCCGATGACCATCAGTTCCTGAAGCGATGGCATACGTAACGCAAACACGTCAAACGCGTGAGTCAACGGTCGCTGACATCACGATTGAAAATGCTCTTGCACGGGATATGCGGGTTTCGTATCGATCATCGCGAAACGGTTCAATCGCCTTGTCCCGCCCGTTGCACCAGGGCGCGGTTATAAGGCTGACCGTTCGCCTGAACCGGCGGAGAGCCATTGTCGGGGGGCACTACGCCGTTGCTGTACGGATCTGTAGCCGCGTTCGCGACTGTGTCGGCAGGGAGGGAGTTGGCCGTCACGGACGCGGTGCTGCCATCATCGCTTGTTTCACCGCCACAACCTGCAAGGCTTAGTACGCCTGCGATAAATGCAAGCGCCGAAGCAGTTTTTGCGATCTGGGGAAGCCGACGAAATGACGGTTTCAGTCTTGGAGAGAGTCTGCTGAAGAAGGACATCTGTCTATCAAGGCCGATGGAACCTGGCCGCTAAAACGAACAACGTTCGCGTGATAAGGACGTCGCCACGAAAAAATACGCAACAACACGAAGTACAACTGAATAATGATCGGCTTTTGTCAAGAGCCGCCCGCTGCCGCACTCGCGTGGGGCACTAATCGCGTTTAATCTTCAGATTTAATGCGACCTACTGAAAACCCGCTTTCATCATTTTCAATCGGAAGATTCGGTAATTCGTCGCAAATTGCGAAGTTTTTCCAATCGAATCAAAATCGACAAGGTTTTCCCTGAGTGATCTGATGAATACGAATGATACAGAATTGGAACAAATCTTGCGCCATCGGACGTAACTAAGCGTAACAACGAAATTTGTGCTATGTGAGCCTATCGGCAACGCGTCCCTCCTCCCTTCCAACGCTTATCCAGAGGCGTTCTCACGCCCGAATTAGAGATTCACAAAACAACAAAAAAGCCGTTACAAAATTGTTACTTGTCGCTTTTAGACAGTCGCGGTGCTTTATTTCCGCCAATGTATGGTTCTTATCGGGATGGCTGGGACCTAATTAAATGCTGATTAAATGTTTCGGTATGGTTTTAGAAAGAAAATAATGCTGCCGAGGCATTTATATGGGCCGCACCGGTCGCATCAAATAAATCGCGGAATGCGAATTTTGCCACGGTTTGACTTTGGGCTTTGGAACAAGGAGACGGCCGGGAGCCAGGGGCGCGGAACCTGCATATCATCGCCAGCGAAACACGCGCAATGGCTCGCCTGGTCGCGGCGAAACTCGAAGCCGCCGGAACACCGGCGCTGCTTGCTATTCGCCACCGCGGACTTGCCATCGTGCCGATGCTGAGGCCTTGTTGGGCAACCCCTTCGTTGTAGGAGCAGGGCTTGGCAGTTCGGTAACGGTCAGCCGAGTCTCTTCGGCCGGGCCGACCTGGTCCGCCTGCCTGACGCGTCTTGCCGCCACGTTTGAGCGCGCAATTCATTTTCGCGACTTCGCCATTTCCGCCGCCTCACGACGAATCTCAGGACAACATAGGTTTTGCTCGGGCTTTCTAAAACACCCAGTTTTTGAAGTTTCATTGTTATGTGGCCGACCTCACAAAGCGGAGCAAGTCGCGGGCCTGACGCTGTAATTTTCCGGAAGGTTCTCTGCTACGCTCCCGAATGCCGTTGATTCGCAATTAGAAAGCGAACGTAGCCGTCGCGCGACTCGTGCGCATTATCGCGTGGGTAACACGCAATAAAAGATGGCGACGAATGGTTCTGCGAGCCATTACACGTTGCGGGAGATCATAGTCATGTTCCATCAACACGCGCCGACTCGCGCGACGTTGCGTGCGTGCGCGCCGGTCCGAAGTCCGGGACGCCGCGCGCTGCTGCGTGCCATATCGGCCGCGGCGTTAGCCGGCGTTTCTTTTCCGCTATACGCGCAGCACGCAAGCATAGGACTCGTCACGCCGCCCATTCGTCTCGACGACTTCTGGGTGGTCGATCAAAGCGGCCAGAAACAGTTGCTAACCGACCTGTTGCGTCAGAAAGTGACTGCGTTGCAGACGATTTACACAGGATGCACTTCAGTTTGTCCTTTGCAGGGTGCACTGTTCAGCACCGTTCAGCAACGGATATCGCAGTTACAGCACCGCTACCCCGTTCAGTTGGTGTCGATCGGAATCGATCCGCTTTCCGACTCGCCGCCCGCGCTGCACGCATGGCTCATGCGCTTCCAGGCCGGACCCGAATGGCAGGCGGCCACGCCGACGTTGCAGGACGTCGACCGGATGCGCAGAGCGCTTTCGGGCAGCACCCTGCCACTCGGCAACATTGCCGATCACTCGACCCAAATCTACTGCTTCGACGCGAACGCAATGTTGCGCTGGCGAAGTGACGACCTGCCTCGCGCGGATCAAATTTGCGATGTACTGGGCGCATTAGGGCGTGTGTAACCTACTGGACTGAGGCTATGTCACAAAACCGATCGTTTAGGATCCTCTCGCAATCGTTCGACGGGTGCGTGAAAGCGTTGCTGCTGATCACATTCATGGCGACGCTTTCGATGTTCTCCACAGCTGCCGACGCGCAGACATCGAGCACGCTCACCGTCAACGGCACGACCTTGTGCGCCGACGTGAACGCTGAATCGAAGACGCCTGGCGCCTCGGTTATCGAGTGGACGTGCAATGGCGGGAATAACCAGCACTGGACACTGACGCAGAACAACGGGCTTTATCAGTTCGTCAACGTCAACAGCAACCTTTGCCTCGACATCTACGGTGTCAGCACGGACGCCGGCGCTGGGGCGGACCAGTGGACCTGCAATGGCCAGGCGAATCAAAGCTTTCAGCTGATCCCGCAAGGTGGCGGCTTTGCAATCGTCGCGTCGCAGAGTCACCTGTGTCTGGCTGCTGCCAGCCTCACGGCGCAGGGCTCGCAGATCACGCAGCAGGCTTGCAGCGGAACCGCTCTGCAGACGTGGCAGATCAGCGGCATGACCGCGAAAACATTGCCGGCAAAGTGGACTACACCCTATAACCTGTCGATCGTGCCGGCAGCTGCGGCGAATCTGCCCGATGGCACCGTGGTAGTGTGGTCCGCCGACCAGAAGCTGGACTTTACGTCTGGCGAAGTCACCCCCGGCAACACATACACCGCAATCTTTAACCCGACTACCGGCACGAGCAAACAGGTTCTCGTGTCGAATACCGGCCACGATATGTTCTGCCCGGGAATCGTCAATCTTCCGGATGGCCGTATTTACGTCACTGGTGGCTCGAGCAGCGACGCGACGAGTTTCTACACGCCTTCGACTGGAAAATGGTCGTCAGGTCCTCTAATGAATATTCCGCGCGCCTACCACGGCAGCGTAACGTTGAGCAATGGCAACGTATTCCTGGTGGGCGGCTCGTGGAACGGAGGCGAGGGCGGCAAGACCGGCGAAACCTGGTCACCGAGTACGGGTTGGCAGCTCAATAGCGCCATTCTCGCCGACTACATCCTCACGAATGACGCGGCTGGCATTTTCCGCTCCGACAATCATGCATGGCTGTTTGCGGTGGCAAATGGGCGAGTCTTCCACGCCGGCCCGAGCGTCGCCATGCACTGGTTCGATACCGCCGGCGCGGGCAACGTGACGCCTGCCGGCAACCGGGGCAGCGATACCGATGCGATGAACGGCAACGCCGTTATGTACGATATCGGCAAGATCCTGGCTGTAGGCGGTGCGCCGAGCTACGAGTATGCCAACGCGACTGCGGACGCCACCCTAATCGACATCAGCAGCGGCACCGCGGTGACTCAAACGCTTACGCCGATGAATTACCGCCGCGCCTTCAACACCAGCGTGGTCTTGCCGAACGGTCAGGTGGTAGTCCTTGGTGGAGAGGCGTACCCGATAACGTTTTCGGACGACACCGCCGTGCTGGCGCCAGAGTTGTGGGACCCTACCACCAAGACTTTCTCGGTGCTCCCGCCGCAAGCCGTGCCGCGTAACTATCACAGCATCGCACTGCTGTTGTCGGACGGTCGCGTACTGAGTGGTGGCGGTGGACTGTGCGGAACCTGCTCGACAAACCATACGAACCTCGAAATACTGACGCCGCCGTACCTGCTCAACGCGGACGGCTCGGCGGCAACACGGCCGACCCTCACAGCCGCGCCCACTACGGCACAGCTCGGGACATCGATCGCCGTAACGGGCAGCAGTGGCATCAAGGCCTTTGCGTTGATGCGCATGTCTTCGTCGACCCACGCGGTCAACAACGAGCAGCGACGGGTACCCGTGACTTTCACGGTAGGAACGGCGGGCGAATATCTGATCAATATTCCTTCCGATCCGGGTGTCGTCGTGCCTGGCTACTACATGCTGTTTGGCCTGAACGCGAAGGGCGTGCCGAGCGTTTCGCGCACGGTGCAGATCCAGTGATGGCGTTACGGTCACGGCGAACCGCGGCGCGTGCGCTGGCGCTGGCGCTGGCGAACATCACGTATGTCGCGCATGGCGCGCCGCTTTGTGAGTCGAACGATCTCGGGTGTTCGATCTTCAACGGGCAGCATTCGGTTGAGGCGCAATTGCGCGACGACGATCGTCTGTTGCCCGGCTCGACCACCCGTTGTGCGAACTGCCATTCGCAAACCGGCTCGAGCGACGCATTCGCACCACCCTTGACCGCCGGCAACCTGTTTCCTGCGAAGAGTCGAAGGGACGGTCCGGCGAGCAGTTACGATCAGGCGACGTTCTGCAGGGCGCTGAGGGAAGGCATCGACCCGGTCAACGTGATGTTGCGCAAAGCCATGCCTCACTACCGGATATCCGACACCGAGTGTGCGGCGCTCTGGCATTTCGTGACGAAGCCCTAGCACCCTTGCGTGCGGTTGCGCGAATTCGGCGCCGTTTGCTCCACCAGCTTTTGTCGGTGTTTTCACGCTATACCGGCGCTTGTTCGAAATGATCGAAATAGCAACATCGCAATTGCGCACGACCCGTTGGGGCGAAAAACGCGAATGTGCGGCAGCGTACGGAGGTGCGGCAAGCCGTCAGATAGGCTGCGATAACTTCTGCTATGAATAACTCGATTTCTGTTTGCTGGCGCAATACATCGGATGCGGAAAAATTAGAAGTCTGCGCCAGACCCGGCGGAAGTCTCTTTTAGACCATAAGACGATTCATTTCGAGCACGCTTGCGAGCAGGACTGACGTACTCGGCCTGTGCGTCCGATTTCAGCCGTCCCGTGACAAAAAGCGAGATCTGGCAACGCCGCATCGCCTGCACATTAAATCGAGCTTCCATCCTTTTCGTACACCCGCCCTGGGGTTTCGATGAATCAGAACTCTCTGCTTACGAATGCTGCCGTGCTCCGGAATAACGATGTCAGTCTTTCGCGTTATTTCGACGTTCTAATGGCCAACCGCTGGCTGGTCGGTGGGATCGCCGGCAGTGTGCTCGCCGTGGGCGTGGCCTACGCGTTTATCGCGCCGTCGGTGTACCAGGCCGATATTCTCGTGCAGGTTGAAGACAGCATTCCGACCAACAATTCAAAAGGCCCGCTGGGCGACGTCTCCAGCATGTTCGACGTCAAAACGGAGGCGACGGCTGAAATGGAAATCCTGCAGTCGAGAATGGTGGTCGGAAAAGCCGTTGACGATCTGCACCTCGACGTCAGCGCAAAGCCGAAGCGCTTTCCCTTGATCGGAGACTGGTTGGGCCGGCAAGCCCGGAGTCTTTCCGAGCCAGGTATCTTTGGATTTGGCGGATATGCATGGGGCGATGAAGCGATCAAGGTGTCCAGCTTCGACGTCCCGGAAGCATTCGAAGGCGAGAAGTTCGTTCTGACGGTTCGGGAGGGCGGACGCTACCGGCTGGAGCAGTCGGATCTCAGCGAGCCGATCGAGGGTCGCGTGGGCGAAAAGCTCGACACGAAACTGCCCGATGGCGCGATCACGCTGCAGGTCGATTCGCTGAACGCAAAGCCGGGCACGCAATTCATTCTGGAGAGACAGTCGCGCGAGAAGACGGTGGAAAGCCTGCAAAACCGGCTGACGGTCTCGCAGAAGGGTAAAGACAGCGGCATCATCGGCGCGTCGCTGATGGGCTCTGAGCGGCTGCTGACGGCCAGCACGCTCGCCGAAATCGGCAATGCGTATGTTGACCAGAATCTGAAGCGCAAGGCGGCGGAAGCCGAGAAGTCGCTTGCGTTCCTGAGCGAGCAGCTGCCGCAACTCAAGAGCGACCTGGAGCGCGCCGAGGGACGCTATAACGACATGCGCAACCGCATGGGCGTGTTCAATCTGAGTGAGCAGGGCAAGGCCTATCTGGATCAAAGCGTAGCCACGCAGCGCAGCCTGCTCGAACTGAAGCAGAAGCGCGCGGAGATGGGCGCGATCTACGCGCCGGGTCACCCCGCGATCCAGGCGATCGATCAGCAGATCGGCATGCTGAGCAGCAGGATCGGAAGCTTGTCGCAGCAGGAACAGGCGTTGCCGGACCTGGAGCAGAATGCGGTGCGCCTGACCCGGGACATGAACGTGAACAACGAGCTTTACGTCGGCATGCTGAACAACATGCAACAGCTCAGACTGGTTCGCGCCGGCAAGGTTGGAACGGTGCGGTTGATCGATAACCCGGTGGTGCCGAAAGAGCCGATCAAACCGAACAGGCTTCTGGTGATGATCTATGCTGCGTTGGGCGGCCTGATTCTGGGCGTGGGTGCGGCGTTCGGGCGTACGGCACTGTATCGGGGCGTGACCGACGCGCAGGAGATCGAGGAGCAAACGGGCCTGAACGTCTATGCGAGCGTGCCGCTGTCGCAGGCGAAAGTCGCGCGAATCGGCAAGACGCCGAAGCTGCCCGCTGGCGAGAAGTTCCTGCTGGCGAGCGAGTTTCCGCGCGACCCGTCGATTGAAAGCCTGCGCCGACTCAGAACCGCGCTTCATTTTGCCATGCTGGAATCGGAATCGGGCGACAATCGCGTGCTGCTGACGGGGCCGACGGAACAGGTGGGCAAGTCGTTCCTTTTCGGCGAATCTGGCGGCGGTCGTATCGGCGGCCGGCAAGCGGGTGTTGCTGATCGACGCGGACCTGCGAAAAGGTCATCTCGAGCAATACTTTGGTCTCGACTCGACACCCGGCCTGGCTGACTATCTGACGTCGGAGGTGACGTCCGACCCGGTGATCATGCGTGACGTGCGTCCGGGCCTCGACTTCGTTGCGCGCGGAGCGATACCGGAGAACCCGGCCGAGCTTCTGGTGAGCGAACGCATGCAGCAATTCCTCGCGAAGACGAGCGAATACGATATCGTGCTGATCGACACGCCGCCGGTGCTCGCCGTCTCCGACGCGACCGCGCTTGCGGATAGCTGCGGCACCGCGTTACTGGTGACCCGCTTCGAGACCACTTCCATTGCGCAGGTGCTGGAGGCGACCGCGCAGCTCAAGCAGGCGAATGCCCGGGTGAAGGGTGTGATCTTCAACGGGATCGATACGGATGTCTATCGCTATAGTCTCGGCGCGCGCGCAGACCTCTATCGCAGTGCTTCCTATCTCGATGCACTGCCGGCCAGTGGAGAGACAAAGAAAGACTAGCCTTCACGGCGCGAGGGCCGTCGTCACGAATGGTGATGAAAAATCAGCCGACTTTCGGCGTGGATGATTGGCGGATATCAAAGACTCATTCGTCAGTGTCGCTGGAGTTGTACTGAGTCAGGCGCTCAATTTCGTTTCGATTCTATTGATCGGGAAGTTCTGCGGGCCGACGGCTCTCGGGTACTTTTTATCCGCTCGTTAATCGGCTTGCGTCCGGAGGTTGCGTGCATGGCGGCGGACAAGGCCCAGGCCGTGCGTGCAATGACGAGTTGCAGCGCCGTCGCCATACCGATCGGCCCCGCGCTTGGTGGCCACGATCATTTCCGCCCCTCCGATTCGATCCCGGTGATCGCCCTCGCATTCGGCGTATTTCTGCAGCAGACGCTGGGTGAAGCGCCGACCAGCTGAGCGCACGGGCACCGGCGTCTTCATCTATGGCGGGATCTTTTCGACCTCTCTGTTTGTGCCGGCCGGCGTCTGCCATTTTGATGCTGATGATATTCGTCCATCGCGACGCCGGCAGCTTCGCGCTCGCCTACCGCGTCGGCTATTTTCGTACGTCACGTTCTTCTGAACCCGCGCGCCGCCGGCCATGCAATGCGCTTGCCATTCTGAAGTTTGGCGCCGAAAGCGTGGCTAAACCCGTGGTATAGTGAGTTCGATTATTAGGTCGGCATCCATCCGCAAGCGGGACATTGCGCCCTTGTCAATCTCTGCCGGACTTTGGATCGCCTTCATCACACTGTCCGGTGCAGCTAGGGGAGATCTCAAGCCATGGCTACGCCACCGATGACATCGTGCTGTTCAACTTCTCGAAAATTCGATGTGGTCGTAAAGGGAGTGGAAGATGGTAACTTTCTTGACGCATGCCGCCTGTCTGCTGATCGGCGTGGCGATTGGGGTCTTCGCGTGTGCGCTTTGCGTTGCGCGCGCGAGAGGATCAAAGGAGGATAATTAGTCTCATCGCCCTCTTATGATCCATCCGTCATTGCGGATGTCCGCTGCTTCCTCTTTGCAACACCATCAAGCACGTTGGAGCAGGGCAGAACAGCAAAATGACGCAGACGGCGGAGTCGGCGTTCGCGTTCATCTCATCGATTGCAATTAGACGCCTTCACTGGACCGGGGTCAGGTAGGGACCCGATAGGAATCGCTGCGCTCGCGGGATGCTCGCGGTGTAAGCCCGAATAGCGGCGGCAAGTTGCGGACAAATCAGGTTACGGTTGTAATCGTAGATTGAGTAGCCGTCGCCTTCCCCGTTGCTCGGATCGCCGTTACGCACGACATACCAGAACGCCTTTGCCACCGAACCGTTGTCCATCAGCACCTTCAACTGATTGAATGCCGCGAGTTGTCCGGCGTCCGTACGGGTCGTCCCGTTGTTGGTTTCCGTGATCCAGATCGGCTTGGGACCGCTAGCGACCAGATTCGAAACGGTCGTCTTGAACGACTGCATCAGCGTTTGGTAGTCGGCGCTGCTGAAGTACGGGTGAACGTCGACGACGTCGATCTCGATGTTCAACGGGCTGGAAGCACTCTTCGTGTTGTTACCCATTGCCTTGATGTAGTCGGTCGCCTGGATCAGCTCGCTGCCCGCGGGCGGTTGCCAGCCGTTATTCGGGTACGCCGAGTTGTAGAAGTACGAGATGCCCTGAGTGTGCAGAACCGTTTTGTAGCCCGACTGGCTTTTCGTGTTCAGGATCTGCCTGGCTTCCGAATAGAGCGTCTTGCTGCGATTCAGAATGTATCCGGAGATACCGTTCGGATCGCCGTAAGACGGGTCCGAAGCGGAGAACGACCAGTTGGTCTCATTGAACAGTTCGATGTCAGCCGTAAAGAGCAGAACGACGTCCATGAGCGAGCCGAGATACTTCGTGAACGTCGCGTCGCAGAAGTCGAGTCGCGGTGACGATGCGCTCGGCGGATTCCTGGTGGCCGGGCATTGGTATGCGCTAGACGGCGCGTACATGCCCACCTGGAAAAGAATCTTCATGCCGCGCGTGCGTGCGGCGTTCAGAAGCGACTTCAGAAAGGCCACTTTGTTAGGGTCCAGCGTGCTGCCGTCGGCCAGCGTCATGAAGTCCCACGAAACGCCGAGGCGAACCGTACCGACGCCCAATCCGGCAATCAGATCCAGGTCCTTTGAGCATTCGCTCAGCGCCGTCTGATCCGCACTCCAGAGATTGCAGTTCACGTCCATTGCGAAACGGTCGTTTCCGCTTCCGGTGGGCGGCGGCTGCAGCGCCGCGAGTTGCTGAGCAGTGGCGGTAGTCGCGCTCGTTGTCTTGGCGCGACCGTTCTTCGCGAAGGCCGACATCGGCTGTCCACACAAAAGTGTTAAGACGGCGAATAAAAAGAAAAGTGTGAGTTTCATTTCTCAACTATAAATGCTGTCGCCTGGAATTGGTTCCGAAAACATCAGAGTTAAGTGTGCCGATGAACATCAATTGTTGAAGCGACCGCATTGACGGCACGGATATGTCGAACACGCGCATCGAATACCGTGTCGACGTCAGAGTCCCGCACAGACACTACACTTCCGAACAGAGCGACTCAATCTTCCTAAGGATGCGCCCCCTTGTTCGGCATCAGTCCCAGCTGAAGTTTGTTGTGTGACGCAATGCCTCACTATCAGATTTCCGACGCCGGTTGCGCCACGCTTGTCGGCATATCACGAAGTCTTCGCGTCGAACTCCGCAATGAGCGAATCGTCCGATCATGTACGGGAACGCACATCGATTCGTAGTGCCGAGCCGGGATACTTGCGACTTCGATGCGCAGCGCGAGTCATCGCATAGACCTTGCCGCGGTCAGTCATTACACAGGTTGTTCCTTCATCAAATGTTCTTTTTTCCTAAAGATGAAAACTGTCGTCTCTCTTTAGACAAATTCGAAATCACGAGCTTTAGAGAGAACGGTTACACGTCTGATAAAAAGTATGCGTCTGACCTGAACGCTTTGTCATGATATTTACGAGTGATACCTGGCGATAAGACCAATCAAAGAACGAAGCCATGATTCGAATTCTGCGTATTTGATTGGCAGAAGAACTGCTGGTGCACCTGATGAAGGGCGACGTGTCTCGATCGAACTGTACGATGGCGACTTTATGCGCTATTGCTAACATTCGGTCTTTGAGTGAGATGTTACGCTCGTCGTGACTCGTCAGTGAATCAATGAAATTAGCTTCACTAAACGATTCACTTCCGCATCAAAATCTGTTTTGCAAGCGCAGGGTGCCTGCGCCGGCATCGTTTCCCACGAGTTTCCGAACTGAGGAGATAGTATGTTCGAATCCAACGCCACCGCGGATCCGAAACTGGAAGAGGCGTGCCTTGAGGCGAATTCAAAACAGGTCGCCCTGGATGACTCGAACCCGCAAAGCGAGAACATCTTCGTCGCAAGGTGGGACGACGCAGTGAAGAGAACGATGGACGTTTGCGGGGCGTCGGTTCTACTCATCCTGCTCTTCCCGGTTCTTCTGATAATTGCGCTGGCAGTCATGAGAGATCACGGAAACGCCGTATATGGTCATCCGAGAATTGGCCGAGGAGGACGTACTTTCAAGTGCCTGAAGTTCCGCTCCATGGTCAAGAACTCGGATGAAGTTCTCGCCAAACTGCTCGCAACCGATCCGCAGGCTCGTGCGGAATGGGACCGCGATTTCAAGCTTAAAAACGATATTCGTGTGACGCCGGTTGGCCGCATTCTGCGCAAGACGAGCCTCGATGAGTTGCCGCAACTATGGAACGTGCTGCGCGGCGATATGAGCCTGGTGGGACCCCGTCCTATTGTGCAGAAGGAGCTGGTGCGATATGGCCGCGATGTTCGTTACTACCTCGCGCTGAAGCCGGGAATGACAGGCTTATGGCAGGTCAGCGGCCGCAACGATGTGGACTATCCGACGCGGGTTTCGCTCGACGTCAAATACGCAATGAACCGCTCGTTGACATTCGATATGTCGATTCTTCTGAGAACCGTCAAAGTGGTGTTCGCGAAAGACGGCGCCTACTGAGCCGGCTGGGGTCCTTTCCCTGTCGTAGATTGCATGTCGTCCCGATCGCCGTGACCGATCGGGGATGTGTTCCGCTATTGCTGCGCAATTCACGAGAAACATGTTATGAGAGTGGTCCACGTAATCGAATCGACTGCTACAGGAACGCTTGCAGTTGTGAGCACGCTTGCGACGCGCCTTGCCAAGGAAGGTCACGAGGTGTATGTGATCTATTCAGAGCGCGAGGAAACACCGAAGAATTTGCGCGCGATGTTTCACTCTGATGTCGTCCTGCAGCATCTGCAGATGAAAGGGCCATCATTGGCACGGATCATGCCTGTCTTGCGCCAACAACTCATCGAATTGAACCCGGATATCGTCCATCTGCACTCGTCATTCGCAGGTTTCCTGGGACGAATGTCGACCTTGTTTGCGTTGCCGTCAACGGCGCTTCTTTATAGCCCGCACTGCATCTCTTTCGTACGGCGAGACATAGGCAGGTTGAAGCGATACTGTTTCGCCGCGTTGGAGTTGCTTGCGTGTGTGAAGAACTGCACATACGTTGGCTGCTCCGAGAGTGAATGCGCCGCTATTCGCCGCTATCTTCGGCGAGATGCAGTACTGGTCGAGAACGCGATCGATCGGGCTGTCAGTGTCCAGGGCAACAATCGTTTGGAAAGCGCCGGAAAAGTCGGATCGACCAAAAGGCGAAAAATTGTGACTGTCGGCGGCATTCGTGTCCAAAAGAATCCGCGATTGTTCGCGGAGATTGCACGCTCGTTTGATCGGGACGGCGTCGAGTTCGTATGGATCGGCGACGGCGACGCAGATCTCAGGAGGACGCTCGAGGACGCCGGCGTGCGTGTGACCGGTTGGCTTACGCGTGCTGACGTAATCGCGGCTGTGGCGCAAGCGGATATCTATTTGTCGACAGCTTCCTGGGAGGGAATGCCGATTTCTCTGATTGAAGCAATGACGCTCGGCACACCCGTTGTGGCGTCAGATTGTCCGGGCAATATAGACACCATTCGTCACAATTCGACCGGCGTTCTTTATCGGACGGCTGCGGAAGCGACTTCGCTGATCCGGAAGATGATAGCCGAGGATAAATTTCGTGAAGGTTTATTGCGGCGCGCGCAGGAAGAAGCGCGCAACAGATTCAGTGAAGATCGTTTCTTCAACAACATCGCGCTGCTTTATTCGGCCCAGTTGAGAAGCATTCGCCAGGGCCGTTCGGTGCTGAGCGAGTGACTACTGCGCGATTTGCAGCAGGCCGTCGTCTGGGACCGATTGCATACAGTGCTCTTGCCGAAGTGAAGAGTAGCGGACAAAAGCCTCTTCACGCGTGTGACCATCAACTCTTCATCGATTCGCGCAGTCGGGACGGGCAAAGAACTGGCCCGAACGTGCCGATGGGGCGCGGCAAGAATCGAAGCACCACTCCGTAACCAACGTTCACGGAACGCGATCGCGACGAGACTGACTTTTGAGAAATGGTTTGCGCGTGTCATCGCGCAAACCATTTTAATTTTTAGAGCCGCGCGAGATATCGCTCCACGCCCGAGGCGGCGATTATATCTGTCCACCGCAAATGCAGCAGCGTGGAGGGGTCATTTTTCGGCACCATATCGCCGTGGAAATTGCAGATGCTAGAGAATACGTCTGGGCCCGTTACTTTACATTGAATTCCAAACTTGGCGGCGGCGTTCAGATTCGAAGGCGAGTCATTGCAGATGATTCTTTTGCCGAGCGCAGCATATTCCAGAAGCTTGGTCGGCGTCTGCACGTCGTACGGACGCTTGTACGGGATGGTTGAAATAGCAATCTCGCAGTTGCGAACCACCGCGAGGGCATCGCGTTGCGCAAGACGTCCCGTGAACAGGATGCCGGGCGATCGAAGATATGCGTCGGAGATTTCCTTTTCAACAGGCCCAATCAGAACGAGGGTATCCGAGTCGCGCTTGGCGGCCAGGAAGTCCCTGATGAAGCCGACAAAGCCGCGTTCCCGTGTTATCTCGCCCAGATAACAATACGTTCCCGACGGAAGCGCCTGGTTGCGGTCAGCATCCGTCGTGAAAATCCAATCTGGTACGCCCATCGGCAGGAAAACGGTATCTACGCCGTCGCGGAAGCCCATGACTGCACTCATTGAGTCGTTCTGAAATATTCGAAGATCGGGCCGTGGTTGAAACGTTTTCTTGATGCTGTCCTTTAGCGCACTGTTACGCCCGACAGACAGCGAGCGGTAATCGTGGATAACGTATTTTGCAGCAGGGATCCTGGGGTAAAAGCCCATGATGCACCAGAGAATGTTCTCTTCCGGATTCTTGACTTTTTTGTAATCATCCAGTGTCCCTGACGTTACCTTACAGTCGTTTCTCACGAAATACTTCGTGTAGGCGTCTATCTCAGGATAATTCGCCTTGCCGGGGTGAAGAATGAATATCTGCATGTCATTACCACCGTTCAAATGTCGTCTCTTCGGCTGACTCAGTGCTACCAAGGGCAGTTCGAGTCGCATTCGTTGAAATGTCGCACCTCAATGGATTGGTCAAGCGTTGGTTAGCTTGATATCCGTCGGCAGAAATGTCGCGACGTTGGACTGCTCTATCACCCGGTCCCAAATGAGGTCTGCGAAGTCCGTCCGACGATTCGCTGTCGCACCGCGCGCGGCGTCTTCATCGATTCCGTCAAAGATGTTCGCCGTGGTGATCACACTATGGATGCCCATCTCTTCACAGCATCTGATATTCGACGGCGAGTCGTTGCACACGATTTTCTTGCCGAGCGCAGCATACTCGAGCAGCTTGGTCGGCGTTTGATAGCAGTGCGGCCGGTGATAGGGGAAATAGCACACCGCAACATCGGACTCGACCACGTGTTTCAGCGCCTCACGCTGCGGCAAGGGCCCAGTGAAAATGATATTTTTTGCGTTCGAAAATCTTTCGTAGATGCGCGGGTCCGGTTTTCCCACCAGGAGGAGGGAGACGTCGCGCTTCTGAAAGTTGTTTATAAATGCTTCCAGCACGCGATCGAAGCCCCGCTCGACGCTCATTTCGCCGATATAACAGAAATCAGCTTTCTTTTCGGTCTGACCGCCATCCTGTACCTCGAAGATCCAGTTCGGCACGCCCATGGGCAGGATCACACTGGGTACGCCGTGACCGAAACCCATGATCTCCTGTTGCCGTTTGTTCTGAAAGATCCGCAGATTCGGCTGGCAATTGAAATACCGCTTCGCGACGTCTTTCATCGCCGGCCAGCCGCCAACGGAGAGAGAACGGTAGTCATGGATGACAAAGTCGGATTCAAACCGGTTCGGATAAAAACCCATGATTTCCCACAACACGAAATTTCGTTTGTTATCGAGGGCGCGGTAATCGCTGATTGTTCCGACCACCACGTCCACGCCGCGCGCTTTAAAATAGTTTTGATAGGCAGTAATTTCCGGATAATTGGCGGTACCCGGAGACGTGATGAAGATTTTACGCATGCCGCCTTCCTTTTTAACCGTGGAGATAAGGAACAATAAGGCCGTTACGAATAATGCACTGGCGGTCCGGTTGCGCCTTTGATTGACAGGTGCTCGAACGTTGACCGCTTGTTCTGCTCGAAGCCGAGATCGCGCGCGATAGTATTTGTATTAGCGAATACCTTATCGTGACGATTCGCCGCCCTGGGTTGGATGCAGCGCGGTGCACGACGGTGTCGTACGCCGCTGCGCGAGCTGTCGCGTCGGCGCTGTGCTTTCTACGCCTGGTTCAATGCACGTGGCCTGCTAAAGATGCGCTGAGCGAGGCGCCTGACGCGTCCCAGTCGCAGATAGCGCGCCACCAACGTCAGGCCCGTGAGCTGCGCGGCGAACCACGACACGGAAGAGTCATCGTCAATGTCGAACGCCTTGAGTCGGAACGGGTCGCTTCCTTCGTCATTCCAGCCCACGTCGGTCGTGCGTGCGGTCTTGTAGCCGGCGGCCTTCAGCAGCTCGACTTCGCGCGGACCATAAATGCCATAGGGATACGCGAAATGCTCGCAAGGCTTACCTACGATCCGTTCTACCTCCGACTTTGATAGCGCAAGCTCTTCAAAGCATTCGTCATCGTTACAGAAGGTTAGTGTCGGGTGATAGCGTGTGTGAGACTGAAAGTCGACATAGGGGCGCATCTCTTCAATATGGGCGGCGCTGAGGCCACTAATCGTCGCCGCTGGGTCTGGCAAGTCCTGACGAAAGCCTCGCGCGTCGAGTTCAGCCAGGCGCTCGTGGTTTTTCATGCGAATCAGCCGCTTCACACCTGCATCCCTCGCGACAGGATGCAGGAACCAGTGAGTACGATCGTGCGCCACGACACTGCTGCAGATGTAAATGGTCGGGTACACGCCGTACTTGATGAATACGGGCAGCAGATTTGCATTGCCGATATGGCCGTCGTCAAACGTGACGGCCACGCGCGGGCGACCACTACCTCGCGAATTTGCCTGCGACAACGGCACGAACTCGACCTTGTCTTTCAGGTACTCAAAATGAGCCTCGAGCGTGGCGGGCGACGGATCGTGATAGAGCAGAATCGCTGTGCGATCGCGCCAGAGAAAGGCTCGAATCGCCGCGGGGGTTCCACTGAAAAGCAGCGCGCGTGTGAATATCTCACGCATCAATTGTTTCATATGCATCCCAAGCTAACGGCGTTGAATGGGATTGTGCCGTTACGGCCACAAAAGCGATGTGCGTTAGCGTACGGAGGTGATGACCGTCTTCAGATAGTCTGGGATACTTGTTAGTGTGAAATATACGCTAATTTTCCACCGAGAAATCTACTGCGGGAAAACAGTGGTTCAGCGGAGAATTAGGCAGTCTTATCTTTGTACGGTAAGACGATTATTCTGAAGTTGGTGGCGCGCAAAGCAGAGGAATTGTTGACAGATTGCGTTGCACACCGAACTGACGCGCGCAGCGCCAGCACCGAAAATGTTGCCGTCCCGTGACAAAAAGCGAGATCTGGCAACGCCGCATCGCCTGCACATTAAATCGAGCTTCCACCCTTTTCGTACACCCGCCCTGGGGTTTCGATGAATCAGAACTCTCTGCTTACGAATGCTGCCGTGCTCCGGAATAACGATGTAAGTCTTTCGCGTTATTTCGACGTTCTAATGGCCAACCGCTGGCTGGTCGGTGGAATCGCCGGCGGCGTGCTCGCCGTGGGCGTGGCCTACGCGTTTATCGCGCCGTCGGTGTACCAGGCCGATATTCTCGTGCAGGTTGAAGACAGCATTCCGACCAACAATTCAAAAGGCCCGCTGGGCGACGTCTCCAGCATGTTCGACGTCAAAACGGAGGCGACGGCTGAAATGGAAATCCTGCAGTCGAGAATGGTGGTCGGAAAAGCGGTTGACGATCTGCACCTCGACGTCAGCGCAAAGCCGAAGCGCTTTCCATTGATCGGAGACTGGTTGGGCCGGCAAGCCCGGAGTCTTTCCGAGCCAGGGATCTTTGGATTTGGCGGATATGCATGGGGCGATGAAGCGATCAAGGTGTTCAGCTTCGACGTCCCGGAAGCATTCGAAGGCGAGAAGTTCGTTCTGACCGTTCTGGACGGCGGACGCTACCGGCTGGAGCAGTCGGATCTCAGCGAGCCGATCGAGGGTCGCGTGGGCGAAAAGCTCGACACGAAACTGCCCGATGGCGCGATCACGCTGCAGGTCGATTCGCTGAACGCAAAGCCGGGCACGCAATTCATTCTGGAGAGACAGTCGCGCGAGAAGACGGTGGAAAGCCTGCAAAACCGGCTGACGGTCTCGCAGAAGGGTAAAGACAGCGGCATCATCGGCGCGTCGCTGATGGGCTCTGAGCGGCTGCTGACGGCCAGCACGCTCGCCGAAATCGGCAATGCGTATGTTGACCAGAATCTGAAGCGCAAGGCGGCGGAAGCCGAGAAGTCGCTTGCGTTCCTGAGCGAGCAGCTGCCGCAACTCAAGAGCGACCTGGAGCGCGCCGAGGGACGCTATAACGACATGCGCAACCGCATGGGCGTGTTCAATCTGAGTGAGCAGGGCAAGGCCTATCTGGATCAAAGCGTAGCCACGCAGCGCAGCCTGCTCGAACTGAAGCAGAAGCGCGCGGAGATGGGCGCGATCTACGCGCCGGGTCACCCCGCGATCCAGGCGATCGATCAGCAGATCGGCATGCTGAGCAGCAGGATCGGAAGCTTGTCGCAGCAGGAACAGGCGTTGCCGGACCTGGAGCAGAATGCGGTGCGCCTGACCCGGGACATGAACGTGAACAACGAGCTTTACGTCGGCATGCTGAACAACATGCAACAGCTCAGACTGGTTCGCGCCGGCAAGGTTGGAACGGTGCGGTTGATCGATAACCCGGTGGTGCCGAAAGAGCCGATCAAGCCGAACAGGCTTCTGGTGATTATCTATGCTGCGTTGGGCGGCCTGATTCTGGGCGTGGGTGCGGCGTTCGGGCGTACGGCACTGTATCGGGGCGTGACCGACGCGCAGGAGATCGAGGAGCAAACGGGCCTGAACGTCTATGCGAGCGTGCCGCTGTCGCAGGCGAAAGTCGCGCGAATCGGCAAGACGCCGAAGCTGCCCGCTGGCGAGAAGTTCCTGCTGGCGAGCGAGTTTCCGCGCGACCCGTCGATTGAAAGCCTGCGCCGACTCAGAACCGCGCTTCATTTTGCCATGCTGGAATCGGAATCGGGCGACAATCGCGTGCTGCTGACGGGGCCGACGGAACAGGTGGGCAAGTCGTTCCTTTCGGCGAATCTGGCGGCGGTCGTATCGGCGGCCGGCAAGCGGGTGTTGCTGATCGACGCGGACCTGCGCAAAGGTCATCTCGAGCAATACTTTGGTCTCGACTCGACACCCGGCCTGGCTGACTATCTGACGTCGGAGGTGACGTCCGACCCGGTGATCACGCGTGACGTGCGTCCGGGCCTCGACTTCGTTGCGCGCGGAGCGATACCGGAGAACCCGGCCGAGCTTCTGGTGAGCGAACGCATGCAGCAATTCCTCGCGAAGACGAGCGAATACGACATCGTGCTGATCGACACGCCGCCGGTGCTCGCCGTCTCCGACGCGACCGCGCTTGCGGATAGCTGCGGCACCGTGCTGCTGGTGACCCGCTTCGAGACCACTTCCATTGCGCAGGTGGTGGAGGCCACCAAGCAGCTCAAGCAGGCGAATGCCCGGGTGAAGGGCGTGATCTTCAACGGAATCGATACCGATGTCTATCGCTATAGTCTGGGCGCGCGCGCAGGCCTCTATCGCAGTGCTTCCTATCTCGACGCATTGCCCGCCAGCGGAAAGACGCAGAAAGGCTAGCCTTCAGACGACAACCATCGTCGTGTAGAGCGATGAAAAATTCACCCGGACTTCGACGTAGATAAATTGTGAATATCAAACATTCGATCGTCAGTATCGCTGGAGTCGTACTGAGTCAGGCGCTCAATTTCGTTTCGATTCTATTGATCGGGAAGTTCTGCGGGCCGACGGCTCTCGGGTATTTCAGCCAGCTCATGGCCGGTGGTCTTTTTATCGGGTCGGTGATCGGCTTGCGTCTGGAGGTTGCGTGCATGGCGGCGGACAAGGCCCAGGCCGTGCGCGCAATGACGAGTTCCAGTGCGGTCGCCATAGGGATCGGCGTGGCGCTCGTGGTGGCCACGGCAGCGGCCGGGCATACGGAATACATACCTGTTATCGGTCTGGCACTTGGCGTGTTCCTGCAACAGGCGTTGTGCGGAGCACTCACCACCGAAAGAAAGTACGCGCAAATCGCGACGATCCGGTTCTTCCCTAATGCCGCGTTCGCCGTCTACTTCGTCTGCATGATGATGTTTTCGAAAGGGGAGTGCACAGGCACCACCGTATTCAACATCTATAGCTGGATTTTTCTGGCCTCGACCGTTGTGCCCGCCGCGATCTGCCTTTACTCGGCGCGCCGGATGATCCCGTTGGCCTTCGTCAGGTTCTCCGCGCTTCAGATCCAGTATGCAAAATTTGGTGTGCCGACCACTACGCTGAATTCATTCGTGATCTATGCGTCCGCCATTTTGATGCCGATGATCTTCGATCATCGTGAAGCCGGCATCTTTGCGCTGGCGTATCGTGTGGGGTACTTCCCTGCGTCCCTCTTGTCGCAAAGTTTGGGCGCTGTCTTCCGCCGCGATCTGATCGATTATTTCGACGGCCACAGAAAAGACAGAGTGAATCCCTCGAAACAGTTTTTTACTATGCTGACGTTTATCAGCATTTCTCTTGTGGCAGCGTGCTATGCAGGCCTTAGCCTCATTATCCACATGAAGATGGGCGACGAATGGGAACCGTCGATGTCCGTGTACCTGATCTTTGTTCCCTATTTCATCACGATGGCGATCTATGGCTCGATGGCTCAGGTATTCATTGTCGCGAACCGGCTGAAGATCGACTTGATGATTCAAGCAGTCAATGCCGTATCGATCTTCCTGATCTTTGCGACGGCTCAATTCCTCGGCGTCGGGTTCATCCACTCGCTTCTTCTGCTTAGCGTCTGTGGAACGATCGTGGCAAGTGCGGGTACTTACCAGGCGCTCAAGATCGGCAAGGAGCCGGACGCTTATTTGAATCGCCAACCTAGTTTTGAAGCGCCGTGATCTCTGCGCTCAAAAATCAGCGACGCTGCAAGTTTAGCTCCTCCACCGCGAGGCGAGTCGCTCACTTGTTCAGGGAAAGAGAATGCGCATTGTAAAACTCCCCGGCATCATCGGCAGGAATGCGAGTCCAGGCGTGTCGGCCGTGGTCTGGTTCATTCTGTTCATCGCACTTTATGCGATCTCCGCGTTTCACGAGAGCACGTTGCCGGCGCGTTTTCTGTTGGATGAACTGGTGATCTTCGACCGGATGAAGACCGTCACGGCTTTCAGGGCGTTTGGCGACTCATTTGACAATCTCGCGTGGCTGTTCAACTTTTTCGGTCTCCAGAGTTTCTCCATTTCTTTGATAGGATTTCTCGCATCGACTATCGGCATGTTTGTCGCCGTCTGGCGTTCCGGTGTCACTTCGCTAAAACCGGCCGAGTTCTTTCTGGTTGCGTTCTGGCTCGCCAATCAGACCGTCTACATCGGTGTTCCATCGAAAGAAATCATCATTTCGGTTCTGGTTCTTCTGATGCTGTTTTACAACTCGTCGCGTGCGATATTGGTTTTGTTTGTCGTCCTGGCAGCGCTGGTAGCCGTGTACTTCAGATCGTACTGGGGCATTACACTGGCCGCAACCGTGTTTCTTTATTTCGCGCCAAACGGCTTCAGAAGGCCGGTTTCATTGATCTTTTTCGCGCTGGCCATGTTTGTGATGGTCGCCTTCGTGTTCCAGAAGGCCTATGGCGAATCACTGGATTTCGCAAGGCAGAACGCCAATGAGTGGCGGGACCCGGAGGAAGTGGGGTCGATGATCGTACAGTTCATTCCAGGCAGTGGTATGTTCATTGGCGTGGCGAACGTCGCCATCACACTGGCGACCTTCGTTTTGCCGGTGCGGTTGATTACGTCGGGTTCTCCGCTGCAAATGCTGGGCGGCATTGGCGTGTTTTTCACTTTTGCGATTGTGTTTATGCGTTATCGCTCCGCGGCGGCGCTATTTCCGGTGGGCCGATTCGAGACGCTTTGTTTTTGTTTTCTGGTCAGTTTCCTATCAACGCAAGCTATTTTCGAGCCGGACTATGGGTCATTTCTGCGGCATCTTTCGCCGGTGTCGCCGATGATCATGTTTCTCGTCCTGCGGCTCTCGTACGATGAACACATAACGGTATCGGCGCAGAGTGCGTCGCGAGTGAACGACGGCGCCCACCACCAGTCCACATTGTCGAAGCATCGCAGCGCCTCCTGAATCGCAATGACGGTCCGCTGATTCAGTAGGCCGTCGATGAAGCACATGATCGTAAACATCGGGGCGAACTATCTGACGCGCATCGGTGGGTATGACGTGACGCTGCGCGCGGCGATCGACAACATCACGAATCGCCGCTACTGGATGTTCCAGTACTCGGACTACATCACGCCGGGCGATCCGCGCATGGTCAGCGTGAACGCGAAGATCGATTTTTGACCTGAGTTGCGCGGTGTCGCGGGCCGTGGCGGGCTCACTGTGCGCCGCCGGCGCGCATGGCCCGGTATTCCCGCTGCACGATGTCCATCAGCTCCGCCACCGAAGTCAGCGCGCTCTGTTGCTCGTAGGTCACGCGCCCTCGCTGCATCAACATGATGCGATCCGCGATATCGAGCGTCTGCGCATAGTTGTGCATGATCATGATGATCGAGAGGCCGCCTTTTTCCTTCAAGCGCATCAGTAGGTCGATGATGAGTCCCGCCTCGCGCGCGCCCATCGCGGCGAGCGGTTCGTCGAGCAACAGGATTTTCGCGTTCGAATGCACGGCGCGCGCCACGGCGATCGCCTGGCGCTGGCCGCCCGAAAGACGCTCCACGGGCAAATCCACCGAAGGCACGTGCACGCCGATATCGTCGAGGCATTGCGCCGCGCGCTCGCGCATCCGTTTGTGGTCGAGCAGCCTGAACGGCCCGCGCCGCACGATTTCGCGGTTCAGGAACATGTTGTGGTAAATACTCAGCGAATTCGCGAGCGCGAGATCCTGATACACGCATTCGATGCCGAGCGAACGCGCATGATCGACCGAGCGCAACAGCGTCTCCTCGCCGTCGATGTGGAGCGTGCCGCTCGTTTGCTGATGAAAGCCCGTGAGGATCTTCACGAGCGTGGACTTGCCCGCGCCGTTGTCGCCGAGTATGCCGAGGATCTCGCCCTTGCCGAGCGTGAGCGAGACGCCATCGAGCGCCGTCACCGCGCCGAAGCGTTTGACGAGGCTGTCGCCGCGCAGCGCGAGCGGGGCGTTCGGCGCGCTGCGCGCAGCGGCCGTGGCATTGGCGCCCGCGGAGGAGGTTTGCGATTGGTCCATCATCGTCCACCCTTGCGGCGAATGCGCCCGACGTGGATGTTGAAGATCATCGCCGCCAGAATCGCGGCGCCAAGAATGATGTTGAACGTAAACGCGTTGATACCGATCAGTGTAAAGCCGTCGTTCAGAATGCCGAGCACCGCTGCGCCGATGAGCCCGCCCACGATGGTGCCCGAGCCGCCCGTGAGCGGCGTGCCGCCGATCACGGCGGCGGCCACGGCAAGGAACATGATCTGGTTGCCGCCGGCCTGCGGGTCGATCGAGGTAATGCGAAAGGCTTCGAGCATGCCGGTGAAGCCCGCCAGCACCGCGGCGAGGACGAAGTTGCCGAGGCGCAGTCGCTTCACATGTATGCCGGCCTCGCTCGCGCCGAGCGGATTCGCACCCGCGGCCTGCGTATGCAGGCCCCAGCGTGTATGCCGCAACAGCACGTGCATCGCGGCCGCGATCACCAGGGTCCAGATGATCTCGCTGTAGCCCCACGCGCCCATGAACGCGGCGAAGGTGGGCGATCCCGGCGTGGCGGCGGGCGTGCCGCGCGAGATCGTGAGCGTGATACCGTTGATCAGAAAGAGCGTGCCGAGCGTCGTAACGAACGAGGGCAGCCGCAGCCAAACCGACACCGCCCCGTTCACGAAGCCGACGATTCCCGCGGCCACGAGCCCCGCGATCACGGCGAGCCACATCGGCGCGCCCGCGTCATTCGCGAACACCATCATGAATGGCGCGAACGCGAACACCATGCCCGCCGACAGATCGATGTCGCCGCCGATCATCAACATGATTTCGCCGAACGCGATGATCGCCACCGGCGCGATGAACTGCGACAGGTTGACGAGGCTCGCGTTGGTGAGCAGGAAATCGTGGTTTGCGAATTCGAAGTAGGCGGCCAGCAGCACGGCCACGAGCAGGATGCGCAGCTCGGCCGCCCATTGAGACGCGAAGGAAACGCCCGCGCGCCGGGACGCGCGGACCGCTTTGCTGGTTTCGTTCACTGTATTCATCAGGACTTGATTGCGCCGGATCTCGGAACGATTTGCTCCTTGTCGGTCTTGCCTTCAAAGCGCGTCGAGGTATTCAGGTACGGCTCGACGTTATCCTTCGTCACGAATTTCAGGCCGGTGTTGATTTCGGCCGGGCCGACGAGGCCGCCGGAGCTGAGGAACACGAACGCCTCCATCACCGTATAGAAACCCTGGACGTAGGGCTGCTGATCGATGGTGAAGTCGAGGAAACCTTCGTGGATCAGCTGGATCGTGCTCGGCAGCAGGTCGAAGCCGCCGCCGTGCACGCCTTTGGACGGCAGGTTCGACTCTTTCATCACCTGCGCGACGCCCTGCGTGCTGCCCGCATCCACCGCGAACATGCCTTTCAGGTCCTGGTGGCCCAGGTAGAACGCCTTGATCTTCGACAGCTCCTCGTTGACGGTCGCGCCCGTGGCCACGGTTTGGATGTCGATCTTCTTGCCGGACTTCTTGATGGCGTCGCTCGCACCGTCCAGACGCGGCTGGATGTTGAGCTGCCCCGGCGTGGCGATGAACAGCCCGACCATGCCGCTGTCGATCAGACTGACGATGCGCTCGCCCATCTGGTAGCCCGACAGATACAGGTCCTGGCCGATATACGCGAGGCGCGGATTCTTCTTGCCGCGCGGCGCGTCGGCGTTGTACGCGAACACCGGAATTCCGGCGTCGAGCGCGGCCAGGATGGGCTTGTCGAAAGCGCTCGGATCGACGATCGGCACCGCGATGGCGTCGGCCTTCGCGGCAATCGCCGAGTTCACGGCGCGGACCATTTCGCCCGCGTCCGAAGTGGCCGAGCCGGTCCACTGATAATCCATGTCGAGCAGCGAGCAGGCATCCTGAATGCCGTACTGCGTGGGCACGAAGAACGGGTTGGTGGTGACGTGATTGACGAACACGATCCTCCACTTCTTGTGCGACGGAAAAGCCGTCTGCGCTGCCTGCGCGGTGCCGATCAGACCGCCTGCGCCGCCTAGCGCGCCCATCAGCGAAAGCGCTGCGCCGAGTCCCGCGCCCTGCATCAGCCCCCGCCGCGCCGTGCTGAAACCGTTGCCGCTGTTTTTCTGATCGTCATCCCGTTGCTGTGCCATCTGATCCTCCGGTTCTTGTCTTCATTGGTCGATGTGGTCGACGTTGCGTCGATTGCGTGCAGATGCTGGACGGCACCGGGAGTTCGCGGGGCAGCGCGAGAGTTTGGCGTGGGACGTGCAACCCCGATTCGGAAGCGCTCGATACGAGCCGTGCGGTACCGCAAAAATGTTAGTGCAGTGCGGTAGCGACTCCTAATCCATGTATACCCGTAACCGTTCCGAAGATTGGGACGCCGGGTCAGGATGCGTGTTTACCACGAGCGGCTGATCGCGCGGATGGGTGCGCGGCGCTCAAAGCTCGCCGCCCGCCAACACCGTCGCCACGTGCTCGCGCAACGTCGGCAGCACCGCGCCCTCGAACCAGGCATTGCGCTTGAACCACGCGATATTGCGCGGCGACGGATGCGGCAGCGGCATCACATGCGGTCCAAACTCGGCCCACCTGACGAGCGTTTCGGTCGAGGTCGGGCCAAACGCGTCGCCGAGGCCAAAGCGCTGCGCGTATTGTCCGATCAGCAGCGTCAATTTCACCGAACGCATTTGCGCGAGCAATTCGCGGTGCCAACGGCCGGCGCACTCAGGCCGAGGCGGCAGGTCGCCGCTCGCGCCGCGGCCCGGAAAACAGAAGCCGATGGGCACGATGGCGAATCTGGAAGCATCGTAGAAGGTCGTGTCGTCGACGCCGAGCCATGTCCGCAGACGCGCGCCGCTCGCGTCGCTCCATGGCACCCCCGACGCATGCACGCGCGCGCCTGGCGCTTGCCCGATGATCAGAATGCGCGCCCGCGTGGACGCGGCGAGCACGGGGCGGGGCGCGTGCGGCAGCATGGGTGCGCACAGCGTGCAGGCGCGGATGTCGCGAAGCAGCGTGTCGAGTTTCGACGGACGTTTGGTGCTAACAGCCATAAAGCGGTGCGAGGTGACTGGTGCGCAGTCGTGTCGTGAGTCGGCTCAGTTCTGCGCCTGAGCCGGATAGATCAGCGTGCCGTCGGCCTGGGCCTCGGCGCCCGGTGTCATCGTGGCGGCGTTCGTGTGATGTGCGTCCATGATGTGCAGCACGGTTTCATCGTGCATCAGCAGATAGTCCGTAATGATACGCCGGTGGCAGCGCCACCAGACCGCCTCCGAGCACATGATCGCGCAGCGCTGCCGATGACCGAGCGTCAGAAGTTGCGCCAGTCCCTCGCGGAACGCGTCGCTCATTGCATAGTCGGCATAGTTGCGAAAGGCCGGATGCGTCCAGTACGCATTTGGCGACGGCGCGTCATCCTTGCGCCTGCTGCGGCGTCCGCCGAGCGCGGCGAGATGCATGTAGTCGATATGTTCCGGTGCGAGCGAGGCGGGCAGCGTGTCGCGATTGAACTGCGGGTTGGTCCGCGAGCGCGGGATGCTGCGCACGTCGACGAGCAAGGCGATCTGCTCGCCTTTCAGTAAGTCGACGAATTCCTGCAACGGACGCGTCGAGTGGCCGATCGTGAAAAAAGGGCGTTTCGTTTCCATGCGTGCTTCGCCGGCGCCGATAGCGGCAACGATCCCGACAGATTTACAACGTGTGGCGCAGTAACGTCAACTGTGTCCCGATTCAGGTGTTGCACGTGTCATGCCTGACGAGCGCGCGTATGCACGCGCTCGCGAATCGCAAGACCCCGGGGAGACAAGCCGGGTAGCCATCATTCCGGTATCGAGTGCAACCTTGCTCCCGCGAGTCGGAGTTGCAACAATGCACCCGCGACGGCGCCCGCGCCGCACGCAGTCGCCCGCGCATTTTCTTTCGACCCGCTTGCACCATGACCGACGGCCTGCCCAATCCCCAACGTGCGTTTGCGTACATCGCGATCGCCATCGCGATGACGATGTCGGTGCTCGACACCTCGATCGTCAACGTCGCGCTGCCCACCATCAGCAACGACCTCGCGGTATCGCCCGCAAGCGCGATCTGGGTCGTCAACGCGTATCAGCTGGCGATCACAGTGTCCTTGCTGCCGCTCGCGGTGCTCGGGGACAGCCTCGGCTACAAACGGGTCTACTGCTACGGACTCGCGCTTTTCACGCTGGCGTCGTTCGCCTGCGCGAATGCGCACACGCTGCTGGTGCTTGCGGTCGCTCGCGTGTTTCAGGGCTTCGGCGCGGCCGGCATCATGAGCGTGAATATCGCGCTGGTGCGCTTCGTTTTCCCGAAGGCACGGCTTGGCGTCGGCGTCGGCTATTCGTCGCTGGTGGTGGCCGTTTCGTCGGCGGCGGGGCCGAGTATCGCGTCGGCGATTTTGTCGGTCGCGCACTGGCAGTGGCTGTTCCTCGTCAACGTGCCGCTCGGCGTGCTGGCGCTGTCGATCGGCGCGCGCACGTTGCCCGCGACGCCGACCTCGGGGGCTCGCCTGAGCGGCCTGAGCGTCCTGCTCAACGCGCTCACATTCGGCCTGCTGATCTCCGGTCTCGCGGCATTCAACCAGGCGGGCGCGACGCAGCGCGGCGCCGCGATGGTCGCGATCGCACTGGTGGCCGGCGTGCTGTTCGTGCGACGCGAAAGCCGGCTCGCGACCCCGATGCTGCCCATCGACCTGCTGCGCATGCCGGTGTTTTCACTGTCGATGGCGACGTCGATCTGCTCGTTCGCGGCGCAGACGATGGCGTACATCATGCTGCCGTTCTACTTCGAGCAGACGCTGAAGCTGTCGGAAACACAGACAGGCATTCTGATGACGCCGTGGCCGCTCGTGACCGCGTTGATCGCACCGGTCGCGGGCCGGCTGTCCGATCGGTGGGCGCCGGGACGCATCAGCAGCGTCGGGCTCGTCGTGTTCGGGTGCGGACTCGCGATGCTCTGCCAGCTCGGCGAGACGGCGACGCGTTTCGACATCGTGTGGCGGCTCGCGGTCTGCGGCCTCGGCTTCGGTATCTTTCAGTCGCCGAACAACCGCGTGATCATCGGCAGTGCGCCGCGGCATCGCAGCGGCGGCGCGTCCGGCCTGCAATCGATGGGTCGTCTGCTCGGCCAGTCGAGCGGCGCGGTGGCGGTGTCCATCGTGTTCGGACTCGTGCATGGCCGGCACCTCACGTTGATTGCCGGCATTGCCGCGGCGCTCGCGTTGATCGCGGCCGGCGTGAGTTCGGTGCGGCGTATGACGGAGCACAGCGACGCCCCGCCGGAACAGCAGGCTACGCCAACGCGGTCGGTCTCCGAGCGTTGACGCGGGTGCGGCGTCGTTCCGCCGCCCATACGCCTACGCGAGATTCGAAGGCGCCGCCTTCAGCACGTCGACGTGCTTCGGAATCAGGCCGAGATCGAGGAACGTATCGGCGATCTGTTGCTGCTCGCCGAGAATCGCGCGGGTAATCGGCTGCGTGCCGAACTGCTGACGCTGCACCGCCACGTCCACGACCTGCTTCGGCAGACCCCATAGCCGCGCGAGTTCGCTGGCGAGCTGATCCTTGTTCTGCTTGCCCCACTGATCGACCTTGTCGAGTTCTTCGATCAGGATCCGGACCACGTCGGGATTGTTCGCCGCATAACTCTGCGACGAGAAGTAGAACGCCCGATTGCCGACTACGCCGCTTGCATCGGCAATCACGCGAGCGCCGAGCGATTGCTCCGCCGCGGCGAAGAAAGGATCCCAGATGACCCACGCGTCGATCGACGCCCGCTCGAACGCGGCGCGTGCATCGGCGGGCGCGAGGAACACGAGCTTTACGTCGCCGTATTGCAGGCCATGCTGACGCAGTAGTTTGACGAGAAAGTAGTGGACGTTGCTGCCTTTGTTGAGCGCGATCCGTTTGCCCTTCAGGTCCGCGACCGAGCGGATCGTCGATTGCGGCGGCACCAGCACCGCTTCCGACCGCGGCCGCTTGACGGTCGCCGCCACATAGGCCAACGGTGCGCCGGCGGCTTGTGCGAAGATCGGCGGTGCTTCGCCGACGTCGCCGAAATCGATCGAGCCGACGTTCAGTGCTTCCAGTTGCACGGGGCCCGCCGCGAACTCGGTCCATGTAACCGATACGTTCAGCGGCGCGAGCCGTTTTTCGAGGGTGCCGCGGCCCTTCAGCAGATTCAGGTAACCCTTCTGATTGCCGACGCGCAGCGTGCGCGCGTTGCCTTGCGCGAACGAAAGCGGTGCTGCCGCGGCCGCTGCGGCGCCGAGCGAAAGTTTCAGGAAGGTGCGGCGGTCGTGGAGCGTTCTGTTAATGGACATGACGGACGATACGATCAGGAGGGCAATGAAGAAGGCAGGATGCGCGGCGGCCGAAGCGCCGCGGCGTGAGTCGCGCGTTGTTCGTGCGTCAGGTTAGTGCTGGGGCGCGCCATCCCATGCCGGCAGCGTGGCGCCGTGATAAACGGTCAGGATCGCCGCGGCGACGTTGGTCTGCTGGTAGCTGTCGACGATCGTCTTCACCCACGCAGCGTTCGCGTCTTTCGCGTTGACCGCGATGAAGTTGCGGTACGGGTTGCCCGGCACTTTCTCCTGCGCGATGCGTTCCTGCGGAATCTTGATGCCCGCTTTGATCGCCCAGTCGGTATTGACGACGGCAGCGTCGAGGTCGCCAATCGCGCGGCCGACGATGCCGGCGTCGAGTTCCTTGATCTGGACGTGCTTCGGATTCTCCGCGATGTCGCGCGCGGTCGGCAGCAGGCCGACGTCGGGGCGCAGCTTGATCAGTCCATTCGCCTGCAGCAGAAGCAGCGCGCGGCCTTCATTGCTCGGATCGTTCGGCACGCCGATCGCCGCGTCCTGCGGCAGCGCCGCGACCGATTTCACCTTGCGCGAGTAGAGACCGATCGGCTGCAGGTAGGTATAGCCGACCGGCACGATCCGATAGTGGCGCGCCGCGATCTGCGCGTCGAGATACGGCTTGTGCTGGAACGAATTCGCATCGAGGTCGTGTTCCGCGAGCGCTTCGTTCGGCTGCGTATAGTCGGAGAAGGTCGTGATCTTGACGGTGACGCCCTGCCTGGCGGCATTGGCCGCGACCGCACGCCACACGTCTTCGTCCTCGCCGGACATGATGCCGACTCGCACCGTTTGTCCCGCCGCGAGCGCCGGTTGCGCGCTGACGATGCCGCATGTAACGAGAACCGAGAGGAGTGCGGCCTTGAGCGCTTTTGTCGTAGCCATGTTTTGAAAAGAGATCGAAGTGTAGGTCCGGAGATCGTAGAGAGGCGCTCGTTAGTGCACAAATAATATCGAGCGCTATCGTTATCGCGCTTGAGCGTAAGCGGCGGAACGACGTGCATGGCGCTGCTGGGAATAAGCCAAGCGCGATCGCCGCGCTGGCATGAAGCGAGCCGCAGCGGGGTTGGCGGATGCCGGATCGTGCGAATGTCCGCTGGCGCGGTTTTCGTTTCAGGTTGCGTGCCGGAACAGATGTGCGGGCTCGCGTGCGTCGTCCGTCATTTGTTCTGGAAAGGCACCCGGTTCTAACCAGGTGGCGGCGGGGAGGGGGCTATGGGAGCCGAAATGGAGGCGCTGTCTGGCAGACCGCGACGGCAGGCGGTCTTCAGGAGCAAGCGCATCAAGCCCGCGGCGGCAACAGTGCCGAAAGCAGCCGGCGCAACTGCGCCAATTCGCTTGGCGTCAGTCTTTCAGTGAGAATGCGCTCGACCTGCTCGACGCGCGGACGCAAGGCCGAGAGTTGCTTCTTACCGGCAGTGGTGAGAAACAGCACATAACTGCGCTTGTCGACAGGATCGTCGGCGCGCTCGATCTGGCCATTGCGCACCATGCGTGCAACGAGATCGGCAATCGTCGAACGATCCACGTCGAGTTTGTCTCCGAGTTGCCGCTGACTGACGCCAGGCGTCTCGTGCAAGACCTCGAGCGCCGCGTACTGCACGCTCGTGATCTCCGCGGAAACCTCGCTCAGCCAGACCGCTGCATGGCGCTGTTGGGCACGGCGCACCAGGCTGCCAGTAAATTTGGGGAGCGCGCCGGCGTCTTCGGGTTTGATCGGCAATTTCGGAGGTTTGGGTTTCGTTGTGGTTTAACGCACGCGAAAGATGGGCCGAAAGAAGGCGTTCAACTCCGCATACGCATTCAATGGGAGAACATGGGCCACGTATTGATCGGGACGTACCACGACGAGTGCACCTTGTTCGCGATCGATGCCGCGCTCGTCGAAGATATCAGTCGTCGCGTCGCTCGTAAATGCCTTTTCGTAGTCGATGAGGCCGTGGCGACCCTTGCGCGGCAGCAGGAGGGCGGGGACGTCTTCGAGGCGGACTTCGCGATGCGGCTGTTGCAGCACCGCGCGCAGATCGAGAACGCTGTCCACGTCGGCGTCCTTCGGCGTGAAGAGCCTCAAAACGGAATCGGGCGACTTGTCGAGATGCTCGCACAGCGCATCCAGCGCACGATGCGACGCGTCCGCGAAAGCGTACAGGCGCCAGCGGCCGTCCGCTTGCGCGGCATGCCCTAGATGGAACGGTTTTGCATCAGCGAGGCGAACGACAGGCGACGAGTGAAAGCGCGTACCGATCGCAAAGCCTTTGGCGAGCGCTTGATGCGTCGCTTCACCGGTCAGGGTGGCCGGCCGGTAACGCGTTGCGACGCCAGCCGTGTAGCGGCCAGCGCGAACGAAGTACGCCTGAAGCTCCGCGGGATCGACGCCGCCTGCCTCGGGCCGGTTGGGATCCTTCGGCGGCGCGGCCATCATCGCCGACCATTCCTTGTCGAAATCGATCAGCTGCTGCGCAATAGGTTGGCGCTCGTCCGAATACGTGCGCAACAGAGCGGCGTCGCTGCGGCCCTCCAGCACCGCGCCGAGCTTCCAGCCGAGATTGAAGCCGTCCTGCATCGACACGTTCATGCCCTGACCCGCTTTGGCGCTATGCGTGTGGCAGGCGTCGCCCGCGATGAACACGCGAGGCTCGCGCGAAGTGCCGTCGGCGGCGATGGCATCGTCGAAGCGGTCGGTGAGGCGCTGCCCGACCTCATAGACCGAGAACCACGCCACTTCTTTTACGTCGAGCGTATAGGGATGGAGGATGCGCTGCGCCGTCTCGATGATGCGATCGACCGTGATCTGCTTGACGCTGTCGCGGTTCTCCGGGGTGACATCGCCGAGGTCGACGTAGAAGCGGACCAGATATCCGCCTTCACGCGGAATGATCAGCAGGTTGCCCCTGCTCGCGGACTGAATCGCCGCTTTCAGCCGGATGTCCGGAAAGTCGCTGACCGCCAGCGCATCCATCACGCCCCACGCATGGTTGGCCGCGTCACCGCGCAGCGTTTGTCCGATGGCGGTGCGTACGCGGCTGCGAGCGCCGTCGCAACCGACGACATAGCGCGCACGCACGGACACGGTCTCGTCGAGCCGCGCAGGATCGGTATGGCGCAGCGTGACCAGCACCGGGTATTCGTGCGTATCGTCGCGCTGAACGTCGACCACTTCGAGGCCGTAGTCCGGTTCGATCCGTCGCGCGGAGCGGCGCATCACGTCGAGCAGATATTCCTGGATGCGGGCCTGATTGACGATGACGTGCGGAAATTCCGAAAGGCCTGTTTCGGTATCCTGAACTCGGCCGGTACGACTGATCGCGCCGCGGTCATTTGCATCGGGTCGCCAGAATACTGTTTCATTGACCCAATAGGCTTCTTGCAGCAGGCGGTCACTGAGGCCGAACGCATTGAACATCTCGACGGTACGGCACGCCACGCCATCGGCCTGACCCATCTGCAACGGTCCGTCGCGACGCTCGACGACGCGCGTGCCGATCGACGGGAATTGCGACAGCTGCGCCGCCAGTACGAGTCCGGCAGGGCCGCTGCCGACGATCAGCACGTCGACCGTCTCGGGCATCTGCGCCGCATGCGCATTGCCGATGACTGGCTCGATCGTCGGATCGCCGACCCGGAAACCGTTGAGGTGAAATTGCATGACGTCCTCCTCCGTTCAGTAGATATTTGCTGAACGCGAATATACTCCGTACACCAACCATTTTGAAGTGCTTCGTGGGAGGATGGATGTTTACCCTGGTTCGGTAGAGTGCTCGTGGACTTTCGGGAACGGCTGTTTCAATGACCGTGCCAATGGCCCCCATGGCCACCCCAGTAGCCGCCAATGCCGATGCCGAGGCTCACGGAGGGCGCGACGTAATACCCGGGGGCATAGCCATAGGCGGGCGCTGGCTCATAACCGTAGCCAGAGCTGGGCGGCGGCGGGGCGACGACGCAGCCCGCCAGGCCGACTGCCACGATGATTGCAAAGAGTAGTCTGGTCATGATCGTTTTCCTCCAATGATTGAGGAGACGCAAGATTCAGTCCAGCCGTCTTCTGCCACCACGTCGACAGTGTCGTCCTCGGCAATGGCACCCAGAAACTCAGCGTCAGCGATGCACGTCGTTAATCACGGATGACCTCGCGCAGCACATGACGCGTGTCGAGCTGTTCGGACAGGCACTCGCTGACCCATTCGCTCATCTGCTGGAAAGAGGGATCGTTGGCCATTTCTTCGCCGAACTCGCGCAGCAACAGCAGGTCGACCACGGCACGAAAGAACTGCCGCTCGTCGTCGACACCTGCCGCGCGTAACGTGTCGATCCGCGTTCGAATCGCATCAGGCAGACCTTCGGCAGTCGGCGGCGGTCCGCCAGGCTGCATGGAAGATGCCCCCTTGCGGCCGGAGGCGGTCCGGTCGCCCCGCTGCTCCTTTTCGGCGAGTTGTTGCCGTAGCACCTGCATTGCCTGATTGAGCGTCGAAATGGGGTCCATGGCGCGGCCGCGAATCAGTGACGGGTCTGATTGTTCTGATAGCCCGACAGCAGCAGATGGTCGTGTTGCGCCGCGGAGCCTTCTTTCGCCTGATCCGCAGGCTCGGCCTCGGCAGTCAATGTCGCGATCAGCGCGCGGACATAGGCGTTGATCAACGGATACTGCTGATTGAGCTCCATGCCGAGATTGAGCTTGTCGAGCGCGTCATCGAACTGATCGTCGGCAAACCTCAGCAGCCCATCTTTGAGCACGCGCAGTGCGTCGTACTCAGCCAGGCGATCGAGTGGCAACCAGCTTCGCGACGCCTGCGCGACGAGCCCGTTTTGCAGTTCGAGAAGCCCCAGCATGAAGCGGGCGACGTGAAGATCCGGCACGAGCGTCAACGCCTGAACGAAATCAGTACGCGCTTCGCCGTGTCGACCCTGGTTGGCGTACACCGAGCCGCGCAGGAACCACAGGCGTGCATCGAGCGGCCAGCCAGCGAGCGTCTCGTTCAGCACATCGAGCGCATGTTCATCGGTGCCCTGCATCGCGGAGAGGACGGACGACATGACGCCATCGTTGCAGTGCGTAGGAGAATCGTATTCATGAGTCATAGTTCTAGCCAGTGATATGCAGATGCTGGGTATTGCCGAGAAGGTTGCGCAGATCGAGCAGCGCACCGCGATGCAACTGTGAGATGCGGCCCTTGGTTACGCCGAAAATGTCGGCGATTTGCTCGAATCCCAGTCCATGAAAATAATGGTAGCGAATAATCTTCTGCTCGCGCGTGGATAATCGTGCGACGGCCGAATGCAGTTGCTCCGTTGTCTGCCTCCAGGCGATGATTTGATAAGCGGTTGCATACGGCGCGGCCTGTGCGGCGGATTCCTCGACGATGCCGGTATCGTCGAGCATGAAGCCGATCGCGAGGCCCGCGGCGAGCGTCGCGAGAGCCTGGAACGTATCGGACTGCTTGCTCGCGCGAGCGGGCGCTTCTAGTGATGCAACACGCTCGCGCCGTATCCGTTTGCGCAGCGCGATTTGTTCCTGCGCATCGCTCAGGCGCTGTACGCCGGTCAAAACGTTGCCTCTGAGGCGTGGGGTGCAGAAGGTGCGAAACGACACGCCGCGCCCGGATTCGAAGCGGTCGATTGCTTCGAGCAGACCGACGCAGGCAAGTTGCAGAAAGTCCTTGAACTCGACGTCGTCGCGGTGCCGGCCTGCGTATAGTTGCGCCGCGAGCGCCTGTGCGTAGGGCAGAAAGTGCGCGAATACGGCTTCGCGCGCTTGCGGACCGCTTTCGTCGCGTAGCGCTGCCCATAGGCTCTCCTCCACTGCGGACGCCGCGGCGCCACCGTGGGTCTCGTCGGCATTCGCATACTCCGCCGGCAAGTTCATTTGAAGCTACCCAGCACGCCGCGCAACACGAGGCTCCAGCCGTCCACCAGCACGAACATCAGCACTTTGAGCGGCAATGAGATCGTTGCGGGCGGCACCATCAGCATACCGAGCGACAGCAGCACGCTCGACACGACGAGGTCGATCAGCAGGAACGGCAGCAGGATCACGAAGCCGATCTGAAACGCAACGCGTAATTCGTTGAGGATGAACGCGGGCGTCAACTGCACCAGGCTGACGTCGGCCGGCGTCTGCGGCAGTGCCTGTTGCGACATCTCGTACATCAGCCTTAGCTCATCCTCGCGCACCTGGCGCAGCATGAAATCGCGAATCGGCGCGGTACTGCTGTCGAGAGCGTGAGCGAGGTCGATCTGGCCGTGCATGAATGGCTGCAGCGCGTCGTGATTGATCACCTGCAGCGTCGGCAGCATGGCGAATGCCGTCAGGAACAGCGCGAGGCTGATCAGCACGGGTGTCGGCGGCGTTTCCGGCATGCCAAACGCGTGCCGGATCATCGCCAGCACGATCACGATGCGGATGAATGCCGTCATCGACACGATCAGTGCAGGGGCGACACTGAGTAGCGTGAGCAGCGTCGCAATGCGTACCGCTTCAGATACGCCCTTACTGTCCGCGATGACTCCGGATGCGGAACCGGAGAGCGACAGCATGCCTGCGTCACCGCTGTGCGCGATTGGCGCGATGGGCGCAGCGTCGACGAATCCGGCATACAGGCAGAAGACTCCTGGCAGCAGCGCGATCAGCCAGCGCCACGCGTGAAACCGACTTCGTTGCATCATGCTTCGCGCGCTCCGTCAGGTCGATCGCGCGCGTCCAGCAGTTTGACACCGGTTGTATCCGAGGCGAGCAGGACGACGCGGCTATCGTATTCGATCAGATGAAGCGTCGTGCGCGGGCCCAGACGCAGCGATGCGGCTGCGGTGATCCGCGGCGTGAGGCTCGACGACGAACCGCACGCGCCGACCCGATGGCTTCGCCGCAAAAGCAGAATCGCAACGATACCAAGCGCGATGCAACACACGAGCGTGATCCCGACGCGCATGACGTCGACCCCCGCGAGTGCGAGGCCGGTTGCCGATAACGCATGTTGGCCTGCGGTCGCGTCGCTTGCGCCTTGCAGCCATGAGGCCGGGGTTGAAACGGTCATGGGTGCGTCGAGATTTCAGTGATTCGAATGCCGAACTGCTCACCAAGCGCGACGATCTCGGCGCGCGCAACGCGCTTGTCATTGAGCAACACGTCGACGGCATCGCCGAGATGACGATCGAGTTCGACCACAGCGCCGGATTGCAGCGCCAGCAGTTCCTTGATCGACATCTCGGCTGAGCCGAGGCGGATATCGACGGTGACCTTCACTTCTTCGAGCAGCGCCAGCTGCGGGCGTGTCGTGTTGCGGTCGTCGAAGACGGGTTCTTGTTCGGGAAGATCGACACGCATGACGAGCGGTCGGGTGGGTGGGGTACTCAGAGTCATGGGGTATCGGGCCCAGCTATCGAAGTCAGTTGAATGGATAATTTGCCGCCGTGTTGTCCAGGCGTGCCGGCGGCGATGGGGGTGAGTCGTCCGCAATCGGACTGCGCCACCAGCAACGGGATCGGCTCGGAAATCGTCTGGTCGAGTCGGATGACGTCGCCAACGGCGAGCGTGGCCAGTTGCGGCACGCTCAGTTCGCACTGCCCGAGCATCGCCCAGAGCGATACGCGGCTCGATTCGACGGCCGTGGTGCGACGCGTGGTGGCCGGTGAGTTCGCTCCATGAACCGTCGGCTTGCTGACGGGCAAACACGACCACAGCGCCGGCGCGCCGCAGACGAGCGTCAAGACGGTCTCGCCGCTCGTGTTCCGTATTCGGAAGCAGGCGCCGCCAAAACGAAGACGCGGTGTATCGGCGTTTCCTGTCGTACGGACGCGGGCAGCGGACTGTTGCCCAGGAGATAACGCCGCACCGATCGCATCGAGCAGTTCGTCGACAAGCTGCTTGCCGACGTCCGCGAGCAGGGGCGCGCGAGCGTCGTCGGTCAGGGCGAACGTCTTCGGCAGATCGAGCGTCTCGTTGACCAGCATGACGATCTGCCGAGGCTCGGTGAATAGCCAGACGTTGTCGCCGATTGACCACGACTCGCATTGGCCCGAAGGCGGCGCGCTGTCGAACGGATCGAGCAAGTCCACGGCTTCGACAGTGAGCTCGGGCGCGGCCAGCCACGCCTGCCGCCACGGATCGATTGCGCGCGCAAACCACGCCGCGCCGGCTGCGAGATCGCGCGCGCCGAGCGGCCGCCAGCGGATTGGCACGACGCTCATCCCTGACCTCGCATCTGGAACAGCTGCATGATCATTTCGTTGGCGGTACTGATAACCTGCGACGACGCCTGGAAGCCGCGCTGAATCAGGATCAGTTGACCAAACTCCGTCGATAGATCGACGTTCGACGCCTCGGTCGCGCCCGCGAGCAGTTGCCCAACGCCCGCGCCATTGCTGGTGCGATATTGCGGCGGCGACGCGTGCGACGCATCGAATAGACCATTCCCCTGTTGCACCAGTTGCTGCGGATTCGCAAAGCTCGCGAGCGCGATCGTGCCGAGCTCATCGGTTTGTCCGTTCGAGTATTGCAGCACCAGTCGTCCATCGACGTCGACGTTCATCGACGACAACGTACCGGTCCCGTAGCCGTCCTTGTCCGACACACGCAGGCTCGAGAAGCTGCCGGCGGAGAAGCCGGTGACGCCGGTCGAGAAATCGAGTGTGACGGTGAGCGGCGGCGCGTCGGCGGAAGTCAGCGTGAAGTCGATCCGGTCGCGTCCGGGCTCGGGAATACCACCGTTGAACTGCAGCGTGCCCTGCTGGACCGGTATGTTGTTTTCGTCGGAGACGGTCACCTGCCAGCGCCCGGGAACGATGCTCGAATCGGGCGCGAACGCGATTGTCAGCGTGTGCTTGCCGCCGTTCGCGTCAAAGACGTCAACGTCCGGAATCGAGAAGCTGGTCGAACCCGTCGACAGATTGTCGGAAAACCTGATCACCGTCGTCGCCTGCGGTGGGCTGATCTGTTTGCCGGCGAGCGAAATCGGACCGAGGCTGCCCGATGCGGTCAAGGCCGCGAGTTTCAATCCCGTCGCCTTGTCCTCGATAAAGCCGTCGTTGCCGACCGCGAACTGACCGGTGCGGGCGTAACGTGCGGTGTCACCATCGAGCAGCGTCAGAAAGCCCTTGCCCTGAATTGCAAGATCGAGCTGGCCGTTACTCACGCGCAGATCACCCTGCGCGAAATTCAACGACGAGTAACCGTACTCGACGCCGCTGCCGAATTGCGTCGTGTTCATCGCGCCTGGTTCGCCCCGCGCAAACTGCTGGCCGTAATACAGATCGGCGAACCCCGGCGTCGAGGTCTTGAAGCCCGCGGTGTTCAGGTTCGCGACGTTATTGCTGATGGTTTGCAGGCCCTTCGCGTACGCCGTCAACCCGCTCATGCCGATGTAAATGCTTTCCAGCATGGAAACTCTCCTTTAAGAACCACTCGTCTGGCGCACTGCGACGATCTGCGAAATATTGGCGTTCGTCAGAAATTCGCCGCTCTCGGTTTCGATCGTCAATTGCGGCTGAGAATCCTTGAACGACACGCTCTTCACGATGCCGCTCAGCAGCGCCGTGTCGGTCTGCACGTCGACGTTGTGGCCGAGCAGGCCGAGCGTCTGCGTGGCTGACTGGACCGACAGCAGGTCGTCGATCTTGTCCGTGATCTGGCGTGTCTGTTCGAGCGACGTGAACTGCGCGAGCTGCGACACGAACTCGAAGTTGTCGACCGGCTTTAGCGGGTCCTGATAGGTGAGCTGCGTCAGGATGATCTGCAGCAGCGATTGCATGTCGAGACCGATCGAATCGATGCGGT
The DNA here is from genome assembly GCF_050436125.1 of Paraburkholderia sp. MM5482-R2. NCBI lineage: Bacteria > Pseudomonadati > Pseudomonadota > Betaproteobacteria > Burkholderiales > Burkholderiaceae > Paraburkholderia > Paraburkholderia sp. MM5482-R2. Next base: position 225,384 of record NZ_JBNDLP010000004.1, on the reverse strand, counting down.
TGCCGACGTCGCTGCTCGAGCTGATCGGATTAGTGGCCATGAGCGATGCCTTGCGATGTAGTCGGAAAGTGTTCGACGCCGTTGACGACGACTCGCACGGCGCGCGGTACGGCGCGGCGCAGCTCGTCGAGGGCGCGCTGGGCGCGGGCGTCGGGTTCGTCCGCGTTCGTGATCGCATGGTTGATGCGTAATGCGATCGACACGCCGGCTTCGCCGGTCATCACGGTAAGACGATAGGGCGTTGGCGCGCTCCCGGCGCTGGCGCCGCTCTCGGTATTAGCGGCCTTAGCGGCTCGTGAGGCGATCGATGCGGCGGACGAAGTGATACGAGCGGCCCTGTACGGTACGGCCTGTTCGCGCGACAGTGCGTCGTGAACAGTGCTGCCCGATGCTGAGAAAGACGAACTGGCGACCGTGACCGGCGACCCGGTGACGTGCCCGGCGTGAGCGCCATCGTGGTCAGGGAGCGCAGGCTCGGTGTCGCGCGCATGCGATTCGGCATCGATGCGAGCGGATCTCGCCGATGCACAGCCGCGCGGCTCGCTCGCATGGTCAACGGATCTATCGCGAGCATAGGAGCGGGCGTCGAATGCCGGCGCGTTGTCATAACGTTCCGCTGGCGTGCGTCGCTGTCGTGCGGGCGTAGGATCTTCGTTCAACGCGCCGGCCTTCGCGCCCGACCACATGACTTTCTCCATCACCCGCAATACCTGATCGAACGCCGCATGCCTGGCATCGGGCTTGGGCGAACTTGCTGTGGACATCGGCGCATTGCGCCACGTTGGAAATACGGTGAGCTTCATTGGCGCTCCTCCCGCGACAGATACATGTCCTCGATCCGGCTCGCACGCTGCTCGTCGCGCTGAAGTTCGAATTGCCGCTCGACCCTGGCGGCCACGCCGCAAGCGTGCTCGGTTTGCTGTTCGTGGCGCGCCAGCACTGCGCGCTGTCGTTCGACACGGCTTGCGGCATCGCGTGTGTCCTGTTGCGCGTGCAGATGGGCGGCGCGAGCCGAGGCGAGCGCGCCTGCCCAATTGGCCGCGAGCGCAGGCGACAAGCCGTCCGGCGCCTGCAACGCGTCGCGCCATTGCGCGACATGGGCGTCGAGGCTCGCACAAAGCGATTGTTCGCGTGCGTGGCTGCGCTGATGGAGTTGAATGACTCGCACGGTATCCAGGCGCGCGCGTTCCAGTTGCAGTCGACGCAAGTCGGCGATCTCTCGTGCCGTTTCAAACTGGCGGCGTTTTTTCATGAATGACTCGTCATGCAACTTCCCGAAGCAAAGCAGCGAGCGCGTTGATGGTCGTCGCGCGCGGCGTCGTCGCATCAGGGGCCTGACGCAGAAAATCGATTAGCGCGGCGCGCTGTTGCAGCGCGCGATCGAGCGCCGGGTTGCTGCCTGGCGCGTAAAGCCCCGATTCGACGAGCGTGCGCGACGCTTCGTACGCTGCAAGCTGCGCGACGGCTTCGGCGGCGAGCCGCCGTTCGTTGGGCTCAGCGACGTACTGCATCACGCGGCTAATGCTTCTCGGCACCTGAATCGCCGGGTAGTGACCCTGTTCGGCGAGTTCGCGCGTCAACACGATATGGCCGTCCAGCAGCGCGCGCATCGTCTCGGCCATCGGATCGTCGATGTCGTCGGTCTCGGTGAGCACGGTCATCAGCGCGGTGATCGCGCCACTGTTCCTGATTGCGCCGCACCGCTCGACGATTTTCGGCAGCGCGGCGAACACGCCCGGTGTGTACGCGCGAACGGTCGGCGGCTCGCCGGCGGCGAGGCCGATCTCGCGCAGCGCGAGCGCATAGCGCGTGACCGAATCGAGAAGCAGCAGCACGTGCGCGCCCTGCGCACGAAAATACTCGGCGAGCGACAGCGCCACCTGCACGCTGCGGGCGCGCATCATGGCAGGCTGGTCGGAGGTTGCGACCACCATCGTGGAGCGGGCGCGCGCGCTGTCGGACAGCGCACGCTGCCAGAACTCCTCCGCTTCGCGGCCCCGCTCGCCGACGAGGCACAGCACGCAGACGTCGGCTTCGACGTGGCGCGCGAGGCTCGCGAGCAGGGTCGTTTTGCCGACGCCGCTGCCCGCAAAAATGCCCACGCGCTGGCCGACGCCAAGCGTTAGCAGGCCGTCGAGCGCGCGAATGCCGGTCTCCAGCGGCTCGACCGGCGAGAGGCGATCGAGCGGCGGCGTGCAGACGCCGGCGAGCGGCCATGAGGCGTCGTTCGCGGGAAGCGGTGCACCGCCGTCGAGCGGCCGGCCCAGGGGATCGACGACGCGTCCGAGCCAGCGTGGCCCAACGGGGATCGTTGCTCCCACTCGCATCGCGCACACCGGGTCGCCAACGCAGATCCCTGCCGTCGACGTGTACGGCGCCAGCGTGACGCGGCCCACCTCGACCTTGACGACTTCCGCCTCGCATTGCTGCGGACCCGGCGCGCCGAGTGAGCAGCGCGAGCCGAGCGGCACGCCGGGTCCGTCCGCTTCGACGAACGTCGGCATTACGCGCGTGATCGCGCCGACCCGGGTCGCCGGATCGACCTGACGCATTGCGGCAAGATAGCGGTGGAGCGAGGGACGGTCAGTCATCGGCGCGAAGTTCGTCGAGCGTGCGATTGAAATGCGAGAGCTGCCGCGGCAGGCTCACGTCGAGGCGGCCGAGTGTCAGATCGATCAGGCACGCGCCGGCAGCCAATTGCGGATCGGCGTCGACCGTCAGTGCGGTATCGCGCGTGAGCGTGGCGAATGCGTCGCGCAGCGCATCGGCGTCAGCAAAGTCCTTCGCGGACACGCGCACGCCGATCGCCGAGCCCGCCGCGATCTGCGCGAGATGATGGCGCGCGGTTTGCACGACGAGCGCCGCACACGCAGTGGTGTCGCCGAGGGTTTTCCGCAGCGCGGCTTGTGCCACATCGAGCGCGAGGCTTTCGACTGCTTGCAGGCGGTCGCGCAACGCAGCGAGCGCCGCGTCGATACCGGCGACGAGTGCTTCGATCCGCTGCACGTGATCGAGCTTGACGCGCGCTACCCCCTTTTCGATGCCTTCTTCGATGCCTCGCTGATAGGCGGCGCGTTCCCGTTCCTCGAAGTCGAGGATTTGCTCGGCATGCGTTTGCGCGAGTTCCGCCAGTTCGCGTCTGAGTTCGTCGATCTGTGCGTCGGTTTGGAAAGCGTGCTGAACTTGCACCGGCACGTGTTCGGACGGCTCGGCGGCTACGGCAACCAGCGTGGCTCGACCGAGCGTCTTGCGTCCGCTGCCCAGCGTGACCTGCGCGGCTTTCAGCAGCAGACTCATGCGGACCGCCCCATCCAGCGGCGAAGCTTCTGGCGGAGCCGCAATGGTTCGACCTGCGGCGGCTTGCCGTCATCATCAGAGATATCGCCGAGTTGCGCGCTGGCTGTGAGCGCCGCGGCCTGCAACGCCGAACGCGCGCGCTCCGTGATGTCATATGCACGACCATGTGGCGCGAGCATTGCGCGGCGCTCGGGCGGCAACGCAGCGATCACGGCCTCGCGGGTCGGTGCGTTCACGCAAGACATCAACCGGCAAAGCAGTTCATGCGGCAAGGTCTCGGCGAAACGCGCAAGCCGTGATGCGGAGAGTCGCGCGTCTTCAGGCGAATGGCCGTCGCTGGCAATCGCAACGCGGTCATCTGTCGCCGGGGCCGTCATCGCCGCCACCAGATTTCCGGGTGCGACGCGCGCCGCGTCAGCGAGCAGCGGTCGCAAGCGCGCGCGCTCGTCGTGCGAGAGCGCGCTCCAGATCGCCTCGATATCGTCGATCGCAAGCCTGCTCAGATCGGCAACCGCGCGCCTCAGACGGCGTTCGCGCGATGCGTCGCGCTCAGGCGTGGCCATGCTGCTCTCCTTCTTCGGCGAGCAGCGCACGCAAGCGCAGCACGTAGGCTTCGCGCTGATGCAGACTCAAAGCACGTGACGACGAGCGACGGGAAGCACGACGCCGGCGCATCGCGAGCAACGCACCAATGATGCCGACGAGCAACAGGGCAGAGCAAACGCCGGCGGTCGGATGACTGGCCATCCATTGCGCGAGGTGTTGGACCACAGCCTCCACGCGCCGTGCGTCGGCGTCGCGTGCAGCGGACTTTGCGACGGCCAATGCGACGGGTTCGGATGCGTCGCGAATCGTGGCGCCGGCCTCCAGATCCGCGCTCGCATCGGGCTCGACTGGTGCCGCAACGCCGGCGTTCGCGGGCGTCGTTTGCGCAACCGCACTCGTCGCTACGTCGCCGGAGTGACGCACATAGATAGACAGCACATCACCGCGCGCCGCGTCGAAACCGATCGACGCGCCCAGCATCGCGTTTATGCGTGTCATATCGTCTTGCGGCAAGGCATGGTCGAGGACGATGCCGACTGATAGCCGGCGGATCGAACCGGGTTCCGACACGATCTGCTCGAGACTGCGATCGGTCTTTGTCCCCTCCACGGAGGGCATTGCGGGCAGCGGTGGCGTGCCAGCGGGCGGCAACGCATTTGCGTTTTTCGTTGACGGTAGCGGCGGCGTGGCGCTGGCCGCGCCGTCGGCGTTGACGATGGGCCGGGTGACACCCGACTCGCGCGTCGTGCGCGTCTGCGCGAAGTCAAGCGCCGCGTCGACGCTGACGCTCACATGACCGTCGCCGACCAGCGGCGCAATCTGCGTAAGGATCTTACGTTCGTAGCGTTGCTCGATCGCCTGCTTCAACGTGAAATGCGGGTCGTCGGTCAGCGCGTTTTCGCCGGCTTTCGTGCCCGCGACGCTGCCGCGTTGATCGAGCACAGTGACGTCGTTGGCGGACAGCTCGGGCACCGCGGCGGCCACGAGCCGCTGGATGCCGCGCACCGTTTCGGGAGCGAGCGCCTGGCCGTCGCGCATGAACAGCGCGACCGAGGCCTTGGGCCGCGCCGCATCGCGCCGGAACAGCGACGACTCGGGCAGCGTCAGATGCACGCGCGCGAGGTCGATCTCGTCGAGCGTCATGATCGTGCGCGCGAGTTCGCCTTGCAACGCGCGCTGATAGTTGACCTTCTGCGCGAACTCGGTGAGGCCGAGATCTGAGTTATTGAACAGCTCGAAGCCGACCGCGCCGTGCAGGCGCAGATCGCTGCTCATCAGCTTCAGACGCAGTGCGCGCGTATCGCCGGCGGGCACCAGAATCGCGGAGGTCTCGTCGTCGATCCGGTAGGGTACCTTCTGTTTGTCGAGTTCGGCCACGAGCGCGGACGCGTCCTGCGGCTTCAGATCGCGGAACAGGACCTGATAGCCGGGCCGTGACAGGAAGAACGCGGCTGCCATCGCGCCGCATAGCAGCAGTGATAGCGCGCCGACCATCAAGAATTGCCGCTCGCGCGGCGCATCGGCAAAAAACGACTTGAAGCGGGACATGCTGGCTTCCATTTCAGAGTTGCATCCGCATCAGTTCCTGGTAGCCCTCGACGAGGCGCGAGCGGATCTGCAACGCGAATTGCAGCGATATGCGGGCCTGTTCGAGCGCCATCATCACTTGATGCGGCGGCAGGTCCGCGCCGAGCGCGAAGTCGGCAATCGCTGCATTGGCGGTGCTGACCTGCGTGTCGACCGATTGCAGGCCATCGACGAGTAGAGCGCCGAAGCCGGGTTGAGTGGTCGCGCCGAGGCCTTGCTCCACTTGCGGCGCGAGCGACGGCGCCAGGCCGGTTTGCCACGTCGGCGCGAGAAAGCCCGGTTCGAGCGCGGAGATGACGGCGATGCTCATCAGTGGCTCCCCATTTCGAGGGCACGCATATACATCGAGCGTGCCGCGTTGAACATCACCGTGTTGGCTTCGTACACGCGCAACGTCTGCACCATGAGCGCCATCTCGCCGGCATGATCGAGACCGGCGTAGGACACGAAGCCTTTCGCGTCCGCGTGCGGATGCGACGGGTCGTAGACGAGGCGCGGCGGCGCGTCGACCGTCTCGATGCCATACGTCTGCACGCCCCCGAGCCCATGCGTGGTGGGAAGTCCCGCGGCGCCGTGCGCACCGGGCGTGCCGCCGTTGCCGAGCAGACCGGGGAAGTCCCCTGCGGCCAGGCGCGGCCCCGACACGAGCCGCAGCGGCTGATAAGACGCGCCGCTTGCCGTGCGCGTCGTGCCCGCATTGGCCAGGTTCTGCGCAATGACTTCCATGCGTTGGCGCTCGACGTCGAGTCCGGAGCGCGCAATCGCGAAGATGGAATCGGTCATCGGTTCAGCCTCCGCCTATCGCGAGTTTCTCGATCTGCATCGTGCGATCGAGCATACCGGCCAGCATCGCGTAGCGTGCCGAGGTTTCAGATGCCGTAGCAATTTCGTCGTCGATTCGCACGGTATTCGAGGCGAGCGGCAGCGGCGCGTCGATGCGGGGCGCGACACCCGCGACACGCGCGAGCACGCTGGCCGGCGTGTCGCCGGGGTGCAACGCGGCGGCGTCGCGCAAGGCATCCTCGAACGACACCCGCAGCGGCGTGAAATTCGCCGAGCCGGCGTTGGCCACGTTCTGCGCGGTGGCCGTTTGCCGTGCGAACAGCCCGTCGAGGGCCTTGCCGGCGATGGCGGCGACGAGATTGATCGTCATAGCGGTTCCTCCTGTTATTGAACGATGATGTCGGCGTGCAACGCGCCCGCCGCCTTGATGGCTTCGAGAATCGCGATCACGTCGCGGGTGCTGACACGACTGCGCGAGAGCGCTTGCACGAGTTCGCCGACCGAGCCGTAGGGGAACGTTGCGGCGACGGTCTGGCCGGGTTCGTCGACGGAAAGATCGCTGTTGCCGATCACGAGGCTGCGCACGCCGCGGTCCGCAATGCCGATCTGCTCGGGTTGCGATGCCGAGTATTCGGTCGTGACCGTCACGCGAATGTCGCCGTGCGAAATCGTGATCGGCGAGATGTGCGTGTCGCCGCCGGCGACCACGGTGCCCGTGCGTTCGTTGATGACGACACGTGAGCCCTGATCGGGCACGACGCCGAGCGTCTCCACGCGCGCTACGAAACTGTTGAGCGCGCTGCCTTCACCGGGCGCGCGGATCTGGACGGTTTCCGCGTCGAGCGAGCGCGCGCTGCTGGCGCCGAACGCCTGGTTGATACGCTGTGCGATGCGCTCTGCCGTGGTCGCATCCGCATTGCGCAGGACGAAGTTCAGATAGCCGTCCCGCGTGACGAGCTCGGCGCGCACCGGTACTTCGACGATCGCACCTTGCGGCACGGTACCGACCGTCGGATGATTTTTCTGGCGCAGATTGCCGTTGGCGTCGAAGCGGTAGCCGCCGACCGTTATCGGTCCTTGCGCGAGTGCGTACGTCTTGCGGTCGGGGCCGCGCAGCGGCGTCATGATCAGCGTGCCGCCCGACAGGCTGCGTGCATCGCCCATCGACGTGACGTTGATGTCGATCCGGTCGCCGATGTTGGCGGTCGGCGGCAGCGAGGCCGTAATCATGACCATGGCGACGTTGCGGCTCTGGATCTGGTCCTGGGTCAGATTCAGATCGAACTGCGACATCATGTTCACCATGGCCTGGCGCGTGGCCTGATTGCGCGGCGTGTCGCCCGAGCCCGCGAGACCCGACACGATTCCGTAGCCGACGAGCACGTTGTCGCGCCAGCCGAGAAAGCGTCCGAGGTCTTTGAGGCGCACTTCATTTGCCGCGTGCGCTGGACCGCTGCCCGCGGCCATCGCGCATACGAGCAGCAGTACGGCCTGGATGACCCGCATCGTGCGAGAAGAGAGCCGCATTACCATAAGCCCAACCATGCGAGAAAGCGGGGAATGAGGCCGGGTCTCGACCGATCGGTGATGAAGCCTTCGCCGACGTAGTCGATCTTCGCGTCCGCGAGGCGGTTCGACTGCACTGTGTTGTTCGCGGCGATGTCGACCGGACGCACGCGGCCTTGCAGATGGATGCGCGTCTTTTCGCCGTTGACGTCGATCGCCTGTTCGCCGGCGACGATCAGGTCACCATTCGGCTCAGTCGCCTCCACACGCGCGCTGATCTGCGCGAGCAAACGGCCCGTGCGCTGGATCTGTCCGCGTCCGCCGTAGTTATCGCCGAGGCCGATCTGCGCAGCATTGCTGCCGGCCCACATCGTCGACACGTTGCCCTGCACAGCCACGTTCGTTTTGGTCGACGTGTCCGCAGTATTGCTCGCGGTCGAGTTCTCATAGACGAGGATCGTGACGATGTCGCCCGGGCGCGAGGCGCGGCGGTCCGAGGTCAGCGACTGGTAGGCGTCGCTGTGGAAGAGGTCGGCGGCGTGGGTGGGCGTGAGCGCGCACCAGGCGATGCCTATCGTTGCCAGCGTTGAACGGATCTTGGGTTGCATGACTGAGTTACTTCGACAGCGAGGTGGTAGCAGGAATGGCCACGATGTCGTGATCGCCTGTCGCGATCATGGTTACGCGGCCACTCGCGCTGTCCGTTAATGCGATGCCGGTTCGCCAGACGGTGACGGCACCCGTTCGTACGACGGCCACAATGCGTTCGCCGCGAATGACCTGGGCGAGACGTTGTGAGGGGATGCCGGTTATCACGTCGCCGGGCACGAGGTTTTGAGTCGCACGCGCGACGCGCGCTTTGTCGTCGTAGTGAACGCCGCGCATGACTAGCTTCTGCGGGCACGCGATACCGCGCACGCTATCGAACGTGATTGCATCTCCTTTCGAGAGATCACGAAGTAGTTCGACGCAGCGTGCCGCCGGCACAGACCGGACTTCGCGCGCTGGATCAGGCGTAGCGCGAACAGGTCGGCTGATGATGACGGCCGGTTGTCCGTCCTGCGTCGCAAGCCACGGCGTGAGAGCCGGAATCTGCCGTCGGGCCGCTTCGGTCAGACGCCGCGGCTCGATGGCAACACTCGCATCCGCTTCGCGTAACCTTGCGACGACGAGATCGGCCGCCTGCTTTTGCAAGGCGACAGGCAAAGCGCTCACCTCCGCGACATCGCCGAATCGCACTATGCTGCTGTCGAAGTCGGCGACGTTTCGGAATGTCAGCGTTGTACTGGACGCGTGAACCGCCGCGCTCGCCGCCATGCAGGCAAGCGCGATGGCTAACGGGTCGAGCCGGCGAAAACGGATAGGCGACATGAGATCGGGCACGCCTGGATCGAACACGGGGCGGCCTTATCTGATCGTGAGTGCGAAGCCGGCGACGACCTCACTGAACGGAAAGGTCGACCAGTTGGTGTAGTTCAGTACTCCACCAATTTCCTCGCCTTTGGGGCCGTAGAACCGGCCGCTGATCCGTCCGGTTGATGGATAGCCGTCGTTCGATTTGAGATCGCACGAGAACGCGTTGTTGACCACATCGATGTCGGCGTCGCAGGTGAACAGAGGCGGTGACATTTCGGCTTCCGCCACGCTCCAGTCATTTGCCACTGAGATCTTGGTCACCTTCGGCACCTGAAAAGAGATCTTCCTCGCGTCCATATCGGCCACGCCCTGAATAACAGCCCCGGCGAGCGGATAGCTCGGCGAGCCTACCCAGTCGGTCTGATAGCGCAACTTGCCGACCAACGCTCCGGCATACGTGCGCGAGTGAATCTGGCCAAAGTCTTCCGGGCGAGTCTGGCTGCCAAATGCGAATCCGCCCGAGGTGACCCAATAGTCGGTGACGTAGATAGCGGTTCGGCTCGCCTCCCAGGCGCCGGCCGCGACATAACCGCTACCGTTCTGTCCGCGTACGAGCGCGAACCTCAACGGATTGCCGGATGAGATGTCGTAGTTGATGCCGAGGATCCGCTTCTGACTATTTATCAGGGAAACCACGAGTTCGTCGAATGACGGCGCGGTCGGTGCACCGTCGACGCTGGCCGTGGCCGACATGCTTGCGCCGATCTGCGAAAGATAGCCGCCGGTGACCGACGATTTGGAAACGAGCCGCAGTTTGATATCCCCGGAAACCGGGTTCGTAATCGAATCGATCACAGCAACAGGGTCTGGCGGGAAGGTATAGCTGAGCTTCGAACGAGCGTTCATCGCGACGCTTTGCACGCCTTCGATGGACCCGAGAGGGAGGTCGGCGATCTTCACGTAGCCCGGCGTCGGCGGCCCGACTTCGGCGTCGGGCGGGGGCGTCGCGCCTGCGTTGTCGGGCGGTGAGGTTGGCTCGCCGGGTAGCGTCTCCGCAGACGTTTTCGGGGCGGACGCGTCGACGCTGCCCGAATCGCGATCGGGATTCGACGCCGCGTTTTGTTCGCTGGCGTTGGACGAACTCGCATTGTCCGAGTTACCTCCGCCCCCGCAGCCGATGAGAGTGAGCGTGCAACACGCTGCGAGCAGCGTTTTTTTGAACGTAAATTGCATGGTGTGTTTTTGGGTTCGTCTCACTGTTGAATGTCGGTCGATGCATTCCAGCGCTGATTACCGCTTCAACCCATTCGCAATCGCCATCAACTCATCGCCGGCCTGCACGAGTCGCGCATTCGACGCATACGCACGCTGATACAGCATCAGACTGACGAGCTCATCCGACAGCGACACGTTCGAGGCTTCGCTGAATCCTTGCGCCAATGTCCCAGCGTTGTCTTCGCCGGGACGCACGCGGCTGACAGTGATCCCGTCGTCCTGAATGCGATAGATTCCGTCGCCGGCCGATTGCAGCGCGCGCACGTCAGTCGGCATCACGAGTTCGATTTCGCCGAGATCAATCGGGTCGGTCTGGTTCGGCAGAACCGCCTGCACCTGGCCGGTCGCCGAAATGGTGATGCTGGAGGCGTCGCGCGGAACGGAAATCATCGTTTTGAGCGGCAGGCCGTTCGACGCAGTCAGATAACCGTCGGCCCCGACGTGCAGCGTGCCGCCGCGCCACAACGTGGCCGGTCCCGAGTCCGACGCCAGTTCGATGAAGCCGTCGCCCCGAATCGCGAGATCGAGCGCGCTGCCGGTCGGGCGCAACTCGCCCGCCGTGAAAACGTGCAGCGACGGGTCGGCCGCCACGCCCGCGGCGATGGTGACGGTTTCGTTGGCCGGGGCGCGGCTGAGTGGGGCGACCGCCGACGTCAGCAACTCGCTGAAGGACACCGTGCCGCGCTTGAACGCCGGTGTGTTCATGTTCGCGATGTTGTTCGCGGTGACGTCGACGGCTGTCTGCTGCGCGTTCAAGCCCATCGCGCCGATATAAAAAACGATGTTCACGCTTACATGTCTCCCAAACGCTGCAAAACGGCGCCGAGCATGTCGTCGTACGCATGCACGAGCTTCTGGCCGGACTCGACGCGGCGCATTGCCTCCATCATCTGCATCATGTCGTTGCCGAGCGCGACGTTCGACGATTCGATAAAGCCCTGCGCGATGTGCGGCTGTTCGGCGTCGACGGCCTGCGCGTCCGTGGCATGAAACAGGCCGTCCGCGCGGCGCTCGAGTTGGGTCGGATCCGTAAAAGTTGCGACGCGTATCACGGCCGAAGGCGTGCCGTCGTCAATCAGCGTGCCGTCGCTGGCGATCTGCCAGTTGCCCGAACGCAAGACCACGTCGCCGCCACCCGCGGCTTGCAACGCCCAATTCTGGGCCGTGACGAGACGTCCGTCGGCATCGCGCTGGAACGCGCCGAGCCGAGTGTAGGCCGGACCGCTCGCTGTCATGACCTCGAAGAAGCCGGAGCCGCTGATCGACAGATCGAGCGGATTGCCGGTGTGGACCAGCTTGCCGGCGGAGAAGTCGGTGGCGATGCCGGTTGGCGGCGGCGCGAGCATGGCAGACACAGGGACCGTCCCGGTGCGTCCGGCTGCCAGCACGTCGTCGAACGCGATCTGCCGCTTGTAGCCGGGCGTGGCCACATTCGCGAGGTTTTGCCCAACGGTTTCGATCCGGCGCGTTTCGTGCGAGATCAGGCTGGCCGCGACAGTCATCATGTTATCCATCAGGAATCCGTTTCAATTTGGCAGGCAGGTGGCAAGCTGCTCGACACTCAGGCGGCGAGCGCTGTAGCGTTCGAGGGCTGCGCGGCGCGCGCGGGAGCCCGAGCCGCAGTTGCGTCGAGACTGACCATCGCGAACGATCTCAGGCTGATCGAGTGCGGAACCTCGTTCATCGACAGCACGGCGAGCCGTGGCGCAACACGATGCGTGAAGGTTTTCAGATGACGACGAATTTCCGGGCGGCACAGCAACGCAGGTTTGAGGTTCTGCCGCATCATCGCGTCGACCTGCGCGGCGAGCCGGGCGAGGAAGCTTTCGGCCAGACGCGGGTCGAGCACGAACGCGCCTGCGCCGTCAGCACCCTGCAGGTTCTGCACGATCGCGTTTTCGAGCGCGGGGTCGAGCGTCAGCACCGCAAGCGCATCGTGATCGCTCTGGATTGCCTGACAGATGCCGCGGCCGAGCCGCTGGCGCACACGCTCGCTCAACGCGGCAGGGTCTTTTTCATGCCGACCCGCGTCGACCAGCACTTCGACGATCAGGCCGATATTGCGGATCGCGACCTGCTCGGTCAGCAGATTCTGCAAGACGTGCTGCACGTCGCTGACGGCGAGCACGTTCGGCACGAGTTCCTCGACGAGGCCGGGTGTGCGTGAACGCACTCCTTCGAGCATCGCGACGACTTCGGTGCGCGACAGCAACGCGGGTACGTTGGCCTTGATCACCTCGGTGACGTGCGTGATCAGCACGGTCAGCGGATCGACCGCGGTGTAACCGAGCAAGCGCGCGCGCGACAGGTCGGCCGTATCGATCCATACCGCGGGCAGCCCGAAGGCCGGATCGTGAGTGGCGATGCCGGGCACCTTCTCACCCTTGTCAGACGAGTGAATGGCGAGTGTTTTTTCCGGATACAGCGTTGCCTGACCGAAGCGGTCTCCGAACAGCAGGATCCGGTAGTCGTTGGAGCCAAGCTGCGCGCCGTCGCGGAACACCACGGGCGGAATGGACACGCCCATCTCGGCCGCGTACTGTTTGCGAAACGCCGCGATGCGTTCGGCCAGCAAGCTTTGCGTCGGGATCCATGCGGCCGTCAGCGCGGCGCCGAACGACACTTCGACGGCCGGCAGATCGGTGGCCTGGGTGGCCGCGGCCGCGTCGCTGTCGTCTCCGTCCGTCGCGGCCTGGTTATCCGGCGCCGCACTTCGTTTGCGGCGCGCGATCCACCAGGCGCCACCCGCAATCGTTGCAAGGATCAGCACGGGCCACTTCGGCATGCCCGGCAGCGCGAGCAGGCCGGTCAGCGCGACCATGACGAGGATCTGTATCTTCGGGAATTGCACGAGCTGACGCAGCACCTCGTTGCCGAGCTCCCCGTCCGCAGACGAGCGCGTGACGATGATGCCGGTCGCGACGGAAATGATCAGCGCGGGCACCTGCGTGACGATGCCGTCGCCGATCGTCAGCAGCGTGAAGGTCTGCATTGCCTGGCTGAGCGGCATGCCCATCTGCGCGACGCCGACCGCCCAGCCGCCGAGAATGTCGATCAGCAGGATCATGATGCCGGCTACCGCATCGCCTTTGACGAACTTGCTCGCGCCATCCATCGAGCCGTAGAAGCCAGCTTCCTTTTCGAGCGCCTTGCGTCGGCGCTTCGCTTCGTCCTGATCGATGAGACCCATGTTGAGGTCGGCGTCGATGCTCATCTGCTGGCCGGGCATCGCGTCGAGTACGAAGCGCGCGGCGACTTCCGACACGCGCTGCGCGCCGGTCGTGACCACCACGTATTGCACGACGATCAGGATGAAGAAGACGATCAGGCCGATGACGAAGTTACCCTGCACGACGAATGCGCCGATTGCCGCGATGACCTGGCCCGCTTCGGCGCCGGACAGGATCAGACGGGTCGCGGCGATGTTCAGCGACAAGCGGAACAGCGTCGCGATCAGCAGCAGGGAAGGGAACGTCGAGAACTCGACGGGTCGCGACACGTAAAACGTCATCAACAGGATCGTGAACGCGAATGCGAAATTGACGATGATGAACAGGTCGAGCGCCCCTGCCGGAATCGGTGTAAACAGCAGCAACAGGATCGCGACGACGGCGAAGACGAGCGCGAGGTCGGAATGATTGCGCAGGCGGGATCGAAGCGTCATGCGGACATCACCTGCGACGGCGCACGTCGCGCCTGCAAATAGATCGCCGCGGTATCGCGATACAGATCGCCCGGCACCTCGCGTTCGAGCACTGCCTTGAAATAGAGCGCGCGGGCGAAACGTGGCGACTCGATGACCGGCACGCCATAGATGAAGGCGAGCTTCTTCAGACGCAGTGCAAAATCGCCGGCCCCTTTGGCGACGACATGCGGCGCGGCCATCCGTGACGGATCGTATTTCAGACCGACCGCATAATGCGTCGGGTTCGCGACGATCACGTCCGCACTACGCACTGCCTTCATGCTGCGCGAACGCTGCAGCAATTCGCGCTGCAACTGGCGGCGCCGCTGCTTGATGCGCGGATCGCCTTCGCGCTGCTTCATTTCCTGCTTCTGCTCGTAGCGGCTCATACGCATCTTTCTCGCGAATGAGCGTCGCACCAGCACCTGGTCGAGCAACGCGAACACCGACGCGGCCGCGAGCAGCATGAAAAGCAGGTGGACGCCGCTAGCGAGCAGCGTCTGCGCAATGCGTACCGCGGACAGGTCCTCATGTGCGAGCGAGACGGCCGCATCGACGATCGTGAAACGGATGATCGCCACATAGACGACCATCTTGAAGCATGCCTTGGCGGCTTCGATCAGCGTCTGTATCGAGAAAACACGCCTGAGGCCTTGCACCGGATTCAGCTTGCTGGTGTCCAGCCTGAGTGCGCCGGGGGCTAACAGGAAGCCGGTCTGCATCAGCGCTGACAGTAGCGCGCTACCCATCGCAATCGCAATCAGTGGCGCAACCGCGTGCGCGCCCTGCAGCAGCAGCGCCGCGCACGCGACCGGCATCGCACGGCCGCTTGCGTCGAGTGACGCGGCTTCGCTCAGCGCATGAGCGCCGAGCGAAGCGAGACGTGCCGCCATTTCTCCGCCCCACACTGACAGGTAGCCGGTACTCGCAAGCAGGCCGAGCACCATGCCGAGCTCCTGGCTGCGCGGCACCATACCCTTCTTGCGCGCCTGCTCGAGCTTGTAAGCAGTGGCCTGTTCCGATTTGTTCTGTTCCGTATCCGACATGACTAATCCAGGGACGGTACGAAAGCCAATGCGTGCGTCAGCAAACGCAATGTCGCAGGTGCGAGTAGACCCGCTGATAGCGCCATCATGACGGGCGTCGCGATGACTTTGACTTGCAGACCCAACATCAGTGCGTTCATTTGCGGCAACGCGCGGGAGAGAAAGGCGATCGCTACATCGATTAGAAACAGTGTGACCATTGCGGCCGCGATGACCGACAGACCCATGCCGAGCGCAATGCCGAAATAGCCGATCAGCGCATCGGGAGTGACGGCGACTCGCGCGTAGCCGACTGGTATGACGCTCGTTAGCGCAATCAAAAGCCGTACTAGCTCGAGATGACCGCCCGAAGCAAAAAACAGCAGGCCCGCGACCAGCGTGAGTATCGTGCCGAACAGCGGCGCCTGTGCACGCGAACCCGGATCGATCACCATCGCGAGACCGTAGCCGGCCTGGACGTCGAGCACGCGGCCAGCAAACGTTAGCGCGGCAAACGCGGCCTGGAACGCGAAGCAGATCGCGAGGCCCAGCATCAATTCGGCTGCAGCGGCGACGAGTAGCGCTGCGCCGTCGATGTAGACGTCGGGTGCAGCGCTATGTGCCAGACATGCGGCGAGCGCCAGCACGAAGCACACGCGGACCCGCGCGGGCACCTGCGTTTGTGAGAACGGCGGCGCAAGAACGAACACCGGGCCGATTCGCAACGAAAGAAGAAGAACGCCGAGCGTCCAGCTCGTGCTGGCTTCGATTGTCATTGCGTTAGCCCAGATCAGGAATGCTGCGGAAAAGCGACGCTGCGAAACCGGTCAGACGCGCGAGCATCCACGGGGCGAGCGAAACCGTCACGATGACGGCGACCGCGAGCTTCGGCACATAGCTCAGGCTCATTTCCTGCAGCTGCGTGACGACCTGAAAGACACTGATCAGCAGACCGACCACGAGCGTGGCAATAACAATTGGCCCCGCGATGAGGAAGCTGTTCCAGAACAGCTGCGTCATCATTTGGAGTGCCTGGTCTGCCGACATGGATGAGGTCCCGTGTTTAAGTGGGCCGCATTATGGGGAGTTTTCTTTCGAATTGGAAGTGGTGAAATTGAAAATAGTAAGGCGAACGGATGAAAATAGTGAGGCAAACGAATCAAAAACGAATGCAATCAGATTAATCAGAGAGGTAGGTGCTTATATCAAAATCAAAATAGTCGATCGTCACGTATTTTTAGGACAGGTTCTATTTCGCAGATGATCGACCATTCGCGAAAAATCAGGCGTTTGCCTATTCCAGTTCTTGTGACGATTTGTTAAGGGGAGGGGTCTTATTGCTCCGGGTCACCTTTCTCGCGATCGCTTTTGCAAGTGTATTGCCTTGTGGGTCCAAGGGCCGATTCAATGCCGCATCAAGGACTTGACTCGCTGTATTTTGATCGCCTGCGGAGGTGCTGAGCAGACTCTTCGCAAGCGCGGCGGACAGACACTCGGGGTCCAGCCGCAACGCCACCTTCATATGCGCACGCGCCTCGTCGAGTCTGCCTTCCCGCAGCGCCACGATGGCCAGTGCGCCAGGGGCTTCTGCAAAACCGCGATCTAGGTGAGCGCCTTGTTCGAAGCGCGACCGCGCCAGTTGCAGATCGCCATTGAGCAAATGGGCCCAGCCGGCCGCAATCCAGGAGCCCGCATGGGTGCCGAACGATTCGGATGCGGCGTCGATGTGTTGCGCGGCCTGCGCGAACCGGTGTTGTTCGAGTAGCACGAGCCCTGTGCCGAGAAGCGCGCGGCTGTGTGCCGGCTGGCTGCGCAGCGCCTGCTCGAACAGCGCCATAGCGTCGAACTCGCGGCCTTCGCCGAGTGCCAGCAAACCAGCTATGGCGAGACCGTCGGGAGAGCTCTTTGCAAGAGACGCGAACTGTTGCGCGCTGTCGGGATGTCCGGCATCGAACAAAGCAGCGGCGAGGAGTCCGCAGACTTCGATGCCGGTCTCCGGATGATCCGCATACCGCTTACCAACTTCGATGACCTCGTCAAGGCGCCCTTGATGGTGAAGCGACCGCATTTGGAGCGTGATGGCTTGCGGAATCGTTGTCAGCACGCCTTCATCCAGCAGTGCTAGCGTTTCGTCGAAAGCGCCGAGCATGGCGTGCGCATAAGCTTTGTTATAGCGAATCGCGGGATGGCTTTCACCGTCAGGTAACGCGGCGAATGTCCGGAGCGCGTCCTCGAATCTGCCACGAGCCATGGCACACAGTCCACGCAGATGCATCGACTCAGGCGGCACCGCACCGAGCGCTTGCTGACGTGCGAGCAGTTCATCGCACCGTTCGAATTGCTGTGCGTCGAATGCGCACGCGGTGGCGTCTCCTAGCAACGACAGGTTGTTGGGGTCGGACTCAAGGAACGCAAGCAGCCGGGTCAGTCGGGCAGATGCCAAAGCAACGGCGTGTTCGGAAGTGGAGTTCATTTGGCGTCGGGTGTTCGCTGCGTCGGTGGACAAAGCCGAAAGTGAGGAATCGGAAGTGAGTAGCCCTTTTTCTAGCATAGCAGTCTGGAATTGCTGCGGGATCCATATTGCGAGATCAGGCCGGCAATCGCCGCCACAATTTATGCTTCATCGCACGCAAGGAGGCACGAGATCCTGAGGGCCTGAGATTTTCGCTAAACAGTTCTGAAAATCTTCGGACAACTTGTTCGGAAGCGGTTCGGGAAACCAATCGCGCAAGGCTTAACGAACAGGTACGGGGCATAGATGGTAGCGATCGTCACGGGCAATGGTTTGGGTTTGCAGTCGTCGTCGGCATTGGGGCTTGGATCACTGGGCCAGATTGGTGACGCGGCATTGGGACAGACAGGCGAGCAGCTCTATGTGAATGCGGCGACCGGCAACCTCGTCATCCGCAGCCAGGACCTGATGCTGCTTGGCGAGGGCGTGAACGGAACGATTTACCGCGCCTATAACAGTCTCGGGCAGCTATCGGACGATAACTGGCGCCCTGGCGGCATGCGCATCGTCGATGGTCTCACGGGTATGCTGAACACGGCGGGCAGCACGGTCACGCGCACCGACTGGGATGCTTCCGCCGTGACCTACGTGTACGACGCCACACGCAATCTGTACGTCGCCAGCGGCGGCATCAGTACCGGTGCGCGCGCTACGCTTGCCTGGGACGCTTCGTCAGGCACCTGGAACTGGAGTGATGGAGCGAACCAGCTCACCGAGGTTTATGACGCCGCACAGGGTGGACGGCTCGCCGCGGGGCGCGACCGCGCCGGCAATACGGTCACCTACACGTACAACGCGGCGGGACTGCTCTCGCAGGTCTCGATGGCGAACGGAGAGGTCACGTACCTGGACTACAACGGCGCGAACCAGCTCACCGGGCTGCGCAGCGTGTACCGTGACGGCGGCGGCCAGGCGAGCGCGACCACCACACGTTATACCTATGACAGCCAGGGGCGGCTTGCACAGGTGATTGTCGACCTGAGCCCGGACGATAGCAGTATCGTCGACGGCAACGTTTTCACTACTAGCTACACCTACGACGGCACGAGCAGCCGGGTTGCATCGATCGCGCAGTCCGACGGCTCGATGGTGGCCTTCACGTACGTCCTCGTGGACGGCGGCTACCGGGTAGCGACGATCGCGCAGACGGACGATGCGGGCCGCCCGCAGGTCACGACACTCGCCTACAACGTCGCGACCGGGGTGACCACGCTCACCGATCCGCTGAACAACATCACGCAGTTCACATACGACACCGAAGGACGACTCACGAAGATTTCCTATCCACTGAACAATAGTACCGCCGGCTTTCGCCAGTTCACCTATGACGCGAGCGGCAACGTACTCAGTGTGCTGGTGTTCGACCACCCGGACCTCTCAGTCAACTATACGTACGACGCGCGCGGTAACGTGACCCAGGAGCGCAGGGGCGACGGCACGACAATCAACCGCACCTGGGGGGACCGGAACCAGCTGCTCACGCAGACCATCAGCCCGACCTATCAGCCGCTCACGACGCAGTACATCTACGATGATCTCGATCACCTGCGCTTCGTGGTAAGCCCCGAGGGGCGCGTGACCGAATATCGGTATAACGCGGTGGGCCAGCAGGTCTCAGTGATCGTGCATGGCGGTGGCTTCTATACGGGCACGGGAACTGGTGAAGCGGATCTGGCGGGCTGGGTCGATGGGCTGGCCGATAAAAGCCAGGGCACGCGCACGGATGTGGCCTACGACTTCCGGGGCAACGTGGCGAGCGTGACGCAGTATGCACGGCTGCTCACCGACGGCACCGGTGACCCGAATGTCGGGAACGGACTCTCGCAGACGCGCTATGTGTACGACCCGTCCGGGCGGCTGCTGCAGCGCTATACAGGCACTATCGGCAGCCAGCAGGCCGAGCAGTTCACCTACGACGGACTCGGACGGCTACTGTCGGCCATGCGCCAGGACGGTGTCCTCACGCTGTATCGCTACGACGATACGCAACACCAGACGCTCGTCACGTTCAGCAACGGCCTCACGCGCATCTCGACATACGGCGCGTTGGGCTCGCTTATCAGTCAGACCGACACGCTGGCGGGCCAGCTGCTGTCCAGCGAGCGCTTCGTGTACGACGCGCTGGGCAATCTGCGCATGATGACCGACGCGAACGGGGCGCTCACGTATTACCTGTACGACGCGGACGGGCGCCGCGTCGCGCAGATCGACCCGAACGGCATGCTGACTGAATACGGCTACACCAATTCGGGACTGCCCCGCACCACCACCCGCTATGCGACACCGGTGAGCGCTGCGGCGCTCGCGAAGCTGACGGACCCGAGCGGGCGGCCTGTCGAGACCACGCTCGTCAATGGCCGCCCCAGGCAGCTCGATCTGGACAATTCGGGGCTGCGGCCGGCGGCGAGCAGCCTGGACCGCACCGACTGGCGGGTGTACGACGGCTTCGGCAAGCTCGTGCGGACGGTGGCTGCCGATGGCGCGACGGTAGTCTACGCGTATGACCTGCGCAACCCGCAGGGGCAGGTGATCAGCGAACTGCATTATGCGACGCTCGCCGATGTGGCCAACGCGCCGACGGGCAACCCGCCCGTGACGCCCGCTGCCAGCGGCGCGGACCGCACGACGCGCTATTTCTATACGGCCGACGGGCTGATCGCCGCTCAACTGGACGCCGAGGGGTATCTGACGGAATACCGCTACAACGCGGCGGGTGAGCGTACCGAAACGATCCGCTACGCGACACCCACTCCGACCAAGTACCGCTCCTCCGGGACCCTCGCGAACCTACGACTCACAGCGGACGCCCAGGACATTCACGCGTATTACCTGTATGACGCACGAGGGCTGCTCACCACGGAAATCGATGGCGAAGGGTACCTGACGAACTACACCTATGATGCGCTGGGCAACGTGGTGGAGCGCACGCGCGGCCTGCGCCTCATCACCACGCAGCTGGGCGGCCCCCAGCAGGTGGCGGTGAGCTTCCAGGCAAGTGGCACGGCCGGCTCGGTGGTTGAGGTGTGGATCGACGGCGTGAAGACCGGGGCCGTGACGCTCACGTCGTCGGGAAACGCAACCTATACGCTTAGCGCCGCGAACGTTGTGCCCATCGCGAACCACACGGTCGAATTCCGCAGCGCGTCGGGCGCGAACGTCATCGTGCGGAACGCGACGCTCGGTGAACGCGCGTTTGCGGCTGAGGTGGGCAGTGCGAGCCTGATCGCCAACGGCGCGCAGACCAGCGCACGCTTCGTGGTGGACCGGGCAGCGATGGTGCTCGCGTGGGCGGTGTCGCCCGGCGAACTGGAGCGCACCACGTACGCCTACGACGCGATGGGACGGCTGACCGGACGCAGCCTGTATTCGGTGAGCGGCGACGTCACCACACGCTACACCTACGACCGCGAAGGCAACCTCAACGGCGAGACAGTGGATGATGGCACCGGCCCACGCGCCTCAACCTACCGCTACGACGCGCTGGGGCGGCTTACGGGACAACTGACCGGCGAAGGCAGCGCGGCGCTGGCCGCGCTGGGCGCGAACTCCACTCAGGCCGCGGTCGACGCGGTGTGGAAGTCGTGGGGCGTCACTTACGCGTACGATCCAGCAGGGCGCCGCACATCGATGACCGATGCAAACGGCAACACGACGCTCTACTACTACGACGGCGGTGGGCGCCTGACGCACGTGGTCAACCCGATGGGCGAAGTCGTCGAGTACCGGTACGACACGTTCGGCGATGTGACGCAGACGCTTGTCTACGCGAGGCGCGTTGCGACTGGCACACTGGCTAGCCTTGCGGGCGGCGTGCTCACTGATGCGCTCAGGAAAACGTTTGCCGAACTCGAGGATACGAACGCGAGCCGCACGACGTTCAGTTACAGCACGTCGGGACGCCTGCTGCAGAAGACGGACGCGCTGGGCTTCTCGACCGGCTATGAATACAACGCGTTCGGCGACCAGACCTCCGTGGTGCGCGATATCGCTGCGGGGGTGCGCGTGCTGAGCTCCTCCGCCTATGACAACCGTGGCAACCTGATCCAGCAGAGTGAGGACGTGGGTGGCCTGAACCTGCTCACCTCCGCGATCTACGACGCCTTCGGGCGCCTCACACAGTCCACCGACGCGAACGGCGTCGTGCGCAGCCAGCAGTACGACCGCAGCGGCAATACCGTGGTGGTCACGGATGGCACCGGTGCGCGTTCGGGTATGACCTATGACGCGTTCGGCAACGTCCTGACCCGTACCGATGCGAACGGCCATACGACGACGTGGTCGTATAGCGCTTTCAACCGCGAGGTGACGGTGACCACGCCCGAGGGAATCGTCACCGGCTCGTCGTTCAATGGATCAGGGCAACTTGTCACCCTGACCGACGGCAGGGGCAACGCGACACGCTACGCGTACGACCTGAACGGCAACCTCACAGGCGTCACCGATGCGACGGGTGCCACCGTCACGCGCAGCTACGATCATGCAGGAAACCTGATCGACACGGTGGATGCGCGCGGCACTCACACCACGTACAGCTATGATGCAGCCGACCGCGTGCTCACGCGCACGCTTGATCCGGCCGGTCTGAACCTCACCACCCGGTATGAATACGACGCGACGGGACAGACGACCCGCGTGACGGAGCCTTCAGGGGTCGTCACCGAAACCCGCTACGACGCGGGTGGCCATGCGGTCGGCGTGACCACCGATGTAGGTGGCCTGAACCTGCTGACAACCTTCACCTATGACGGCCTCGGCAATGTCCTTACCGTGACCGAAGGTGCGGGCAGCAGCAACCCGCGTGTCACGCAGAACGTATACGACAAGGCAGGGCGGTTGACCAGTACGGTCGTCGACCCGGCAGGACTCAGGCTCACAACGGGCTACGCATACGACGCCAATGGCGATGTCGTATCCGTGACCGATGCGGCGGGGGGCGTGACGCGCTACGTCTATGACGCGGAGGGCAGGCAGACGTGGTCGGTCGGGCCAACCGGGGCACTCGTCAGGAATGTCTACGACGCGGCAGGCCGGGTGGTATCGCGCACCGCCTTCGCGAACGCCCTGGGCGACTTGCCCGCCACGGTGTCCGAGGCCTACATCACGGGCCACCTGACACTTCAGCCACTGTGCGACCAGACCACGCAATATGTGTACGACGCGGACGGCCGCGTGCGCTACGTGATCAACGCGCTGAACTACGTCGCCGAGAACATCTACGACGCCAACGGCAATGTGATCAGCACGATCACCTATGCGAGCCCCGTCAATATAGCGGGTGCGCTTACCGCCGACGCCGTTGCCATAGCGCTGAGCGCGCAATCGGATCAGGCGCATGCGAGCGATCGCACGGCGCGCATGGTCTATGACGTGGCAAACCGGGTGACGGCCAGTATTGACGCGCTCGGCTTCGTCACGTCCAACCGTTACGACGCAGGTGGCAATCTCCTCGAACGCACACAGTACCAGACGCCGTATGCGGGGGCTGGCATTCCAGACGCCTCGACGCTGGAGCTCTGGCTCGCCTCACCTGACGTCGGGAGGCCGTCCGGGGATCGCACGACCACGTGGATTTATGATGCCGCCACCCGGCCGGTCTATGTGATCGATGCCGAAGGCTACGTCACGGAGCAACGTTACGATCCAGCGGGCCATCTGCTGACGACCATCCGCTACGCGGACAGATACGAAGCGGCGCGCGGCGCCAGCCAGAAACAGGCTGCCGCACTTCTGCCGCAAATCATTCCGGCTTCGGCGGCCGCGACGGGATACGACTATGACAGCGCCGGACGTCTGACGAGCACGACGAATGCGGCAGGCGTCGTCACGCGCTATGAACTTGACGCGCTGGGACGCGCGGTGAACACGAGCGTCGCCGATGGTCTGCCCGAACAGAGCGTCACGCACGCGGTATTCGACGCAGCTGGGCGCATGATCGAACAGACCCGCGCGTACGGTACGTCAGTCGCTGCGACATCACGTTACACGTATGACGGGATGGGACGTGTGACTGCTGAGACCGACCCTCGCGGGGTGGAGCTTTCCGAGCGGGACACCGCCTGGGCACTTGCCGAGCGCAAGGCGCGTGGCTATGTCGACGCGAATGGCGAGGCGCTCGAGGCAGCAGCGCTCAGTCCCAGCCAGCGGAGCAATCTGCAGGCGGCGTATCGCATGCGCTATATCTACAACGCGAGGGGTGATCTACTGGTTACGGCCGATGCGCTCGGCTATATAACCAGTAACACCTATGACGCTTTCGGCAATAGGGTGACGGCGGCCGACCAGAACAGGAACATCATCAGCCAGATCTCCTACGACGTGCTGAACCGCGCGGTGCAGGTCGTCTCGCCGACGGCGAGCATCGTGCTGACCGAATACGACGCGTTTGGCGATGCGGTCAAGGTGACGCAGGATACGAAGGCGGTCACCCGCATGGAGTACGACCGGCTCGGCCACCTGGTGAGGTCGACCGACGCCGAGGGCTACGGCGAAATCTACGCGTACGACGCATTCGGCAACCGCACCGGCTATACGAACAAGGTCGGCGGGCAGTTTTCTTATACGTATGATCGCCGTGGACTGATGCTGTCGGAAACACTACCGGTTACTTCGGGTGGCAAGGCGGTTGTCAACACGTTCGAATACGATGCGCGCGGCAATCGCATCGCGACGATCGAAGCGCAGGGGCTCAAAGAGGAGCGTGTTACGCGCTATGGGTATGACCTGCTTGACCGGCAGATCACGCTGACCGGCGTGTCGGTGTACCAGGCTGGCTTTCCTGCGAGCACGACCGAGACACGGGTCTATGACGCGCAAGGCAATCTCACATCGATTACCGACGCGAATGGACATACCACCACGTTGTACTACGACGTGGCGGGCCGGAAGACTGCGCAGGTCAGCCCGACCGGCACGCTGACGCTGTGGACGAACGATCCAGTAGGCAACGTGGTAGTTACCCAGGTCTACGCGGATCCGGTCGTCGCACCAACTGGATCGCAGGCCCCTGAGCCGGTCGATCCGAGCCGTGTGCGCGAAACGCGATACGTCTACGACGCGGATAACCGGCTCACTCAGTCCCGCGTGCAGAATGTAGCGACAGGCTACTTCGATCCGAGCGCGGGTGACGACGCGCGGGGCGAATACTTCATCACGTCTGGCAGCGAGCTGGTGACGACGTGGGAATACGATGGTTGCGGCCAGGTGACCGCGACCGTCGATCCGGCCGGCAATCGCACAACCTACTTCTATAACAAGGCCGGACAGAAGACGCTCGAAATCGACGCGAAGGGATTCGGCATCGCGTACACGGTGAATGCGCAAGGCAACGTCACGCAGGAAACGCGGTTTGCACTGCCGTTCCCGGACCCGGTTTCGGCGAGCGCCTCCGTCAATACCATCGTCAGTTCGTGGCCCCGCAGCCCCGACGATCGCATCACCAACTACACCTGGGACAACAACGGCCGGTTGCTGAGCGAGTCGCGCGTCGGCGTTGAGTTCGCGAAGGTCGACGCCAACGGCAAGCTCGCGCAGTCGACCGGTGACGCCACGTCGAACTATTCATACGACGGAGAGGGGCACCTGCTGCGCAAGGTCGACGCGAACGGCAGCCAGTACGACTTCACCTATGACGCGCTCGGACGTCTGACGGGCGAGATGCTGCCGCAGTTCGCCGACTATCAGAACCGGCAGGTGCGCGTCACGACGCTCTATCAATACAACGGCCTGAACAACGTCGTGAAGGAAACTCGCAAAGGCGAGCCGGACCAGGTGACGTCGTACCTCTACGACGCGGGTGGTCGCCTTAGTTCGAAAGTCAACGCGCTGGACGTGGCGACGAATTTCAAGTATGACGCCGTGGGCAATGTCACGAGCGTCTACTATCTGCGCCGCGATGCGGACGGATACCAGTGGTTCGACTCCACCACAATCACCTATGACGCGGAAAACCGCGAAACTTCGCGCTTCACCCAAACGAGTGACGCAGCGACGGGTGCACGGGTGTCAACTGGTGCACTGATCGAGCTGCGCTACAACGCATATGGCGAGCCGACCGGACGGCGCACCGGAGGCGGCGGCGCGAACGGTGAATGGCAGGAATATGCGGACTATGACAACGCCGGCCGGGTGGTGCGCACGAACTTTGATGACGGGGTGTCGCATCTGTTCATGTATGACCGCAATGGCAATGCGACGCTGAAGGTCGAGTCGATGGAGAGCGATCTGCGCTATCGCGTGATCACGACCGGGGACGATCTCGTCGCGCTGCTGCAGAGCGTCGACATGATGCAGACTTACACGCGCTATGACGAGCGGAATCAGGTGATTCAGATTCGGCAGCCGAAGACGTCGGGCGGGATACCGACCATCAGCTTCAGTCCGGTCGATATTCCGATCGATGGTGGGGTGTTCGCGAATACACAGTTGAGCATCGCGGGGTGGATCGATTCGTCAGCGCGGCCGGTGACCGGGCCGACGTTGCCGCTCGTCAACGGCGATGCGGGAATGCTGGATGCAGACGGAAAGGTTAGCGTGACAGGCTCCTGGTCTGTGGACAAATCTGAGGATAACGGCTATATCAGCGTGAGCAGCCTGGATTTTTCTTTGCCTGACTTTGCGCAGTTGTATGGTGCTTATAACGTTGAGGTTCGCGTGAGCTATACCGCCTCCGGATCCGAATGGCAGATCCGTGGTGGACAGGATCAGGCAGCGTTTGCGCAGCCATTCGGCAGGCCGTCGGGTACGGCTTGGTCAGCCGTGGTGCCGATGAATGCGACGCAGGTGAGCGTACCGGTCAACTGGCGTTCGGGTCAGCTTTGGTTAAATGGCTTTTTTGTCGATTCAAGCGTGACCTTTACATGGACCGCTGAAATCTACGTGACGCCGCTCAGCGCGGGATCGGGTCCAGTGCTCGCGGGTACGGTTTCGCAGTCGGCGCAGCTCATCAACTTCAGCAACGGCCAGGCCCTGATTGGAAACAGTGATGTGCTTGACGCCAGTGCTCCGCTGCAGGTTGCTTCAGGCTTGCTGAGTGTCGCGCGCAATTCGCTCCCGGAAGGAACTGCGGGCATGCTGTACTACCGTCGCGCGGGATCGACAGAAACATTTTTGCCGCTTCCAAAGAGTTCGAGCAGCCTCCCAAACTCGTTTACCGTCGACACCAGCGGACTGCCGGACGACGACTATGAGGTGATCTTCATTGCTGTCAGCGATGGTAGTTACGGCGAGGCGGGGTCGTTGCTTCGGCGCGATGGCTATAGGCTTCACATTTCGCATACCGACGGTCCGAAGATCGAATTAGCCGACCTTCCTGCGGCGTCGCCAAGCTCACGTCCCGGCTTTACCGTCGATGCGTCAGGAAACTATATCTGGGCGGCACCGCAGTCGCTGAATATCTTTGGCATACGAAGCACAGAAGGAAAGCTGGCGGACTATATCGTCGTGCGCCTGCGCGACCCGAATAATCCAGGTTGGCAGCTTGACTATCCGGTCTGGCGCAATCCGATTACCGGCGGGTTCCAGATCGACATGGCGTCGCTAGGCGGCGGAGTCTATGAGATATCGCTCGACCTGTTCGACTCGGCCGGTGCACAGATCGATGCACTGCGCGGCACGATCAATTTGCCGGGCAATGGCCAGTCGCCGTCGTTTGCGCTCGGCTACCTTGTGGACCTGAAATCGACTGTGGTGTTTCATAGCCAACCGGCCGGCACGGACCACATGGTCGTGTCGTGGGAGCAGGACGGCACCACGCAGTACACGACGTTGTCCGGCATGGCGGGCGACTTCCTGTGGGACACAACGAAAGCGGGATTGCAGCCTGACTCGGTCTATTCGATCAGGTTCACCGCTTACGACACGGCGGGCCGGCCGCTCTCGATGGGGCAGGGCGATATCAGGATCGGTGTCAACGCGACGTCCGAAGTGACTTTGACCGGTAGCGCACTGCCGTCGATTTTCCAGTTTTCGCCGACGGACAGCAGCGGCGCGCCGCTTACGAACGTCGATACGATCACGCTGTACTACCGCGAATCGACAAAGCAGGATGTCGACTACGACCGGACTTTCAGCACGATAACGCTCACTCGCGACGCCGCCGGTCGCTTCCTGTTCGACGCGGGCGATCTGCCGACGAACGTCGAGTACGAGTACCGCTACCTCGCAATGGACGCCGCGGGCAACGTGCTGATGGAGCGCCAGAGCTACTTCCTCACCGGCACGCGTAACAACCCCGTCACCAATGTCGACATCGTCGGAGTGATCGAGGAACTGGCGAAGGACATGACGATCGACCGTCTGCAGCAGCACGACGCATTCGGTGAGGTGTCGGCGGAGAGGGACGGGCGCGGCAACTGGACCTACTCGTCGTATAACACGATGGGTTCTCTCACGCTCAAACGCGAGCCGACTGTCATGGTCACGCTGGAGAACGGGGCGCAGATAGAGATGGCTCCGCTCACCACGTACTACTACGATCTGACCGGCAACCTGGTGGGCCTGAAGGATGCGAACGGCCACCTGAGCACCCAGCAGTGGAACTATGGTCTCGCGCAGCCGGCGGTGGCGCAGTCGTGGGATGCGATGGGGTATGGCAAGAACTTCTCGTATGACGCGGTGGGAAATCTGCGCGTGTCGACCGACGAGCTGGGACGACGCACCGATTACACGTACGACAGGGCCAACCAGCTGATCGAGATCGCCCGGCCGGTATTAGCCAACGGGCAGCGCAGCATCGACCGCTATGAGTACGACAGTGCGGGTAACCGCATTGCCCACACGGACGCGTTGGGCGGACGCGAACGCATCTACTACGACGCCGACGGTCGTATCGTGAAGACCGTCAGCGCGGCCGGCCGCACGGTGCAGTACGACTACCGCTGGGCGAGCACGATCAGCTCGATCGGCTCGGTCGCGAGCGGTGGATGGGTAAAGACGACGATCGATGCGAACGGCCGCTCGATGGTCGACGAGGTGGATCTGTTCGGCCGGGTGACGAAACATACCGATCTCGGTGGCCACGTGTTCCAGTACACGTACAACTGGGCCGGTCTGCTGACAAAACAGGAAGGCACGAGTGGCCAGCATGTCGAATACAGCTATTACTCGCACGGTCTGGTGCGCTCGATCATGGATTACGGCACGCAGACCCAGTCGCTCTACGAATACGACGGCGACGGCAACCGTACGGCGGAATTTTTCACGGACTTCGGCAACTCGTACGTGTTCGCGCAGTCGCGGGTCGAATACGACGCACTGAATCGCGTCGTGGCGATCCGTGACAACAGCTATCAGGTCGGTTACGAGTACGACGCGCTCGGCAATCGCCGCCGGATGATGGCGACGTACACGGACATGGTGGGTTATCACGCGACGGAGCAGGAGTACTGGTACGAGTACGACGCGTTGAACCGCTTCACGGTCTCGATGGGATCGCTTTCGGGCGCGCGCGCCACCGATCCGGACGACACCAGTGTGCATATCGTGGCGGGCGCGGCCGGCGGCGACGGCGTGCAGCTTGGCTATAACGCGGCCGGCGAGCGGACGATGGCGGTCTATGCCAAGGATGGACGCACGGAGTACTACACGTACGACGCGAACGGCTTGCTGGCGACGCAGACGGTCGACGGCATGATGATCCAGCAGCGCACCAATGATCTGCTGGGGCGCGTCACGGAGACCATCGAACGGGACAGGAGCAGCGGTCAGATCGTGACGGCGGTGACGCGCGACTGGGACGCCGACAGCCAGTTGATGTCCGAGCATGACAACATCGAAGGTACGACGACGACCTATACGCGCATGGCCGACGGCACGCTCGGGCAGGTTGCCACACGTCCCGACAATGGCAGCGGCACGGCCATGACGGCCACCTATTCGTACGAATGGTGGGACAGCGCGAAACAGAGCCAGATCCTGGCGCAGGGGAGCAACCCGGACGCGCCGGGCTGGAGACCGGCATCGAGCTATTTCAACTACGACGTCAACGGCAACCTGAAGGCCACCTACGACGATGGTGGCGGCCAGGCGGGCAGCGCACGCGCGTTCACGTACTACACGGATCTGCGCGGCCAGGTGCAGCGGCGCGACGAACTGGTGGGCGTGACGGTGGCGGATGACGGCACGATCCGGGGCGCGACGGGCGATCGCAAGCACAACTACTACTACCTGAACGGCAACCGGGTGGGCAACCAGGGCAACGACGGGGTCGAGACGGTCGACTACGTGCAGGAGCTGGCGGGCAAGCTCGCGAAGGGCAGCGAGAGTCAGTACAAGGTGTTCACGCCGGTGGGCAGCGCGGACTTCGACGAGAACTTCATGGCGATCAACGGGGTGTATCCGGGCGTGAGCCCGGGTACCTGGACGGTGCGCGATGGGGATACGCTGCAGTCGATCGCGTCGTCGCTGTGGGGGGATGCGACGCTGTGGTACATCCTGGCGGACGCGAACGGGCTGAAGGGCGATGACGTGCTGAAGGCCGGGCAGATGCTGACGGTGCCCAACCAGGTGACGAACGTGCACAATACGGCGACGACGTTCAAGCCGTATGACCCGGGCAAGGCGATCGGCAATACGCAGCCGACGCTGCCCGATCCTCCACCGCCGCCGAGCAAGGATGGGGGATGTGGTGGGGTGGCCCAGATTTTCGCGGTAGTCATCGCGGTCGCGGTATCGGTCGTGTCGATGGGTACGGGCAGCATTGTTGGCGCAATGCTGATTGGCGCCGCGGGAGCGGCCGCGACGCAGGGCGTCATGATCGCCGCAGGCGAGCAGCATGGATTTGACTGGAAGGGGATGGCAATTGGAGCTGTGTCAGCTGGTATCGGGGCGGCGGCGGCCCCTGCCACCAGCTTCTGGACCGCGGCTGCTCAGGGGGCGGTGCGTTCAGCCGCGACTCAGGGTATGGCGCTCGCTGTTGGTGCTCAGCGCGGGTTTGACTGGAAGGGCATGGCAGCGTCCGCTGTGGCATCTGGAGTCGGCTTCCAGGCGGCACGGACGATTAATGTCGGCGGCAGCAACGTGGGCTTTAACATGGGCTCGGATCCAGGCAGGTTTGTAACGGGCATGGGTGCGGGAATAGCTGCAGGGGCTGCTAGTACAATCGTGCGTGGTGGGAGCCTTGGGCGCAATGTTGGCGCGATCACCATGGATGCGGTCGCATCGACGATTGGCAATCTCGTCGTCGACCAGGTGCAGGCCGGCTCCGTTGGGAAAACCGATACGACCGCGCAGCGTGTGCAGGAAGCGATCGGCGGCATGAATGCGCAGGTGCTGCCGGGCGGGCTTGGTGGCGTCGGCAGCGGGTTTGTAGCTCCGGAGGCGTCATACAGCAGTAGCACTGCACTGTTCGGTGTGTATGGCGGGCTCGTTGACAGCAGCCAGACGCCGTACGCCGGTGCTGCAGCGCTCTTCGGCCCGTCTTCTGGGCTGGCAACCTCACAAATCGATCCGCGTCCTGCAGTGCTGGCCGATAATAGCGGCGGCTCCGATAATCTTCTCTACGCGTGGGATCGTGCGAAACAGTACGGGGCTGATGGCTGGAATGCGACCAAGCAGTTCGCGCACGACATGGTCGGCGCGACCAGCATGGACGCAGCACGGGCGAACTGGGATGCGGGGAATTACGGCACGGCTGTAACGAAGGGTGCCCAGTCGTTTCTGGAAGCGGGCATGACTGCTTTTACCTTGGGAGCTGCTGCACCGATCAAAACGGGAATCACTGCGCTCGTCAACGGCGGGCGTGCAACACTCGCGAGCGAAATGCTCGGCGGTGGCGCACCGATCTTTAGTTCCGGTGGCTTGCTGGGTTCGCGCATGTGGGCCTCGTCGGTGGGTACGGGAGCGATTAGCGCGGGCGTCAACGCGGGAGCGCAGTACTTCTTGACTGGGGATGTCAATCCCGTTGATGTCGGTGTGAGTCTTGCAGCAGGTGCACTGGGTACACGCAGTGGCTTGCGATGGAATATGGCAGTGAATGCGGTTGGTGGCGCAACAGGTACAGCCGTCAACAACGTCGTGTATGGGAAAGACGACTCGATCGGTGGGGCTGCTTTTACCAGTGGTGTCTTGTCCAGCTTCGGCTATGGACTAGGTAAGCTCGGCCAGGGCGCGATCACCTCGTCTATTAGACCTTCTCTCACGTCAAGTGATTGGGCCGCGACCGGAGTGTGGTCAAGTGCCGGATGGAATTTGCTCAACCCCAACCACCTGCCAGTTGTCGCAGGTTCTCTGGGGGGGGCGTCCGGTCAGGAAGCTGTCAATGCCATCTATCTGCAGATGCAATCGCAGCTCGGAGGCAAGAAATGATGAGAAAGTTACTTTCCGTATTCGTGAAGTCGCTCCTGATCTGCGTGCCAGGAATGGCTGTGATTGGCGTCGTTGGGGTGTACTTGAGCTGCTTCTTCGTGGCTGGTTGCTACCAGACGTTGGGAATCGCAGGGGTGCTCGGAGCGGTGAGTATTAAGGGCATCTTCGTCAAGGGCACGTTGCTTGCGCTTGCGTTCACGTTGCTGTCGTTGCCCAAAATACGAAGCTCAATGCGGTAGGGTGTCACGCGCGGTCGCCCGTAATCGCCAACATTGGGCGCGATGTTGGCGCGATCTCGATGGATGCCATCGCCAGCACCATTGGCAATCTGGTGGTCGACAACGTGCAGGCGGCCTCTGTTGGCAAAACGGACTTCACGAAGCAGGCGATCGACGCGATGAATGGCGAGATCCTGCCGGGCGGGTTGGGTGGCGTGGGCAGCGGGTTCGTCGCACCGGAGATGCCGTACAGCAACAACGCTGCACTGTTCGGCGTAGGTGGCTTGCCCGGTGCGCTCGGTGGTTTGACCAGTGCTGGTGCGCGTAGCGCTTATGCATCGAGCGAAGTTGTAGCGCCCTATAGCGGCGGCGCCGTACTTTATGGTCCGAATCTCGGTGGATCAATAGTTGGTCCACTGGGACAAGGAAGCGGTTTTGGCTATGTGACGGCGAGCGTGGGGTCTGAGGGACGGTCGCCGAGGTCAGTCCAAGTGGCGGGCGGAGATGCGGACGCGTTGCTCGATGCGTGGGACTTGGCGAAACAGACCGCTGTCCAAGGCGGAAAGGGCTTGGCCAAATTAGGAAAGAGCGTCATCAATGGAGTGAACGCTAATGTGAATGGCGCGTTTCAGTTCGGGCACGCGGTGCTCGCAGCCGGCGAGGAGATTGGCCTCTTGCCACCTGGCGCATCGAATGTCTCCACGCCGCACGTTCCGCTATTTGATGTGCCGCGTACCACGGCTAATCAAGCTGGGGCGGCTTTCGGTTTCGTCGGCACAATGTTGTTTGGTGGCCCGGAGACTGCTCCAGCGGCGGCTCCGAGTCAAAGTGTCGCTGCTTCCATCAATAGCGGTTCAAATGCGATTCGTGAAACGGTTCTAGCGAACGTTGCAGAGAGTCAGGCTGCACGTGCCTCCTCACAATTCGACGGTCTTGCGCGATATGACAAGGCGTACAGTTTCTACAGTGAAGCCGGATTCAGTGCTGAACGAACTCTTGGTCATTTGCAGGGTATCGATTTCGCGCAGCCAGTCTCTGTTGTGCGGCTGGAAAGTAGAAACTATGTTCAGTATGTTCCCAACGGCCGTATCGGCAACTACTTTGCACCGGTAGATACCCAGGCAACAATGCTTGGTATAAATCCAGCGGGCCGCACTCCGATTCTGTTCGCACCGACGCAGCCGGTGATGGCGCTCCAGAGTACAGCAGTTCGAATAGTTGATACTTGGACAGTGCCAAGTACACCATTTAACGCCGCCGGTGGTGGTACGCAGTTCTTCGTTCCGAATAAACAGTTTATGCGCCAGGTACCTTAATCATGAATCAAAGACTTTCCATTCTTCAGTCGGCGTTGACAGCTAGCGAGCAATTGCTGGCTCGATATCCGGAAAACAATGCATTGCAGTCGATCAATGTGCAATTGAAATATTTGATGTCGGTAGCCTCGGGCGAGGAGAGTGACCGTTCACGCCTGAAGGAGATCATTATTGGCGTTTTGACTGCTCGAGAAATAGAGTCTCTTGATGAGGATGCTGCCGAACTATTTTATAAGGCTGCCGACGAAGCACGGCGTATGTAAACTGTTCTGCGCGGCCAGGTGCAGCGGCGCGACGAACTGGTGGGCGTGACGGTGGCGGACGACGGCACGATCCGGGGCGCGACGGGGGACAGGAAACACAACTACTACTACCTGAACGGCAACCGGGTGGGCAACCAGGGCAACGACGGGGTCGAGACGGTCGACTACGTGCAGGAGCTGGCCGGCAGGCTCGCGAAGGGCAGCGAGAGTCAGTACAAGGTGTTCACGCCGGTGGGCAGCGCGGACTTCGACGAGAACTTCATGGCGATCAACGGGGTGTATCCGGGCGTGAGCCCGGGTACCTGGACGGTGCGCGATGGGGATACGCTGCAGTCGGTCGCGTCGTCGCTGTGGGGGGATGCGACGCTGTGGTACATCCTGGCGGACGCGAACGGGCTGAAGGGCGATGACGTGCTGAAGGCCGGGCAGATGCTGACGGTGCCCAACCAGGTGACGAACGTGCACAATACGGCGACGACGTTCAAGCCGTATGACCCGGGCAAGGCGATCGGCAATACGCAGCCGACCTTGCCGGATCCGCCGCCGCCGCCGGCGAAGGATGGGGGATGTGGTCCGGTGGCGGCGATCATTGCCGTAGTGGTTGCGGCGGTGGCAACGGTGTTCACTGCAGGGGCGGCATCGATGGCGCTGGCCGGGACGCTGTCGAGCTTGACCGTGAGTGGCGCGATGACGGCCGACGCCGCCGCGCTGGTAGGCGGCGGTGCGGCGATAGGCTTCGGTACTGCGGTAGCGGCGTCTGTGATCGGTGGTGCCGTAGGAGCGGCAGCGGCCCAGGGCGTCATGATCGCGGCTGGCGAGCAGAGCGGCTTCAACTGGAAGGGGGTGGCGATGGGCGCTGTCGGCGCAGCGGTCGGCTCGAGCGTTCTTGGCGTAACCGGAGTTGGCACAGCGGTCGGTAGCGCGTTCGGCGGAAGTACCGCCAGCCAGTTTGCAGGTGCCGCCGCGCAAGGAGCAATCCGGTCGATAACTACGCAGGGCATTGGCGTGCTGACTGGCGCACAGCACAGCTTCGACTGGAAGGGGGTAGCTGCTTCTGCGATCGCGTCGGGAGTCGCGTATGGCGTGGGCGCCGCAGTGCGTAGCGTCGGGGCGGACTTTGGCTTCGATATGCAGTCCGACAGCGGTCGATTTGTGACGGGCGTGAGCGCGGGGGTTGCTGCAGGTGCGGCTAGTACAATCGTGCGCGGTGGGAGCCTTGGGCGCAATGTTGGCGCAATCTCGATGGATGCGGTGGCGAGCACCATTGGCAATCTCGTCGTCGACCAGGTGCAGGCCGGCTCCGTTGGGAAAACCGATACGACCGCGCAGCGTGTGCAGGAAGCGATCGGCGGCATGAATGCGCAGGTACTGCCGGGCGGGCTTGGTGGCGTCGGCAGCGGGTTTGTAGCTCCGGAGGCGTCATACAGCAATAGCACTGCACTGTTCGGCGTGTATGGCGGGCTCGTTGACAGCAGCCAGACGCCGTACGCCGGTGCTGCAGCGCTCTTCGGCCCGTCTTCTGGGCTGGCAACCTCACAAATCGATCCGCGTCCTGCAGTGCTGGCCGATAACAGCGGCGGCTCCGATAATCTTCTTTACGCGTGGATCGTGCGAAACAGTACGGGGCTGATGGCTGGAATGCGACCAAGCAGTTCGCGCACGACATGGTCGGCGCGACCAGCATGGACGCAGCACGGGCGAACTGGGATGCGGGGAATTACGGCACGGCTGTAACGAAGGGTGCCCAGTCGTTTCTGGAAGCGGGCATGACTGCTTTTACCTTGGGAGCGGCTGCGCCGATCAAGACAGGAATCACGGCGGTCGTCAACAGAGGGCGCGCCTTGCTCGCGAGCGAAATACTCGGCGGCGGAGCGCCGATCTTCAGTTCCGGTGGCTTGCTGGGTTCGCGCATGTGGGCCTCGTCAGTGGGCACCGGAGCGATTAGCGCGGGGATTACTGCGGGCTCTGAGTATTACCAGAAAGGAGCGATCAATCCGGTTGATGTCGGCGTGAGCTTTGGGGTCGGTGCGATAGGTACGCGTTACAACCTAGCCGGCAATATGGTTCTGAATGCGGCAGGTGGAGTTGCCGATACGGCGATCAACAACGTTGTGTATGGGAAAAGTGACAGCTTGGTCAACGCTGGATTTACAAGTGCGGCTCTATCTGGCTTGGGCTATGGCCTCGGGAAGTCCGTCGGGTCATGGTTCGATGCAACACTCAAACCAACTCTCGGCAACTCAAGGAATTGGGCCTCGACGGATGTTTGGTCCGGTGGCGGATGGAAACTGTTTAGCCCTAATACAGGTGGCGTGATTGCCGGGACGATTGGAGGAGGGGTCGGCCAGAGTGCAGTTGGTCCACTTGTTCCACCATTTCCCTACGGGAGCGGCCAAAAATGATCAGGTGGTTGATTGCGTTTTTGGGTGCGTGGGGTATTTGCCTAGCAGGAATGTACGTCATTTGGGTGATCGCTTTGTGCCTGAACTGTCTGTTTGCACCAGGATGCTTTAGTCACCTGACGGTCCACGATGTGCTCTCTGCAGTTAATTTTAGAGGCGTGTTTGCAAGGGGTACGCTACTGGCAATTGCATTCACGGGCATTGCGTGGTTTAGGAGGCGTGCATAGCGAAACAACCTCTGGCCTATGTTAGGCCGGGGCTCAGTCTCCAGATTCATGTTCCACAAACTTGAAAAGGAAAACAAGAAATGCAGTTGAAGAAATTGATCCCGCTTGGCGTTGTGCTGCTGGTGATGGCGGGCTGTGCATCGGTGCCGATGGGCGATCCGCAGAAGGATGCGGCGCTGAAGACCTTCAGTGCGCCGCAGGAGAAGGCGGCGATCTATGTGTATCGCAACGAAAGCATGGGTGGGGGCGTCAAGATGCCGGTGACCCTGGATGGTCAGATTCTGGGCGACACGGCCGCCAGGACCTACCTGTACACGGAAGTCGAGCCGGGACCGCATGAGCTGGTGTCGAAGGCTGAGAACGATTCAAAGCTGGATGTCGACGCGGTTGCCGGCAAGGTCTATTACGTCTGGCAGGAGGTCAAGATGGGCGTCCTGTATGCGCGCAGCAAGCTGCAACTGGTTGACGACAAGACTGGTCAGGACGGTGTGAAAGAGTCTAAATTGGCGGTTCTGCCGCCGGCGCAAAGTGCGAAAGCGGAGTGACGATTAGCCGCTAGCCGTTACCACCGATTGCCGCCACCGACGCCCGCTTGGTGCGGGCGTTATCGCATTGAGGCGAGCAGCTGTGGCGGGGCGCGAATTGCGCAGATTGCGCGATTGATGACCGGAGCCCGTGGACGTTAGAAAAGCCGAAGCGCGACACGCCGGCGCAGGTTCTCATCCTGATGCATATCGCGAATTCCGACGATCGCGCGTTGCAGCCACTCGGTGACAATTGCCTGACGGATGTCGCACGTCCGGCGCTGCATCGTTCGCGTGA
Organism: Paraburkholderia sp. MM5482-R2; assembly: GCF_050436125.1. Classification (NCBI taxonomy): domain Bacteria; kingdom Pseudomonadati; phylum Pseudomonadota; class Betaproteobacteria; order Burkholderiales; family Burkholderiaceae; genus Paraburkholderia; species Paraburkholderia sp. MM5482-R2. The sequence goes on along the minus strand of NZ_JBNDLP010000004.1, from coordinate 188,263 downwards.
TTTGTTCATTTCCGTGATCGGCCGGCGCGTTGCTGACCAGCGGCATCTGGGCGGATCGGACGTTGTCGTCTGGCACAAGAATTCCCCTGAAAGTAGAACACACATTACGCACGTACCAAAACGCGTGCAAAACCGCCGCTAACCGACGCCAGCATTGGATTTGCGGCGGTACAGAAAAGAGTGCAACGGGTTGCGCCGAAAATATCGAATCGCATGGAACCCCGGATGAGGCAAGGGTTTGCGGGTGGTGCGATTTGCACCACCTGTGTCCGGAGCGCGGCCACGCGGCGGACTCGCCGAGGTCTGGCACAGCGACGTCAGCAACCCAGGTCCAGTTGCTCGAATTCCGTTTGCGTCCAGGGTGTCGATTCGGTGACCAAGGCATCCGCTCAAAAGCGGAGAGTAAACGGCAAACGCCGACAGTTTACAAGCGCGGCGCTATGTCATTGAAAGTAAACGGCCTTTCTCGCCGCCGCGGACCGGCGGCGACGTTGTGTATAACGATATGGGTAGAAAGACGTCTGAATGCTGACGTGAAGGTCCCGTTGTTTCAGTTCGAATACGATGCCCTTGTGAGTATCGTATATAACTGTGGCTCAGGAGACGGCGCCAGCGAAATTATTAGAAAAGTTAATTCTGGCCATTATGATGATATGCATGATTTTATATTGACGTATCGGGTAGGAACGAATCGGGGCGTCAAGAATCGCCGGATTGCCGAAGCTCGTTTATTTGTCTCAGGAGTTTACGATGCATCTCATTAGGATCATGGTGGTTTTTTTTATCTCGGGTGTGTTATTTTCTAGCCTTGCGGTCGCGAAGTCGAACTCGGATTGCCTGCAACATTTGGGGGGCGGTTACGGTGACGCCGAATGCTATTCCGAGTTACAGAAGGACCTGATGGTCGAGAGCAAATTTATCTATAACAAGTTGCGTGCGACCATGCGGAACGGCAACGTCCATGCGAAGTTGCTCGACGAGTACATGGAAACGCAAGATGCATCCGTGAGGTACTGCGAATTACCACGTAATGCCGGGGCAAAGTGGAAAACGGAACACGATGGATCGATGTTTTCAGCTTTGCGAGAGGAGTGCATCTACAATCTTCGCAAAGCGCAAAATCAGTTTTTAAAGGATTTGCTTGATATGGCAAATTGGTAGAGCGTGAAATCCCAGCCCCGCTTCGGCGGGGCCATTTAAAGGCAGATTACGCGGGCAAGCGGCACCACCACGACTCGGCATAGGCGACATCACCGTCGCATCACGCCCCCCTTAACGCCGACCATCAAAGCGACCCCACTAACCACAAGCAGACTCGCAAGCAGATACACGGCGAGATCCATACTCCCCGTCGTCGTGCGAATCTGACCGATCACCCACGGACTGACGATCCCGCTCGTAATCCCAATACTGCTAATAAACGCGATCCCCGACGCAGCCGCTTTCCCGGACAGATAGCTGGTAGGCACCGCCCAAAAGATCGGTAGCGCCGCGAAAATCAACATGGCAGCGAGCGACAAGATAGCCAGCATCGCAGGAAAGCTGCTCAGATGCAGCGTAAGCGCCGCGAGCGCGAGACCCCCGCCCACCGTGCAGAAAGCAAAATGCTTACGCCGTTCCCCAGTTCGATCCGAGCGGCGCGCAATCAGAATCAGACCCACCGCACCGATCGCATTCGGCACCACGGTATAAAGACTCACCGCCACGACATCCTGAACCCCAAAATCGCGGATCATCAACGGCATCCAGAAATTGAGCGTCAGCGACGCACAGGTCAGCGAAAAATAGATGAACGCGAACAGATAGACGTGCGGATTGAGCAACGCGGCGGCGAAGCTGTGACTGTCATGCCGGTGGTCTTTCGACTGGCCTTGCGCGCAAAGCGCGACGAGTCGCTCTTTTTCGTCCTGCGTGAGCCAGCTTGCCTCGTGCGGCTTGTCGACCAGATAGCGCCACGAGAGCAATCCGAGAATCACAGCGGGTGCGCCTTCGATCGCAAACATCCACTGCCATCCGAACAGGTTCAACACGCCGCTCATGTCGCGCATGATCCAGCCGGAGAAAAGTCCGCCGAGCACGCCCGCGACCGCCACGCCCGCGAAAAACACCGAGATCACGGCGGCGCGCCGGCTGGCGGGAAACCAATACGTCAAATACAGCACGATGCCCGGGAAAAAGCCCGCCTCGAAAACGCCCAGCATAAAGCGCAGAACGTAAAAGTGCGCGGGCTTCGACACGAACATCATGCACATCGACGCGATGCCCCACAGCAGCATGATCCGCATGAAGGTTTTACGCGCGCCGTATTTGGCCAACAGGATGTTGCTCGGCACCTCGCACAGCACGTAGCCGACGTAGAACACGGCTGCGCCGAGTCCGTACATCGCGTCGCTGAAGCCGAGATCATGCTTCATCTGCAATTGCGCGAAGCCGATGTTGATCCGGTCCAGAAACGACACGACATAGCAAAGAAACAGAAACGGCACGATGCGCCACGCGACCTTCCTGAACATCGAATCGTCGCTCGCGACGGGCGCGGCGTGGCCAATGGCGTTGCCATCGAGGGAATGCTGCATGTCTCGCTCCAGGTGCGGAGCGCGCCTGTGCGAAGACGAGCGCGCCCGAGGCGTCTAGCGCGCCTTCATGGTTTGAACGGAAAAGAGGAAAGACCGGACGGCCTTTCCCGAGTGCGTGGTGCGATCAGTTCTGCAGCGCGTCCCACATTTCCTTGTCGCGCTGCGCGGTCCAGATGCGCGGATGGCTGATGCCGCTCGCTTCGTCGTAGGCTCGCGACACGTCGAACGGCAGGCAATGCTCGTAGATGAAGACGTTGCCGAACTTCGGGTCCATGGACTTGCGCGTGAGCGCCATCGCGCCCTTCAGATCGAGCTTGTCCTTGAATGCGTCACGGCCCGCCTGCAACAGCATGGTGACGAAGTCTTTCGTGTAATCGAGGCCCTTGTTCACTTCCGCCGGCGACAGTAGCGCGGGGCCGCGACCCGGCACCAGCTTCTCCGCGTTCAGGGCGCGCAGTGCTTCGAGCGTCGTCGGCCATTGTTCGAGTTGCGCGTCGCCGCAATAGCAGGCCGCGTCGTACTCGACCAGGTCGCCGGAGAACAACACCTTCTGCGACGGCAGCCAGACGACCGTGTCGCCCTTCGTGTGGCCGGAGCCGAGATGCGCGATGCGCACTTCGAGCTTGCCGAGAAAGAGCGTCATTTCCTTTTCGAAAACCAGCGTCGGCCACGTCAGGCCGGGCACCGTTTCGACGCCCGCAAAAAGGCGCGGGAAGCGTTCGATCTCCGATTTCATATCGGCTTCGCCGCGCTCGACGATCATTTCGTAGGTGCCGCGGCTGGCGATCACCTGCTGCGCGCCTTCCTTGAAGTACGCCGACGCGCCCAGCACGCGCACCGCGTGATAGTGCGACAGCACGACGTATTTGATCGGCTTGTCGGTGACGCTGCGGATCTTCGCGATCAGGTCTTGCGCCATGGCCGGCGTGGCGGTGGTGTCGACGATCAGCACGCCGTCGTCGCCGATGATCACGCCGGAGTTAGGGTCGCCTTCGGCCGTGTAGGCATACGCGTTTTCCGACAATTGGGTCCACGTGATCTTCTTCTCTTCCAGGTCGGCCTGGGATGCGAAAGCCTTCGCCATGTCTGTCTCCGTCTCACGACTCGTTGGGGGATGACTAATAGTCGTCGTCACGCTGATATTTGTCAATGACAAAATACCTTGTCATTAACTAAGCTAGGGTAAACTCCGTCGGTTGGTCGGCACGGTCCGATCGGATACCATCTAGGCCTTCCACGGGCGACACCGGACGGGCCGAATCTCCTTCGGGTCAAGGGCGGACAACACGATGGCTGATACGACAAGCGAAAAGAAACAGCGGGGGATTCAGAGCGTCGAGGTCGGCGGACGTCTGCTGCAGGCGCTGGCGCGACAGCGCGAACCGCTCGGGCTGACCGAACTGGCCGGCGAGGCGCAACTGTCGTCGGCGCAGGCGCATACCTATCTCGTGAGCCTGACGCGCCTCGGCCTCGTCAAGCGCGATGCCCTGACCGGCAACTACGAGCCGGGGCCGCTGTCGTTGCGGCTTGGCCTCATGCATATCGAACAGCAGCCGGTCTATCGCATCGCGGCTGCCCACGCGGCGTCGCTCGCGGAGCGGATCGGTCTTAGCGTGGCGATCTGCGTGGCGGGCGTGCAGGGCCCGACCATCGTCCGATACGAGCGCAGCGGTGCGCCGCTGCATGTCAATCTGCACATCGGCACGGTGATGTCGCTCGAAGCGACATCGACGGGCCGCGTATTCTGCGCGTTCTGCGCGCCCGAGCAGGTCGCGCAAATGGCGCGAAGCCAGGCGCATTCGGCGGACCCGACGCCGGCGCGCGGCCGCGCCGCCAAAGGGCCGACTAGCGCGGAGTGGCGCAAACGCTTCGATGAGATCCGCGCGCGCGGCATCGAGCGAGGTATCGATGCGCCGAGTCCGGGCATCAGCAGTCTGAGCGTGCCGGTGTTCGATGGCGATCAACGGATGCAACTCGCGTTGACGGCGATCGGCTCGTCGGCCTCGATCGAAGTCGCGTGGGACGGTGTGGTCGCGCGTCAGTTGCTCGAAACTTCCCGACGTATCACCGAAGCGCTGGTCACACCCAGCTGAGAATCATGCAGATCGAAACCCCGGACGCGTCCGACGCGAACACGCCCCAACTCAACGACACGAAAGCTCAGCGCGGAATCAGCGCGCTCGACAACACAGGCGAGCTCCTGCTGGCACTCGTTGCCGCCGGCCGTCCGCTGTCGCTGCGCGATCTGGCCGCGGCCGCCGATATGCCCGCCGCCAAGGCGTTTCCGCATCTGGTGAGTCTGCTCAAGGTCGGCTTGCTGAGCCGCGACGACGCCGGTCTTTTCAGTGCGGGGCCGCTCGGCATGGAGCTCGGCCTGATCGCATTGCAGCGCATGTCGCCGATTCGCGATGCCGAACCGGAGATCGTCACGCTTGCTGCGGAGTCCGGCATGAGCGTCGCGGTGGCGATTCTTGGACCTTTGGGTCCTACGGTCATCCGTTTCGAAGAATCGGCGAGACCACAACACGTGAGCCTGCGCGTGGGCACCGTGATGTCGCTCGTCAACACGGCGATAGGGCGCGTGTTCGCCGCGCATCTTGCGGACGACGTATTGGTCGGGCTGTTGTCGCAGGAATCGATCAGACTCGCGGGCGCGCCGGTTGCGGAAGTGCTCGTGGCGCCGAAAAAGGGCCCGCCGTCGTTGGCTCCGGCCTATCTGGCACGTCGCGCGAAGGTTGTGAGCGACGGCATCGATGACGCACTCGATGCGCCGGTGCCGGGCATCGGCGCGTTGGCCGCGCCCGTGTTCGATCATACGGGCAGCGTCAGTCTGGTGGTCGCGGTGATCGGTCCGTCGGGCGGCTTTGATTTCAGCACGCACGGCACGACCGCACAGAGGCTGCTCGCCACGACACGACGGCTGTCGTGGCGGTTCGGCTGGATCGGGCGCTGAGCCTCGGTCGTCAATCCGCGCGCGCCAGCGCCAGCGCTTCGAGCAGCACGTCGGCATCGCCGATGTGGTTCGCGAGCAGCAGCACGAGCTTTGCGTTCATGAAATGGCTTTGCTCGTCGGTCAGTCCATTGTGCGCGTCGATGAGCTTTTCATAGAACGCATCCGGATCGGCCATATTCGTTTCGATGTTCAGCTTGGTCATGATGGTTATCCGTTGCAGGTTGCGCGATCCACGGCCTTGGCGACCGAGGCGGTGTCGAGGGCGCGCCAGCGCGCGCAGACATGCTGGTCCGGACGCAGCAGATAAAAGGTGCCGGGCCGCGCATCGAAGCGATGCGTGACGATGCCTTCGACGTCCTCGATCACCGTGACGTGAGGCATCTCCGGCAGCGCGGTCGCGGCCGCGCCACGCGGCACGACGATCAACGAGTGAACCGGCACCGCGAGGCATGCGAGCGCGCGAAGCCGTTCGGCGCATCTCGTCAGGTCGTCTCCCTGGCCGCAGAATTGCACACCCGTGAAGCCGCCATGTCCGGTCTGATTCAGGAACCAGGCGTCTTCGCCAGCGAGCTTGACCGGCGCGTCGGTGCTGGCCGCGCCGGGCACCATCGCACTGGTGAATGCGTCGGCGTCGGGCGTGTTCAGGGGCGAGTCGCGCAGAACCGCCGGCACCGACAGACGGCCGCTGTTGACGATGCGCCGCGCGAACGGACACTCTTTCGCGAGCTTGAGCGTGGCATCGCGGAACATCCGCGAAACCGCGCTTTTCGGCGTGATGAAGTCGGTGGCGCGCGATGAGTTCAGGATGTTTTCGTCCGCCGCATACTCGCGCTCGGATGCATAGGTATCGAGCAGCGCCGGCGGCGCGTCGCCGTTGACGACGAGCCGCAGCTTCCAGGCGAGATTGTCGGCATCCTGCACGCCGCTATTCGCGCCGCGCGCGCCGAACGGCGACACGCCATGCGCCGAATCGCCCGCGAACAGCACGCGGCCATGCCGGAAACTGTCCATCCGCAAACACGAAAACGTGTAGACGCTGACCCATTCGAGCTCGAACCCGGCATCGTCGCCGAGCAGCGCTTTCACGCGCGGAATCACTTTCTCAGGCTGTTTTTCGGCGACCGGATCGGCGTCCCAGCCGAGCTGGAAATCGATGCGCCAGACGTTGTCGGGCTGCCTGTGCAGCAGTACGGATTGATTGCGATGGAAGGGCGGATCGAACCAGAACCAGCGTTCGGTCGGAAACGGCGCCTTCATTTTCACATCCGCGATCAGGAAGCGGTCCTTGAAGGTGCGACCATGACTGTCGAGACCGAGCGCCTTGCGCACCGCGCTGCGCGCGCCGTCGGCGGCGACCACGTATTGCGCGCGCATCGGATAAATGCCGTCGGGCGTTTCGACCCGCAACTCGACATGGTCGTCTTGCTGGGTCACACCGATCACATTGCTTTTCCAGCGCATCTGCAGATTCGCGGTTCGCTTCGCCTCGTCTACCAGATAGCCCTCGACGTAGTACTGCTGCAGATTGATGAATGCTGGGCGCGCGTGGCCTGTCTCGGGCAGCAGGTTGAACGTATAGATCAGTTCATCCTGCAGGAACACCTTGCCGACGTTCCAGCTCACGCCTTTGTCGACCATCTGCTTGCCGCAGCCGAGCCGATCGAAAATTTCCAGCGTCCGCTTCGCAAAACAGATTGCGCGCGAACCGCTCGACAGCGTGTCGTCATTGTCGAGCAGCACGGTGCGAACGCCCTGCTGGGCCAGATCGATGGCCGCTGACAACCCGACCGGGCCAGCGCCGATCACCACGACCGGATAGGTGAGCGGTGCACCGGCATCGTGGTCGGCGGCTCGCTCGTAGTCGAACCGCATCGATTGGTAGTCGATCTGCATGGCGTCTCCGGGTTCTGCGGGGTATCTTTGATTAATCTATAGCAAGCAGTATTGCTCCTTGCTAATATTGGCCATTCTATAAAGCTTTTTGAGCGATCGAATCTGTATTTACCCTGGTGCGGCTTTGTCACGTTGCCGATCACCGGACGAATCGTGTTCCAGGCGAAACAGTCGCTCAGAAAACAGCAGACGGATTCTGGGTGAGACCGGTGAAAGGACGCCAGGCTTCAAACCGGGTCGCGAGCTGCTTTCGATAAAGCGAAGCGCGCAGCAGATGACGCTTGAGCGCGAAGTGTTGTCGGATCGGACCGAAGCACGACAGGAACGCCTGCGTGCGCCCGGGCAGGCGGAAACCACGCATACGTCGCTCGCGTTCACGCGTGGGCTGATGGCTGTTCTCTGCACGGTTGTTGACGCGGGCGGCCGCCTTGACGAACACGTGCTTCACGTTCGCCAGCTCTGGGATTTCGGTCTTTGCTGCGGGGTAACTGCGCAACTGGTCAGTGACGATCTTCTTCGGCACCTCGGGACAGGCCGCCAGTACACGTTTGAAGAAACGTTTCGCGGCGGCCTTGTCGCGCCGCTTCTGTAGCAGGATGTCGAGCTCGATGCCGTGCTGGTCGACGGCACGCCACAGCACATAAGGTTCACCGCGCAATGACACGAATACTTCATCAAGATGCCACGTGCTGCCCGGCTGGCGGCGGGCAGCCTTCACGCGATGCGCGAAACCAGCCCCAAACTTGTCTATCCACCGCCGGATCGATTCGTGGCTGACGATCACGCCACGCTCGAACAGCAACTCCTCGATATCGCGCAGGCTGAGCTGGAACCTGAAATACCAGCGTACCGCGTGACTGATGACTCACGCCGGGAACCGGTGACCGTGATACAGCGATTTCGTTTTCTTCATCACTTCATCTTAACTGACCGCAGCGCCAAACGTGACAAAGCCCTATCTTCAGATGATGCCGAACGGCTCCCGCTACCCCCAAGTTCAATATGAATGACGTCCGGCGGTAAAAATTGCAGCGCGCCGCAATGGGTTCACTCGACGTCCGTCCGCTGTAAGCAAGAGCGCGGCATACGTGGTTGCGTAAAATCCAGTCACGCACTCAACCTTTAACGCCATGCTCCACAAAATCGGCCATAATCTAAATCGATGCGATTAATTGTCGCGCATTGTTTCTGTCGCGTGCTAATCTGATTTGTGAAGATGAGAGCGCGGTATGTGAACCGCTTACTTGTGCTCGGCATTCAAAAAGCTAGCGGCCTTTACCCTCGTCGCGCGCGCTTCGGCGTCTGCCTTTGCGGCGTACGGCTCAACGGGAGATGTATAAATGGGGCAGGTTACCAATGATTCTGTTGGTCGCACCAGGAATCAAGAAGTAAACGGACTGCGGCCGCGCGTGCTGATGTGTCCATTCACCAACCCGACAAATCGCTATATCGAGATTCAAAAAGATCTGTATAGGTCGGTCGGTTATGACGTCGCGCCGCTCTCCATCAAAGGCCTGCTGAAGGGAGGATTCTTTCAGCTGTTCAAGCCAGACAATATTCTCGTTTTTCATTGGCTTGAATATCGGCCGTTCAGGCGGCAGAAAGGGACTGCGCAGTTGAGCTTGCTCGGCTCGTTGCTCTTCGCTTTTTACTGCTCCTTGATGCTGATCGGTCGAGCAAAGGTTGTGTATTTCGTCCACGATCAGGCAGTCCACGACACAGTAGGATTCAACAGGCGCCTCTCGATTCGGCTTATTGCCTTCATACGCCGTCTGGCAGACTTTCGCGTGGTCCACGCACCGGATTTTCAGGTTCAGTTCAGCGCGCGCTATTTACCCCACCCACTCTATTGGGACGCGCCCGGCCAGCCGCCGACTACGCCGAGGGCGGGTAGCGCGACACCGCTCTATTCGATGCTCGGTGTGATTCGCCCGTACAAGCAGATCGATGCGGTTCTTGACGTCTGGCCGAGCGAATGCAAGCTGGATATAGCCGGGCACGGTACGGAAGCTTATGTTGCCACGCTGAACGGAATCATCGACAAGCGATCGTTGCGCGATACGGTGCGCCTCGACGCAAAATTCCTGTCTGACGCGGAATTCGCGCAGAGGATTGCCGATAGCGATGTGCTGATCCTCCCGCATGCGGTCGATTCAATGCTGGTGAGCGGCGCGTTTTTTGAGGCCATTGGGCGCGTGCCGCTGGTTATCTCTCGCTCGACGCCGTTTATGATCTGGGCGGCCAGCAAGTTCGACAATGTCATTCTCTTCGATGACGTTGCTCAGCTCCCTGAAATCATTGGTTTGATCAACAGTTCATGGCCAACGATCGTCTGCACTGCAAGCAATCGCTTGGCTGTTGATGAGTTCGGTTGGAACGTGTGCTGCCGGCGCTACGAGCAGTTCTTCGAAACGGTCGTGGGGCACGCGAGTGCGGCGGGAAGCGCCGTTACCGGATGAGGGCGACGCGTGCGGGCAACGGGTCCGTTAGGAAACGAGGCCTCTGGATTGCTCCAGCGGAACGAAGACCGTAGATGCCCGCCTCTATCGAGCGATTGACGGAATTTTCGTCGCGACGAGATCGACGTAGCTCATCGGATCGTCGCGCCATTCGGTGATGGTACTTTGCAGACGGCGTGTTATTTCCCCAATAGGTCCGCTTTCCCCCCATTGACCGGACTTCGCGTCGGTCTCCTCGATTTGACCGTAGCTGAAGTGCTCTTCGAGGAAACGGAGCACGATTTCGGGACCTCCCCCTAAGCGGGCCATGTGATAGGGCGACCATTCCACCAAAATTGCATCGGCCCTAGCGAGCGTTTGCCTGCCGCCGGCGAACACGAAGGGCTCAGCGCCCTGCGTATCGATTTTGGCAAAAACAGGCGAAGTCAGCTTGATGGGCAGGTCATCCAGCCTGACACATTGCACATCAATGATCTTGCGACCCGCCTCATTTTGTTTCGCGGGCAGGCCTGTTTCTATGTGCAGACGATGGTCCCCGAGATTGCCGTCGGCAATTTCAAACGGCAACACGTCGTCGTGTTCGTGCAATGCCAGCTGGTAGGTCTCTATGTCGGATGAAGGGCAGTTCTCGGCGATATTGCGCAACAGATTCCGGTAGTTGACTGGTTCAGGTTCGAAGGCGTAACACTTCACACTGTCGTTGTACTGCGCAATCGGAATGGTCGTCATTCCGATATTTGCGCCGATGTCGAGGTAGGTTCCGCCGGAACCGGCGAAAAATGCTTTCAATCTTTCGGCCAGCTCGGGTGCCCAACGACCGGTCTCAGCGTATTTCTTCAGTATGCTCAGGTCGTTTGAACTGCTGGCCATTATGCCGTATTGTCCGCTTGCTGCAAGCTGCACGACATTGAGCTTTCGGGCGAGGCTGGAGAGGTAAAAATACCCGTATTCCTGTGCAAGCGCACGGTCCTCGATAAGCGACTTCGCGATAGCATGCCGAAACCTCAAAGGAAGCAACGCCGTTACAGCGCCAGTAGCCGAGAGTATAAACTTTTTCATGAAAGTAGAATACAAACAATGTTGTCTGTAGAACAGCTTTTCGTCTCAGGGCTTTGTCACGTTGCCGATCACCGGACGAATCGTGTTCAGGCGAAACAGTCGCCCAGAAAACAGCAGACGGATTCTGGGTGAGACCGGTGAAAAGACGCCAGGCTTCAAACCGGGTCGCGAGCTGCTTTCGATAAAGCGAAGCGCGCAGCAGATGACGCTTGAGCGCGAAGTGTTGCCGGATCGGACCGAAGCACGACAGGAACGCCTGCGTGCGCCCGGGCAGGCGGAAACCACGCATACGTCGCTCGCGTTCACGCGTGGGCTGATGGCTGTTCTCTGCACGGTTGTTGACGCGGGCGGCCGCCTTGACGAACACGTGCTTCACGTTCGCCAGCTCTGGGATTTCGGTCTTTGCTGCGGGGTAACTGCGCAACTGGTCAGTGACGATCTTCTTCGGCACCTCGGGACAGGCCGCCAGTACACGTTTGAAGAAACGTTTCGCGGCGGCCTTGTCGCGCCGCTTCTGTAGCAGGATGTCGAGCTCGATGCCGTGCTGGTCGACGGCACGCCACAGCACATAAGGTTCACCGCGCAATGACACGAATACCTCATCAAGATGCCACGTGCTGCCCGGCTGGCGGCGGGCAGCCTTCACGCGATGCGCGAAACCAGCCCCAAACTTGTCTATCCACCGCCGGATCGATTCGTGGCTGACGATCACGCCACGCTCGAACAGCAACTCCTCGATATCGCGCAGGCTGAGCTGGAACCTGAAATACCAGCGTACCGCGTGACTGATGACTCACGCCGGGAACCGGTGACCGTGATACAGCGATTTCGTTTTCTTCATCACTTCATCTTAACTGACCGCAGCGCCAAACGTGACAAAGCCATATCGGACATTACCGCGTGCTTTCCGGCCCGTTCCGCGCGCATTGTCCTCGACGGTTCTATGCTTCGTTGCAACATTGAACGCGTTCGCAAAGGCGCGATGGCTTGTTTGCAATGTAACCCCGCCGTATCTGCGTTGCGACAGAAGACGGTGCTTCGAGAACGAGATTGTCCTTCGGTCTTCCAATGGCGTTCGCGCCGTTCGACGCGGTGTTGTCCTCGGCTGGCTGCTCGGTGAGTTCCGGCGAGTGTGCGCGTTCAAAAGATCGCGACGCAGGCCTCCCCATTTGGTGGACAAGCGACACAATCGGATCAATCTGCCTATGCTCCAGTTACGTCGGTCGTGCCGATGCTCTCGCCACGGCAACGTGTGCGCCGCGTACCGCGCGGCCGCATAGGGGTTGAATCGACGGGAGCGGCATTGGAGGAACTATAGGGATGCGAATAGTCAGTTATCTTGAGCGGCTTGCTGACTTACTACGGCCGCAATACGGCCAGAGCGGGAGTTCCTCCAGTCCGGAGTACCGGACTCAGGATCGGCTACCACCGGGTACGGATTCCGTCGCCATACGCTGGTATTCGACGAAGTGGGCTTATGCTGCCGCGATTTTCCTGGTGTTGGGCATCAGTGCCGGTTGGGCGAGCACGTTTGGTTACCTGACCATCGACTCCTGGAATTACCTGCATCTTGCTCAATCGATCAGAGACGGGCAGGGCTGTTCGGTGCGGGGCGCCTACTTTGCAACATTTCCTTGTGGCTATCCGCTGGTGATTGCCTTGACTGCGCCTTCGACCGAGATAGGCGCCTTGATCGTAAGCAGCAAGGTCACTAACCTTATCCTGCTGTTCGTCGGCTTTTTCTTCCTGATGAAGACCTTCAGGAATGTGCTGGTTCCGGTTCTAATCGTCGTCAATCCGTTCACCATCGAGCTTTACCAGTACACATGGTCTGAAAATCTTTTTTTGCTTGCATTTTGCGCGTCTATCTATGCAATCTCCAGAATTGCGCACAACGGTTCATCACGCTGGTACGCGGTATTGCTCGCGTGCACGCTCATTGTCGGATGTTCGTCGAGATATTTCTTTGCGCCGTTCTCCGTGGTAATTTTCGCTGCGGCATGGATCTCGTACGGCAGAACGACGGCCATTAGAGCATTGCCCGCATTCGTGGCCGCCGCAATCTTTTTCCTCGGGTATCAAAAATTCAATGTGGTCGCGACGGGTTTTCCTACCGGTACGCCGCGTATCCCAGCGCCAGAAACCTTCGTTTTTCTGTTGTTTAGGTTCATCCGTCAGGTGGGCAAGGAGTTTATTCTCACGGGGGCGTTGCTGCTGATATTGCTATGGGGTTTGAAGCGAACTCGAGGGTGGGCTTCTGCGTCGGGTAGCCGGGCACGCGTCGATGCACAGCCTTGTCGCCTGCTGGCGCTAAGTGGCGCAGGCTACCTTTTGCTCGCATTCTATCTGCGCACTTTGACTCAATACGATATCTATTCGCCGCGCACTGTGAGCTACGGTCTAGTTTTTGTGATCGCTGCGCTTGTCGGGCTGGTTACCCGTACAAGAACGAACTATTATCCGGCGATACCCGTCATTATTTATGGGGCCTTTTGCCTGCTTACTGCGCAGGCGGAATTTATTACGACGTTGGCAGGTAACATTGTCCATCATCGATACGTCTCGCCTGTCGATGCACTTGAGCGCTATCGCAATTCGGGCACAAATGCGGACATAATCGTCTCGTTACGTATCCCGGATGTCGGCCCGACCATGGACGCGTTTCCTCAGCTTTATTATCCGAAACGCGCGTCGATTATCGAGGTCGAGGCGGCGCCCTATTCAGTGCCCGATACCGTCTCTAACCTGAAGAAAAAGATCGAGAATGCACGGAGGCAGTCCTGCGTTTTCGATTTCACACCGTTCAGGAATAGACACGACTTGGAGCGATTTGTCGACGGGTCGTTTCCTGTCGGATTCAGCTTCCGTTCTTTCCCGCATGGTCCACAAGTCGACCAGCGAGGGACACTTGATCCTTCAATGCGGTCTCTTTTGCTGGCGAAGTTCCAGCCTGGCCGCTACGTTGCGTGCTCATTTTGATTCCGGTTCGCACAAGCAGGGGCTTTTCGTCGTGATGAGGCACGTACTGCGGTGGCCCAACCCTGACCGAACCCATGTTATTCGATAGGTGCAATGGGCCAGTCGGTCTGGCCGGGCGAAGGAGCAAGGCTGTACGACGACCCGCTGTTTGCCAGTTCGCAGATCGGTTCTGTCGCAGTAAGGAGAGAATGACGAAGGAAGGTGATATGACAAGGACACCTTAGATAACCAGGGAGTAGAATTGTTCGGCGACGCGCGGATGGGTTCCTTTCGCCGTTTTCATCTGCCTGACAGGACGATCGCCACGCCGCGATCTGTTTGGGATAAAGAACTTTGCGGCGGCAGTACTCCGCCAGCTCCACTGCATTGAGCGGGGCGAATTCCAGCACTACGGCAGACTTGTCTTCCGAAGACTCCATCCTTCGGGATTCTTCCCATCGCCCGGCACGGCCAGTCCTTGTCTTTTCGCCTGTCGGCGCCAGGTGTACAGCGTCTGTTCATTAATCCCCGTTTCTCTGGCCAGCGCCGAAACCAGCGCGTTTTCCGGCGGTATCATGCGGCGCACCAGCGCTTCTTTTCTTTCTGCTGAGTAGGCTTTCATTCACTCTGATTCTACCCCGCCGGACCATGTCTATAAGAATCAAACAACGGTCGAGTGGCCCGATGGAACTGGCCCCTCAGGCTCTCACAGATCCGTACGTGAATCTCTCGATTCATACGGCACTTCTTGTCCGCCGTTCTTCGAAACAGAAATCCGAGTGCGCGAACACCTTTCTTGTTTCCTGCGCTCATTACTAGTGTCCTGAGTTAGAAGTTCGTTGAATCAATTCTCTGTTCTTTCCGGAATGACAAAGTGCTGATTAAAAAGTCGCTCGGACTCGCGCAGTCCTTCTTCCGTAAAGATCACGGACTTCGTCTTGTTGACTGGGTCTTCGATGAGGCCTCGTTCATGGAGCCGGTTCAGCACATCCCAGTCGAAGCCCTTCCATGCACGGTATCGGTCATGCAGGGTCAGGTAGAGGAGCGCGAGGGAAACTTCATCAATTGCGTCGGTATTGATATTCATGATGCTCCTGCCGCAGCCTTGCGGACGCGCACACAAAACCGTTCGAGGCTGGCCAGGATCTCATCGGCCGACTTGCTCCAGACAAACGGTTTGGGGTTCGCGTTATAGACATCCAGATAATGACGGATCGCGTCTTCGAGTTGACGTGTCGACCGATGCGTACCGCGTCGAAGGTATTTTTCAGTGAGCGCGGCAAACCATCGTTCGACCTGGTTAAGCCACGACGCCGAGGTGGGTGTGAAGTGAACATGGAAGCGAGGATGACGAGCGAACCAGGCTTTGATCGAGGGCGTTTTGTGCGTGCCATAGTTGTCCATTACCAGATGCACCTCCAGGTAAGACGGCACGCTGGCTTCGATGGTGCGCAGAAAGCGCACAAATTCGCTGCTGCGATGGCGCCGATGTACCTCGCCGATTACTTCACCAGTAGCGATGTCCAGCGCCGCGAACAGGGTGGTCGTACCGTGGCGCATGTAATCGTGGGTACGTCGCTCAGGGATGCCGGGTGCCAACGGCAACATGGGTTGCGTGCGATCGAGCGCCTGAATCTGGCTCTTCTCGTCCACGCACAGCACCATGGCCTTGAGCGGCGGGTCCAGGTAAAGCCCGACGATATCCCGCACCTTGTCGACGAACATCGGATCGCTGGAGAGCTTGAACGTCTCCTGCCGATGCGGTTGCAAGCCAAAAGCACGCCAGATTCGTGTGACCGCCGTCTGCGACAATTTCATTTCGCGAGCCATCGTGCGCGTGCTCCAGTGAGTCGCTCCGACAGGCACGGACTCGAGCGTCTTCGCGATGACCGCATCGACGCGCGCGTCATCAATCGTCCTCGGTGCGCCGGGCCGTGGTGCATCAAGCAGGCCGTCCACACGATGGCTCACGAATCGCGCCCGCCACTTCGAAACCGTTTGCTGTGTGACCCGCTGTTTCGCCGCAACTGTCTTGTTGTCCATGCCATCGGCACAGGCCAACACGATGCGCGCCCGCAATGCCAGGGCCTGCGCGGTCTTGCGTCGCATCGTCAGCGCTTGCAGGTCTTCGCGCTCCGAATCGCTCAGCACGAGTTCCCCTTTGGACCGTCCACTCATCGTTGCCTCCGCGTATCAAGTGCTACACAGGACACTTTAGTACGTGATCGGCATCATTCAATGAATTTTTAACTCAGGACACTAGTTTCCTGTCATCTACGACGACAGCTTAAATGCTTGTCTCAATTTCTGGGTCCACTTTACAGGTCGACTTCGAGTGGGGCAAACAATCCAGACCGATGGCAAGCGAGGTCGATTGACTCGCACCGACGCGTCAGGAAGCAAACGGCCACCGACAAAAGAACTGGCCTCGCGCGCGGAAGCAACGGGAGGCCAGATCGGCGCGTCAGACGCGAGTATTCGCCAGGATCAGATGTCCGCGTGGCTCGACGTAAAGCCCGTGAACGCACCGTACGGCGGGTTCAACGGCACACCGTTAGTCATAATGCCAAAAGTGTTGTTGCCGCTATCGAGCACGTAATACATGACGGACTGAATGTTGTGCGTCTTTCGTGCCGCATAGAACGAACCGAATTGCGACGTAATGTAATTTGCCCGATACGCCTGCGTTTGTTCCGGACCGGTGTTCCACTCCGTGATGATGAACGGCACACCGTATCTGGCCTTGCAGTACGTCGGCAGATCGATGCCGGGCCCAGCGCCATCCGTGCCAATGTTGAAAATGTCGCCGTACACTTCGTAGTTGTGCCAGGTCGTGATGTCCCAGCGCACTTTCGGATGGCCGCCGCTGCCGTCCGGTTGGATGCCGTCCCACAGCGCGTCCGACGCGCCGACATCCGCAACGCAGAAGTTGATACCACACTTCGCGGAAGGCAGAACCGACTTTACTCCGTCGATCATGCCGCGCATGGCGCCGCGCATGAGAGGCCAGTTCGCATTGTTGAAATCGATCGCCTTCGTACCTGCGTTGGTTGAGTCAATGATGATGGCCTTGTCGCGGGTCAGCTCATTTCCACATTCATAAAGGGCCACCCCATACGGCTTCAGCGCATTGGCGATCGTCGAGGCGGACGCGTAACCGGCGTTGTAAGAGGCCGATTCGCTCGCGAAAAGCGTGCCGCTGGTGTCGTAGAAACCCTGTGCAATCGTTACGAGCAGCGTCATCCCAGCCGACTGGAACGCCTGCGCGAGTTTGACCACGGCATTCAGTTCACTCGGATCCGACGTGCAGCCGACGCGGTAGCTCGTGCACCCCAAACCCTTTAGGATCGAGACGACTTGCGCGGGCGTGTACGTGTAATCGAAGTGACCGTTGATACCGTAGAAACTACCCGCAGCCGCAGCTACGGCAATGCGCGGATCGGTGCACGGCAACCATTGGGAGGCGACCTCGGCATTCGCGTAAAACTGTCCGCTTGTGTTGCAGCAATAGACCTTGCCGCCGTACCAGAGCACGAGCGTCACGTTGTAGTTGATTCCTACGACAACGCCGTTTTTGTAGATGACACCGTTGGTCAGGGTCCAGACAGCGCCGGTCTTGTCGATAATGCTCGCCGCGGAAGGCATCGTGGTTCCGTCTGGAGACGTAGTGCCCAAGCGCGGATCGCTGCAACCCTGCCACCCCGAGCCAGTCCATGTGGAGAACTGTCCGCTTGTGTTTTCAACATAGATGTTGCCGTTGTAACACAGCGCGACGATCACATTGTAGTTGTTTCCGGCCTTTGCTCCGTTTTGGTAAACCGAGCCGCCCGAAAGCGTCCAGGTGGCGCCCGCGCCGTCAATCAGCGAGCTAGCCGGCGGCATTGCCGAACCGTTCGGTGAAGCACTCTTTGCCGTTGCGCTTGCTTTCTGGGCTGCCGCGCTGGAGGCAATGCCGCTATCTTCCGTGCCACCACCGCCGCACGCGCTCAAAATAACACTTCCACCTAGCGCCGTCAGGCTACCAAGAAATTGTCGTCGTTTTAACATTACGAATTATTCCACTATCGGGAAAATTCCCGAAAAAAGTTAAAAAATTTGGTTTTCTAATTTCCGAATTAGTAAATGCGATTAACACCGACTAACCGTTTATTCGCGGTCCTTATCGACTGGAAAATTTATGTCCTATGCACGCATTCTTCTGCGAGATTTATCAGCCTGATAAAAATGCCGTTCCATTGAGCGTGCGAGTACAACTGACGTGCGCAAGCCGATCAAAGCGGGCGTGCTATTTCGCGCGATCGTGAGATTCAGAACCAACGGTGGAAACAACCGTGACCGCGTTACGGTACCGCCGAACACGCGCGGCACTCGCAACGCAAAGTTTTCCTACCGGAAAGCGTTCCCCCGAGTCGCTCGGCAAATTCTTCGCACTAGTGCTTCGAACGGGGTAAACCCTACCGGTAAAGGAGCAAAATTAAAAGAGTAGGCAGCAGATTTCCGCCAAAAAGGAGGATCTTTGCGAATAGTCTGCTGCATTGAAAAAATTGTGGCCTTCTCCACGGATCAGAGGATTGGACGCCCCTGTATTTTTGCCGTTTCGACCCTATCAAGGCGCGCTCGATATTGCCGCACGATTATTTTTATTTAAAAGTCAACCTGCTCGACACCTCGCTGAAATAAGGGTCGAATTAAGTTTTCGTTCCCTAGGCGGCGTGAAAGCGCGGCGGCTTTGTCACGTTGCCGATCACCGGACGAATCGTGTTCAGGCGAAACAGTCGCTCAGAAAACAGCAGACGGATTCTGGGTGAGACCGGTGAAAAGACGCCAGGCTTCAAACCGGGTCGCGAGCTGCTTTCGATAAAGCGACGCGCGCAGCAAATGACGCTTGAGCGCGAAGTGTTGCCGGATCGGACCGAAGCACGACAGGAACGCCTGCGTGCGCCCGGGCAGGCGGAAACCACGCATACGTCGCTCGCGTTCACGCGTGGGCTGATGGCTGTTCTCTGCACGGTTGTTGACGCGGGCGGCCGCCTTGACGAACACATGCTTCACGTTCGCCAGCTCTGGGATTTCGGTCTTTGCTGCGGGGTAACTGCGCAACTGGTCAGTGACGATCTTCTTCGGCCACCTCGGGACAGGCCGCCAGTACACGTTTGAAGAAACGTTTCGGGGCGGCCTTGTCGCGCCGCTTCTGTAGCAGGATGTCGAGCTCGATGCCGTGCTGGTCGACGGCACGCCACAGCACATAAGGTTCACCGCGCAATGACACGAATACCTCATCAAGATGCCACGTGCTGCCCGGCTGGCGGCGGGCAGCCTTCACGCGATGCGCGAAACCAGCCCCAAACTTGTCTATCCACCGCCGGATCGATTCGTGGCTGACGATCACGCCACGCTCGAACAGCAACTCCTCGATATCGCGCAGGCTGAGCTGGAACCTGAAATACCAGCGTACCGCGTGACTGATGACTGACGCCGGGAACCGGTGACCGTGATACAGCGATTTCGTTTTCTTCATCACTTCGTCTTAACTGACCGCAGCGCCAAACGTGACAAAGCCGGCGCCACTACATGCTTCCATGGCGACGAGGCACGGCGGGACGTTGACGAACCTGTTGAGGAAGCTTGCGCGCGTGACGGCCTTGCGGACCACAACGCGGCCCATATGATCGACAGCATGGATTTGCATCACGTTTTTGGAAAGATCTACACCGATGCGGGCAATGGCGTTCATGACTTTCTCCGTACGACGATGGTGGCATGTCAGTCCATGATGGCACGGGATCATGCCATCAGCGGCAGGCGACGCTCCTTACCAATTCGGGTACGGGGTACGATGCTTGGCCATAATCGGCACCTCCTTCTCCAAAGGATAGATGTCCGTTTTTGCGGGTCAACTTCAATTTGCCCGCTTGGACTTCAAACATTTTCCGAAGCTTGCCCCGCAATCCACTGCCCGGTCTGCGATTGCCCTGGCTCTGTACGCCATCGCTTGCGCGATCAGCACAGACAACCTTGGCCTCGCGCAGGCTCAAGCACAGCCGCCGTCGTTCGAGAGCTTCGCCGTCCCGGCCGGCAGCGCACCGCATGACGTCGCACCGGCGCATGACGGCACCGTGTGGTACACCGCGCAGGCGCGGGGAGCGGTCGGGCGGCTGGACCCGCGCAGCGGCAAAACCGACACGATCGCGCTCGGCGCCGGATCGGCGCCACATGGCGTGATCGTCGGCCCCGATCGTGCGGCGTGGGTCACTGACGGCGGCCAGAACGCAATCGTGCGTATCGATCCGAAGACGCTCGCCGTCACGCGTTTTCCGCTACCCAAGGACCGGCCGGACGCCAATCTGAATACCGCCGTGTTCGACAAACAGGGGCATCTGTGGTTTACGGGGCAAAGTGGTATCTACGGCGAACTCGATCCGCAGCGATCGCGCATGCGCGTCTTTGATGCCCCACGCGGCGCCGGGCCCTACGGTATCTGCGTGACCCGCTCCGGGGATCTGTATTTCGCTTCGCTGGCGGGAAATTACGTAGGTCGCATCGACCCGACGACGGGCGCGGCACAGGTCATCGAGCCACCAACGTCGAATCAGGGCGCGCGCCGCGTCTGGGCCGATTCCAGGGGGCGCATCTGGGTCAGCGAGTGGAACGCCGGAAAAGTCGGCGTGTACGATCCTGGCACGCATCATTGGCGCGAATGGCGACTGCCCGGCAACGATCCGCACGCGTATGCGATATTCGTCGACGACCAGGACATCGTCTGGCTCAGCGAATGGAGCGCTAATGCGCTGGTGCGCTTCGATCCGCGTGCCGAGCGGTTCGACGTGTTGCGGCTGCCGCGTGACCACGCGAACGTGCGTCAGATGATGGGTCGTCCGGGTGAGGTCTGGCTGTCCGAATCCGGCACGGATCACCTGCTGCTCTTTCGATCCGGTGCAGCCGATGTGAGCGGGCAGTGACCACGCACTGCACCGGGAGCGGAATTGCGCGGTTCGCTGCGCCCCGCGTGCGCGGGACCGCTACCAAAATGGTCTAGAGCAGCTGGAGGGTCCGCGGATCGGCTTCTCCGCCGAAATACTTGCGCAAAGCTTCGATGAATACGTCGTTGTCGTTCGTGGCGCGCGCGAACAAGGTGACCGACGAGCGAAACTTCAGGTCATCCGGATACCCGAATATTTCCTCGACGGAGCGGTCGCTGACGAGGTTGACCAGGTGCGTCGTTTCGCGCAGCCGTGGGCCGAGTATCGGGTGGCGCAGATAGGCTTGCGCTTCGTCCAGCGACGAAAGCGCGAATCGCTGAGCCATTGCGCTGGTTCCGAGCCCCTCGATTTGAGGAAACACGAACCACATCCAGTGGCTTCGCTTGCGTCCGTGCCTCAGTTCATCGCATACCTGGTCGTAGACAGGCTCTTGTGCATCGAGGAAGCGCTGAAGATCATAGGGATCGTCCATTTCGTACTCCGCTGCAGGCGTGGAAACCATCGTTAAACCACGATTCTCGCGCGCATGCAGGCACGGGTCTACGATGGATCGTTGATTCGCTCCGTCATTAGCGATACCTTTACGTCTATCCAGGTCGTCGGGTGCTGGTCAACGAAGGGAGAACCGTTTCGTGAAGAGAGCGTGGGCTGTCTCCTGCATCGTCGCATTGAGCGCGATCTTCGGCGGATGCGGCAAGCAGGGACCGCAAAGCGCCACTGAGGCATCGGGCGCATCCGCGAGCTCGGCGCCGGTTCAGCCAGCACAGGGTGCGAGCAATGCAACCGCTGCATCAGGCGCCCAAGGAACGGGCGCGCTGGTCACCGTCACCAAGGCGCAGTTGCCGGCGGAGGCGGCCGAAACTCTGCGACTGATCAAAGCGGGCGGCCCCTTCCCGTTTAGCGATGACGGCGTCTTGTTTCGTAACAGCGCGGCTTTGCTGCCGAAGCATCCGCGCGGTTACTACCACACCTATACGGTTCGCACACCAGGCGCGACGGATCGGGGGCAGCGTCGGATCGTATGTGGTGGGCCGCGCAAGCAAACCGGTGAGTGCTATTACACCGACGATTACTACGCCAGCTTCAAGCGCATTGGAGAATAAAGACGGAATGAACTGCGTCAGCGACGCTATCTGCGAACTGGCGGCGTCGCAAGGCATCTTTTCGCTAGCTGCGATGGCGCCTGTTTCAGCGAGATCGGCGACGCAGTCATCGTGCCATTGAGGCCCACAACGATGAGATACCTGCCGACGGCATCAATCCATCGACCAAAAGTGTGAACGTTGATGGCTTCATCCTGATCACCACAGATCTGGCGAAGAACGACCCCCAGCCATCAGCGCGGCACCTACGATCACCCCTTTGACGACCACGCCGAGTGGAAGGGCGCCGAACTGCGTTCAGCAGTACGTTCGAGCGCCTGGCCATCGCGGCGAGCCGACTGCGCCGAAGTGAAGTCTCGCGGCGGGTCTCGGGCATCGTGCGTGTGAACCTGGAGGGGTTTCCAGACAGTGCGAGTACGCCGTTGAGGGCGAGGTCAGTAGGAGATCTCTCAATCAGAAAACCTGAAGGCAACCGTCAGAACTATGAGATTTTCCTGCCGTCGGGCTTCTGCGATAGTTGTTCTGAACCGTTGTGTTGGATTTCCGTACCGCGCGTCGTCGTCCAGGGAGAATCTGCATGCATCGTTTTGTGATCGTGGGAGGAGGGGCGGGTGGCATCGAACTCGCAACGAGGCTAGGCGATCGTTATGGTGGTCGGCGAAGAAGCGGGGGGCAACGTGCCTCCATTACGTTGATCGACCGCAACCCGACGCATATCTGGAAGCCCCTGTTGCACGAGGTCGCAGCAGGAAGTCTGGACCCATTCGCACAGGAACTGGCGTACGCCGCGCAAGCCCAGTGGCACGGCTTCGAGTTCATCCATGGCGAACTTGTCGGACTGGATCGTGGCTCGAGGCAGGTCCTGCTTGCGCCACTGCTCGATGACGACGGAACCGAACTGGTACCGCCGCGCCGAATCGGGTACGACTCGTTGATTCTTGCCATCGGTAGTACAACGCACTACTTCGGCGTGCCGGGCGCGGCGGAAAATTCGCTCGCGCTTGACAACGTCGCTCAAGCGGAACGCTTCAGAAAGCGCCTGATTTCAGCTTGCATTCGCGCCGAACAACAACGAGACGCCGGTGAGCGGAGTGCATGTGGAGTGCCCGTCGATCACGCGCCTCGTGTTCAGGTCGCGATCGTTGGCGGGGGCGCTACGGGCGTGGAATTGTCCGCCGAATTGCGCAATACGGCGAAGGTACTTTCATCATACGGCTTGCATCGGCTCGACCCCACACACGACGTCGGGATCGTGCTCATTGAAGCTGGGCCGCGGATTCTGCCAGCGTTGAAAGAACGCGTGTCCACCGCAGCTGCCCGACTGCTGGGCAAACTCAATGTCAAGTTGATGGTCGACGAGCGGGTCGCGGAGGTCGCGCCCGGACTCATCCGCACGAAAAACGGCAAGACGATGCGTGCGGATCTCACGGTGTGGGCCGCGGGCATCAAGGCACCCGCGGTGCTTTCAACGCTCGATGGGCTGACCGTCAATCATCTGGGGCAACTCAGTGTGCGTCGCACGCTTCAAACGGATCTCGACGACCATATATTCGCATTCGGCGATTGCGCGGCCTGTCCATGGTTGGGTTTCGAGCGCAATGTTCCACCGCGCGCCCAGGCGGCTCATCAGCAGGCATCGTTTTTAGTCAAGGCACTTGCGCGACGCATCGAGGGGCAAAAGCTTCCGGAGTTTGCCTATCGCGATCTCGGCTCGCTAGTGTCGCTCGGGCACGCGAATGCGGTAGGGAGTCTGATGGGAGGTCTTATCGGCGGCAGCATGCTCGTGGACGGACTGCTTGCTCGCTTCATGTATTTGTCGCTGTATCGGATGCACGTTGCAGCGCTGCATGGCTATGCACGCATGATCGTCAATACCCTCGCGCATCGGCTCCGTCGAAGCACCGCGCCGCACGTCAAACTGCACTGAGCACGCCTTTCAGCGTCGACTCGAGCGGAGGCGCCATGCACGCTCGAAACGGCACCTCGGCCAGACGATGCCGACGTCTCCGGCGTCTCGAATGGATTCATCCGGCAAGGTCTCGATATCGGGGTGCTCGTGTTCTTCGGCAAGCTCCTCGTGCTCGTGGTCGTGTCAGACGAGCTGCCCGCGCACTTTCGCGACCTTCACGTACTGATCGTTGACCTGTGCGACAACTTTCGGCGACCCATGATCCGACACATCGGCGAACGCGGCTTCAAGGTCGAACGATTCGGCGAACGGATGGGAAGACATGCTTATCTCCAGGTCGGAATGAGGGATGCGGCGAGTAGCACACCCATCGCGAGATTGAGAATGCGCCAGTGGCGCGGCGTCCGAAACAGCCGGGCGAATAGCACGCCGAGCGCACACCACAGCGCGAGCGACGCGCACGCAGTCACCCCGAACGCTGCACCGAGCAGCATCGCGAGGCGGTTCGGATTGTTTGCGAGCAGCGCGAAAGACGCCGCCGCGCCAACCGTCATCGCCCAGCCTTTCGGGTTGAGCCAGAGCAGCAGGAAACCGTTGACGAGCGAAACCGGGCGCACGGGGCCGTTGCTCGCGTTTGGCGGCCCGCTGCGCGTGATGCGCCACGCGAGCCACAGCAGATACGCCGAGCCGAGCGCCCTCACCGCCGTTTGCAGCGACGGCAGCGTCAGAAGCAGGCCGCCAAGCCCGAGCGCGGCGACCGCGGCGAGCAAGGCGAGGCCCATCGCGATGCCGAGCATCAGCGGTATCGAGCGTACGAAGCCGAAGCGTGCGCCTGAGGCGGCGGCGAGCGTGGTCGCGCCGCCGGGCGTCACGGTCGCGACGGCGACGAAGAGCAGAAGCGGCAGAATCGAGGTCATCGGTGCACATTCGGATCAGTGAATTCGCACTGTACGGATCGTCAAGGCATCGTGAAAGCTAATAATATTGATGCGGTACATTACGTCGCATAATGCATAGATGAGCCGAAACCTCGACCTCGATCTTATCCGCACCTTCGTTGCCGTCGCCGATAGCGGCAGCATGACGGTCGCCGCGAATCTGCTGCACATGACGCAAGGCGCCGTGAGCCAACAGGTGAAGCGCCTCGAAGATGTTCTGGATTGCCTTCTGTTCGTTCGCAAGACGCGCCGGCTGGAACTGTCGCGCCAGGGCGAGCAGTTTCTCGTGAAGGCGCGCAAGCTGCTGCGGCTGAACGATGAAATCTGGGCCGACATGACCGGACAGCCGTTGCGCGGCGCCTTGCGTGTGGGCGTGCCTTACGATCTCGTGACGCGGCTCGCGCCCGCGATGAAGGCATTCGCCGAGGCGCATCCGCACGTCGAAATTTCGTTGGTGTGCGCGGCGTCGCCAGAGCTGAGCGAAGCGGTGAATAGCGGTCGCGTTGACGTGTCGTTGGTCGAATATGTCGCAAGCGAAGCCGAAGGTGAAGTGGTCTGCATCGAGCCGCTGGTGTGGGTCAAGGGGCGCGGCAGTGATGCATGGCAGAAGCGGCCGTTGCCGCTGTCGATGGTAGACGATCGTTGTGCTTTCCGTCCGGTGGTGCTCGGCGCGCTCGCGGACGAGGGCATTGCCTGGCGCACGGTGTTCGAGAGCGGAAACATCGAGGCGACGGCCGCAACGGTGCGCGCGGGCCTCGCGATCACGGCCTGGCTCGCCTCCACGGTGCCGGCCGATCTGGAGACGCTGACGCCTCGAGTAACCGGCTTGCCCGCACTGCCTGCGTTCGCGATCTGTCTGCGCTTGCCCGCGACGGTTCAGCCAGCGGCACAGGAATTCGCACGCCATGTGCGGGATTCGATGTCGAGCGACGCTGGCACTCGACGCGCGCCGCTCGCGAACATTGCGTGACGGACGGCGTTTGAAGTGCACGCCGGAATCGACTGATTCAGACGCACGCAGTGCCGCCAGCCAGCTTTTAGTTCACGGACGTCGCTCCTACAAGCGCTGCGGCAGCGCAGCCGCAAAATAGTCAGTCACCCTGCGCACGCGCGCAGGCACGAAACGACGCCTCGGCCAGATGATGCTTACATCACGGGCGTCGCGAATGAAGTCGTCTAGCACGGTCACAATGTCGGGATGCTTGAGTTCGTCGGCGAGCGAGAGCTTCGCGAAGAGGCCGATTCCCACGCCCGCGAGCACGGCCGATCGTATTGTCTCGACGCTATTCGACGACAGGTTGCCTCGCACCGGTACGCTGAATCGGCCTCGTGGCCCATGAAACGGCCAGTTTGCCGACTCCATCAGACCGCCGTAGAGCAGGCAATTGTGATTGGCGAGTTCGGTAGGATCCTTCGGTACACCGTATTGCTCGAAATAGCGACGCGATCCGACGCAGACCAGCGGGGTGCTCGCAATCCGCTTCACGACCGAATCCGGATCGTTGACGGAGCCCACTCGAATCGCGAGATCGATTCGATCCTCGACCATATCGCGTACGAAATCCGACAACACGAGATCGACCCGCAGACCAGGATAGCGCGACAGCAGCTCGGGAATGAGCGGAACAACGTGCAGGCGACCGAACGTAGAGGCAGAGGCGATCCGGACAAGCCCCGAGACATCCAGCGTGCTGCTGGTCAGTTCGCTGTCGGCCACCTCAATCTCGTCCAGCAACGGCTTGGTGCGTTCGTAGTATTTCTGCCCCTGATCCGTCAGGGTCACGCTGCGTGTGCTTCGGTTGAATAGCAGCACGCCCAGGCGCTTTTCCAGCGCGCCGATCGACTTACTGATCGCGGACTGTGACTCGCCGGTTCTGCGCGCCGCGGCGGAAAAGCCACCCGCTTCAACCACGGCGAAGAAGGCGTTCAATTCGTGAAACCGATCCATTGTATTTCTCTCGTGCGATCTATTCTCTCGGTGAATGGATCTTATGATAAATCCGCCGATTATCATTCGCAGTGGCCGCAATTACGATGTCACTTCCATTCACGAACAGGCAGAAGCTTCAATGTCTACTCTCACAGGGAAGTTCGCGGTTATTAGCGGCGGAACGACCGGTATCGGCCTGGCGATCGCCAGGCGATTCGTCGCCGAAGGTGCTCACGTCTTTATCTTCGGTCGGCGCCAAGGCCAGCTCGACGAGGCCGTCAAACTGCTCGGACGCAACGTTACCGCGCTTCAGGCCGACGCCGCGAATCTCGATGACCTCGACCGTGTCGCTGCGGCAGTCAGGGACGAAAAAGGTGTCGTCGACATCATCGTGTCGAACGCGGGCTTTACCGAGCAGGCTTCGATCGACACCATCACGCCTGAGCATTTCGACAAGGCATTCAACCTCATGGCGCGCGGCCCGGTATTTCTGGTGCAGAAGCTGCTGCCGATGATGACAGGTGGTGGGTCGATCATCCTGGTTTCGTCGGCCATGCACGTCATGGGCATCCCTGGTCATACCGCCTACGCGGCGACCAAGGCCGCGTTGCGTTCCTATGCCCGCACCTGGGCCGCCGAATTCAAGGATCGCGGCATTCGCGTCAACATGCTCAGCCCCGGTGTCACCGACACCCCGATTCTCGACTCCCAGTCGGCGACACGCGAGGATCTGGTGAGCATGTACAAGAGCATGGTCCCGATTGGTCGACTCGCCCGCGCCGAGGAGATGGCCAGCGCGGCGCTCTTTCTCGCCTCCGAACAGAGTTCCTATATGACGGGCGCGGATTTGATGAATGACGGCGGCATCGGCCAGGTCTGAGGCCCGAGGCTCTCACCTCCGCGATTTTTACTCGTGCTATTTGGGGTGCGCTCAAGAAACGGATTTTTTCGTACGCTAAGACTTCGCCCTAGGCGATTTGGCCACGCGTAACGGCCTGAATCGCCCCTTGGCGACGCGTTTGTTGGCGTGCCATACATAGTCACCTGTCAGGTTGATGTGGTTCCAGCCGAGCGGAGCGACGTGCGAAATCAGGCTGTCGTTGATCTCACGCTGCTGCCGCAAGGCGGCAATTGAACGCTCCAGATACACCGTGTTCCACAGCGTGATCGCAGCCCACCACGAGGTTCAGGCCACTGGCCCGGTAGCGCTGGTTTTCGTACGAACGGTCCCGTATCTCGCCCAGACGATAAAAGAACACCGCTCGCGCCAGTGAATTGCGGGCTTCGCCCTTGTTCAGGCCGGCGGATACCCGTCAGCGCCTGAAGCGCGATCGTCGTCAGTCAGTTTGTCAGAAGAGGATGGGGCGATTGGGAGCATGGAAACCGCGCAGTAGA
Source organism: Paraburkholderia sp. MM5482-R2 (assembly GCF_050436125.1). Lineage (NCBI taxonomy): Bacteria > Pseudomonadati > Pseudomonadota > Betaproteobacteria > Burkholderiales > Burkholderiaceae > Paraburkholderia > Paraburkholderia sp. MM5482-R2. The sequence continues at coordinate 160,110 of NZ_JBNDLP010000004.1, read as the reverse complement.
AAATGGGGCACCATTCTCGCCTGACACCCTCGCAATCGCTCAATGTGTAATGCGGCTTTGACCCACGTCGCTCAGACCACCCGTACGACCACTCCAGGCCATCCGCAATGACGAAACAACCGCCACTACTGGAAGGCGAAATTCCGGGGGAAGCTCACTTGACCTCCCGATCAAGATGACATGCCCTAGCGCTTACTCGACACTGGCGCTTACGTTTCGAGAAGTGCCCTGCTGCCCCGCGTCGCGGCCCCCTCGCTCCCGCTCCCGCCATCCCGGCGGACCGAACACGTAGCCGACACATCCGCGCAGCGTCTTCGCATTCCAGACGTCGCGCGCCATCGCGACCCACTCGTGCAGTGAAAGGCGCAATGGATTGTTTGATCCGATCGGATGAACCAGGCCATAGCGGCAAGGTTCGTCGTCGCGCTCCTCGACGAACGTGCCGAACATCTTGTCGAAGAAAATCAGAACACCGGCGTAGTTCTTGTCCAGATAAAGGGGATTCGACGCGTGATGGACACGGTGATGCGACGGCGTGTTGAGCAGGTGCTCTAACCAGCCGAGCCGGCCTATCAACGGCGAATGCAGCCAGAACTGATAGTGCAGGTTCAGGCCGAGCATCACGAACACCCAGCCCGGCGAGAAGCCGAGCCAGATCAACGGCGTGTAGAACAGGAAAATGCCGGTGATCTTACTGAGCCAACTTACCCGATATCCCATCGCGAGGTTGTAATGGGTCGGCGTGTGGTGAACCATGTGACTCGCCCAGAACCAGCGGATCTCGTGCGCGAACCGATGCTGCCAGTAATACGCGAAATCGACGGCGACGAACAACAGCAGCATGCCCCACCAAGTGGCGACCGGGATCGTGAACAAGCGGTGATCCCACAGCCATTGAAACAGGCCCACGCCGACGCTCGCGGCGAGCACCTCGGACCCGATGTCCATCGCGCCGAGTATGCCCGACACGAGGTTCTCGTTCCACGCATAGTCGTTGCGGGCCAGCCACCGGAACGCCAGCCCCTCTAGCACCGACAGCACGATAAGAAATGGAAGCGTCCATTGCAGCGCTACCGCCAAAGTTTTCATGCATGACTCCTGGCACTCAATGAAAGATTCACGGGATCGTAGCGACGCTGCGCAACGCGCCGCGTCAACGGCTCGGCAACGACGCGCGTACGCGAACCGCACTCGAGCGCGATGGCACAAGCACCAGATACAGCGCGACGGCGATCAACAGGCCGCCCGTCAGGTGCGCGAGCGTCAGACGCTCGTGCAGGAAGATTGCGCCGAACACCACGCCGAACAGCGGCACCAGGAACGTCACGCTCATCGAGCGGAGTGGGCCGATGTCGGCGATCAGCCGGAAATAGAGCAAATAGGCGAGCGTCGAGCAGCCGAACCCGAGCGCCGCGATCGCGAGCCACGTGCCCGGTTCCGACGGCAGATGCGCGGCGTGAAGGAATGCCTGATACCCGAACAGCGGCACCAGCACGACCACCGCACCGAACTGGCTGCCGAACGCGAGCAGACGGTTGTCGAGGCCGCCGCGACCGGCGATCCAGCGTTGCGTCAGGAAGCCCGAGAAGCCGTAGCACGCGACCGCGAGCAAACACGCGACGACACCCTGCAACTCCTGCCATCCGAACGTCACGGGCCCGCGCTGTGTCAGCACGCCGACGCCGCACAGACCCACCACGACGCCCAGTGACTTTGCAGGTGTGACGCGCTCCGCGAAAAACATCGCGCCAATCACAATGCCCATCATCGGCGTAGTCGCGTTGATGATCGCGGAATAGCCTGACGGCAGCACTTCCGCCGCGACGCTGTACAGCAGGAACGGCACGGCCGAGTTCAACACACCGAGTAGCATCGCGAGATGCAGCTTGCCGTCGAACCGCCACGGCAGACGGGCGAACAGCAGCACCAGCGCGAGCCCGGACGCGCCGAGGCCTTCGCGCAGGAAGGTGGTGGTGACGATGCCGGTGCCGGGAACGACGATGCGCATCAGCAGGAAGCTCGAGCCCCAGATGGCCGACAGGAGGACTAGACGGGCGAGATCGATCGGTTTCATGAATACGTGGTCAGTTAAGGTCAGAGAAAAGGCCGGCGCCGCTGCGCGTCAGCCGCGTTACGCGGCGTACGGCAGGTCCCGGATCGTCGCGTCTTGGACGCGCAGTTCAATTCCAGCTCGATCGTCTTCGCGATCGCATGCCCGCGGTTGGCGGCGTCCAACACGCGCAGAATGCCCGTCACATGGCTGTCGACGGTGCCAATGCAAGTTGACGGTCGACGCCACGAGTTCGCGCACTGGTGCGCGGCGCCCAGAGCGACGAAGCGGCGGAAGAACGACAGGCCGCGCGCGCTTGGAACGTCCAGATCGAGAAAAATCCGAAACCACGACCCGATGCAGCGGAACTGCGCGAGCGCGTCGCCGTCGCGTCCGCTGACGACGATGTTCAGGCTCTGGTCCAACCTCACCAGGCGGAGCCGCGTCGCTTCCGCCACCAGCGGATGTTCCTCGACGAAAGGACGTTTCTGATCGGGATTGGGGGTGCTTCTGTCGTATACATTCGATATCTTTTTTCGATTAGCCTTCAGTCCGTCGTCACGCGACGCCCCACCATCACGAGATCGCGTTCGACGTCTCCGAGCCGGGCGACGCGCGGCATTACGCCCCAAGTTGCGAACCCCGCCCGCTCGAACAGCCTGATGCTCGCGGTGTTCGACGCGAAGATCGTCGTGGCGAGCACTTCGATGCCGAGCGACGGCGCATGGCGGATCGCCGCGTCGAGCAGATAGCGCCCGAGGCCCTTGCCGTGATAGTCCGGATGCAGATAGATCGCGAGATCCGCGGTCACGAAGTAGCCTTCGCGCTCGTTCATGAAATAGCCGAACGACAAATAGCCGGCTACGGGCGAGCTGGGCGCATCGCCGTCGATGGCCACCCATACCGGCCGGCGCGACCCGCGATGCTTGCGTAGCCATTCGACGCGAGATTCGACATCGATCGGCCGGAGATCGCACGTGCACTCGCGCGTCAGCACCGCATGGTTGTAGATGTCGACGATGCGCGGCAGATCGCCCTCGTCGGCGTCGCGGTGAACGAATTTCATTGACGTCTCCGGTTCCATGCAAAATTATCGTTGTGCGTCAGTCAGACCGCGCTTCAGATCGTCGGCCAAAACGCCCGCAGCCACGCACTTGACGGGGCCGGTCAGGAATACGTTCCTGCCGCTGCCGATCTCTACGACGACCGTTCCGCCCGGCATCTCGACCGTCACGCGATCGTCTACGAGCCCGAGTTCGCGGCACGCGGCGACGGCCGCGCAACTGCTGCTGCCAGACGCGAGCGTGTATCCTGCGCCCCGCTCCCAGATCTCGATCCTCAGCCGGTCGTGGGCAATCACTTCCACGAACTGGACGTTGGTCTTGTTCGGAAAATATGGATGACTACATATTTCCCTTCCGAAAGAACGCGCCGTCGCCTCGTTCACCGGCTCACCGATTACGACGCAATGCGGATTGCCCATGTCGACGCAGCTCGCACGCACCTCCGTGTCACGAAGCCTAATCGGCCGGTCAATGAAGTCACACCCGTCGGCGCGCACGGGAAGGCCCGGACCGTGCAGCGCATACGCGCCCATCGCGACCTTGATGAGGTCGTCGCGGCAGTCGAGGCAGTCGACGTCGATGTCCTGTCCACTGTATTCAAGCCGGACTGTGAACTTCGACGCACTCACATAGCCAGCGTCGATCAGCGAACGGGCGAAGATGCGCAGCCCGTTACCGCTTTTTTCGCATTCGCTGCCGTCCGCATTGAAGAGCCGTAAGCCCAGCCGCCCGCCGTCGACGATCGGGCCGAGCACGATGCCGTCCGAGCCGACACCGTGATGCCGGTCGCAGAGTTTGCGCACCGTCTCCGGCGTCATTCGCAGACCGCAATGCCGCGGATCGACAACCAGATAGTCGTTGCCGAGAGCATCGTATTTTCGAAAATCGAACGATTCGTTGCGCATGTGAGAAGGTGAAAAATGGTAGCTCGACCCGTCGATGTCGGAGACGCGATCAATCCGCGTCACCGTTCGAGCACGGTGGCCGTGTGCTCGTCGAGGCCCAGCATAATGTTGAGGTTCTGCACCGCGGCGCCGGACGCGCCCTTGCCCAGGTTGTCCAGCTTCGCGACGAGCAGCGCGCGACAGCCGTCACGAGGGCCGAACACGTACAGATCGACGTGATTGCTGCCCTCCATCTCATGCGGCGTCAGGAACGGCGCGGTCTCGGGATCGGTTTCGCCGTACGGCCGCACGCGCACGCAACGCTCGTTCGCGTAGAAGGTTGACAGACCGTGGTGTAAATCGTTTGCACGCACGCCTGGCAGATCGTCGAGCTGCACGCATACGAGCATCCCCTGACGGAAGTTGCCGACCGCCGGCAGGAAGCACGGCACCCTTCCGAGCCCCGACCACTTGGCGATCTCCGGGACGTGCTTGTGTCCGAAATCGAGGCCATAAGCGGCGAAGGCCGGCGCGTGCGCGCCCGCCGCCTCGTAACGCTCGATCAGCCGATTGCCGCCGCCCGTGTAGCCCGACACGGCCGTCACCGCGTACTCGCGATCAGCCTGCAACAGCGCCGCATCCACGAGTGGACGCAGCAGCAGGATCGCGCCCGTTGCATAGCATCCGGGATTCGATACGCGCGCGGCGTCGCGGATCTGCGCACGTTGCCCCGGGTGCAGTTCCGGTAGACCGAACGTCCAGCCGTCCGCGATGCGATGCGCGGAGCTCGCGTCGAGCAGCCGGCAGCCCGCATCCGCTGCAAGCGCGACCGCGTCGCGCGCCGCGTCATCCGGCAAGCACAGGATCGTGACGTCGGCCGCACGCATCATCCGGTAGCGCGCTTCCACCTCACGGCGCGACGCGTGATCGATATCGATCGGTTTCACACCCGGATGGCGTGTCAGACGGTCGCGGATCTGCAATCCCGTCGTGCCGGACGCGCCGTCGATGAAAATGTGTCGTTTATTCATATCTCTTTTCCGGTCGCACTCACGCGACTTGCGAAGTGAATTGAGACGCGATGCGCCGCAAGCCCTCGCGAAGCTCCCCGGCTTCGCGTGCGAATGTCAGGCGCATCCCCCGCTCGCGATCGAAGACCTCCGCCGGCATCGTCAGCACACGGGTATCGATCAACACACGCCGACAAAACTCAAGCGACGGCTCCGCCGAGCGCAGATGCAGCCAGCAGAACGGCGCGCCCTGTGGCTCGACGAGTTCGACCTCCCCGGCATGACGGCGCACCCACTCGCGCAAAATCTGGCTACCGGCTCCGATCAACGCGCGATAGTGACGCAGGTAGTGGTCGCGCTCGACAAGCACCGCGCTCGCGAGCGACTCGCACAACACCGAGTTCGAGATAGTCGTTTCGTGCTTGTACGCCATCGCGGCGGCGACGATCTCCTTCGGTCCGCACATCCAGCCGACTCGCAACCCCGGCGCACCGAACAGCTTCGACAGGCTCGACACCGAAACCGCCTGCTCGTAGTCGTGCACGAACGATTCGCCAAAGTCCTGCAGATACTCCTCGTCCGCGATCAGGTGGATTCGCCGCGCGCGCAGCATCGCGATCAGATGCCGTCGGTCGTCGTCGGTGATGCCGCGCCCGGTCGGATTGCACGGCACGTTCAGCACGAGCGCCCGCGTATTCGGCCGGATCGCCTGTGCGATGGCTTCCAGATCGAGATCGAAGTCGCGCGTGTACCGGAGCACCGTTAGCGCGCACCCGATCCGTGCCGGCACGTTCCACGACTGCGCCCAGCCAGGCTTGAACGCTATCACGTGATCGTCTGGCCGCAGCAACGCTCGATAGATCAGATACAGCGCCTCCTGAGCGCCGTGCGCGATGCCGACCTCGCGCGACGGGCACCGGTACAACGCCGCCACCTGCTCGCGCAGGCGCGCGCTGCCGCGATCGCTGCCGTAATCGAGCACGACGCGCGACGCGTCCGCAATATCCCCGACCGTCAGGCACGGCGCGTTGCTGTCGCCGAGATCAATCTCATAGCGTCCGGCCGCATCGCGAAATACCCAGTCCTGAATCGTGTAAGTGGCAGGTCCCGACATACGCCCCCCGTCAGCAGCAATCGACGACACGCGCGTGCGCGGTCGCATTCCTGGCTGTGTCGGCCGGCGACGCAACCTCGCAGAACCGGGCCGCGCGAATGTCGAACTGGTAGCAGTACGGCACGGCCTTGAACTCGTGCTCGATTCCCAGCAGCATCATCAGTGCGAGCGACGAGCCCCACGACGTTGCCATCAGACAGCTCGCGCTGAGCGAGGCCACCTTCTTCGCGCCGAAGTCGAGCGACGGCGATTCCGCGTACGCGCGATACAGCATCGCAGGCGTTATCCCGTTGCCGAAGCGCTCAAGCTGCGCCTGTTCGTCCTGCTCGTCGTTGAGACCAAAGTAGTCGTCGAACGACATGCCGTGCGGATCGAATAGATGCCCGGTCACGCCGAACGCGACCGGCGAGCAAATCAGCACCGGAATGCCGCGCTCGCGCGCCTTCGCATACAGCAGACGGCGCGGTCGGATTACGAAGAAATCCAGCGTGTCGCACACGAGGTCCACGTCGGTCAGATACGCGTCGATGTTGTGCTCGTCCAGATAGTCGAATGTACAAATCGAAACTTCCGGATTGATCGACGCCAGCCGCTCGTTCAGCACGTCGGACTTCTTTCTGCCGATCGTGTCCACCGTGCAGCCGAACTGACGATTCATGTTTTCCGGACCGAATGTATCCGCGTCGGCGACGTTGATCCCGCCCACGCCCATCCGAACGAGACATTCGGCGTATGTGTAGCCGGTTCCACCGCAGCCCGGCACCGCGACGCGCTTGCCCGCAAGTACATCCATCTGCGCTTGCGTCACCAGACCGATCATTCGGCTAAACAGAATGTCGCGTGAAAATTCACTCATCGTTATCTCCATTCGTTTCGTTCGATCAGGCTGCGCCGGCCCCGGCCTTCAGTTCCTCGGTGGCCACTTTGCGCTCGAAATCCTCGCCGTGCCAACGATCGGCCCAGCGCGAGAACGCGATCACGAAGATGTCGCGATGGCCTTCGGTTTCGATCGGCTCGATGTCGGTGACGTAATGGAACATCTGGCGATCGTCGAGCAGCGCCGCCTCGCCTTCCTGCACCGTCGCCTTGAAGAACGCTTCGCCCTCGCCGCCGAGCGGCAGCAAGCTCATTTCCGCGCCGGTAATGTCGTGACGCTTCATCACAGCGATCATCACGAAATCGTGCCCGTCCTGATGCGGGCCTTCGGGCACCGGAACGCCGGCAACTTTGTCGTTGGCGATCACGCGGTACTGGTGAACGTTGATCTGCCATTCGTCGTTGGTCGGCAACGGAATCGCCTTGGCACCAGTAGCGATCTGCTCGGTGAAATCAACGCGCAACGGCTCGTAGTGCCGCTGGATTCCTCCGGCGACCTTGTTGTATTTGGAGAACGTCATGTAAGGCCGATGCGGTAGCAGTTCGAACTGCCAGCGACCGTCTCGATGCGTCATCTTGTACTGCGAGAAACGGCGGAAGCGGCTGCGGTTGCCGATGTAGATGTCTGGATGCAGATCGTCGAAGCTGTTCAGAAGTGCCTGGTCAACCGCCGGGAGCTTGACGATGTCGAAACCTTGTTCGTTCAGGGGCATGTTTGTTCTCAAGATTGGGGGATGCGGTTGCCGCTCACGCCGCGACCGGCACGCGGCGGCGGGCTTCGAGCACCGACAGCAGCTTGTCCAGATAGCGCTCCGACGAGTTCATCCGGATCACCGCGCCGATCGCGATTTCCCGGCCAATCGCGGGATCCGCGTCGACCAACGGAGCGACGACGTTATTGAACCAGCCGTTCGCGTGATGCGTATCGATCACGATGTGCTCGTCGTGATACGCGATACCTGCTTCCGGAAGGCGGTTACGGCGCCACGCTTCCGCGACGTGCTTGAAACGGCGCGGCGCGATGTATTCGGTCACGCCAAAATAGCCAACCGCCTTGAAATAGTGGCGCCGATACAGCGAGAGGCACGCTGACAGATTGCCGGATATCCGAGCGTCGAGCAGCATGTTCTCGGCGACGAATTCGCCGTCGACGCCGATCGAGCCGAGCGCATGGCTGAACATCTTCGAGTGCACGCGCGCGGGCTCGCCGTTGCCCATCTCGTCGAAATAATTCTTCGCGATTTCGAGCTTCTGGCCGACTTCGGTGCCGACCTGCATCAGCGCGAGGATGTCGTCGAAGCGCGGATCGAGGTTCGTCTCCTGCGCGAGGTAGAACGCGATATCTTCCCGGGTCGCCTCTTTCGCGATGAAGTCGTTGTACAGCGAATGCACGCTCGACGTGTGCTGCGAAATCAGCTTCTTCAGCCAAGTGACATACTTGGTGCCGGTCCGCGGATAGTCGCTCACCTGCCGATCGTCGATCAGCCCGAGCTCGGCGTTCAGCATCGCGCGTTCGAGCGACGCCGCGATGTCGCGCAGAATCGGCTGCGTCTCGCGGCCGACATGCTCGATGCGGGCGGACTCGAAATCTTTCGCATAGATCAGCGCGAGCGTCAGGTGCATCTCCGCCAGTGCACGCTCGTCGCGGTCGCGGTAAGCGAGTTCGCCTAGCCGTGCGCATGCGGCGACGATTTCGGCCCGCAGCGTGGCGTTCTCGTTGCTCTTCGCCCAGTCCGACGCATCCGCGCGTTCCATGTGTGCGACCCAGTCTGCAACGGGCATATCTTGGATTGTGATCATATGAAGGCTTCTTTGTCAGTGGAAAGAAGGGGTGGCTGGACGTACCGGACGTCTGGCACGCTCCCTTCGGCTTTGCGTGATTGACGGCGAGACGGCCGCCATCGTGCGATTCAGTTCGATTGCACCCGCTTCGCCCACCGGGACGTCGCGCGCGCTGAAAATCACCTCGACCGGACATTCCGGCTCGCATACGCCGCAATCAATGCAGCTCTCCGGATCGATGACGAGAGACGTTGGAGTCTCACGAAAGGCGTCGACTGGGCATACATCAACGCAAGTCGTATATTTGCACCTGTCGCAACCCGATCCAACGATGTAGGTCATTTATCAATATCTCCTGCACAGGTTCGAACTCGTCTGAAAGGCTCCCCCCGGACAGGCGGTGAAACCAATACGATACTGGTACATCCGTCGATATCACGCAGTCGAACCAACCGAATTGCGCGATAGCTAAACGATAGACACTTTCATTTACCAATGGCGCGCTGCTCAGGGAACTTCGGTCATCGGATAAATGAACTTTTTATTCAGTGGCATGTGATTACCGACATCCAGAATTATCGTTAAGGAAACGCTGATCAATGGACAAACTGCCCAAGTTGCAGGCGAGATGGCGTTGAACTTTCCGGATGACGAAGCGCATCGACGCTCAATTCGGTGAATTGGACGCGTAAACGATGGTCTCTCGTGCCCTTCGGATAGGGCGGCTAGATTGCCGACAGCAGGCGCTGCCACGCAACGACCTTATCCATCTCGGCCAGGAAGCGTTGGCACCTCGTCACTCGTTTCTGGACTGCAATTTCCGCTTCCACGAAGCCGATCTGCCTTTTCATCGTCGTGGGTCTGTTCCGTGAGCTGCCTTCTATAGCGTTCTCGCCTACGCCAGCGATGATCACCGAGCTGAATAAATCAGCGTTTCCTTAACTTCAGAAATCCGAGTCATGATTTTTACTTCACATATTTTTTGAGATAAACCTATTCATCTGAATAGGTTGTTATGAGATGCTGACGAGAGCTGGGGCCGGAAATTTGAACAGTGCGATGAGTGGAACTGGTGGTTTCCGAGCCGGGCATAATTCCGGCAAAGGAACCGTCGGCATTGCCGGCGCACGCCTATGGCGTGTGATGCGACGTTTCTTCACGCAGGCTGCCGATGTGATTCAGGCCGACAACCCGGTTACGGTGGAGAAGTTGGGGTGCCCTCAAGATTCGGATTTTTTCGTACGCTAGTGAGCGTGAGCACGTAAATCGATGGGAATTGGGGGCGTTTTGAGCAGCTTGCGTGATGTAGCGGAGGGGGTCTCCCTCAGGCATCTTGTACAAACGACGCCCAGGGGAGAGTCTCGTGTCTGCCAAGAACCGAGACTGCCAGAGTGTGCCACGTGAGTGCCTGCGATCCCAACTTCTATCACCTGCTGTTACGTATCGATCAGGACTACGCCAAACAGACCCGCGCGCAGCGTTGTCGCTGCGGTGGCGTATTCCATAGCGCCCGCTACCCGCGCAAGCCGCGCGGAATTTCATACGAAGCTCGCTGCCACTGCGAGTTCCGCTACAGCTTCTGCTGCGCCGACTGTCGCCGGTCGTACCACGCCATTCTCGGTGCGCTTTCTCGGCCGGCGCGTCTACACCGCCGCAATCATGATTGTCGTCAGCGCCACGCGTGCGAGCGCCGGTACGGCCGCGACGCTGACCGATCAGACTCTCAACCTGCATGATCGCCTGATTGGATCGTTCTTCACCAAGGCCAAGCACAAGTATGAAAAGCGCTTCGCGGCCGAGGGTAAAGCCGTCAATGACAAGGTGCGTCTCTATGCGGAAGTCGGCGGCGCACTGATCGCCGCAAAGGAAACCGGGGACGATCCATTCCGCGCGATCGAGGCCATTGTGCCGTGGGAGACTTTTACCGCAAGCGTGCGCGAAGCGGAACAGCTCGCACGTAACGCGGAATTCGATTCCACGGCACTCCTCGTTGACCACTACACGCAGATGCGGCGCTATTCCCCGACTTTCCTCGACACCTTCGATTTCCGGGCGGCGCCCGCCCGCCAGGATCTGATATATGTATGTGCCCGGCGAGCCGGGCGATTGGCCGGCGCTGTCGTCGCTGATCGGAGGATCGATCAGCCGGAAATTGATCGAGCGGGAATTCCAGGATCTGGTCCGGTTAGCCGCGTCCATTCAGCAAGGCACAGTGACGGCTTCACTCATCCTGCGCAAGCTGAGTGCGTATCCGCGCCAGAATGGTCTCGCTGTCGGCTTGCGCGAACTCGGCCGCATCGAGCGCACGCTGTTCACGCTGAAGTGGCTTCAGGATCCGGCTCTACGTCGGCGCGTGTCCGCCGGGCTGAACAAGGGCGAAGCCCGCAATTCACTGGCGCGAGCGGTGTTCTTTTATCGTCTGGGCGAGATACGGGACCGTTCGTACGAAAACCAGCGCTACCGGGCCAGTGGCCTGAACCTGTGGTGGCTGTGATCACGCTGTGGAACACGGTGTATCTGGAGCGTTCAATTGCCGCCTTGCGGCAGCAGCGTGAGATCGACGACAGCCTGATTTCGCACGTCGCTCCGCTCGGCTGGAACCACGTCAACCTGACAGGTGACTATGTATGGCACGCCAACAAACGCGTCGCCAAGGGGCGATTCAGGCCGTCGCGTGCTGCGAAATCGACCAAGCTCCAGTCTTAGCGTACGAAAAAATCCGTTTCTTGAGGGCACCCCTATTTAGCGGCCGCGTTGTACCACTCGACAGCGTCCTCGCCGGCGGGGATGTTGAACGGGCTCGATGAATCGGTCGCTGCGAGCCAAACCGCTTCGGCGACATCCGATGCGTGCGTGACGGCCGTTTCTTTCTGCCAGTTTGCGAAAATCTGCTCCACGAGCACGCCGTACGGCTCGGCGAATCCGTTTTTCATACGTGCCTGCGCGTTCTCGCCGAAGCGGGTGGAAGGCGCGCGTCCCGGCAGCACGACACGCACGCGCACATTGAACTGCTCCAGTTCGAGCGCGAGCGATTCGCTGAACGCGTTGACCGCGGACTTGCTCGCGGTGTAGACCGACAGCAAATGCAGCGGTCTGCAGGTGACGGTCGACGTCACATTGATGACCACACCTTCGCGGCGCTCGCGGAACTGCGGCAACACGGCCTGCGCCATCGCAATGGTACCGAGCGTATTGGTCTCGAAGATATCGCGCACGGTGTCCATCGGCGTTCCTTCGAGCGCGTTCAGAAAACCGATACCCGCATTGTTGACGAGCACGTCGATCCGACCGGCGGCATCGATGACGGCGCGAATGCTTTGCGGGTCCTTCACGTCGAGGGCGAGAATCGAAAGACGATCGGAGCGCGGCAAGAGGTCTTCGCGTGGCGCGCGCATCGTGGCGATAACGCGCCAGTCGCGATCCAGAAAATAACGCGCGATTTCGAGGCCAAAGCCGGACGAGCAACCGGTAATCAAGACGGTCTTCATATCGAATCCTGTGGTTGGTGACAGTCCCAACACAATAAGTCCTGACCACCCGGACTCGCTACAATTGAGCGTCCAGGTTTCATTCGAAATCGTCCGATCATGATCGACCCGCTCGCCGAAATCGTCACATTGCTGAAGCCGACGCCCACGTTCTCGAAAGTGCTGAGCGGCGCCGGGCGCTGGCGCGCGAGCCGCACGGAAGTCGGCCAGCCGTTCTATTGCGTGGTGCTCGAAGGTTCCTTCCGTCTATCCGTCAATGGTTGCGAGCCGCTCATTCTTCAGGCCGATGACTTCGTGCTCGTGCCCGAAGTCTTTAGCTTCGCGATGACGAGCATCAACCCGCCCGACGATGACGACGTCTCCGATATCGCGCCCGCGGCACTGCCCGACGGCAGCTTTCGTTTCGGCGATGCATCAGTCGCGCCAGAAGCCCAATGGCTTGCGGGCCTCTGCGCGTTCGGTTCGCCGGATGCGGCCTTGCTTGTCTCGCTCTTGCCCAAGCTCGCGCACGTGCGCGGTGAACCCAGGCTGGCGACGCTCGTCAAGCTCGTGAGGGAAGAATCGCGCGCGCAGCGGCCCGCGCGCGAGGTCGTGCTGGCGCGACTGCTCGAGGTGCTCTTCATTGAAGCGTTGCGAGCCACGGGGACGGGGGCGTCGCCCGGACTCGTCCGCGGCCTCGCCGACGCCCGTCTCGCGCTCGCCATCCGTCATATGCACGAGAGTCCGCACAAGCCCTGGACGATCGCACAACTCGCAAAAACCGCCGCGCTTTCACGGTCCTCTTTCTTCGATCGATTCAGCCGCGCAGTCGGCGTGGCACCGATGGAGTATCTGTTGTCGTGGCGCATGGCCGTCGCCAGGAGCCTGCTGCGCCGGAACGAAGTCAGCATCGCGGTGATCGCGGAACGTGTCGGTTACGGCTCGGCGAGCGCATTCAGCGTCGCGTTCACGCGTCATGTCGGGCTGCCGCCCACGCAGTATGCTCGAGACGCAGCGAATGTCGTCGCTCGATAGCGTCATAAAAAGGCTATCGGGCCTGGGGCCGCGAGCTTTCGCCGGATTGCAATCCGTTCGAGGCAGGCCTGGCGTTCGCCTGCAAGCTCGACCAGGACATCGCCTTCCGCGGTCGCGACGCCCTTCTGCGTCTGCGCGAGGCGCCGCTGCGCCGGCGTCTCGTTACCCTGATGGTCGACGGAGCCGAACATCTGATGCTGTGCGGTGGCGAAGCAATCTTGCGCGACGGCAAGCCGGTAGGGGCGGTAACCTCAGCCGCGTTTGGGCATACATTGCGATGTCCGGTTGCAATGGGTTTCGTGAACCGTGCCGATGGTGCCGCCGATGCTGCGTGGCTCACGCAAGGCCGCTATACGATCGACGTGGCGGGCGAACAGGTGAGGGCAACCGTGCATCTTAGGGCGCCATACGATCCGCGATCGGAACGCGTGAAGGGCTAAATGCAGCGAGCTGAGGCGAGAACGACCCCGAAATCAGGTTTTCGCGCAACAGTCGCGCGTTGCGTCTTCGTGGAGCTTCCCGAAGTGATGAAATCAACCTCGAGCCTATCCGGCCGATGCCGCGAGACGTTGCTCAATGCTTGCTGCATCGCTCTTTCGCTCTGTCAATCTGTTCGTCACCGACTTGACTCCCAGCACTGATCTTGCTGCATTGCCAGCGCGCGAGATCTGCCAGCTTTCCGGCACCGACCCGGTGAGCGTGACGACGCCGTGGCTCGCCCTGATGTGAATCTCTGAATCATCCATATCCGGTACACGCCTGAGGGCGCGGCGAACGTCACGAACTATCGAAGTATCCGGCCTGGGTCGAGGCGGCGAGCCCGAGGCCGCCACCCTTTGTGCGACCGCGCCGGCCGTCGCGCTCATACCTTGTTGCGCGTTCGCATAGGCCGCGCCGCTCGCGATGGCCGCAATTATCATTGCGCCGATTATTCTGCTCGCATTGCTTATGTTCATGCTGGCTCCTTTGGGTTCTACCAACCTTGCAAAATCCGCTGTCCGTGTCGAACGATTTCTTTGACCAGCAGATCCAGGTCGCGAGCGTTTCCTCGGAACGCGGCCGAACGCCGTGCATAGGGAGCAAACCGGCTGCGTCGTTCTTCTCCATCACGGCACCTGTCGGGTTCGACGTTGAGCAAACAGGAATAGCCCCAGGAGGAGGCAAGATCGGCGCCGTAAGCCGTCACCACTCGGACACGATGCGATACACGCTTGCCCTGCCCGGGAGGCCGCGAAGCGGAGCCTCAAATTCGACGACAGTGCGGCCACCAAGGAGGTCGCGGACCCCAGGCGCACTATAGAGCGCTTCCGAAATGCAAATCTCCCCGGCGTCGGCGAGAGACTGCACGCGCGCGGCGACGTTGACGGCCTGGCCGAAATAATCGAGATTGTCGTTCAGTGTCACCGCAATCGACGGCCCGCAATGTGCCCCGATCTTCAGGATGATCGCCGGTTCTCCACGTTCGCGATTGAAGCGCCCGATTTCCTCCACGATACTCAACGACGCGGAAACTGCGTCCGTTGGTCGACAAAAGACGGCCATCACAGCGTCGCCAATCGTCTTTACGATAGCGCCGGAATACCGTTGTGCGATCATCTCGAGCAAGGCGAAATGCTGTCTGACGAGGCCGTACGCATTCAGATCACCGATGCGTTCATACATGGCCGTCGAACCCTTGAGATCCGTGAAAACGAACGTCACTTGCCGAATCCCAAGGCCTTCCTTCTCGTCAACGTTCTCCGAGCGGAACAGGCGCCGGAAGGTTTGTCGCGCCACCAGCGCCCCGCCGGAGAGATACGGTTCGAATTCGAGCGGCGGCTTGATGGCCTGAGCGACGACCTCTGGAGGCCAATTGATCAAGAGCAGCGACCCGCGCGTGCTCCCGGTATTCCTTACTTGAATGACGACAGGACCAGGCGGCACAACGGAGAGCGCCGGGGCAAACCGTTGACCGTCATAACCGACCTGCAACAGTGTCGGCGAGGTAGCGGCCTCACCAGCGATCGGAACAATGAGAGCGGCTTGTGTCTCGACATTCACACCCGTCAAGGCACCGGGGCCAAGAACAGCCTGCAGGGTCGTCGTCGAACCTGGCGGCAGGAACGTGAGGCCGCGCACTAGCCCCCGCAAGAAGTCGAGAAACCGGACTTGCTGGCCGGCGAACCGACCGTCACCGTTAAATCGCAGTTTCCAGTGGAAATCTTCCACGGAAAGCGACTCGGGATCGTGGAACGTCAGCCTCCGAAGTTCGGGCGATATTGAAAACGTGACCTGGATGAAATCGTCGAGGTCGGTTTCGCCCGTAACGTCGCATAGCCCACAGACGTAATGGGTCTTGAGAGTGCGCAATGATCCGAAGCTGTGGAGGACCATTCCCGACTGCGGACAAAGAACGTCCCAGTTCATCTCGAACAATCCGTATCGCGCCGCATGAAGAAAGAGGTCAATGCATTCAGCCTCGCTTATGCCGCGATCTCGCGCAAACGCCAGCGGATTGACCCGGTAAACGGACAGCTCGTCGCCGCTCCTGATCAGAGTCTCGAGCTTGGAAATGACGCGCGGACTCCATGATCTCGCCTGCTCGATCGCGATCATTTTGCTCTCGAGAAGCCGATCGTCAATGTTCATCGTCGTGGCCAGGTCAACGGAAAACAGTCAGACACAACTGCCGTGTCATATCGCTTTACCTTGGATTGCAAGATACGGTGATGGTTGGACGGCGTCAACCGGAGTGAGCGCGGCGACCCTATCCTCCTCTATCGGCCTCGCCCGCAAGCGCGGCCTCGATCGCCTGGAGCGCATAAAGGAAACCCAGGCTGCTGCCCTCCTGCCGTAGCCGCTGGAGTTCCTTTAGCGACGCCGGATCGCGATTGCCGGTTCCATACGAGACAAGCGCCCGAGCGCGCGCCACGAAAAATCCGGAAAAGGGCGATGGCTCGCGGCGTGCGTAGTCTTCAAGGGCCGCAGCATGGTGCGCGGCCGCATCCCAGCGTTTGCGGTCGATGCATGCATCTATCGCATCACGTCGAAACAGAAAGTGGTTGTGGCTCACCGCTCCGGCCGCGAGCAAAGCTTCGCCCTCCGCGAGCGCCTGTGCGAAGACAACGGGGTCGTCCGTCGTGCGCGCGAGCACGCCGAGATAAGCGGGGCCCAGGTAGTTCATGCCGGTCTCCCGGCTGATCGACAGCGCCGCTTCGATATCGGCGCGCGCTTCGCGCGGACGGCCGGCGACCCGATGCAATTCCGCGCGAAACGCGAGCGCTTCACCTTCGAAGCGCCTTGATTTCAGCTCGCGCGCGCACTGTAGCGCAGGAGCGACGTGCTCCCACGCGCGATCCCACTCCGCGCGATCGTGCAGGCAGTGCCAGGCAGCGTGATGGGCGACGGCGAGTGCGCGGGGATGCCCCACCTTCTGCGCTGCGGCGACGCTGGCAAGCGCGGCGTCGAGTGCGCGCGCGGCTTCGCCGGTAAACCACGTCGTGATCGCCCGCATCGGAAGGTTGGCCACCTCGATCCGTCCGAAGCCATGGCATTGGCAGAGTTCGATGCAGCGGCTGAAGGCCGCGTGGGCGCTGATCATCCGGCCGCGCATGTACTCGCCATCGCCAAGGCCGCCGAGTGCGGCCGCCTCCTGTTCGGGATCACACGCGTCGCGCGCGAGGGCAAGGCTGCGCCCGTGCTCACGCACGCAGCCGTCGATATCGCCGCGTGGAAAACACAGATTGCCGCGCAGGAAGTGAATGCGCGCCTCTTCGCGCAACAGGCCTTGGGAAGCTTCAGCGGCGGAGTCGAGGTCGGCCCATGCACCGTCGAGATCGTCGATGATCCGTTTCACCGTGGCCCGCCCGATCCATGCGCGGCAACGCTCCGCGTCCGTCGTCGCATATTCGAGGGCGATTTCGAATGCATGAAGTGCCGACTTCATGTCGCCGAGGTCATGCAGGACGTTGCCATGTAGACACTCGAGCGCGGCGCGGTCGTTACGTTGATCCGCGAGATCGAGCCCTCGTGCGACAAGCCGGAGCGCGGCTTCATGGCGGTGTCCCGACGCCTGCGAGCGCGCTGCTTCGCAATAGGCGAGCGCTGCCCCGGGTTCTCCCGCGCGATCGAGATGTTCGGCTCGCAGGACGAGGTCGCGCTCGCCGTACCACTGTGCGGCGCGACGATGCAAATCGCGGCGCCGGCTTTTCAGCAGCCCGTCATAAATGGCGTCGCGAATCAGTGCGTGATGGAAGATGAATCCGGTGCCTTGACGTCGTAACAGCAGACCGATCACAAGCGGTTCCAGCGCAACGCCGGCATCCGCATCGGCGCCGGCGCCATCGACGAGAAAATCGACTGCCTCCTTCTCGAACAACTGGCCGAGCACCGAGGCAGCCTGCAGCACTGTCTTATCGGCGGGATCAAGCCGATCGAGCCGCGCCTGTACGAGGCTTCGCACCGACCCCGGCACGCCGGTCCCTTCGCCGTCCTGCGCATCGTTCAGCAACTGCTCGAGAAACAGCGGGTTGCCCGCCGCCCGTTCGATGCAGCGTCCCGCCAGACCTGCCTGCGTCCCGGGAAACGATCTGGCCATCGCATGCGCGTCGCCGGCGCTCAGCGGACCCAGATCGATCAGCGAATACGGTCCGCCGGTCGCCACGCGCCACGGCTCTTCACTCGAATCGCCGTGCGTCCGCACTGTCAGCACGAGTACGGCCGGACATCCCGCCATCGTTGCCGATAGTCCGGCGAGGTCGCGAAGCGTCGATTCGTCCGACCAGTGAATATCCTCGACGACCAGTACCCGAGGTTGCTGGCGGCTCGCGCGTTGGACGAGCCGGGTCAGGGCGTTGCGTCGGCCGCGAACGCGCATTTCATTGTCCATGGCGTCGTAGACCGCCCGGTCCTCGAACCCCATCGGTAAATCGACCAGATCTTCGAGAAAGAGTGCGTCGCCAGCGTCGATCAAACCGCTGGCGAGCGCGTGCTCGACGCCAGTGGCCCTCGCAGCTCCGTCAGTTGAGCCGTCGGCTGCCAACAGGCCGCGCACGAGAGACTGGATTGCGCCACGTCCGGTTGACGCACCGAAGTCGAGCACGAGGCCAGTATGAGAAAGGAATCCTGACTCCCGCGCCTCGCGTTCGAATTCCTCGACCAGGCGTGTTTTGCCGATCCCGGCCTCACCGCGCAGCAGAACGGTGCGTCCGCCTCCGGTGTCGCGGCAGGAATGGAGCACGGATCGAAACTGCCGCATCTCATGATGCCGGCCGACGAACGGCCGGCCCGGGCGTGAGCGCCGAAGGCCGGCAATACACCACGCCGTGACCGCTTGCGCGAAGCCTTTGACCGACAGCGCGCCGCGTTCGACACAGTCCAGGCGGTCAGCCAGCGGGCGTCGCACGCTTTCCGAGATCAGGATCGTCCCCGGCTCTGCCGCATCGGTGAGACGCGAGGCGAGGTTGACCGTGTCGCCGGTGACGGTGTATTCCCTGTGAGTCGCGCTACCGGTGCCGCTTGCGACGACTTCGCCGCCGGCTATGCCGATATGCACGCAGACCGGGCGGCCGAGCGCACGCGACAGGTCGGGCATCCCGTCCCTGATCGCGAGTGCCGCCCGCACGGCGCGTTCGACATCATTGCCATGCGAGACCGGCGCGCCGAATACTGCCATGACGCAGTCGCCGACGTGCTTGTCGACGTGCCCGCCATGCTGCTCGATGGTGCGGTCAACCTGCTCGAAGTAGCGATCGAGCACGGCGAGTACTTCCTCCGCGTCGACTTCACGGCTCATCCGCGTGAAGCCACACAGATCGGCGAACAGGACGGCGACCTGCCGTCGTTCGCCTTTCGCCTCGCCAGGGCTCGCGGCGCTATGCCGGGGCCCGGTTCGCGCCCGCAATTCAGTCAAGGCATCGAGCAGTTTGCGGCGATGACCGACCGACGCAATACCCAGTTCTTTCAGATCGTCCGCGGTGAGATCGCGAAGCACGTCGGCGTCGATGGCGTTCTCGCGAAACACCGGTTCATACCGCTCCATTCCGAGGCTGTGCAGCCACACGGCGACGTCCACGCGCCCTCCTGAGAGGAAGGTGTCGAATCCGTCAAAGATAGCACGGGGCTGGCTTCGTGGAGCCCTGCGCCCCGGGCGGCGGCCGACGCATCGCTGCCACCCATCGGCGCGGTTGTCGACCGGTGGAAAGCAGCGGAGAAGGTGCGTCTCGCGCATTGCCGATTGGACGCCTGGGACTTCCGCGAGGCAGATATCGACGAGCCAGCGCCTCATATAGCGGCCGGGCGAACAGCTTCGGCACTGGCTCGAAATCAGCGCGGTGGTCGTCAAGGAAATCACCAGCCGCGCGAAACAGCAGTGAGGCTACACCGCGCCTGTGCTGGGCTTTGAGCGTGCCAACGCTAGCGCCAGCCTTGCGCCGACCTCGGCGTTGTGTTTCACGAGCGCGATGTTTGTCGCCAGGCTGCGCCCGCCTGTCAACGCCTTGATGCGCGCCAGCAGGAAGGGGGTGACGGCCTTGCCGGTGATTCCTTGTGCAGCGGCCTCGTCGAGCGCCTGCTGGGTCAGCGCGTCGATCTCTTCGAACGACATCGCTGCGGCTTCCGGCACCGGAGTGCTCAACACCACACCGCCGTCGAGGCCCAGGTCCCACTTGGTGCGAATGAACCGTGCCTGTTCCTCCGCATCGTCCAGCCTGAAGTCCGCGCGAAAGCCGCTGTCACGCGTGTAGAACGCCGCAAAATTGTCCTGTTCGCAACTGAGCACCGGCACGCCGTGGGTTTCCAGGTATTCCAATGTGAGCCCGATGTCCAGGATGGACTTCGCACCGGCACAGATCACCGCCACCGAGGTCTTCGCCAGTTCTTGCAGGTCGGCCGAGATGTCAAAGGTTTCATGCGCGCCTCGGTGTACGCCGCCAATGCCTCCGGTGACGAAGACCTCGATGCCGGCCAACGCCGCACATATCATCGTGCCAGCCACGGTCGTGGCGCCCAGCCCGCCGCCGGCCAGCACGGCCGGCAGGTCGCGGCGGCTGACCTTATGTACGCGGTCCGATCGGCCGATCGTTTCCAGTTCGTCATCCGAAAGGCCGATATGGATTCGCTTATCGATCAGCGCAATAGTCGCCGGCTCGGCACCCGCGTCACGGATCAAGGCTTCCACTTCGCGCGCAGTGCGAACGTTCTCCGGGTAGGGCATGCCGTGGGCGATGATGGTCGATTCCAGCGCCACGAGCGGGCGACCGGAGGCCTGCGCAGCGGCTGCAGGCACGCTCCAGGTCAACCAGGAGCGTGCAAGGTCAGCAACCATGTCGATCCTTTCGGTGGTGTGATTCACTGAAGTATGCGGTACAAGAGGCCTTCAGCGAGTGCTTAGGCGTCCGTGTGCCCTTGGCGTCTTAGGACGACATGCGTGGCCTTCTCCGACGCTACGAATTCAACGCATTCGTATCCCAGAGCCCGCAAGTCGACCCCTTCGAACAGCGATTCTCCCCGGCCGAGCAGGACCGGCGCGACGGCAATGTGCAGATCATCGATGAGGCCCTCGCGAAGATACTGCTGAATTGTGTCCGGCCCACCGCCAATCCGCACGTCCATTCCGGCAGCGGCCTCGCGTGCACGGTCGAGCGCCTCGCGAATGCCTCCTGTTATGAAGTGGAACGTCGTGCCGCCTGCCATCTCGATGGGGGGACGAGCGTGATGGGTCAAGATGAAGACTGGAACGTGATACGGTGGATTGTCTCCCCACCAGCCTTTCCAGTTTGTGTCCGGCCAGTCCCCACGAATGGGTCCGAACATGTTGCGCCCAAGAATCCAGGCCCCGACATTCTGAAAGCCACGGGCGGCGAAATCATCGTCAACCCCGGTCGTACCGCCGTCCTTGCCGAACAAGGCTTGCTGGAACGTGTGTGTTGGGACTAGCCACTGATGCAGTTCCGTCCCGCCAACGCCGAGCGGATTGTTGATGTCTTGATTCGGGCCTGCACCGTATCCGTCGAGCGAAATGGTGAAGCCCGCAACGCGAACGCGTGTCATCGTTTGCCTCCGTTTAGACGCCTAACGTAATGTGGACCGCAAACCTGCATGGTTTGCCGGAACTACGCGAAATAGTCTGTCAGCAGATTTTTGCTCAACCCTATGTCTCCAGGAGAAGTTTTCCGAATTTGTAAGCTGGCATACAGCGGCGACCAGCCATCCAAACACGGCACGCACCTGCCCAGAGCCAACTTTTGCCTGCCGCAGGCGTACGATGAACGGCATAGTCCCGTTTGAGGACGGCTTGATTGATGGAGGGTCGAGATGAGACGTCTTTATTTCCTCGCATCTGACACGTCGACGGCGAAGGCGATCGTAGACGACCTGCTGCGGACGCGGATCACATGGCGACATCTCCATGTTCTCGCGAATCACAGCGTCGCACTCGAACAGTTACCCGAGGCAACTTTGCTGCAGAGCAGCGACGTCGTGCACTCGCTCGAACGAGGCGTGGCGCTCGGCGGTGCGACCGGAGCGCTTGTCGGCCTCGTGGCGCTGGCGTTTCCTCCCGCGGAGCTCGCAATTGCGGGCGGAGCCGTCGTCGCATTGACGTTGGCGGGTGCCGGCTTCGGGGCCTGGACGGCCGCGATGATCGGCGTCGCCGAACCGAATGCACGACTCGAGCGCTTTCGAAACGCCATCCGTGACGGCCAGCTCCTGATCATGGCCGACGTGCCCGGATCGCGCGAACAGGAGATCGAGCAGATGGTCGCGCAGCATTTTCCGAAGGCCGATATCGAGGGCGCGGAGCCCACGACACCGATCTTCCCCTGAGAAGCAGTCGGGACGAGGCGAGCGGCGCCACCTTTGGGGGCGACTGCGATCGAAGAAGGGCAGGGGCGTCTCGGCCGCTGCCGTTGCAGGCGGCTTTCGTTAGAATCTGTTTTCGATTCTTTTACTCGTCAATTACCGGAGGCGAACGTGCCAGGTCTACTTCCCGATGTCGACCGCGATGGACTCCTCGAATATTCGGTCGTCTACACCGACCGATCAATCAATCACATGTCGCAGCTCTTTCAAGGAGTCGTACGCGATATTTCCGGCGCCCTGAAAAAAGTCTACAACGCGAAGTCGGCCGTTATCGTCCCGGGCAGCGGGACTTTCGGCATGGAAGCCGTCGCCCGGCAGTTCGCGACGAACAGGAAGTGTCTGGTCATCCGCAATGGCTGGTTCAGTTTCCGCTGGTCGCAGATTTTCGACATGGGCGACATTCCGTCTGAATCGGTGGTGTTGAAGGCCCGTCCGGTCGAACGAGGTAGGCAGGCCGCATATGCACCGGCTCCGGTCGAAGAAGTCGTCGCTGCGATCAAGGAAAACGAGCCGGATCTGGTCTTTGCGCCGCATGTCGAAACCGCATCCGGGATGATGCTGCCTGATGCCTACTTGCGCGCGGTGTCCGACGCGGTGCATGCCGTCGGCGGCATGTTTGTACTGGATTGCATCGCCTCCGGTACGATCTGGGTGGACATGCAGGCCAGCGGCATCGATGTCCTGATCAGCGCACCGCAAAAAGGATGGAGCGCATCACCCTGCTGCGCAATGGTCATGCTCAGCCCTCTCGCCCGCGAAAGAATCGACGCAACGACCAGCACCAGTTTCGCTTGTGATCTGGGGAAATGGCTGCAGATCATGGAAGCCTACGAGAACGGCGGGTTCGCCTATCACGCCACGATGCCCACGGACAGTCTCGCGACGCTGCGCGACGTCATGAAGGAAACCGAGGCATATGGCTTCGAGAAAGTCAGAGCCGAGCAGCTTGAACTCGGCAAGCGCATTCGCTCGCTCATGAGTGACAAAGGTTTCAAAAGCGTGGCGGCTGAAGGTTTTCAGGCTCCTGGCGTCGTGGTCTGCTATACGGACGATGACGGCATACGATCCGGCAAGAAGTTCGCCGATGCCGGCTTGCAGATCGCGGCCGGTGTTCCCCTTCAATGCGACGAGCCAGAAGACTTCAAAACCTTCCGCGTCGGATTATTTGGGCTGGATAAACTGCATGACGTCGAAGGTGTGGTCGCCAGGCTCGCCAAGGCGTTGGACAGTATTCTTTAGAGCGTTTTTCCAAAGCACGTGCGCGTGGCTCGCTTTCGCGACCGACCGCCGCACGGCGCCGCGGATGGTGCGACTGGCTGCGCACTATCCGGTTGCAAGTGGCTGTGCGACAGGTCTCCCGCGCGATACAGAAACCGTTCCAAAGAAGAATGATGGGCTGCGTGCAGGCGATACGGCAGCAGCGGGAAAAGGCTTCCCGCTCAGCCGCCATGCGCGCGCAGAAACCGGCCAATGCGGACATGCTAAGGTCGCTCTACCGCGACACCCCACGCGTGCCGCAGAACTTCGACAATGCGCAGCCGTTCAAGTACACACCGGACGCGATAAGCGACGATGTGCAGAGCATCGCGGCGCGCGGAGTGAGCGAAGCGCACGAGGCAGAATGCCACGCGCAGTACGAACGAGACATGGACGAATGCACTGCCTATCGGATGGCAATGGGTGGGCAGAGATTCATGGATGTGTGCTCGCAGAGAGCATTTCAGAACCATCAACGATGCAGAAGATATTGAATGGCAACTCACCCCCAAAAGCGATGTGTCGTGGTCATGTGGTCGGAGGAAAAGCAGGCACTGGTCTCCTATACGCTTGAGGTTGAAAAGGTGCTGGCGGTTACCACGCGACAGTTTCCTTTAGAACTGCCGGTGGCCGACTACAACAATACGCTGGACGATGAGTTCGCGCGTCGGTTCGGCGGGGCGACGCTCAATCTTCTCGCTCTCTCAAATCCTGAACTCAGGCCGTTCATCAAGATTACCTCGGCTAACGACTGACTTGCTGAATGGAAGCCCTCGACGGGATCATCGGGGGTGACGAATGCCTCGGGAAGTCAACCGAATGTTAGGTTCACTGAACAGTAGCCGACCCGATCCCGTGGACCGCTCGCGCCGCCTCGACGGCAATTTTCAAGTCGAAGCGGGTACCGCTTCGAAAATAGGCCGGTGTATAGCGTGTTCGGGGCTTTGCGAATGCTACGGAGTCACGGGATCGTGACAACAAACGCAAATCCTGTTTCCCTCCGGGTCGCGGAAGTACGCCCCGTACTTTGCACGTTATTACGGCGGAGTTGCGCTCGACCTCTTGAACGCTCCGCGAGCGTCGGGCGTGCGAGTGGAAACCTGGAAGCTTCGATTAATGAATATGTAATGACAAGCGGCAGAACCGTGCACGCATGCCCCCGATTGGACGGACGACAGGAAAACGCGCTCGCACATGGTGCCTGGGTACATTCCATCTGTACACCGCATTCCGCCAAGAAGCCTTCTGACAGTGCTGCCGCCCAATCCCGCTCCCTTCCTCATAACATCCATCTGACCGCTGAAGGACCCGAAGTTCGGCTCCTCCGATAACTCCCCGCTCCAGTACCCGCAGTGCAAATGGCATGACAGTTGCTTTGAACGTCTCCGCGCTGAGCCACGGTCATTCGCGGCCAACATCGGGATCGACGGTCAACGGAGAGGCAAATTGAAACTAATCAGTGCGGTCATCAAGCCATTCAAGCTTGATGAGGCTCGAGAAGCCTTGTCATCGCTTGGCGTCTCTGGAATCACGGTTACGGAGGTGAAGGGTTTTGGGCGTCAGAAAGGGCACACCGAACTGTATCGGGGCGCGGAGTACGTCGTCGATTTCCTGCCGAAAGTGAAGATCGAGGTCGCCGTCCCGGACGACATCGTCGATCAGGCTATCGAGGCGATCGAGCGTGCGGCGCGTACCGGAAAGATTGGTGACGGGAAGATCTTCGTGACGCCGATCGAACAGGTGATTCGGATCCGCACCGGCGAGACCGGCGCCGACGCCCTATAAAAAAACACTGGGATAAGAGGAAAGAAAGATGCGCAAACTGTTGATGACGTTGTTGATGGCCGGCTCATTGCTCGCCGGCGGGCTGGGCTCCGCATTCGCGCAAGACGCCTCGGCGCCCGCGGCCGCCTCCGTGCCGGTCGCGCAAGCGTCCGCGGCTCCAGCGGCACCGGCCGCCCCGACCGCACCGTTCTCGGTCGATTCATCGAAGATCAACTCCGGCGACACCGCGTGGATGCTGACCTCCACCGCGCTGGTGCTGTTCATGACTATCCCGGGTCTCGCGCTGTTCTACGGCGGCATGGTCCGCAAGAAGAACGTGCTTGCGACGCTGATGCAAAGCTTCGCGATCACCTGTGTCGTGACGATCGTCTGGACCGTGGTGGGCTACAGCCTCGCGTTCACGCCTGGCAGCTCGTTCATCGGCGGCTTCTCGCGCGTGTTCATGACGGGCATGAACTACATCAAGGGCGACAAGGCCACGACGCTGACCGTCAGCCACCTCGCGCCGACGATCCCCGAGACGGTCTACTTCGTCTACCAGATGACCTTCGCGATCATCACGCCGGCGCTGATCACCGGTGCGTTCGCGGACCGCATGAAGTTCTCGGCGATGCTGGTGTTCATGACGCTGTGGTCGATCATCGTCTACTCGCCGATCGCGCACATGGTGTGGGAGCCGAGCGGCTGGCTGGCTAGCGCGGGCATCCTCGACTTCGCGGGCGGCACGGTGGTGCACATCAACGCCGGTATCGCGGGCCTGGTCTGCTGTCTGGTGCTCGGCAAGCGCGTCGGCTATGGCAAGGAAGCGATGGCGCCGCACAACCTGACGCTCACGCTGATCGGTGGCGCGATGCTGTGGGTCGGCTGGTTCGGCTTCAACGCGGGTTCGGCCGTGGCAGCGGACGGCCGTGCCGGCTTCGCGATGTTCGCGACGCAGGTGGCGACCGCCGCGGCGGCGCTCGCGTGGATGTTCGCCGAATGGGCAGCCAAGGGCAAGCCGTCGGTGCTCGGTATCGTGTCGGGCGCGGTCGCGGGTCTGGTGGCGATTACGCCGGCGTCGGGCTTCGTCGGCACGCTCGGCGCGCTCGTGATCGGTATCGTCGCGGGTGTGGTCTGCTTCTGGGCGGCCACGTGGCTCAAGCACAAGCTCGGTTACGACGATTCGCTCGACGCGTTCGGCGTGCACTGCGTGGGCGGGATCGTCGGTGCGCTGCTGACCGGCGTGTTCGCGGTCAAGGACATCGGCGGCGCGGACGGTGACGTGATGCTGCAACTCAAGGGTGTCGCGACGACGCTGATCTACAGCGGGGTGGTCTCGTTTGTTCTGCTCAAGGCAATCGACGCAGTGATGGGGTTGCGTGTCGCCGAGGAAGAAGAGCGCGAAGGACTGGACCTGGTGCTGCATGGCGAGGCGGTCGAATAACGGTTGCGCCGCGGATGGAGCGGGTACGACGGTCACTTTCCGTTCGCGGGGGTGGCCGCCGGTACTGCCGAAGCTCGCCCGGACGAGCGAGGAGGTCGTGCCGGGTTCGAGCAACCGGATTTCCGCCAGCCGATGAAAAAGAATAATCAGCAGCATGTCGTCGTACTGGTTGTTCTCATATCGCAAATCGCCTTTTTGGCAATGTTCGCATTCGCCGAACCTGTCGTCAGGCATAACAGATGGCTCGCCGCAGGATTCGGATTCGACTTTTTATTCGGGCTGATTCTGTCGGTCGGCTTTGTCGGGATGTGGCGCACGCGCGCCGTCGATTCAGATTTTCTCGGATTTCTTCTGGCCAATCCGGTTGATCTGGCGATCGTGATTGCGACCGCCGGTCAGCTAGTGGCCATTCTGCTTGTTTGATGCGCTTGGAAAGCACATTTCGATTTAGAAGCAGATCGGCGCGAGCTGACCATCCCAGGTGGAATGTCCCGGGATGGAACTCCAATTAAGAAAAAGCTGTTCTATTTTTCTGTAATCGCAAATGGGGCATAAGACATGAAAAAAACCTTGCTGGCAATTGGGGTCCTCGGCGCATTTTCGGTTTCCGCGTATGCGCAAAACAGCGTGACCCTGTACGGTCTTATCGACACGGGACTCATCTATACCAACAACCAGGCCGGTCATAGCAATTGGCAAATGGCGACCAGCTCCACGCAGAATACGGTGTTTGGCCTCAAGGGTACCGAAGATCTGGGAGGTGGTGTTCGTACGATCTTCAAACTCGAGCAGGGCTTCAATCTAAACAACGGTAGCCAGGCCTTTCCGGGTGACGCCTTCGGTTCTCAGGCCTGGGTCGGGTTGCAAAGCGACAATCTCGGCACCGTGACGTTGGGCCGCCAGTTCGATGTGCTGAACGACCAGCTCGGACCGATCACCGCGGGGAGCAACACGTGGGGTGGCAACCTCGCCGCACACCCGTTCGAGAACGACAACCTGGCGGCTGATTCGGTGGTCGTCAACAACTCGGTCAAGTATGTGAGCCCGACCTATGCCGGCGTGACGTTCGAAGGCATGTATTCGTTCAGCAACAAGGCGGGAGGATTCGCTGACAATCGCGCGTACGGCTTTAGCGTAGGTTATGCGCAGGGCCCGGTGAATCTTGCTGGCGGGTACCTGCAGTTCAATAACGCAGGCGGTGGCGTATCGGCCACGAATCCGAATGGGGCAATCGCGCAGGGCGACGGCAGCGCGAACTTCATCGCGGAGCGCCAGCGTATCTGGGGCGCCGGCGGCAATTACACGTTCGGCCCCGCAACTGTCGGATTCGTGTGGAGCCATACTCAGATCGACAACATGGCGGGCGTCATCTCGCTGGGCCTCGGCAGCTATCTACCGCTTGGCGGTAATCTGCGATTGGACAATTACGAGGTGAACGCACACTACTCGGTGACGTCTGCGTGGAGCGTATCCGGTGCCTATACGTTCACTGACGGTGCTTACAACCAGGGGGCCACGAAGGCCTCTCCAAAATGGAATTCGGTCATGCTGCAGACCGACTATTCGTTGAGCAAGCGTACCGACGTGTACCTGGAAGGGGTCTATCAGCATGTTCATGGCGCGCCGGCGGACTCCGTGCTCGCAGATGCGATGATCAATACCCTCTCGCCATCGTCGACGGGCACGCAGGTCGCGGTCACCGTGGGCCTGCGACACCAGTTCTGATCTTCTGATTGCACGAATCGTGCGCTGTAGCGATGCGGCTGTGGGCGTAATGTGGTGCACGGACACAGCCGCGTTGCAACAGAGGTCGCCTGACTCGCAACTCGTCGCCCCGGGCTAGGAGACCTATCGCGGTCTCGGCCGGGACGGGTTATCCGTCAACGTCTCGCGCCGGTCGGATCGACCGTAGGCAGCGCGCGGACTCAGCGAGTGCGGACGCTCAGCTATCGGGATGGCTCGCGACAAAACTCGCGAACGCATTGTACGGAAGCCCAAGCGCCGTGCCGTTGATCACCAGACCGTAAGTTGCGTCCCCGCTATCGAGCTCGTAATACATCGCCGATTGAATGTTCTTCGTCTTTCTCGCCTGATAGTAAGTGAGCAGGCGCGACGTGATGTAGTTGGCCCGGTACGCCTCGGTCTTCTCCGGTCCTGTGTTCCATTCCGAGATCACGAAGGGGACGCCATATCGGGCCTTGCAATAGGTGGGCAAATCGAAGCCCGGGCCGGACCCGTCGGAGCCGATATCGAAGATGTCGCCGTACACCTCGTAGTTGTGCCACGTAGTCAAGTCCCACCTGACGGTCGGATGGCCGCTCGTGCCATCGGGCTGCTTGCCATCCCACAGAGCGTCGGATGCGCCGGTGTCCGCGACGCAAAAGTTGACGCCGCATTTAGCATCCGCCTGCACCGACTTGACCCCGTCGATCATGCCGCGCATCACGCCGCGCATCAGCGGCCAGTTCGCATTGTTGAAGTCGACGACGCTCGTTCCTGCGTTGGTGGAGTCGAGAATGATTCCGTTCGCGCGCGTCAGTTCGTTGCCGCATTCATACAGGGTCACGCCGTAGGGTTGCAACGCCGTCGCGACAGTTACCGCGCAATTGAAGCCGCGTGTGTAGGCGGTCGATTCGCTCGTGAACAGGTTGCCGTTACCGTCGTAGATGCCGGCATCGATCAGCACGAAAAGGGTAAAGCCCGCTGGCTGGAATGCTTGTGCCAACGCCACGACCGCGGCGAGTTGCGGTGCGTAGTCGGTACAGCTGAGCCGGTACGTCGAGCAGCCCAGGGCTTGCATGATCGACACGAGTTGCGATGTGGAATACAAATAATCGTAATGCCCGTTGATACCGTGAAACGAGCCGGCCGGCGCCGCGGTCGCGATGCGCGGATCGTTGCACGGCAACCATTCATCCGCATCGGCGCACACGTAGAACTGACCGCCGGTCGATTGTGCCCAGAACTTGCCGCCGTACCACAGCAGAAGCGCAGCATTCGACATCGTGCCGACGGCACTCCGATTGCGGTACACGACACCGTTCACGACGGTCCATATCGTGCCGACCTTGTCGATCAGATACGACGCGGGCGGGATCATGGTGCCGTCGGCGGAGGTGCCGCCCAAACGTGGGTCATTGCACGACTGCCATCCCGAACCATTCCATCCGTAAAATTGGCCGCCGGTTCCCTCGTGATAGATCGTACCCCCGTACCAGAGTATCAACGAGACGTTGTAGGTGTTGCCCGCCGCGACACCGTTCCTGTAGACAGATCCGCCGACCAGGGTCCACGACGCGTTCTGGCTGTCGATAATCACCGTCGCCGGGGGGATGGTGGTGTTCTGTGGCGAAGCGTTCGATGTGTTGCCGGGTGACCCCGAGTTCGGATCCGATGGAGCGCCAGAACTGTCGCCCGAGGTCGAGCCGGACGTACCGGTGGAGGCCGTTCCAGTCGAGGCGGTCGGCGACGAGCCGTTCGCCACCGTCGTCGTGCCGCCAGTCGAAGTCGTAGTACCGGAACTGGTCGTGCCCGTCGAGGTCGCGATACCGGAGGTTGCCGTGCCCGTAGAGGGTGCCGCCGTCGTGCTCGACGGGTTCGTGGAATTGCCCGTGGAAGAGCCGCCGGCATCCGCAGTACCGCTATCACCACCACCACCACCACCGCCGCACGCGCTCAATACGACGCTTCCGCCGAGCGCAGTGAGACAACCAAGAAATTGACGTCGCGCAATCATGACAATAGCGCGAGCTGCCGCGAGGGCGGCCCGCAAGGAATCCGGAGAGAAGTTGGGGAGTCCTTCGGGTCGCGAGTGCGTCGCGTGAGCCGTTCAGGACATTCGATGCGCGGTCGTGGGTGGTCTCGCGTTGCGACCGATCACTGAGTCCGGCAAGTCATGCCTGTCTGTCGGCACAAACTGCGCATGGGAGCAGGGTTGTGCCGAAATAAAATCTTTTCGCTCGCGATGGACGAACCGCGAAAAGATTTCACTCTGCGGGTGAGGGCGTGGGAATCGGACGCTGTCTGCACAGCGGCAGACTCAGACGGGCGATCGCAATGCCGCTTATGTGCGATGCGGCCCGACGATGCCCAGCCGCGCGATGCGCCGGTACAGCGTCGCGCGCGATATGCCTAATGCCAGCGCGGCGGCGTTAGGCCGCCACTGGCAACGCGTGAGTGCCGCGACGATCCGTGCCCGCTCGTCGTCGGCGCTGGCCGGCGACGTTGAGTTCGCCGCGAGCGCCGGCGTGACGGCGGGCGCGAGTTGCGCCGCGAAGTCCGGCGATACGTGCCGCAACTCGACGCGAGCCGAATCGCAGACCGCGCACGCATATCGCAGCACGTTGCGCAGTTGCCGGATGTTGCCGGGCCACGAAAAAGCGGCAAGACGCCCGGCGAATTGCGGATCGAGCATCAGCACATGCGTGGCCGCCTGGGCTTCCTCGTTGAACACCGTATCGATCACATCGCGGATATCGGTGCGCTCGCGCAGCGGCGGTATGCGCAGCGTTGCGCCGCTCAGGCGATAGTAGAGATCTTCGCGGAACGATCCAGCTTCGACCATCTGCATCGGATCGCGGTGCGTCGCGCAGATCACGTCGATATCGACGCGCACCGGCGTATCGCCGCCAAGCGGCACCACTTCGCCCTCGGCGAGTACACGCAGCAGGCGTGTTTGCAGGCCGAGCGGCATGTCGCCGATTTCGTCGAGAAACAGCGTGCCGCCATGCGCGAGGGCGATCTTGCCGCGCGCGCCGCGACTGCGCGCGCCGGTGAACGCGCCAGGCGCATAACCGAACAGCTCGCTCTCGATCAGCGGCTCCGGAATCGCGCCGCAATTCACGGCGACGAACGGCCGCGTGCGCCGCGAACCCGAGTCGTGCACCGCGCGCGCGAACACCTCCTTGCCGACACCGGTTTCGCCGAGCAGCAGAACCGGGAGCCGCTTGCCGGCGATCCGCAATGCGACTTGCGCGTTGCGCGCGATCCGTTCGTCCGAGCTGTGCAAAAAGCGGCTCATCGCGCCGATGCTGCTGTCCGCATGCGGATCGGCCGGCCGTGTCGCGAGGAGCGGGCGAGCCGCGCGTCTCATCGGCGCGCGAATGCGGGCATACAGCATCGCGCCGGTCGCGCGCAGCCGCAGCGCCACGATCATGTCGGTGCGCGCGACGTCGTGCAGACGGACCTCGGACGTGTCGAATATCTCGTCGATGTGACGCGGCCCGTCGAGCCCCGCGATGCTCTCGTGCGCCTTGCGGTTCGCGGCGGCGATGTTGCCGCATTCGTCGAATGCGATCAGTGCTTCGGGCTGTGCTTCGACGAAATGGCGGCTTTGATGGCCGAAGAGGATCCAGTGCTGCGCGGTCTGATTCAGAAAGTAACCATCCTCGATCAAACTCGCGCTTTGCCGCACCAGCTGAAAAACCAGCCCTTGGCTGTCGCGGTTGTCGGGAGATCGAATCGCCGATGCATCGAGCACGCCGATCAATTCGCCGGTCGGCGCGAAGATCGGCGAAGCGCTGCACGTGAGCGTCGTGAACGCGGCCCGGAAGTGATCGGTCTTGTGCACGGTGATCGGCGCGAGATCGGTGAGTACGTTCGCGATGCCGCAGGTGCC
This sequence comes from Paraburkholderia sp. MM5482-R2, assembly GCF_050436125.1. Lineage (NCBI taxonomy): Bacteria > Pseudomonadati > Pseudomonadota > Betaproteobacteria > Burkholderiales > Burkholderiaceae > Paraburkholderia > Paraburkholderia sp. MM5482-R2. Next base: position 127,908 of record NZ_JBNDLP010000004.1, on the reverse strand, counting down.
TTCTTCGCGCTCGGACCAGCACGAGCCGATATACAGCCCCGCATGCTTGAAATCGTTGCGCCGGTCGCGGTCGATCCGATAGTCGATCGTGACGCCGTGCGCGTCGGACAGCATCACGCAATAGTCGGCGACACGAATCATTTCGTGCAGCCGCGTCAGGCACTGGCCCGAGGCGCGCAGAAAGGCTTCCTCCTTGCCCTGGACTTCGCGCAGTTCGGCGGACGTCAGCACGCGCGGGCCGATCACCGAACTGGGGTCGAGCCGGTACTGCTCGTACGAACGCTGCCACGACGACACGAGGCGCGACGAATTGGCAGGGGCCGGCAAGCGTCCTTCGATGGCCCCGCGTACGCGATCGACGTGCTGCGTTTGAGAAACATAGGGCATGGCCGGCTCCAGGCGAGCGACACCGAGTAGGGCGCGTCCCTGTCTTGTAGCACATCCACACTGAGCGATCACATTGCGGCGCAGCACGTCAGGGGCGTGAGACGAACGTCTCAGCGATGAGCGAGACGCTGGTCGCATCGAGCAAACCCTTGTCTGGCGCGGTACCGCGCAAGCGTCGCGACGTGCTGTGAGCCGCGCACCACGTCGCGGGACGGGCCCGTGAGACACAGTGAACTGCGCGGCGCAGGTCCGATGAAAGCGGCCGCGAACGTTCGACCTCCGCGTCCACCCCGTGAATACGGCGCTTTCGGCGCGTGCGCACGACGCACAAGCAACTGGCCCGACCTTTGCAGTATCGCTGGCAGACAAGCAAACGCGAAAGCAAGCGCGCTTCATCACAGCAAGTCGCTTCGCTACTCGCGCACAGGAGACAAGCCAGTGTCATCACCCATCACCGTCGGCGTGATCGCGAACCCGGCATCGGGCCGTGATATTCGACGCCTCACCACGCACGCTTCGGTGTTTCCGACCGCCGAGAAGGCGAACATGGTCGTGCGCCTGCTCGCGGGCCTCGGCATGCTCGGCGTCGCTCGCGTGCTGACCTTGCGCGACCGGACCGGTGTCGCTGCACTGGTACTGCGTGCGCTTGAAACGCACGCGGCCGTGGCCGAGCCGCAGCCTTGGCCGACCGTCGAATTTCTCGAACTGCCGATCACGGACAGCGCGGCCGACACCCATGCGGGTGTCGCGCGGATGGTCGGGTTGGGTGTCGATCTGATCGCGGTGCTCGGCGGCGACGGCACGCATCGCGCGGTTGCCGCGCATTGCGGCGAGGTGCCGCTGCTGACGCTGTCGACGGGTACCAACAACGCGTTTCCGGAACTGCGCGAAGCGACGGTGGCGGGCCTCGCGGGCGCGCTCGCCGCTTCGGGGCTCGTGCCGCCCGAGGTCGCGCTGACGCGCAACAAGCGTCTCGTGGTCCGTTGCGTCGCGGGCCCGAACAAGGGGCGCGAGGAAATCGCGCTGGTCGATGTGTGCGTGAGCCGGCAGCGTTTCGTCGGTGCGCGAGCCGTCTGCGAGCCGGCTGATATCGAAGCGCTGTTTCTGACCTTCGCGGCGCCGGATGGTATCGGCCTGTCGTCGATCGGCGGGGCGTGGGCGCCGGTCGAGCGCGGCGCGCCGTACGGGCTGCATCTGACGTTCGCGCGCGCGGGCGAATCCGGCATGCCGATCTTCGCGCCGCTCGCGCCGGGCCGTGTCGATCGGGTGACGATGCGCACCTGCGAGCGCTTCGAAGCGGGCTGCTGGACGCCGCTGCATACCGAACAAGGGACGCTCGCCTTCGACGGCGAGCGCGAGATCGAGCTCGAACGCGACGACCGCTACGAGATCGCGCTCGACTGGGCGGGACCGCTCACCGTCGATGTCGGCCGCACGCTGCGCTATTGCGCGTCGCGGCAGTTGATGCGCGAAGCGGCGGCGCGTCGGAGGTAATCAACTCAGGAGGAAGCGAACGCCTGAAGCAAAGCTGGCTGAAGTAGCAGTGACCATCGAGATCATTCCCTGGAGACACACCATGTCTGTATCGACGCAGTTGAGCAAGGAAAAGCTGCTGGAAGCGTACCGGATGATGCGCACGATCCGCGAGTTCGAGGAGCGCCTGCACGTCGAATTCGCCACCGGCGAGATACCCGGCTTCGTGCATCTGTATGCCGGCGAGGAAGCGTCGGCGGTCGGCACGATGATGCATCTGAACGACGCGGACTATGTCGCCACCACGCACCGTGGTCATGGCCACTGCATCGCGAAGGGCGTCGACGTGCCCGGCATGATGGCCGAAATCTACGGCCGCAGCACCGGCGTGTGCCGCGGCAAGGGCGGCTCGATGCATATCGCCGATCTGTCGAAAGGGATGCTCGGCGCCAACGGGATCGTCGGCGCGGGCGGTCCGCTCGTGTGCGGCGCCGCACTCGCCGCGAAGCTCAGGAAGACCGGCGGCGTCGGCGTGTGCTTCTTCGGCGACGGTGCGTCGAACCAGGGTGTGATCTTCGAATCGATGAATCTCGCTTCCGTCTGGCGCCTGCCGGCGATCTTCGTCGCGGAGAACAACGGCTATGCGGAGGCGACCTCGTCGACGTGGTCGGTCGCGGCCGACAACATCGCCGACCGCGCGAGCGGCTTTGGCATGCCCGGCGTGATCGTCGACGGCTTCGATTTCTTCGCGGTGCACGAGGCGCTCGGCGCCGCGATCGAGCGGGCGCGCGGCGGCGGTGGCCCGACGCTCGTCGAAGTGAAGCTGTCGCGCTATTTCGGTCACTTCGAGGGCGATGCGCAAACGTATCGCGCGCCCGGCGAAGTGCAGAAGCTGCGCGACGAAAAGGACTGCCTGAAGCGTTTCGAGGAGCGCGTGGTGCGCGCCGAAATGCTCAGCACCGACGAACTGCGCGGCATCGATGCCACGGTGAAGCAGTTGATCGACGGCGCGGTGACCGAAGCGAAGGCCGCGCCTCTGCCGACGGCCGCCGACCTGCTGACCGACGTCTACGTGTCCTATCCGTAACCCGCGGCGCGAAACCATTCAATCTTCAGCTTTACATGGGATCGGAATAAGTGCGTTGCATGGGACCAGAGTAAGCGCTAAAGCGCCAACTCTGTTCGACAGCTAAAGCGCTAACTCCGATCGACAGGAGACAGTCATGGCAAGGAAGATCACGTTTTCTCAGGCGATCAACGAAGCGCTGAGCCAGGAGATGGCGCGCGACGAAACCGTCATCGTGATGGGCGAGGACAACGCGGGGGGCGCTGGGTCCCCAGGCGAACAGGATGCGTGGGGCGGTGTGCTCGGCGTGACGAAAGGACTCTTTCACAAGTATCCGGGGCGCGTGCTCGACACGCCGTTGTCCGAAGGCGGCTTCATCGGCGCCGCGGTCGGCGCGGCCGCATGCGGCATGCGGCCCGTCGCCGAGCTGATGTTCATCGATTTCATGGGCGTGTGCTTCGACCAGATCTTCAATCAGGCCGCGAAGTTTCGCTATATGTTCGGCGGCAAGGCGCTGACGCCAGTCGTGATTCGCACGATGCAGGGCGCTGGCCTGCGCGCGGCCGCGCAGCACTCGCAGATGCTGACGTCGATGTTCACCCATATCCCCGGCCTGAAAGTGGTGTGCCCGTCGACGCCGTACGACGCGAAGGGCCTGTTGATCCAGGCGATTCGCGACAACGACCCGGTCATCTTCTGCGAGCACAAGCTGCTGTATGGCCGCGAGGGCGACGTGCCGGAAGAGTCGTATGCGATTCCGTTCGGCGAAGCGAACGTGGTGCGCGAAGGCGACGACGCGACCATCGTGACCTATGGCCGGATGGTTCACCACGCGACGGATGCCGCCGAAAAGCTCGCGAAAGAGGGCATCCAGGTCGAGGTGATCGATTTGCGCACGACCTCCCCGCTCGACGAGGAAACGATCCTGGAAAGCGCCGAGCGCACCGGGCGCGTCGTCGTGGTCGACGAGGCGAATCCGCGCTGCTCGATTGCGACCGATATCGCCGCGCTGGTCGCGCAGCGCGCGTTCCATTCGCTGAAGGCGCCGATCGAACTCGTGACCGCGCCGCATACGCCCGCGCCTTTCGCAGGCGTGCTCGAAGATCTGTATATCCCGTCCGCGGAGAACATCGCCGTGGCCGTGCGGAAAGTGAGGAGCTGAGCAATGCCGATTCACATGATCACGATGCCCAAGTGGGGGCTGTCGATGGAGCAGGGACAGGTCAACGGCTGGCTGAAGGAGGTTGGCGAAAAAGTCGCGAAGGGCGACGAGATACTTGATGTCGAGACCGACAAGATTTCGTCGGGCGTCGAGTGCGCTTTCGACGGCACGCTGCGCAGGCAGATCGCGCGGCAGGGCGACACGCTGCCGATCGGCGCGCTGCTCGGCGTCGTCGCCGACGAAGCGAGCTCCGAGGCCGACATCGATGCGGCGGTCGAGGCGTTCCAGCGCGACTTCGTGCCGGCCACCACGGACACGGCGGAGGCCGGACCGCAGCCGGAAAAGGCGCAGATCGGCGGGCGCACCGTGCGTTACCTGAAGATCGGCGACGGCGGCACACCCGCGGTGCTGATCCACGGCTTCGGCGGCGATCTGAACAACTGGCTCTTCAATCATGCGGATCTCGCCGCGCACCGCGCCGTGTGGGCGCTCGATCTGCCGGGGCATGGCGAGTCGGGCAAGGCGGTCGACACGGGCAGCCTCGACGAACTGGCCGACAGCGTGGTCGCGTTTCTCGACGACCGGGGCATCGAGCGCGCGCATCTCGTCGGCCATTCGATGGGCGGCGCCGTGTCGATGACGGTCGCCGCGAAGGCGCCCGAACGCGTCGCCTCGCTGGCATTGATCGCGGGCGCGGGGCTCGGCGACGAGATCAATCGCGAATACATCGAAGGATTCGTCGAGGGCAGCAGCCGCAACGCGCTGAAGCCGCATCTGGTGAAGCTTTTTGCCGACGGGTCGCTGGTCACGCGGCAACTGATCGAAGACATCGTCAAGTACAAGCGGCTCGAAGGCGTGAACGACGCGCTGCGCAAGATTGCTGCGTCCGCGTTCGAAGGCGGCGTGCAAAGCCGCGTCTATCGCGAGCGGCTCGACACGCTCGCGCCTCGCACGCTGGTGATCTGGGGCGCGCAGGACCAGATCATTCCGGCCGCGCACGCGCAGGGGCTGCCCGCTCAGGTGCGTGTGCACGTGATCGACGGCAAAGGACACATGGTGCAGATGGAGGCTGCATCGGAGGTGAACCGCCTGCTCAACGAGTTCTTCGGATAACCGCGATGGACGCCGCTCCTCATACCGACAGCCTCACGGCGCTTGGCCAGCATGGCAAGCGCAACCGCGACAAGCTCGCCCGCATTCCCGTGAAGATCGTGCCGGCGGACGATTCGACCGTATTGCCGAAGCCGCCCTGGCTGCACGCGCGGCCGATGATGAGCGAAACCGTCGCGGGCATGGCGGCGGTGCTGCGCGAGCACAGCTTGCATTCGGTCTGCGAGGAGGCGATGTGTCCGAACATCGGCGAGTGTTTCGCGCAGCGCACGGCGACATTCATGATCATGGGAGGGATCTGCTCGCGGCGCTGTGCGTTCTGCGACGTCGCGCACGGACGGCCGCAAGCGCTCGACGACGACGAGCCCGCGCGGCTTGCCGACGCCGTCGCGGCGCTCGGGCTGCGTTACGTCGTGATTACATCGGTGGACCGCGACGATCTGCGCGACGGCGGCGCCGCGCACTTCGCGCGTTGTATTGCGCTCGTGCGCGAGCGCGTGCCGGGCATTCGCGTGGAAATCCTGACGCCGGATTTTCGCGGGCGAATCGACCGCGCGCTCGATGCTCTGTCCGTGGCGTGGCCAGACGTTTTTAATCACAACATCGAGACGGTGCCGTCGCTGTACCGGGCGGCGCGGGCAGGCGCGGACTACCTCGGTTCGCTCGAACTGCTATCGCGCGCGAAACGCCAGAACGCGGCGGTGTTGACCAAATCCGGCCTGATGGCCGGGCTCGGCGAGACCGACAGCGAACTGCTCGCGACGATGCGCGATCTGCGTGCCCATGACGTCGACGTGCTGACGATCGGCCAGTATCTCGCGCCGTCGCGGTTTCACATGGCGGTGCGGCGATACGTGCCGCCCGCGACGTTCGACATGCTACGCGACGAAGGTTTGAAGCTGGGGTTCATGGAAGTGGTGTCGGGGCCGCTCGTGCGTTCGTCGTATCACGCGGATCGGATCGCCGGAAAGCTCTGAATGCATGTGTGCCGGACCTTTGGTGGCGCAATCCGATGAATACCTCCCCGTAACCTCGGCTTTTCGAGCGATTGACCGCCGGGGAAGTACTCGACAATTCGTAGGTATGCGAGGCGAGTCCCAGCGCGGGGCCGCCTCCCGAACGACGAAACGGTATTCGTCACCACGTGCACTTTGTCGAGGCAGGCATGTCAAGCAACATTACGATCACGGACGAACTCGTCGCTGAAATCGCAAACCGGTTGGCCGAAGAAGGCGAGAAGGTGTCTCCGGTAGCCATCTGGTCCGAAGTCCATACAGGCTCGGTGGTCGCGGTGGCCGCGGCATTGCGCAAGTGGCGTGAAACGCGCGCCCCGCGGGTGCCGCAGGTCGTCGAACGTCCGGCTTTGCCGGAGACCGTGACCGACACCATGCGCGATGCGCTCGACCGGCTGTGGAGCTCAGCGCAGGACGAAGCTGAACGCGCGGTGGCGCGACGCCTCGCCGCGATGCGCCAGCGTGTCGAGGACGCCAGCAACGAGCGCGACGACGCGCTCGCCGAGCTGCAAACCACCGTCCAGGAACTCGATGCGCTGCAAGTCGAACTGGATAAGATGACGAGCGCCTACGACGAGAAAGTCGACGCAGTAGCCGGGCTCGAAGAGGACATTGCGCTCGCGGTGCAACGGACCGACGCGGCGGAGAAGCGCGCGCAGGAACTTGCAGAGCGCGTTTCGCTCCTCGAAGCGGAACTGCAGAGCGCGGAACTGGCCGCGGAGCGCGGAGCGGTTTCGCACGAGGAGACCGACGCCGTGGGCGAGGGCGAGGTGGCGAACGAGTCGGCTGGGTCAGTCGTCGAAACGCCGGCCGACGAAACGGAGCGTGCGGCGCTGGAAGCGGCGCATTCCGAAGCGGTCGCTCGTCTTCAAAGCGAGCTCGAAGCGATTCGCGCAGAGCTGCAGGCCGAGCAGGAAGCGCACGCGGCCCGCCGGGAAGAGGTCGCGGGCGCGCAGGCTGAACGGAATGCCGCCGCACTTGAATTGCAGAATGTCCAGACGCAGATCGCCAGCCTGACCGATGAGCGTGACGCGGGCGCCTCCGAAATCGCGAGACTGTCGGCCAGCTTGTCCGAAGCGCAGGAGCGTGCCGACGCGGAGCAGCAGCGCGCGGCCGAGCGGGCCGAAAGCACGGTGGCGAGCGAGAACGTCGCGGGCCTGGAGTCGGCGTCGCCGGTGACTGCCGACTCTCAGCAGCTCGAGGCATTGAAGGCGCAGATGACGCGCGACGCGGACGCGCATGCCGCCGCAATTGCCGAAGCGCGGGAGACCGTCAGGAAATGGTCCGACTACTCGAACGCACTGAAGCAGCAACTGGCTCAGGCGAATGAAAAAATGGTCGTCGTCCTTGCCCGCGGCGCGGGCGAAGCGACATTGAGCCGCCGGCTTGCCGCTGAACTGGGCCAGCTCAAGCCGGAGCATGAATTGCTGCGCAAGGAGATTCAGCAGCAGGTGCTCGTCGAAACGATCAGCGCTCAACTCGAGAAACAAGGCTACCGCTACGACGAGAAGACGGGTGCCGTGTCGAAGCTGAACACCGAAACCTCGCCAGCGTGACGGGATCGTTGATGGGATGGCGGCAGCGCCGATCGATTTTCTCTGTGCGCGGGAAGCCGGTGCCGTCGCATCGCGATGCAACCGTTCTCCCAGGTCGTTACCGGTGCACCCATATGCGACTTGCTGTCGTCGATCGAAGCACCGGTCGCAAGCTCAGTCAGAAGAAGTGCTGCACGCCAATGCGCACCGACGCCTGATCGCTGCGCGACGACGGCGACAACGAGAGCAGCGCCGCTTGCGCGCCGCCACCCGTGTGCTGATAGGTCAGCTCGGCGTAGAGCATGGTGCGCACCGAAAGGTGATACAGGTTCGAGAGACCGGCGGTCGTGTAGGTCTTTCCGTCGAACCACGTGCGGTAGCCGCCGAGCAGCACGGTGTCGAATGGCGTGACGTTCCAGTCCACGCCTAACTCAGTTGTTGTAGCACGCGTCGAATCCGTATCGCTGGCGATTTTCACCGTATCGACGACAGCGTGAAACGCCCATTGGCGATTGGGTATATACGTGCCGGCCACACCGAAGATCTCGGTATTGCGCGCCTTGAATGGCGTGCCGCCGGTAAGGTCCTGTCCGAGGAAACTGGCGTAGCCAAGCGACGTATTGAAGGCGTACGACTTGTCGCGGGTGTCGCTGTATACCGCGCCCAGTTGCAGCGCCGAGGACTTGTAGAGGAGCGCGCCGCCTACATAGCGGCCCTGTCCCGTCGAAGGATCGGTGAAGCCGTACATCGCGCGCGCCGACACTCCATGCCACGGATTGCTTGCGTACTTCACAGTGTTGTTCACGGGGGTGACCGCATCGTTGTCGATGTTGGCGGGGCGGTACAGCAAGTAGTTGTACTGGACAGCGCCGTTCGCGTTGGGCAGAAGCACATCGTCGGTCAGATCCCACTGCCTGCCGAGTGTGAGCGTGCCCCAACGGTTGTCGGAAAGCCCGACGAAGGCCTTGCGGCTGAACAGTACGCCCGAAGTCGCGAAAGCGCCCGTATTCGAGAAGAAACCGTTCTCCAGCTGGAATACGGCTTTCGATCCACCCCCTAGATCTTCCGAGCCTTTGAAGCCGAACTGGTCGGGCACGCTGATCGGCCCCATGACGACTTGCGAGCTTCCCTTCGCATTGGTCACGTAGCCAACGCCTTCATCGATGCTGCCGTACAGCGTGACGCTGCTTTGCGCATGTGCGGACGATGCTGTCACACCCATGCACAACATCAGACAACTCAACGAAACGTAAGGGGTACTGATTGCGGATGCGAAAGGATTAGATAACGGTCTCATGCCGATCGCAGGTAGGGGAAAAGAAGGAGGAGGAGATCAGGTCGCAGGCCGGTTTGCACCGGCTCTGCGGCGTGTCATGCGTGGCGCGGCCTGCACAGAGCGATGGCGAGCGCGGCGACGAGGGCCGATGCGGCGAAGGCGATGAAATTCAGGCGCACGTCGAGATGCGACGCGGCGAACCACGCGCCGAGCATCGGCCCCGCCATCGCGCCGATCCGGCCTATGCCGACTGCCCAGCCCGTCGCGCTCGCTCGTGCGAACGGCCGGTAGAAGCTTGCGATATAGCCGAGCTGCACCATCGCCACCCCGATACTGCCCAGCCCGGCGAGCGCCACCAGCGCGTAGTTCGTGAACACGCCGCCCCTCACCGTCAGTCCGCAGATCGCGAGCGCGCCGATCACGTAGCCGCCGACGATCGTCTTGCGCGGGCCGAGCCGATCACCGACGCGGCCGATCAGAATGCCGCCGATCGCCGAGGAGAGCATGAAGACCGCCAGAAACGACAGGCTCGAGCCGAGGTCGTAGCCGAGCTTGCGCATCAGTTGCGGCAGCCAGGTGCCGAGCCCGTAGATCACGAGTACCGCGGCGACTTGCGCGAGCCACAGACAAAGCGTCGACCGCCAGTTGCCGTGCGAGAACACCTCGCCGAACACGACGCGCAGCGAAGGCTTGGCCACCGCCTCGACGGGAATGCTGTCGAGCGACGCGATCGACAGGCCGAGCCGTTGCGCGAGCTCATCGGCCTCGCGTCGCTTGCCGCTCGCCATCAGATAGGCGAGCGACTCGGGCAGCAGCTTGATCAGCACGGGAAGGGCGAGCAGCGGCAACGCGCCTACCGCGACGACGAAGCGCCAGCCATGCGACGCGAGAAACGCCATCCCGATCACAGCGGAAACCAACGCTCCGATCGCGTAGCCTGAATACATGATGGCGAAATTGAGGTTGCGCCTGGGCGCCGGCGAGTATTCGACCGTGAGCGCCGCCGCCGCGGAAATGACGCCGCCGAGGCCGAGTCCACCGATGAAGCGCATCACGCTGAAAATGAACGGCGTGGGCGCAACGGCCGCACCCAGCATCGACAGCGAGAACAGCGCCACGCACGCAATCAGCAGACGTTTGCGGCCCATCAGGTCGGTCAGAACGCTGATGAAGTACGAGCCGAACAGCGTGCCGAACAGCGCCGCGCTACTCATCGCGCCGACTTCGATCGGCGTGAGCTTCCACACCGGGTCGGCGAGCATCGACGGAACGATAGTGCCCATGACGCCGATGTCATAGCCTTCGGTCACGATCGTAAGGAAACAAAGGGCCAGCACGCGGCGCGTGGTGCGCGCGGGCGGGTCGAGTGCGAGTGCGAGAGGACTTTCGGAGATGGCCGCCATGGGATGACTTTTTCGAACGAACTACCGGAAAGATCAGGCAAGCACGATGCCAGTCCCTCGTGGATGACCTCGTGGCCGAAAGCGCCGATCACTTGTCTATCCGCGCTTTGTGCGGCTTGCCCGCCCGGCGCAGGCGGAAGCTGTTGTCTGCGCTCGAATACAGAATGACATTCTATTTTCGAGGCGTCAAAGATTTCAAAATAAATTTAGGCGTGGTTCGGGAAAATCCTGGGTCGAGGCCGCGTCGCCTGCTCAGCTTACGTCATGTCGCGGCGCCTCGCCCAATAGCAGCGTGGTCATGAGCGCGGTGATGCGCTGGATGTCGCGGTGATCGCCGATACGCTGATTGATCACGAAGCCGTCGAACGCCATCCAGATCACGTGAGCGAACAGGTCGCCGCCGAGGGCCGCGACGCGCTCGGCGGGCAGCGCGTCTTTGAGGAGCTGCGTGAGGAAATTCTCGACCGATACGAGCAGATTGTTCGGTTTCGCGAGACCCGCGGGCGCGCTCGCGAGTGCGTCGATCAACGAGTTCGCGAAGGCGTTGTCGGCGGCCGGGATGTCGTCCCAGATGCCCGCCAGGATGCGCTCGATCTTCCTGCGCGGACCGTTGAGCAACGCCACTTCGCTGCGCAGCCGATGCAATTGCTCGATCAGCCAGGGCTCGTAGATTTCATAAAGGATGACGAGCTTGGAGTCGAAGTAGACATACAGATTGGCGACCGTGGTGCCCGCGAGACGGGCGATTTCGGTCATCGTCGTGGCCGAATAACCCTTTTCACTGAAGGCGTTGAACGCGGCCGTCAAAATGGCTTCCCGCTTGACGGCTTTTTTGATTTGCGGCACTTGAGGGCTCTCTATCGGAAGGGGCGGTGGTCGGTTCGGGGCATTCTATCAAGCCGCCACGCCCACGCCGATGCGTGTCGGACGCTGCCGACCGCGACTTCCATTTCGATACAGCCTTGCTGCTGAAAGAGCCTGCGTGCGGCTTGCGCGATCAACTCATGCTTCCCGTGTTTCATTACATCGCACCTGTTCGGATTCGCGCGGACATGCCCCGCGTTTCGCGAAATCAACAAAAGACACTTGACGATCAAAATTTTTCAAAACAGAATACCGTTCATTAATAAACGACATTCGTTTTTGAGGTGAAGCTATCGTGTCCACGACCTTGCTGTCTCCCGAAGTCCCCGCGCCGGCAGGCACGCTGACCGGCCGGTATCCCGAACTCGGCTCCGGTCCGATCCCGGTCGAGCCGTACATTTCGCCGCAGTACTACGAGCGCGAGAAGCAACACATCTTCAAGAAGACGTGGCTGCAGGTCGGTCGGGTGGAGGAGATTCCGAAGCCGGGCGACTACTTCGTGAAGGACCTTGCCGCGTGCGACACGTCGATCATCGTGGTGCGCAATCGTCAGGGCGAGATCCGCGCCATGCACAACGTGTGCGCGCACCGCATGAACGAAATCGTCTACGACAAGTGCGGCAACACCCGCAAATTCTTCTGCAAGTTTCATGGCTGGGCCTACGACCTCGACGGCAAACTCACGGGTGTGCCCGACGAGAAGTGCTTCTTCGGTCTCGATCGCGAGCAGTTCGGCCTCTCGCGTGTGGCGTGCGAAGTGTGGCAAGGCTTCATCTTCGTGAACATGGACCCGAATCCGCCGGTCTCGCTCGCGGATTACATGAGGCCGATGTTCGGCGACATCGAGGGCTATCCGTTCGATAAGCTCACCGCTGGCTTCGGCTGGCAAACGGTCGTCAACTGCAACTGGAAGCTCGCGCTCGACGCGTTCCAGGAGGCGTATCACGTCGCCTATGTGCACGGCAATTCGATCGCGGACGCGATCGACAAAAGCGACAACGAAAGCATGCCGCCGCTCGACGCGCTGTGCGGCGAATTTCATCGGCGGCTCTCGCTGGCGGGCAACCAGAAGTCCGTCTATGGCAACCCGAAGGCGGTGACCGAGGGCGGCGCCGCCGCGCAGAACGCGTTGTCCGAGCAGGGACATAAACGCCCGATCGCGGCGGCGGCATTGCGCGCGGGCATCGGCAGCGCGAAGCACGCGTTTGCGCTCGACGCGCTGCCGTCAGGCGTGAACTGGACAAGGAGCCCGAACTGGCTGTTCGACATGAACATCGTGTTCCCGGACTTTTACGTTTCGCTGCGTCCGAACTATTGCCAGGCGTACAACTTCCGTCCGATCTCGCACAACCAGACGCTCGTCGACGCACGCGTGTACTACCCCGAAATGACGACGCCCGGCGGCCGCTTCTTCCTCGAATACATGAAAGTCGCGCTGCGCGACGTGCTACTCGAAGACTTCAGCACGCTCGAACGCACGCAACGCGCGGCCGAAACGGGCGCGAAAAAAGTGATGGTGTTGCAGGACAACGAACTGCTGGTGCGCCACGCGTATCACGTCGTCGAACGGATGCTGGCGCAAGGCGTCGCGGCCAGTGCGACGGTTTAACCAGGAATCGAACATGAGCACCGCAATGCCTACCCAGCCGGTCAATTTCGTCAGCAGAAAAGCGCCCGTCGCCCGCACGTTGCCCGCGGGTTTCGAGTCGCTCGCGCCGTTCGTCGACATCTGGGCGCTCGAGACCGAAACCGCACGCAACGCGCAACGCCACGCGGTCGGCATGGAAGCCATTCTTGCGTTTCGCGACGCGATCCTGCCGCAGGTCGACGACGTCGTCGCATATCTGAACGGCTACGCGCTCGCGACGCTCGACGAGCATCCCGAAGCGATGACCTTGATGTACCTGCTGCTGTCGCTGGCCGAGATCGCGCCTGCAATCGAGTTCTATAACCAGCCGGCCGTCATCGACGGATACGAGTCCGCGCGTTTTCGCGCCGACGAGACTTTTGTCATGCGTCCGCTGCCCTGAGCGTTGACGCGATCGGCCGGTGCGTCCGGTCTGAACCTGAAGGAGACAGCAAATGGCGAAATGCCGCGTGTTTGGCATCGATCACGGCCTGAAGACCGTGGTCGAAAACGGCCTGTACATGAAGACGATGATCGGCGCGACGATGAGTGTTGCGGTGATCAAGTTCGTCGAGCAGGAGGGTACGAATCTGCCCGCGAAGGCGCACGATCACGGCGAGGAAGCGTCGCTGCAGGTGCTCGGTTCGTGCTCGATCTTCGAGGTGCGGCCGGACACGCCCGACGTCGAGCGCACGCTCGCGCAAGGCGACGCGATGATCATTCCCGCAGGCCTCAGTCACTACGGCAAGAACTGCTACGGCGCGCAAGGCGTGAGCATGCGCTTGAACGTGGTATCGCCACCGCGCGCGGAATATGGCGCGCAGGACGACACGCCGTATTACCCGCTCGCCAATCGATGATGAGGGACGCAAATGAATAATCGCACTGACAATCTGGCCGGCGACATCGCGCAATGCACGGCAGTTCAGGCAGGTGAGCGCTGGCGCGATCCGCACGCGGAGAGCCAAACGGTGCGCGCGCAAGGCGCGCTGTTGAGCACGGAGTTCGCGGTGTTCGAGCCGAGCGAAGTGCGCGACGAGGTAGCGGGAGCGCGCGGCGAGGAAGTCGTCGCGATTCTCGAAGGCCAGTTCGATATCGATGCGGCCGGCGAGCATTACCGGCTCGTCGCGGGCGAGGCGATCCTGATTCCGCCGCGCGAGCCGCGTCGCTTTACGTGCATCGGCGCCAAGGGCGTGCTGTATCGCGCCGGGACCAGTGTGTGAGATCGAATCATGAAGCACGATCCATTTGAACCGGATGATGTGAAGCACGTCGTCGTCGTCGGCGCGGGCCATGCTGGCGGACGCGTCGTGCAGCATCTCGTGTCGCTGGGCTTCGCGGGGCGCATCACGCTCGTAGGCGACGAGCGTCATCCGCCCTACGAGCGGCCCGCGCTCTCGAAGGAATGGCTGACGAGCGAAACCGAGCCGACGCTCGCGGCGTCGCCGCTCGTTCTGGCGCCCGCAGCGTTCTGGGAGCCGTCGGCGTTGCGCGATGCGCGCATCGACCGCCTGCACGAACGTGCGGTCGCGCTCGATGCGACTGAGCGCGTGCTGACACTCGCGAGCGGCACCCAGGTGCGGTTCGATCGCCTGGTCGTGGCGACGGGCGGCGCGCCGCGCGACGGCGCGATTCCCGGCGCGAACCGGCCCGGCGTACACCTGCTGCGCACGGTCGACGATAGCCTCGCGCTGCGCCGCGCGCTGCGCGAGAGCCGTGGCCTCGCCATCATCGGGGCAGGCGTGATCGGCATGGAAGTGGCGTCGTCGGCGCTCGAGCTTGGCGTGCCGGTGACGGTGCTCGAAGCGGGCGAGCGCGTGCTCGCCCGCTGCCTGTCCCCCGTGATGTCCGAATGGCTGCTGCGCGAGCATCGTGCGCGCGGCGTGCGGGTGGAACTGGGGGTCGCCGTCGAGTCGATCGCGGACGCAGCGCAAGCGGCGCAACTTGCCACCGACGGCACGCGCTATGTCGTGCGTTGCAAACTCGTCGACACCGCGCAAACGCGATCACGCGAAGCCTTCGACGTCGCCGCCGACACGATCCTGATCGCGATCGGCGTCGATTGCGCGCCGGCGTTTCTCGCGGGCACGGGGCTCGCGGGACGCCAGGGCGTCGACGTCGACGAAACCTGCCGCAGTCCGCATGCGCCGTGGCTTTACGCGGTCGGCGACGTCGCGCATGTGCTCGATGGCGAGAGCGAGCGCGGTGGTCTGCGTCAGGAAACGTGGCGCAATGCCGAGAACCAGGCGCTCGCGGTCGCGCAGACCCTGATCGGCCGCGCGCAGGCGTATCGCGAAACGCCATGGATGTGGACCGATCAGCTCGGCAACAACATCCAGGTCGTGGGCCAGCCCGATCCGCGCGACGAGGTCGTGCTGCGCGGCGAACCGGGCGCTGGACCCTGCGCGGCGCTGAGCATGCGCGACGGTCGCATCGTCGCGGGTGTGCTCGTCAACGCGGGCCGTGAGCGGCGCTTCCTCGAAAAGCTTGTCGCCAGCGCGATGCCCGTGGACGTCGCGCGCCTCGCGGACCCCGGCACGTCGCTCAAGGAGCTTGCCGGATGAGCGCGATTTCGATGGGAATGGCCGACGCACGTACCCGCAACGACACGCCCACATACAGCGGCGCGCAGATGGCAGCGCTTGCGGAACGCGTCGAACGGCTCGAAGCGATCGAAGCGATTCGCGCACTCAAGGCGCACTACGGCGCGCTCGCCGACGCGAAGTACGGTGGCGACTACCGCAAGCTCGACCGCGAAGCGCTCGCGGACATCGCACGCCAGCAAGCGGCCTGCTTCACCGGCGATGCCGTCTGGGCGGGCGGCAACGGTTTCGGCGGCGACCTCGTCGGACGTGAAGCGATCGAGCGCTGGTTTCTCGATTCGCCGTGGCGCTTCGCGATGCACTACTACGTCAGCGAGACGCTCAAGGTGGATGTCGCGCGCGGCGTGGCGCAGGCGAACTGGCGGCTGATGCAGGTGGCGCTGCGCGAGGACGCGGACACGCGCGCAGGCGCGGTGTGGCTGGGCGCGGTCACGACCGAACACTACCGGCGCGACGCGGCGAGCGGCCTCTGGTTGATCAGTTACATGAAATTCGAAGCGCTCCACATGATGACCCTGGCGGATGGGCCGCTGCCGATCGCCAGCAATTTCGCGGACCTCGACGCGCTGCGCGTCGACCGCACCGAGGACAATCAGTCATGACAGAAGTCATTGCGTCGCCCTGCGCGACCCATACGGATTCTTGCCGCGGTACTGTCGCGCTCGATATCGCCGAGCACGCGTGCCGCGTGCTGCAGAACATACCCGTCAACGCGGAGTATCGTCACATGATCGTCGCCGCGCCGATCGGGGCCGCGCTCGCGCAACCGGGCCAGTTCTTCCATCTCGCGTGCCCGCCGGGCGCCGCGGGCACGTCGTTTCTGCGCCGGCCGATGAGCGTCTACGGCGCCGATCCGCTGCGGCACACCGTCGAGTTTCTCTACAAGGTGCAGGGTATCGGCACGCAAGGGCTGGCGACGTTGCGGCCAGGCGACACGCTCGATGCGCTCGGACCGCTCGGTCGTGGCTTCGAATTGCCTGAAGAGACGCGCCATGTCTTGCTGCTGGCGCGCGGGGTAGGCCTTGCGACGCTCGCGCCACTCGCGGCGCATGCCACCGCGCGGGGCGCGTGCGTGAGCGCCGTGCTAAGCGCGCGCAGCCAGGCCGTGGTGATGTCCGCCGAGCGTTTGCGCGTGGCGGGCGCGACGGTTCATATCGTCACCGACGAAGACGGCAGCAGCGATCCCGCGCGCGTCGCAGCGCAACTCGAAGCGCTGCACGCCGAAGCGCCGTTCGACTTCCTGTCCACCTGCGGCTCGAACCGGCTTCTGATGCTGCTCCAGAAGCTCGGCAAGTCGTGGGGCGTGGCGGGACAAACCGCGATCGAGCAGCACATGGGTTGCGGAATCGGCTCGTGCTATGCGTGCGTGCGTCCATTCCGCGCGCATGCCGATTCCGACCGTCTGACCTTCCGGCGCGTGTGCTGGGAGGGCCCCGTGTTCGATTTGCAGGAAACGACATCATGGTAGATCTGAGCGTCAAGGTGGGCGGACTCACGCTCGCCAATCCCGTCATGCCCGCGTCCGGCACTTTCGCGGACGGCAACGCGCGCGTGTTCGATCTCAATTGCCTCGGCGCGATCGTCACCAAGACGATCACCGCCGACATTCGCGAAGGCGTACCGCCGCCGCGGGTCGCCGAGTTCAAGGACGCGACGCTGTTTTCGATCGGCATTCCGAGCAAGGGCGCCGACTATTACATCAATACGACGGTGCCGTTCTACCAGCGCTATACGCCGCCGATCGTGGGCAGCATCTCCGCGAATTCGGCGGCCGAGTTCGGCGAGCTGGCGGAGCGCATCGGTACGAGCGGCATTGCGGCGATCGAGGCGAACGTGTCGTGTCCGAACCTGAAAAAGAACGGCAAGGCGTTCGGCATGGACCCCGAGGCGACGTATCAGGTCGTGCGCGCGATGAAGTCGAGCATCCGCGTCCCCGTGTGGGTCAAAATGACGCCGAACGCCGGCAACCTGGTCGAAGTCGCGCTCGCCGCGCAAGCCGCCGGCGCCGATGCACTGGTGTGCTGCAACGCGATTCTGGCGATGGCGATCGACGTGCGGACCTTCAGGCCGCGCGTCGCGAACGTGATGGGTGGCCTGACCGGCGCCGCGACCAGGCCGATTCTGCTGCGCATGGCCCACCAGTGCGCCGAGGCCGTCGAGATTCCCGTGATCGGCTGCGGCGGCATCAGCACGGCGGAAGACGCGATCGAGTTCATGCTCGCGGGCTGCGCAGCGGTCCAGGTCGGCACCGCCAACTTCATTACGCCGAACGCGATGCCGCGCGTGATCGATGGGCTGCGTGCGTTCTGCGAGCAGCGCGGTCTCGCGCGCGTCGCGGACCTGATCGGCGCGATGCAGCGTCATGACGTGATCAATCTGCAAAAGGACTATGCGCTATGAAGGTCATTCCTATTGCCTCGGTATGCGGGCGCACGGTTCACGCGCCTGCGCACGCGGCTGAGGCGGCGCTCGCGAGCGGCGGGGCGCCGGCACTATCGATGGCCGCCGACGCGTGGCATCTGGTCGGCGAGCTCGATCGGTGTTTTGACGGAAACGATTGTCTGGGCGTGACGATCGACACCGTGAAGGTCGGCTTGTTTCGCGTCGCCGGCGCAATCCATGCGCTCGACGATATCTGCACGCACGGCAACGCGTTGCTGAGCGAGGGCCTGCTCGACGGTCACGAGATCGAATGTCCGTTGCACGCTGGCCTCGTCGACGTGCGCACGGGCAAGGGCACGACCGCGCCGATCGTGCGCGATACGCGGCGCCATGAGGTCCGGATCGACGGCGGCAATCTCTACGTTCGGCTGCGCCGCTGAGACGATGAGCTTTTTATCGACTGCAACCAAAACCGCGCGCGGGCCGAAAATCGCCGTGATCGGTACGGGCGGCACATTTGCGATGCACGCGCGTGGCCCGTTCGACTGGGTCGAGTATTCGGAAAGCGGCGTCGTGCATCCGCTCGACACCCTGCTCGCGACGCTCGGCGAGCTCGCGCCCGACGTCGAACTGCTACCCGTCACGTTTCGCAGCCTCGGCAGCGTGGCGATCCAGCCGGCGGACTGGGTGGAACTCGCTCGGCTGATACGGCACACGGCGCTCGCCGATCCGTCCATCACAGGGTTCATCGTGACCCACGGAACGGCGACGCTCGAAGAAACCGCGTGGTTCCTGCAACTCGTGCTCGACATCGCGCGGCCGGTGATCGTCACGGGAGCGCAGAGGCCCGCAAACACCGCGGGCAGCGACGTGCTCGCGAACCTGCGCGGCGCGATTGCGGCAGCGCGCGATCCGCTGAGCGCGGCACACGGCGTGCTGGTCGCGATGGACGGCTGGCTGTTCTCGCCGCGCGACGTGACCAAGGCGGCCAGTTTCGAACTGAACGCGTTCGAGTCGCCGGGCTACGGTCCGCTCGCGCGCATCGAGCCCGACGCGCGTGTTGCGTGGCGGCGCGGTGCGATTGCAACGCGTCGCGGTAGCGAATCCGCATGGTTCTCACGAGCGCTGCTGGAAGCGGATGCGCCATTCGCGCTGCCGCGCGTCGATATCGCGATCTCGTATGCGGGTGCCGACGGTGTGGCGATCGACGCGCTGGTCGCGGCAGGCAGCGCCGGCATCATCAGCGCGGGACTGGTGCCGGGACGGCCGGCGGCAGCCGAGGCGGCCGCATATCGCAAGGCGGTTGAGGCCGGTGTCGTGGTCGTGCAGTCGAGCCGCGCGGCGCGTGGCGTGGTGCCGCCTCAGGCGTTTCTGGCACGCGACGGCGTAGTCGCGGGCGGCGATCTCGCGCCGCACAAGTTGCGCATTGCGTTGATGCTCGCACTCACGTTCGATGGCGATTCGCGAGCCGATTTCGCGCAACGGCGCGAACGCATTCAAACCATTCTGCTCGCGTTGTGAACGCTTCGGCACGCAAGGAGGCATTTCGAATCATGCAGTTCTCTTACCTCGTGACCTGGGTGCATCCGGACCCGGCGGCATGCATCAGCGCCGACGACCTCGAACGCATCGCCGCGATCGTCAACTCGACGCCCGCGCTGCGCCGCTCCCGCCTTTACACGCCGGAATCCGCCGAGGATTACTACACGCGGGACGGCGCGTCGCCGATCTTCGCGATGCAACTCGACTACGACTCGGTGTTCGATCTCGAAGCGCCGATCGCGGCAGGCGGCCATTTGCAGGCGCTCGCCGCGGCCAATCTCGCGAGCCTCGCCGGATGCCGCGTGGAGCAGCAGGCGATGCTGCGCCGTCCGTTTCCGGTGGCCGATGCCGACGCGCGCGTGCCAGCAGGCAGCCTGCCATGCCAGTTCCTCGTGCACTACCCGGGCCACGCGCTCGACTTCGACGAATGGATCAACTACTACCTCACGCATCATCCGCAGATCATGTTCGACTTTCCGGGCGTGCGCGAGATCGAGATTTTCACGCGCATCGACTGGCTCGACGCGATGCCATGGACACGCGTGCACTACATGCAGCGCAACAAGCTGATGTTCGACAGCGCACGGGCGATCACCGAGGCGATGCACTCGCCGGTGCGCCACGCGATGCGGCAGGACTTCGAACGATTTCCGCCGTTCGAGGGCAGCAACATCCATCATCCGATGGCGGCGCGCACGACCTTCTTCGACTAACGCGATTCGCAAGGGGCAAGCATGAGCATCGGGTTCGGTCATCTCGCGCGTATCGGGCATCTGTACCCGTCGGGTGGACTGTGCGACTTCGAGATTCAGGCGATGGCGCCCGACGGCGTGCAATTCGTCACGACGCGTTTGCCGTTTCGCGACACGTCGATCGAATCCGATCGCACGTTGATCGACGACATCGAACAGCACGCGCAACTGCTCGCCGACGCGAAGGTCGACCTGATCGCGACGAATTGCACGGCGGCGGGCGTCGTGAACGGACCTGACGCGATCAATGCACGGGTGACGGCAGCGACGAACATCGCGGCGGTCACGACGATCGAGGCCGTGCTCGCCGCGTGCGACGCGCTGGGCGCGAAGAAGCTGGGACTCGTGACGGCTTACGGCGAACGCGTCGTCGCGGCGGAGCAGGCATTTTTCGAGCAACGCGGGCTGAGTGTCGTCGCCGAAGCGAGCCGCGCGTGCCGCACGCCTTTCGAGCAGGGCACGGTGCAGCCCGAGGTCTGGTCCGACATCGCGACGCGACTACCGGGCGATTTTGACGCGTTGCTGATCAGTTGCGCGGGCATTCGGGTGAGCAGCGTGATCGCTTCGATCGAGACGGAAGTCGGACGCCCGGTGATCAGCAGCAATTCCGCGCTGTTGTGGTACTGCTTGAGGAAGCTGAACATCTCTGCGAAGTCGCCGGGATATGGCGTTCTGTTAAGCGATTGAGACGGTCCCTTTCCTGCCTGCTGCACCTGGCGCGCCAGGGCGCGATATCGGCCGCATCTGGCGCGTGGCGGAGCAACTCGAAGTACCTGTGCATGGCGGTTTGACGCAGGTCCGATAGTCAGCGTGCGGCACGGCCAGGCGTAGAATCGCGGGCGCAGCGGCGAGTCCATTCGTCGCCGGACCGGAGACCGATGGCTGATGGAAATCAAGTGGATCGAAGACTTCATCGCGCTCGCCCGCTATCAGAGCTTTTCCCGGGCGGCGGAGTTTCGCAACGTCACGCAGTCGGGTTTCAGCAGACGGATCCAGTCGCTCGAACAATGGGTCGGCGCCGATCTCGTCGATCGCAGCGGCTTTCCGCCGACCCTGACCCCGGCAGGGCAACTGTTTCGTGACGCGGCCGAAGACATCCTCGACAAGCTGTTCGACACGCGCGCCATCATTCGCACCGAACAGCGCATCGCCGGCACGAGCCTGCAGATCGCTGCCGGCCACACGATCGCGCTCAACTTCCTGCCCGCGTGGCTGCGCACGCTGTCCAAGCATGTCGGCGAAGTGCGCGCGCGCGTGATTCCGGCGAACGTGCACGATTCGATACTGATGCTGGTCAACGGCAACTGCGAGCTGATGTTCGCTTATCACCATCCGCAGCTGCCGTTGCATCTCGATCCGACCAGGTATGAATGCGTGACCGTGGGCGTCGATACTTTCATGCCGGTATGCAGGCCCAATCAGCGGCTTGCGCACGTGTACCGTTTGCCCGGCGTGATCGAACATCCGATGCCGTTCATCGCCTATACGGAGACGAGCTACTTTGGGCGCTGCTTCGCGTTGCTGATGGAGCAGAGCAAAGCGTCGCCCGCCTTGCAACTTCACTATGAATCCGACATGGCCGAGGTCGTGAAGAAGCTCGTGCTGGAAGGCGAGGGTGTCGCCTGGCTGCCGAAGAGCTCGATCGCCGCCGAACTCGACAGCGGCCAGCTTGTCGACGCCGGCCGCTCCGAATGGCAACTGGAGCTGGAGTTGCGCGTGTATCGCGACCTCACGGACCGCACTGAACTGCTCGATACGCTGTGGCGGCATCTGCGGGCCTCGTCGGGGTCAGCCGAATAGCGCCGCTAGGGTTATCCCGCGTTATGCGAAACTTGCATAGCCGTATGCAACACTAGCATTCACGTCTTTTCTGCCGTCTCTAGAATTCCGTCCAGTCACAAATAATCTCAGGACGGAGACACATGAAGAATCGGCTTACCCTCTACATCCTCGCCGGCATGCTGCTCGGCGTGGCCGTCGGTTATGTCTGCCATCGCACGGCGGCCGATGCCGCGCAGGCGAAGGAGATCGCCGGCTACTTTTCCATCGTCACCGATATCTTCCTGCGGCTCGTGAAGATGATCATTGCGCCGCTGGTGTTCGCCACGCTCGTGTCAGGTCTCGCCGGCATGGAAGGCACGAGCGACGTGCGCCGCATCGGTCTGCGCTCGATCGCGTGGTTCCTGTGCGCGTCGCTGTTCTCGCTCGCGCTCGGCCTCGTGCTCGCGAATCTGCTGCAACCGGGCGCGGGCTTGCACATGTCCCAGACGAGCGCTGACGTGGCCACCGGCCTCAACACGTCGAGCCTGAACTTCAAGGACTTCGTCACACACGCGTTCCCCACCAGCATCGTCGATGCGATGGCGCGCAACGATATCCTGCAGATCCTCGTCTTCTCGGTGATGTTCGGCATCGTGCTCAGCGTGATCAAGTCCGACCCGCGCGTCGCGCCGCTGATCGCGGGCGTCGAAGGGCTCGTGCCCACCATGCTGAAACTGACCGACTATGTGATGCGTCTCGCGCCCGTCGGTGTGTTCGGCGCGCTGGCATCGGCGATCACGGTGCATGGCCTCGACGTGCTGACGACGTACGGCAAGCTCGTCGCCAGCTTCTATACGGGGCTCGCGCTGCTGTGGACGGCGCTGATCCTCGCCGGCTACGCGTTTCTCGGCAAGCCGGTCTGGGCCTTGCTCAAGGCGATCCGCGAACCCGCGATGCTGGCGTTCTCCACCGCGAGCAGCGAGGCGGCGTATCCGCGCCTGACGGAGAAGCTGGAGGAATTCGGCGTCGACAAGAAAGTGGTGGGCTTCACGTTGCCGCTCGGCTATGCGTTCAATCTCGACGGCTCGATGATGTATCAGGCCTTCGCCGCGATCTTCATCGCGCAGGCGTTCGGCATCGACATGCCGATCGGCACGCAGATCGTGATGCTGCTCGTGCTGATGGTGAGCAGCAAAGGCATGGCGGGTGTCGCACGCGGCTCGGTGGTGGTCGTCGCGGCCGTGGCGCCGATGTTCCATTTGCCGCCATCGGGCGTCGTGCTGGTGCTCGCGATCGACCAGATTCTCGACATGGGGCGCACGGCGACCAACGTGATCGGCAACAGCATCGCGACGGCAGCCATCGCGAAGTGGGAGGGCCAGCGCGTGACGCGGCAGGAACGCCGCACGGCGATGGCGACGGCTTCGTTCGGCCAGCTCGAAGGCGAGACGAAATGAGCGGCATCGACGCAACGTCTGCCACGAGCGCGCGCAAGTTCGGCGTGGTGGGCGGGCTCGGCCCGCTCGCGAGCGCGGACGTGTTCTTCAAACTGATCAAATCGACGCCGGCCACGCGCGACGCCGAGCACTTCGATGCGATCTTCGAGCAGCAGCCGTTTCGCAGCGCCGATGCCGACAGCGAGACGTTGACGCAGCGCAAGCTGTACATCTTCGATCTGATCAGCAGCTTCGAGAAGCGCGGCGTGACGACGGTCGTGCTGCCGTGCTTCCTGAGTCACACGTTCATCGACGAACTGAAAGCCAATTCGCCGCTGCAGATCGTCGACATGATCGATGCGGTGCGCAGCCACGTGCGCAGAAGATTTCCCGCGGTGCGCCGCGTGGGCGTGCTCGCGTCGGCGCATACGCGGCGCAGGCGCCTGTTCGAGAAGTACTTCGCGGCGCCCGAGTTCGAAGTGATCCACCCGCGCATCGGCGACGGCATCGATTTCGTCACCGAGGCCGTTTATGGCGAGGATGGCGTGAAGAGCGGCAATCTGCGTGGCCGTCCGGCCGAGTTGCTGCGGGCGGCGTGCGAGGACCTGATCGAACAGGGCGCCAACGTCATCGTGCCGGGGCTCACCGAGATCGCGCTGGTCGCGGACGAACTCGGTGCGTTGCGCGTGCCGCTCGTCGATTCGAACCTGGCTTATGCGCAGTACGTGGTGTCCGGCCAGTACCACACGCCCGAGACGATCTTCAAGGTCGGCGTGGTGGGCGGCGTGGGTCCGGCGGCCACCGTCGATTTCATTCACAAGATCGTGCGCGCGACGCCCGCGCGGCGCGATCAGGACCACCTCAAGCTGCTCGTCGAGCAGAACCCGCAGATCCCGGATCGCACGGAGAATCTGATCGGCGATGGACCCGACCCGACCATCTCGCTCTATGCGACCTGCAAGAAACTCGAAACGGGCGGCGCGGATCTGATCGCGATCCCGTGCAATACGGCGCATGCCTTCGTCGAGCGGATACAGCCTTATCTCGGCGTGCCGATCGTCAATATGCTGACGGTGACGGTGCGTTATCTGCGCGAGTCGTTTCCCGCGCTGCGCTCGGTCGGCGTGCTCGCGACTTGCGGCACGCTCGCGAGCGGCGTCTACGAAAAGGCGCTCGAATCGCACGGCTTGCGGCAGGTCGTCCCGGCACCCGCGCTGCAGGCGCGCGTGATGGACGCGATCTACGGCAAGGAAGGCGTGAAGGCCGGATTCACGGCGGGGCAGTGCCAGCAAGACCTTGCCGCGGCGATCGACGGGCTTATCGCCGACGGCGTCGAAGTGATCGTTCTCGGCTGCACGGAACTGCCGCTGTTGATTCGCGAGCCGTATGTGATCGGCGCGAACGGCGCGCGCGCGAGCGTGGTCGATCCGACCGACGTGCTCGCGAAGCAGTGTGTTGCCTGCGCGACAGCGCCGCCTCGATAACCCAACCGCATCACCCAGTCAATGCGACGGACCTGCACACGAGGTGTGCCGGATGACCCCGCTCGCCTGTCGATTTCAGAACCTGAGAGGTAATCATGCTTGCACCGACCGAACGTATCGAACACGACCTTCTCGGCGATCTCGCCGTGCCCGCGACCGCGTACTACGGCGTACACACGCTGCGCGCGCTGCAAAACTTTCCCATCACGGGTATTCCGATCTCCGTGTATCCGAACCTCGTCAACGCGCTGGCGAGCGTGAAAGAAGCCGCCGCACTCGCGAATTACGATCTCGGCCTATTGAGCGCAGTGAAAATGCAGGCCATCGTGCACGCATGCAGGCAAGTGCGCTCAGGCACCGCGCACGAGCATTTCGTCGTCGACGTGATTCAGGGCGGCGCGGGCACGTCGACCAACATGAACGCGAACGAGGTGATCGCCAATCTCGCGCTCGAACATCTCGGGCAACAGCGCGGCGAATACGCGGTTCTCCATCCGAACGAGGACGTGAATCTCGGCCAGAGCACCAACGACGTCTATCCGACCGCGCTCAAGATCGCCACGTACGCGGGCATCATGCAACTGGTCGACGCGATGGGCGTGTTGCGCGCATCGTTCGAACGCAAGGCGGTGGAATTCGGCAACGACCTGAAGATGGGCCGCACGCAGCTTCAGGACGCCGTACCGATGACGCTCGGCCAGGAGTTCAGCACCTTCGCTGTGATGCTCGGCGAAGACGAAGAGCGGCTGAAGGAAGCGGCCCAGCTCATCTGCGAGATTAATCTCGGCGCGACGGCGATCGGCACCGGCATCAATACACATCCGGAATACGCGCAGCTTGCATGCAGGCACTTGAGCGAAATAACCGGTATCGCGTTGACCACGTCGCCGAATCTGATCGAAGCGACGCAGGATGTCGGTTCGTTCGTGCAGCTCTCCGGCGTACTGAAGCGCGTCGCCGTAAAACTCTCCAAGACCTGCAACGATCTTCGCCTGCTTTCGAGCGGTCCTCGCGCGGGCCTCGGCGAAATCAACCTGCCGCCGGTGCAGGCGGGTTCGAGCATCATGCCGGGCAAGGTGAATCCGGTGATTCCGGAGGTCGTCAACCAGATCGCGTTCGAAGTCATCGGCAACGATGTGACGGTGAGCTTCGCCGCCGAAGCGGGGCAGCTCCAGCTCAACGCGTTCGAGCCGATCATCGCGCACAGCCTGTTCAAGAGCGTCGCCCATTTACGCGCAGGGTGCCTCACGCTCGCGTCGAAATGCGTCGACGGCATTACCGCGAATCGCGAGCGGCTGCGCGCGATCGTCGAGAGCTCGATCGGCATCGTGACCGCGCTGAACCCGTACATCGGCTATACGCACTCGACCGAAGTCGCGAAGGAAGCGCTTGCGTCGGGCAAAAGCGTCGCGCAGATCGTGATCGACAAAGGGCTGTTGAGTCAGGCGCAGCTCGACGAGATCCTTCAACCCGCCATGCTGACGCAACCAAGAAAGATGTCGTCGGCGGCGTGAGCGACGAAGGTTGTTCCGGTCACAGGTCGCGTGCATACGCACGCGACTCTTTTAAACGATGGAGGAGAGAAAGATGAACGGCAACACGATCAATCGAAAAGCAAGGCGGCTGTGCGGTTCGGCGGCACTGCTGATCGCGGCACTTGCCGCGGGTACCCGCGCACAGGCTGCCGACGCGCCATCGCAACAGGCAAGCGCCGTCACGGCAACGCCGCGTGTTCTGGTGCTGGCCACCGGCGGCACCATCTCGGGAACCGCCGATCCCCGTTCGGCGATCGGCTACAACTCGGGCAACGTGAAGGGGCAGGAACTGGTGCGCGGCGTGCCGGGCATCGAGAAGCTCGCGAGCATCAGCGCGGAGCAGATCTCGAACGTCGGCTCGCAGGACATGAACGACAAGATCTGGTTGCAGCTTGCGCGGCGGATCGACGAGGTCTTCGCGCGGAACGAGGCCGACGCCATCGTGATTACGCACGGCACCGATACGATCGAGGAAACGGCGTTCTTCCTGAGCAACGTGCTGCGCTCCGACAAGCCGGTGGTGCTGGTCGGCTCGATGCGACCGGGCGGTTCCGCGAGCGCCGACGGTCCCGGCAATCTGTACGAAGCCGTCGAAGTGGCGGCGAGCCCGCAGTCGCGTGGCCGAGGCGTGATGGTCGTGATGAACGACCAGATTCACGCGCCGCGCTGGATCACCAAGACCAATACCACGGCGGTACAGGCGTTCGCGTCGCCGAATGCCGGCGCGATCGGTTATGTCGATCCGGCGAGCGTGCGCTTCGTGATGCCGGCGGTGCAATCGACGCGCGCTGCGCTGAGCCTGCCCGCGAGTGGGCAATTGCCGCGCGTCGATATCGTCTACGCGCATAGCAACATGGATGGCCGCCAGATCGATCATGCGATCGCCGATGGCGCGAAGGGCATCGTCGTCGCCGGCGAAGGCGATGGTGACATGTCGAAGGAAGCCCTCGCGGCGCTCGACCGCGCGGCGGCAAAAGGCATCGTGGTGGTTCGCTCGACGCGCCTGGTGTCGGGGTTCGTGAACCGCAACGTCGAGGTGGACGACGACAAGCGCGGATTCGTCGCATCGCTCGATCTGAATCCGCAGAAGGCGCGATTGCTGACGCAATTGCTGGTGGCCAACGGCGTGACCGATCCCGTCAAGGTACAGCAGGCATTCAGCGGGACGTGGTGACGGGTTGGGGGCGCCGCCGGTCAGGGGCGCTGCCGCTTACAAAGCCGCGCGTAATGCCTCGTCGGCAACGGCAAGACGCAACGCAATGGTCTTCACGAGAAACCGATGCAACTGTTGCGCCGTCGCCGGATCCTGCTGTTCGAGTTCGAGCAGCCGGGAGATCGACAGGCGGTACACGCGCGTCGGTGCCTCGGCAATCACATCCGCGCTGCGCTGTTGCTGCGTGTACACCGCCATTTCCCCCACGACCGTGCCCGGGCCGAACGAGCGCAGACGCGCCGAGCGGCCATCGCCGAGCGGCAGCGAGATCGCGACACGTCCTTGCTCGACGAAATACAGCGCGTCGCCCGGCTCGCGATGACGAAACAGCGCCTGCCCCGAAAGCAGATCCTGCACCTCCAGACACGCGATCAAGCCGTTCAACGCGCCCGCCGTGAAATGCGGCTCGAGCATCGCCCGCAGATCGCCGCCATGCGCGATCGCGAGCGAGTTCGACGCGAGCAGTTTGTCTTCGATCCATTCGAGACCCGCATCGAGCGTATCGAATTCATGGATCTTCAGGTTGAGCGTGCCGGTCTTCACGAGCAGATCGCGCGAGCGCGGCGGCAGCGCGGTCAACACGAGGTCCACGCTTCTTGCTGCGCAGAGCTGCCTGAGTTTGACGAAGCTGATCGATACGGATGCATCCATGCCATGTGTCGCCGCAAAGTCGAGCACGACGAAGCGGACCTGCGACGGATCCCCGGCGCCGAATCGCTCGCGAAGGCGCTGCAGAATGGAATTGGCCGTGCCGAAGAAGAGAAACCCTTGCAGGCACATTCCGCATACCTGGGGGCCGATTGCGCGCAGAGCCTGGGTGTCTTCGATGCTGCGCTCAACATTCGAGGTCCGCGCGCGCAGGTCGAACTCCATGCGTATGCAGCCGACCCGACCGTAGAGCAGCGTGAACATCACACATGCTGCAACGACGCCCACCCCTACGCCGACGATCACGCCATACGCCGCGATAGTGCCGAGAATCACGGGCACGAGCAGATACTCATACCAGTTGAGCTTCGTCCAGGCGCCCGCGAGCCAATGCACGAGCAAGCGCAGCCCCATGAAGAGCTGAAGGCCGACCAGCACCGGCACCGGAAAGAGCGCCACGATGCCCGGCGAAGTGGCGAGCACGACCACGCACGCGAGCGAGGCGAACACGCCCGCCACCCGGCTCGTCGCGCCCACCCGCGCGTTGAGCATCGAGCGATTGAACGACTGGTAGCCGACCATGCCGCCCAGCAGTCCGCTCGCGAGATTGGCGAGGCCGGCGGCGCGCATCTCGCGATTGAGGTCGACGTCCTCCCCGGTGGCCGCGCCGATCGCCGTTGAATTCATCAGGATCGTCACGGCCGATACCGAGGTCACCACCAGACTCTCCGGAAGATGCGCGCCGACCGCCGACCAGTCGATGCCGCCCCGTCCGAGCCTAGCGGCCAGGTGCAACTCCGGCAGCCCGGCAAGGTGCAGCTTGACGCGCGGCAGCAGCAGACCCATGCCGCGCGCGTCGTCGATCGAAACTCCGGCAACCTGCAGCAGAACGTAGAAAAGCACGACGCCGAAGGCCAGCGTGAGCGGCAGCGCGGCAATGTGCTGCCACGTGCGCATCAGTACCGTGGCCAGCACGCCGACGACCAGCGCCGGAACCCATGTGAGCCAGTGAAGGTGCGCGAGCAACGCGAGCGTGTGCCACTGCAGCGGCTGGCCCGTCAGCACGCGGAACGCCCCGGCGAGCAGCAGGTAGCCCGTGCCCGCGAGAAATCCACCGAGCACCGGATAGGGCAGGAACTGCAACGATCGGCTGCGCTTCGACGAGCCGATCGCATAGAGCACGATGCCCGTCATGAGCGAACAGAGCGCGATGGCGATCAGCACAGTGAGGATCAGCGTCTGCGGTGAACCGCCGTCCGCGCGCACGCTGCTGGCCACCCCCGCCGCCACGCCGGCGAGAAAGGCGGCGGCGTTGCTGTCGGGGCCGCCAATGTTGACGCGCATCGAACTCGTCAAGGCGATCACGAGCGCCGTGACGACGCAGCTCACGAGCGCGGTGGGCACGCCCAGCATCGCGTAGCGGGCAAGATCGGCGCTAAAGATCATCGTGCCGAGGCTCATCGCATAGCACAGCATGACGAGCGTCGAAACGGCGCCCGCCGCCACGTCGCCTGGCAGACCCGCCAAACGCGAGCGCAGCGGAATCTCGGAGACGGAAACGGTCTTGCCCGGCTTCACATGGATTCCCGGTCGAATGCAAGGGCGCCGTGAGGCGCGCCAGCCAGTATCCTGCGCGGCTCGAACGGCTGTCAAACGCGATGCAGCGTGCTTATCGGACACCTACACTGGTTATTCATCGGCCCCGTACCTGGCGAGCTCCACGCAAAGGCCGTGCAGTTCCGGAGCCGTTCACACCGGCGGTCGGCAGGCGCGCTATTCGTCTGAGCTTTTGCCCGCGGGGCCACGCATCGGAGGCGGGGCGACGAACATGGATATCGAGAAATGGCTGCGGGACCTCGGGCTCGAGCAGTACGCCCAGGCGTTCGCGGCAAACGACATCGACATGTCGCTGCTCGGGCAACTGACCGACGTTGACCTGAAAGAGCTGGGGGTACAGTCGCTCGGCCACCGTAAGCGCATTCTGGCCGCGGCGGCAGGCGCCCTAACGGCAGCCGCGCCGCTACCGTCCCAGACCTCCGCCGACAACGAGGTGCCCGCGGACGAGCGCAGGCAGGTCACGATTCTGTTCGCCGATCTCTGCGGCTACACGATGCTGTCCCGCTCGCTCGATCCCGAAGACTTGCGCGCGCTGATCGGACGCTACACGGCGCTGGTCGACGGGATCGTGCTCGCCTATGGCGGCACGATCGACAAGCACATCGGCGACGCGGTGATGGCGCTGTTCGGCGCGCCCCGCTCGCACGAGACGGACACGCTGCGCGCCGCCCGTGCCGCTCTCGACATTCACGACGGCCTGGCGCGGCTGGCCGCGCAGACCGGGCGGCCGTTGCAGGCGCATATCGGCATTGCGAGTGGCGAGGTCATCGCGGGCGCGCTGGGCCGCGCCGACGCGCAGGACTACACCGTGCATGGCGATCCGGTGAACCTGGCCGCTCGGCTCGTGGCAGCCGCGGCCGCCGGCGAAACCTGGATATCCGACGACGCGGCGCGCACGCTCGGCGACGCCGCCAGTTGCGAAGCAATCGGCGAGCGGCGCTTCAAGGGCATCGACACGCCGGTGCGGGCATGGCGGCTCGTCGCGCTTGGCAGCGAGCCCGTCAGGACGAGCCGCAGCCGCTTCGTCGGACGCGAAGCCGAGCTCGAACAGTTTCACGGCATCCTTCATGCGTGCATGGCAAGGCGAGCAGGGCATGTCGTTCATGTGCGAGGCGAAGCCGGGATCGGCAAGACGCGGCTCGTCGACGAGATGCGCCGCCATGCGCAGGCACAGGGCTTCACGCTCCATCGAAGCCTCGTGCTCGATTTCGGTGTCGGCAAGGGCCAGGATCCGGTGCGGACCATCATTGGAAGCCTGCTCGGCTTACCGGCCGGTGCATCGAGTGAAGCGCGGCAGGCCGCCGCCGCAGAGGTCGCGACCCAAGGTATCGTCAAGGCCGAGCAGATCGTGTTTCTGCACGACTTCCTCGATCTCCCGCAGAGCGCCGAATGGCAAACCATCTACGAGGCCATGGACCACGGCGCGCGCAAGCGCGGCAAGCAGGCGCTCGCCGTGAGGCTGACCGAGGACGCTTGCGCCCATGCGGCGACGCTCATCGTCGTCGAAGACCTGCATTGGGCCGATGCCGAAGTCATCGGCTACCTGTCGGCGTTCGCGTCAGGCATTGCCAACGGCACGGGCCTGCTGGTCACGACTTCGCGCGTGGAAGGCGATCCGATCGATGCAGGCTGGCGCGCACGTTGCCGCGACACCCCGTTCGCCACGATCGATCTCGGACCGCTTCGCAAGGACGAGGCCCTGAGCCTGGCGGGCAATTTCATCGATGCGACCCAGCGCGTCGCGGTGGCCTGCATCGAGCGCGCGGGCGGCAATCCGTTGTTTCTCGAACAGCTGCTGCGCAACGCTGAAGAAGGCAGCGGCGGCAACGTGCCCGCGTCGATCCGCAGTCTCGTGCTCGCGCGGATGGACCGGCTCGCGCCCCGTGACCGCCTGGCGTTCCAGGCGGCCGCCGTGATCGGCCAGCGTTTCGATCTCGCGCTGCTGCGAGAATTGGTGGACGATCCTGGCTACGTCTGCGACGGCCTGCTCGTCAATGCACTCGTGCTGCCGGAAGGCGAGGACTTCCTGTTCGCCCACGCATTGATCCAGGAGAGCGCTTACTCGACGTTGTTGCGCGCGCGCCGCCGTGAACTTCATCTGCGCGCGGCCGAATGGTTCGCACAGAGCGATGTCACGCTGTACGCCCAGCACCTCGACCGCGCCGAAGACGAGCACGCGCCGCACGCCTACCTGGGCGCGGCGGCCGCACAGCGTGCCGCCCATCGTTTCGAAGCCGCGCTGCGGCTGGCCGAGCGCGGCATCGAAATCGCGCAGTCAGAGGCAGACCGCCATGCACTGAGCTGCTGCAAGGGCGAACTTCAGCGCGACCTGGGCGACATCGCAGGATCGATCGTGACGTACCGCACTGCACTCGCCGCCGCCACCGGCGACGCCGCCCGTTGCGACTGCCAACTCGGGCTCGCGGAGGGTCTGCGTGTCAGCGAGGGTCTCGACGAAGCACTCGGCTTACTCGCGCAAGCGCAAAAGATCGCGGAGCGAGACAACCGGCTGGCCGAGCTTGCAAGCCTCCATCATCTGCGCGGCAACATTCTCTTTCCGCTCGGCAAGATCGACGCCTGCAGCGCCGAGCATGAGCGCGGTCTTGGCTACGCGCGGCGCCTCGGTCTGCCCGAGGCAGAGGCTCGCGCGCTCGGCGGTCTGGCGGATGCGGCGTATGCGCAGGGGCGCATGCGGACCGCGTTCCATCATTTCAGCGAATGCGTAGCGATGAGCCGCGAACACGGGTTCGGCCGCATCGAGGTTGCCAATCTGTCGATGCAGGGCTTCAGCCGCATTTATCTGAACGACGCAAGTCAGGCTCGCGAGGACGCAAGCGCCGCCGCCCGCGCCGCCGAGTTGATCGGGCAGCCTCGCGCGCAATTGCTGGGGGAGACGCTGGGGGTGTTCGCCTGCCAGGAACTAGGCGATGCGCAGGCGGCCGGCAAGCATCTGGTGCAGGAAATGCGTGTGATCCGGCAATTGGGCGCGCGCCGCTTCGAAGCGCAGAATCTGGAGATGCAGGGGCGCCTGTTACTGGACGAAGGATGCCGTAGTGAAGCAGTGGTGGCGCTGCGCGAAGCACTCGCCATCTCACGCGAGGTAGGGACTCAGTTTTCCGGGCCAAAGGCCTTGAGCGCACTGAGCCGTGCGGTTGACGATAACGGCGAGCGTACGCGGCTACTAGCTGAAGGCGAGGCGCTGTTGCGCCTCGGCGCGGTCGGCCACAATCACCTGTGGTTTTATCGCGACGCCGTCGAAGCGATGCTGGGGGCGGGCGATCCTGCTGGCATGCTGCACTACGTGGACGCACTCGAGGCCTATACACAGCGCGAACCGTTGCCGTGGTCCGAGCTTTTCGCGGCGCGCGGCCGTGCGCTTGCACTCGCGCTTCAGGCGCCGCTCAGCGAAGCCACGCGACATGAACTGCTGCGACTGCGAGAGGCGCTGCAGCAGGCCGGCTTTCGCAATTACGTAAGCGCGGTCGAAGCGGCCCTTGCAGCTTGAGGCGCGCGTAGCCGATCCTCAGCGTGGCGCGGAATCGTCGTCGGGCGGGTCCTTGTGGACGACCTCCATGTCGATGGTGCGGGCGTCGTCGCCATACGAGACCGTCTGCCGGCGCAACGCGCGCATCTTCCACCACAGATACCCGACGACGATCGTGCCGACCGCGAACAGCACGGCGAACAGCACGATCGACAGCATCGCGGCCACCACGAACAGGATCGCGCTCAGGGCGACGGCCAGCAACCGGCCGAACCAGCCGGGGCCGCCGATCCGGATCCCTTTCTCATATGTCACCCGCCGCGGCGGGGGTCTGTCGTTTTGCATCGCTCGTCTCCCGGCCGCCGTCCGGCGGATGATGCGGGTAAATCCTCATGCGTGGTCATTATGCAGGATGCGAACCGCTAACGTCGCCGGCGCGGCTCAGCGTATAGTCGACTGACGTCGTTAAGAAGCCCACGCGTTGGCTCGTTTAAGTTCGGTAGCAAGTTGCCGCTCGCCAAGGCTGACAGGCCCTAGCGTGCAGGCCTTCTCTGTCTACCCGGTTGCACCCCTGCCAGGGCACGTTATGAAATCCGCCGGTTTTCAGTTACCTCGGTTGCCCGCGTGATCATGCGACGCCTGCATCTGCTCGAAATCGAAGACCAGCCGTGGTGCCCACGGGCGATCCGTGACGGCGGGACGGACTGGCTGCATTTCCTGGCCAATACCCTCAAGGGTTTCAACGTCATCGCGGGCAAGCTGCGCGAAGCGATGCGGCGGGTCGGCAACGACCGGATCGTCGATCTATGTTCGGGCGGCGGCGGCCCGTGGCTGACGCTTGCACCGTTGCTCGCGCAGTCCGGACGCGTGACGGTGCAGCTGACCGACTTCTATCCCAATCGCGCCGCGTACGAGCACGTATCCGCCGGGGCAGCCGGCCGCGTCACCTATGTGAGCGAACCGGTGGACGCGATGGACGTGCCATCGGGATTCGACGGTGTGCGCACGATGTTCAACGCTTTCCACCATTTTCGGCCGGACGATGCGCGGGCGATCCTCGCCGACGCGGTGACGAAGCGCCGCGCGATCGTCATCGTCGAGGGTGCCGACCACCGGCTGCTCGGCGTCGTGTTCATCCTGGCGATGCCGCTGATGATGCTCGCGCTGACTCCGCTGATCCGACCGTTTCGCTGGTCGCGACTAGCGCTCACCTATGTGCTGCCGGCTATCCCGCTGCTGTGTCTGTTCGACGGCATCGTGTCGATGCTGCGCATCTACAACCCCGACGAATTGCGTGAGATGGTGGCGCGTATCCCGGACCAGCAGAGCTTCGAATGGGACATCGGCACGCTGCCGGTGCAGGGCTCGCCGATCGGTCTGACTTACCTTGTGGGCGTTCCGCGTCGACGCGCCGGCTGAACGCAAGCGGGCGCCGTCGGCAGCGGCGGGCCGATCACTCGCCGGCCAGATGGTCAGGTGTCTGGCTGCTGCCCGCCGGCAGTTCGCCCATCGCCTGAAACAGCGTCGCCGTATCGGCCAGGCGCCGGCCGATCAGGCGGATTTCTTCGAGCCTCGCTGCTTCGTACTGCTGCTCGCCGCCGCGGGCGGATGCAGCGGGCAGCGCGCCGAGCCGGTGACGCGACGTGGCATCGTCGAACGCCTCGCGTGCCTCACGGGCAGCGCCGCTCGCCGCGTCGAGCGCCTGCGCGTCGTGTTCGAGCGACGCAAGCGTGTCCGCGACGTTTTCGAACGCCGCCAGCACGGTCTGCTTGTACTCGAACACGGCGGCCTCGTAGGTGTCGATTGCCGCGCGCCGCTGTGCGACGAGCGCGCCGCCATGAAAAAGCGCCTGCGACATCGTCGCGGCGATGCTCCAGATCGCGCCTGCGCCCGACAGCGCGAGCGGCCAGTTGAAGCCGCCTTGTCCCATCGAAGCGTTCAGCGTCAGGCTCGGAAACAGCTGTGCCGTCGCGACGCCGACGTCGTCTGCGGCGGCCTTCAGCGCCGACTCGGCGGCCGCGATATCGGGCCGCGCGCGCAACAGGTCCGATGGCAGCACGACGGGCAGGTCCTGCGGCAAGTGCAGGCTCGCCAGCTCGGGCTCGGGCGGCGCCGCGTCGGGCGTGCGGCCGAGCAGCACCGCAAGCGCATGTCTCGTCACCGTCAGCCGTTGCCGCAGATCGGCCACGCTGACCTCGAGCGCGGCGATGCCTTGCCGGGCAGTCGATACGTCGCCGCGCGTCAGCGATCCGAGTTCGTAATGCCGTTCGGTATCGTGAGCCTGATCGCCCGCAAGCGCGATCAATCGCTCGGTCGCGTCGATCTCGGCGCGCAACATCGCCGCCGCGATCGTCGCCGTGACGATGTTGGTGGCCAGTGCGCGGCGCGCGGCTTCGCGTTGATACGCGTCGATCTCGACACGCGCTGATCGGGCCGCGTTGGCTTTACGCACCGCGCCGAACAGGTCGAACGTATATTGCGCCTGGACTACGCCGATGAACTCGTTGTAAAGCAGCGTATTCGGGCCGCCGGGAACCGGAATGCCGAGATCGCGCCCGCGCGAGGCCTGCCCCACCAGATCGACCGACGGCAGCAGCGAGGCCCCGATCTGCGCCCGCAGTTGTTCGTGCGCGGCGGCCAGGTGCTTGTCGGCGGCGGCGAGCGTCGGGCTGTTGCGCAGACCTTCTTCGACGAGGTCATTCAACGCTGTCGATTCGAACAGCCGCCACCATTGCGGCACAGGCTGCGCGCCGGTGGCGAAGTGCTGCGCGACACCGAGCGCGGCGACCGTTTGCGTGGGCTGAGGCTCGACGCCGTAATGGGCGGGAGAGGGCATCGCGGGCGGCTTGCCGCCCGGACCGAACGAGCATGCGCCAAGCGCGATCGTCGCGGCCGCGCCGAACGCCGCGCGCCAACCATGGATCGCCGCTGCCCGCGTTCGACCCGGCGCGCCGGCGAAATGCGGCGCGCTCGCGAGCGCCGGCCCGTCGACGGGGTTGCAGTCTGTGCCCACGATCAGCTCCACGTAGATTCGATTGTCGGGGTCGCGGTTCGCACACCGCGTTCGAAGTGCCGCACCTTGAATGCGGTCGCGTACAGAGCGGGAACGAAGAACAGCGTCAACACCGTGGCGCCCGTGATGCCGCCCATCAGTGCGGTCGCCATCGGTCCGAAGAAGGCCGAATGCAGCAGCGGGATCAGCGCGAGCACGGCCGCCGCGGCGGTCAGCATGATCGGGCGGAAGCGCCGGACCGTGGCACCGACGATCGCATCGAAGCGCCCCTGGCCCGCGGCGATATTGCGTTCGATCTGATCGACCAGAATCACCGAGTTGCGCATGATGATGCCGGACATCGCAATGACGCCGAGCATCGCCACGAAGCCGAACGGCTTGCCGAACAGCAGCAGTGCGGCGACCACGCCGATGAGCCCCAGCGGCGCGGTGAGCACGACCATCAGCACGCGCGCGAAGCTGCGCAGTTGAATCATCAGCAGCGTCAGCACCACGACGAGCATCAGCGGAAGCTGCGCGATCACCGACGCCTGCGCCTTGCCGCTGATCTCGCCCGCGCCGCCGGTCTCGATCCGGTAGCCGATCGGCAGCGACGCGCGTAGCGGCGCGAGCGTCCGATCGATCGCCTGGGTCACGTCGATGTCCAACGCGTTGCCGCGCACGTCGGCCTGGACCGTAATCGTCGGTTGACGGTCGCGGTCCCAGATCACCGCGTATTCGAGTTCGTTGTTGAGGTGGGCGAGCGCGCCGAGCGGCACCGGGCCGTTCGGCGTCGGCATCGCGAGGTTCACGATCTCGTCGGGGTCGACCCGCTCGCGCTGGGGCGCACGCAGATCGACACTGATCAAGCGGTCGCGGACCCGGTACTGCGTGAACGTATAGCCCGACAGCGTCATTGCGAGGAAGCTCGCCACGTCTTCCGACGTGACGCCGAGCTCGCGCGCCTTCTGCTGGTCGATCTCGAAGCGCACCGAGCGTTCGCCGGGTTCGTCCCAGTCGAAATGGACGCCCGTTGTGCGGGCATCGGCTTTCATCGTCGCCGCGACCTTTTCCGCGATCTCCCGCACGGTGGCGAGGTCGCTTCCGCTGACACGAAACTGCACCGGATAGCCGACCGAGGGGCCCGTCTGGAGCGGCGAAACGCGCGCGCGCACGGCGGGAAAGCTGTTTTGCAGCGTGCTCGCGAGCCAGCGTTCGAGCTTTGCGCGATCGTCGACGGACTTCGCGGTGATCACGAGCTGCGCGAAGTTGGGCTGGGGCAACTGCACGTCGAGCGGCAGGTAGAAGCGGGGGGCGCCCGCGCCGACGAAGTCGACCAGATGATCGATCTCGGGCCGGCCGGCCAGCGTCTGTTCGAGGCGCGCGGCTTCGCGCAGCGTCGCTTGGAACGACGCGCCTTCGGGCAGCCGCATGTCGACGAGCAGTTCGGGCCGCTCGGAGCTCGGGAAGAACTGTTGCGGCACGAACGCGAAGCCGGCCAACGCGGCAACGAACAAGGCGGCCGTGACGCCGAGCACGACGAGGCGCCGCTTCACGCACCACGCGATGCAGTCGCGCAGGCGGTCATGAAAGCGGCTGGCGCGCGGCGCCGCCACCGGGGTCCGGCGCGTCTGCGCGTCGTCGCGCCGGCGGAGCTTGCGAAGCGCGCGCCGAGGCGTCTCGCGTGCGGTGTCCTTGCGTTCGGGTAGCAGGTGATAGCCGAGCAACGGAATCAGCATGACCGCCGCGAACCACGAAGCGATCAGCGCAATCGCGGACACCTGAAAGATCGAGCGCGTGTATTCGCCGGTGGCCGATTTTGCCAGCGCGATCGGCAGGAATCCCGCCACCGTGACGAGGGTTCCCGTCAGCATCGGAAATGCGGTACTGCTGTAGGCGAACGCCGCGGCCCTCGCGCGGCCCCAGCCCTGCTCGAGCTTCACGGCCATCATCTCGACCGCGATGATCGCATCGTCGACGAGCAGGCCCAGCGCGAGGACCAGCGTGCCGAGCGAGATCTTGTGCAGGCCGATGTCGAAACCGTTCATGCATAGCGCGGTGACCGCGAGCACGACCGGGATCGAGATCGCCACCACCACGCCGGCGCGCCAGCCCAGTGAGATGAGGCTCACGGCCAGCACGATCACGATGGCTTCGGCGGCGGCCCGCAGAAAACCGTTGACCGAATGCGAGACCGCGTGCGGCATGCTCGACACCTCGACGAGTTCGAGCCCCGCGGGCAGACGCGCACGCAATTCCGCTGTCTGCGCATCGAGCCGCTTGCCGAGCTGAATCACATCGCCGCCTGCCTGCATCGTGATGCCGATGGCGAGCACCGCGCGGCCGCCGGTGCGAACCTGCGAGACCGGCGGATCGTCGTAGCCGCGCCTGATCGAGGCAATGTCACCGAGACGAACCAGGCGGTGATTGATGTCGATCAGCGTGTCGGCCATCGCCTTCAGGTCGGTGAACTGGCCGCTTGGACGTACGTACACGCGGTCGAACGCGGTGGTCAGCGTGCCGCTCGGCGTGACCGCGTTTTGCGCGTTGATCGCCCGCGCGAGCTGTTGCGGCGTGATACTGAGCCGCGTCAATTGCGCGTTGGGAATCTCGATCGTGATGTGCTCGTCGGGGTCGCCGAAATAATCGACTTTCGCGACCCCGGGCACGCGCAGCAGCACGCCGCGCAGTTCGTCGGCATAGTCGTGCAATTGCGCCGGCGAGAACCCGTCGCCGGCGAGCGTATAGATGTTCGTGTAGACGTCGCCGAACTCGTCGTCGAAGTACGGCCCCCGCACGCCGGGCGGAAGCGTATCCGCGATGTCGGCAATCTTCTTGCGTACCTGGTACCACGTCTCGCGCACTTTGTTCACCGGCGCGGAGTCTTTCATCGTGAAGACGATCAGCGATTCGCCGGGACGCGAGTAGCTGCGCAGATAGTCGAGATGAGGCGTTTCCTGGAGCTTGCGGCCGATCCGGTCGGTCACCTGTTCCTCGACCTGGCGTGCGGTCGCGCCGGGCCAGAAGGTCCGGATCACCATCGCGCGGAACGTGAACGGCGGGTCCTCGGATTGTCCGAGCCGGGAATAGGCGAGCACACCGAACAGCGTCGCGAGCACGACGGCGAAGATGACCAGCGCCTGGTTACGGATCGCCCACGCGGACAGATTGAAGCGGCCGGTATCGTCCGCTGCCGGCCGCCGCGGTCCGCCCGCTCCGCCGGGTCCGCCGGGTCCGCCCGCTCCGTCGGGCCCCTGGCCGAACGGCGCTCTCATGATGCGAAGTCCTCGGGATGCAACGGCGCTACCGCGCGCACGGTTTCGCCGGCGCTGACGGTATGCACCCCTTGCAGCACGACGCGCTCGCCGTCGTTGAGGCCTCGCGCGACCGAGATCGTGCGGTCGTCGTAGCGGCCAACCTGGACCCGGCGCAGTTCCAGCGCCTGGTCGCCCGGCCGAACGACCCAGACGGCCGGCGCGTTGCCGTCGTGAAAGAGCGCGCTCGCGGGCAGCGTGATCGGGTCGTCCGCTTGCGCCTCGCCGGCCGCGGCGAACGTGACGATGGCCGTCATGCCGAGGCGGACCTCGGGGCCTGGCGCATCGAGCGTCAGTTTCGCGCGATAGGTGCGGCTACCGGGGTCCGCAGCCGGCGACAGCTCCCGCACGTGTGCCGTGAAGCGTCTGCCCGTGGCGGCCGGCAGCGAGACGCTGGCCGCGCTGCCGATCGCCAGCGCGTTCAGCAGACTCTCGGGCACGTCGCAGAGAATATCGAGCTCGCCGGACCAGGCGAGATGGTAGACCGCTTGTCCCGCCGCGACGTTCTGCCCGGTATCGGCGTCTTCGGCGGTGATGACGCCGGCATGGTCCGCCGTGAGGACCGTGTACTGCGTCTGATTCTGCAGCAGCGCGAACTGTTGTAGCGCCTGATCGCGCTGCGCGGCGGCCGCCACATACGCATCCTGGGTCTGCTCGAGCTGCGCTGTCGAGATCAGCTGTTCCTGCGCCTGCGCCCGGTCGCGATCGAGTTGCTGCTCGGCGAAGGTGAGCCGATGCTGCGCCGCCATCAATTGGGCCTGCGCGCCCGCGAGGCTGCGTTGCGCGTCGTCGGCATCGAGCCGCGCGATCGCCTGGCCGGCCGTGACCGTATCGCCGAGCCGCACCTTCCGCTCGATCAGCTTGCCCGCGATGCGAAACGACAGCGGCGTCGCATAGCGCGCGTTGACTTCGCCCGGCAGCGTCGCGAGCACGGGCTTGCTGTCCCGATGCACGATCACGGCGATGACCGGGCGCGGCAGCGTCACCTCGGCTTCTTTCGCGTGACAGGCGGCGAGCGAGAGCGCGCCCGACACCGTCAGCATGATCTCGCGCCAGCGCATGCTCACGAGTGTTCCTCCAACTCGCCGGCTTCGAACTGTGCCTTGGTCCGGCGGCGCTGCACCTTGCCGCTCGAAGTCCGCGGCAAGCTGCCCGCCTGCACGATCGCAACGTGACCGACCTGCAGGCCCGCGCATTCGGCGACCTTCTGCGCGATCGCACGCCGCAGCGCCGTGGCCTCCGCCGGCTTGCCCTCGGCACAGACGACCAGTGTCTCGTCGCCGTCGCGCATCACGCTGAACGCGATGACACCGCGGCTTTGCACGCTCGGCAACTCGGCCACCGCCCATTCGATGTCCTGCGGATAGAGGTTCGAGCCGTGAATGACGATCAGGTCCTTGCTGCGGCCGCAGATATACAGCTGGTCGCCGGCGAGGTAGCCGAGATCGCCGGTCTGCAGCCAGCCGTCGCGGTACGCGTCGGCGCTCGCGTCGGCCTGGCCGTAATAGCCCACGGTGATGCTGGGCCCGCGCGTGACGATTTCGCCGACACAGCGTTCGGGCAACGCGCGCCCGGATTCGTCGACGATCCGCAACTCGTGGCCGGGAAAGCAATGGCCGCAGCCGACCAGTTCGATCGTCCGTAAGCCGTTATCACGCGCAGCCGGTATCGCTCGACCAAGCCCCAGCGCGGCCGCATAGACGACGTCGGTGACGAGCGGCTGGCCGTGGTCGTGAAACGTGATCGCGAGGGTTGCTTCGGCCATCCCGTAGCACGGCAGCAGCGCTTCGGCACGAAAACCGGCCGGCTCGAAGCGCGCGCAGAACTGGCGCAGCGCTTGCGCGTTGATCGGCTCGGCACCGCAGCCGGCGACGCGCAGCCGCCGCAGATCGAGGCCTTCGAGGTCCTGGTCGCGGCTACGGCGAGCGGCGAGCGCGTACGCGAAGTTCGGCGCGAAGCTGATGGTGCCGCGGTATTTCGTGATCGCCTCCATCC
The DNA here is from genome assembly GCF_050436125.1 of Paraburkholderia sp. MM5482-R2. Lineage (NCBI taxonomy): Bacteria > Pseudomonadati > Pseudomonadota > Betaproteobacteria > Burkholderiales > Burkholderiaceae > Paraburkholderia > Paraburkholderia sp. MM5482-R2. The sequence continues at coordinate 86,234 of NZ_JBNDLP010000004.1, read as the reverse complement.
AGAGGCCGGGCCGGCGCACGAACGCTTCGGTTGCCAGCAGCACGCACGGCAAGTCGCAGATCAGCGCGCCGAGCACGCTGATGAGCCCCATGTCGTGGTGCAGCGGCAGCCAGCTGACATAGACGTCCTGCTCGCGCAGATCGATGCCGCGGGGTCCGAGGAACGCCGTCGCATTCGCGACCAGATTGCGATGCGTGACCATCACGCCTTTCGGCAGCGACGTGCTGCCCGACGTGTATTGCAGGAAGCACAGGTCATCGGGATGCAGCGTGGGCAAATCGCACGCGGGAGGCTCGCCGTCGAGCAGCGCTTCAATGGTCACGATACGTTCGAGACCGGTGTCGACGGCGAGCACGTCCTCGATGGTCTCTCTTGTCGAGTTCGACGTGAGCAGCATCCGGGCGCCTGCCGAGCGCACGATGTGACTGACAGTTTCGGCGTAACGTGTGCGGGTCCTGAAGTTCAGGCTTCCGCGCGGAAATATCGGTACCGGGACGAGACCGGCGAACGAGGCGCCGAGGAAGCTCAGGATGAACGCTTCCGGGTCGAGGACCACGAGCGCGACGCGCTCGCCCTTGTTCAGCCCCAGTGCCACGAGCTTTTTCGCGTGGTTGCGCGCCTCGCGTTCGAGCGCCTCGTAAGGATAGTAGTGCTCGTCACCGTGCGTGGAGACGAAGCGAAGGCCTCGAGCGTCGCCGCGCGGCAGCGCTGCAACGGCATCGACTAGCGTCTGGTTCATGGTGACGGGGTCCCCTGTCAGGTAATCGAGATTCAGTGATCGAGCGAAGCAGCGGGCGTCCAGTCGCGGATCGGCTGCAGACGGCGACGCAGCAGCGCGATCACCTCGTCGTCGCTGCGCACCGGCGCGCCCGGCAAGCGCACGAAATGCGTGGCGAGCTTGCGGTGCTGGCGCGTGACGAGCAGCAGCCAGATCTGCGCGATGTCGATGCGATCGAACACGACCGCGTCCTCGCGACCGTACTTCTCGAGGTTCGCCGCGAATTCCTTCGTGAGCTCGCTGAAGTGCGTGCCTTTGCGGACGTGGTGGTAGATGTGATAACCGGCGTTGAAGACGCGCGCATTGAAACGCGAGTCGATCGTATTGGTGCTGCTCGTGTACGGGTTGTCAGGCTGATCGGGGTCGATGAACGCGTGCTGGACCCAGTTGCCGATCATCATCATCAGCCGCACGAACACGAACGGAAACACGAACACGACCAGCGTCGCCCGCAGGTTCCAGTACGCGGCGGCGGCGACCGCCGCGTAGAACGCGACCTCACCCACGAGCAGTTGCCTGATCAGCTTCGTATTGCGCGAGCGCCACAGATAGACGGACAGATCGAGCGGCACCAGCGCGGCGAAGCGCAGGTAGTAGTGCAGAAAGCCGATGACGCTATCGCGCTGAAACCGCATCGTGGAGCTCAGGTCGCGTGGCAGGTTGTCGTCGATGTGATGCATGCCCATGTGATGGACATAGAACGTGCCCGGCGTCTGACCGAAGAACGGACACAGCACCCAGTCGAGCAGGATTTCGAGCGCGCGGTACTGCTTCCTGAAGAGCCGCCGATGCAGCGTGCAGTGGTAGCTCATCGTGAAACGGTCGCCGAACGCGTTCCAGACCAGCACGTATGCAACGCCCAGCCACCAGGGAAAGCGGCCGAGCCCAAACAGCACGGCTGCGGCGGGAATGAATATCAGCGCGCACTGGAGGTAGAGCCGCAGATGCGGCAGGTCGCGGCGATCATTGAGCAGGCGGTACATGGTGGTTTCCTTCAGGGGCGGTTTCAGTGGTCAGCGGGCGGTCAATTCATGTCAGGTCGGCTCGGGCAGCTCGATCACGCCGCTATGGCCATCGACCTTGAGCTGCATGCCCGACTGCACGCGCGTGGTGAGGCCCGGAATCTGGACGACGGTCGGGATGCCGATTTCGCGGGCGACGATCGCGGCGTGGGTCAACGGACTGCCACGCTCGATCAGCAGTCCGGTCGCCGACGCGAATACGGGCACCCAGCCGGGGTCGGTCCGATAGGTGACGAGGATCCCGCCGTCGAACTCGTTCGCTTCGCGCACGACCTTCGCCCGTCCTTCGGCGAAGCCCGGCGAGCAGGGCGTGCCGCGCAGCGTCGCGCCGGCCGCGTGGGCAGGCGCCGCGCGCAACGCGGCGAGGTTCGCCGGGTTGCTGAGCCAGGCCGCTACCGGGCCATGCGTGACGAAGCGTGGCGGCAGGTCAGCCATGTCGCGATAGCTGGCATCGTCGCGCTTGCGCTGCTCGATGAGCGGGCGCAGTTCGCGGTGGGAGACGGTGCCTTCGAAGCACCCGCGAATTTCCTCGAGGCGCAGATGGAAGATGTCGCGGCCCGTCGCCAGCACGCCGTCGGCGGCGAGACCCTCGCCGATTGCGCGGAACATCCGGCGCGCGACCCCGAACGCGCGCGAACGGCAAAAGCGCACGGTCTCGCGCGCCCGGATCGCGGCGCGCACGCGGCCGCGCGCGCGTGCAAAAATCCAGCGCTGCAGCGGATTGAGCCGCTCACGCAACAACGCGTCGATGCGCGCTTCGGTGGCGCTGCGATCGATCGATACGGCACCATGCGCGAGCGCGGCCTTCAACATATCGAACAGCACGCCCGGGTCTTCGCGCAGGTCGGGCTCTTCGAGCTTCAGTTCGTTGTTGCTGCGGTACGCGAAGTCGGCGAGGTAGCGCTCGATGTCGGCGACGATCTCGGGCGCGCCGCATCCGCGCAGCGCCGCATACGCAACGGCAGACGGCGTGTTGCGGATCAGCGCTTCGACCTGAGGCTTCGCCCGCACGGCTTGCGCAATTGCGCTCAGCCTGCGGACCGGCTCGATCGACTCGATGTCGTCCATGCCGCCGATCACCGCCACTTCGAGCCAGTCGGGCGCACCGGGCATCCACCGCTTGATCAGCCGCCGGACGACGCCGTAACTTAGACCGATCGCCGATTCGAGCACGATCATCATGCCCCAGCGTGCTAGCAGCGCCTGCTCGAAGCGGCAGTAGTGCGCATAGACCGCGTCGGCGGGAAGCGAGCGATAGTCGAGCGCGTTGAACTCGTCGTAGACCGGATAGAAAAACGCGCGGAAGCGCTCGACGTTGCGCGCGAGACGCGCGAAGTGCCACGCGAACTTCGTGCCGCTCAAGGCCCGGATGCAGGCGAGTCCGGCGCGCGAGCCGGTCTTGTACGGCGCGATCAGCGCGGCGAAGCTCGCCAGATCGAGCGGCTCGTCGACGCCCATCTGGACTTCCATCATCTTGCGCCCGAGGTTTTGGAACGGCGCGAGCCCGGAAAGCTTGTACCAGTGCAGCAGGTTGTAGTACACGCGCCCGTTCAGGAACGCGAGCGTCGAGCCGAGGAAGCCATCCATCTCGCGGCGCTGCTTGTGCGGAATCGCGAGCAACCGGCAGAACTCGCGGAACACCTGCGCATAGACGTGCTGCGCGAAGGTGAAGGTCAGTTGCGTCGTCACGCCGGGATAGTTCTCGACGATGTTGGAGTTGTCCCATAGCTGAAATTCGCCGGTCCGCGATGGGGCCGGTGCGATCGGCGTGGTCACCGGGCGCGCCTGCAGAATCCACAGCTGGTGCTCCGCGATACACCATTCGATATCGAGCGGCTCGCCGAGCTCGCTTTCGAGCGTGCGGGCCGCCGCCACGACGCGCTCGATCTCGTCGTTAGAGAGGGCCGCTGCGTCGCGCAGCGCGGCCGGCACCTCGCGGATGTGGCGGCCGTCATGACGCTCGCGTTTTTCACCGATCACCACCTGCCTGGGCTGTCCGGTGTGGCGGTCCACGGTGATCGTGTCGGCGTCGACCGCGCCCGACACGAGTCCCTCGCCGAGCCCGTAGACGGCGCTCAGCACGAGCTCGTCGCGGTTGCCGTTGGCCGGGTTGATCGTGAACACGACGCCGCTCGTGTCCGCCTGAACGAGGCGCTGCAGGATCACGGCCATACCGGCGCCGGCGATATCGAGTCCGTGCTGATGCCGGTAGCGCAGCGAGCGCTCGGAATACGCGGAAGCCCAGCACCGGCGTACGTGTTCGAGCGTCGAGTCGAGCCCGCGGACGTCGAGGAACGTGTCGAACTGGCCTGCGAACGAGAAGCTCGCGCTGTCTTCTTCGATGCCGGACGAGCGCACCGCGAGCGGTCCGTCTCCAATGATGTCGTGCGCGCGAGCGATGTCGGCGCGCAACGCGGCGCTGATGTCGCATGTCAGCACGGCCTCGCGGATCGCGCTCGCGATCGCGGCGGCGTTCGCAGGCGTGAAGTCGCGCAATAGCGCGGCGATGGTCTGATCGAGGCCGCCGTCGCGGCGGAACTCCGCGAAGCAGTCGGTGCCGAGAATCGCCCAGTGCGGCACCGCCACGCCGAGGTTGGCAAGCCGATGGAGCGATCGCCCCTTGTTGCCGGCGAGCCGCTCGATCGTTTCGGCCGGACTCGCCGCGGTCAGGATCACGCGTGGCGATGCTGTCGGGGCGGCGCAGCTTTCGGCCGATTCGAATTCGCCGCGTGCGCGCGTAATGGTGTCGAAAGTCATTGAGGTCCCCGTTGCTCAGGTGCTCGACGAAGCGAGCAGGTCTCTTGCTTCCTCGGCTGTACCGCGCCCGCCGTGAGCGGTCTGCGGGAAGCGCGCGTGCAGATGCGCGCCGAGGTTGATCCAGTCGTAGGCGGCGTGGATCGTTCCGCGCCAGCCCGACGCCGTATCGAAGCTCGCCGGAAACCGCGGGTCGCCGCCGAGGTCGCGCAGACGCTGCGCGAGTTCATCGGCGAGCGCGACGTAACGCTGTGCATCGCGAGCCGATCCGATCGAGCACTGTTCGAGTTCGCGGATGCCGTCGATCAGCGCCGCATCGAGCGGCAGCAGCCGGATCGCGTCGAGCGTCGCTTCTTCCATCGTCGACTGCGGCGTCACGCCATGCGCGCCGAGCGTGACCATGCAGGCGGTCTGCATCATCCGTTGCAGCGCGTACTCGAGCACCTTCCATTGGCCGCGCTGGAGTGCGCCCTGGGCATCCTCTCGCGCGTTCTCGAGACCGATGTTGGCCCAGATCATCTCGAGACCCGCTTCGGCGAAGCGCCCGGCGGGCATCGGGAGCAACTGGGCACCGCTCGCGCGGCCGCCCGCGAGGCGCGCGCCGTCGATCGAAATCAACGGCGCGCGCGACGCCGGCATCGACGTCGCCTGCTGACGTGCGTGGATTTCTCCGCTGCCCTTCCAGCGCAGGCTGACGAGACCCAGCCGGCTGAAGTCCGCGATCAGCGCGCGCTGCCGGCTCGCCGTTTGCGCGTCGCCACGGCTGGCGATGGCCTTGCATGGCGTGTCGAATGTGATCACTCGCCAGGCCTGGGTCGCTTCGTCGTCGAGCGCAAAGACGTCGCTACCTCGCAGCACGTGGACCCGTTCGCCGATCTGCCAGGTCGTCGTGTCCTTGCCGGGGCCAATCAGCACGTTGTCGGCCATGAGGCTCACACCGTTGACGCCGAACTCGCGGATCAGCGCGACCCCCGCCGCGAGGAACCCGCTTTCGGCGCCATGCTCGCGCGGCGCGTGCAGCAGGCTCCACAGACGGCCGACGCGGCCGGCGTCGACGGCCGCGCGTTCGAGTTGCAGCGACAGCCATTTCGGACTCATGTAGCACTCGCCGAGGCGTGCCACGTGACTCTTCGCCGCATGAAACGCGGCGGTCCTGATCCAGGCGCGTGCGTAGTCGGGCTCGCCGAGCGCGAACATCGCCACCGCATAACGGCCGGTCTGACGCGCGAAATCCTCGAACCACAGCGCCACCGCCTCGCAGAGCGCCTCGCGGCCAAGCTCCGCTTGCAGCGTCTCGATCAACGCCGGGTTGTCGATCGGCAGCGCGCCGATAAAGCGCTGGCACCGTTCGAGCAGATTCCACGACAGACGCGCGACCGCGCGCCGGCCTTTGCCGAGCGCTGCGCGAGCCTGCGCGAGTTCGCGGCGCAGCCGCGCCGGACTCAGCAACCTGACCTCGACGCGGCGGCCGTCGATGAACAGGATGTACGGCATCGTGGCTGGCTCCAGCCCGCTATCGACGATCGCGACGAAGTCGACGTCGGAGCGCTCGTTGCCAAAGCCTTCGGCGATCGAGCCTTCGAGAAACACGGCGCTCGGTGCCCGCTGTTCGAACTGGGTGCCGAGCGCGGCCCGCGCTTTTTGCCAGAGTTCGGCGAGCATCGGATCAGTCATCAACATGGTTAGGCTCCCTGAGCGTCAAGCCGTGCGCGGCACGAAGTAGCCCGCCGCGATCCCGTAACGAAAGATCCTGCGCAGCAGCGTTTTGCCCGTCGCGCGAGGCAGGGCCGGCAGGATCGCGGCGGTCGCGTCGCGTGCAAAGCGCACCTGGCGCGTCAGGTACGACTCGTACAGTTTCACGACCTCGTCGTAGTAACGCCGCTCGAGCGGTTTCATCGCGGCGGCGTCGAAGACATGCCGCGGCACATAGCGAGGCACGTGAAACGAGGGAAACTCCGCGCAGACGTCATTGATTTCGCGCAGCGTCGTCGGCGTGCCCGAGGTCAGATGCAGCGTGCGTCCGCGCACGAGCGGAAACTTCGCCAGCGCTTCGACGACGCAGTCCGCGACCCAGTCGATCGGCACGATGTTCAGCGTCGCGCCGTAGTCGCCCGGCATCGTGCGCACGAGTCCCGCGGCCGTCAGGCGCACGACGGTGTACAGCGTGTCGAACTTGCGGATCACGCCGCTCGCCGAGTCGCCGACGATGATCGACGGGCGCAGCACCGCCGCCGGCAGACCGCTGCGCATCGCCGCTCGCACCGACTGTTCCGCGCGGTACTTGCTCTGCTCATACGGGTTGCCCAGACGCTGACCGAGTTCGAGGTCGTCCTCGCTGAATACGCCGGGGCGCTCGCCGCAGACATAGGCGGTGCTGACGTAGAGCAGCGGAATCGGCGCGTCGCCGCTACCTTGCGCGAACTCGACGATGCGCTCGGTGCCGCGAAAGTTGATCGCGTCGTAGACCTCGGGCTTGCGCCCGAAGCTGGTTAGCGCGGCACAGTGCACGATCGCGCCCGTTGCCGCGCGCAGTGCCTCGTAGGTGTGTGGAACGAGTCCAAGCCTGGGCTCGGCGACGTCGCCTCGCACACATGCGAAGGTTCCGGCAGCGGGCGTGTGGCCGCCGTACGGTGTTGCCGCGAGCGGTGTGCCGTCGTTGCGGACAACCGGTCCATCGGAGCGCAAGAATGCGACGACCGGGTACCCCATTGCCGTCAGCCGGGCGATCACTTCGGCGCCCAACAGACCTCGCGCACCGGTGACGAGAACGTGCTTATCCATCGTGGGTGACCATCCAGGGTTGCGTGTCATTTGAGGAGAAGCCCGGCCAGCAGTCCGAGCTCGACGGCGACGATGAAGCGGGTGCCAGCCCAGCGTGGCCGGCCCGGTCTGCTCGCGGGGCCCGGCCAGCTCGCGTTGAGCCACACGAGCCACACGAGCGGCAGCGTTGCGGCATAGATCGAATACGTTTGCGACAGGCTTGCCAGGCGCGAGAGCGACACGTTGATGCCGAGCGCCAGAATCAGCAGGGCATTCAGCGCGACCCGAATGGCGCGCGCCGACAGGAGATAGGGCTGCAGTGCGGTGGTGCCGACCTTGCGCGAGAACTTCCAGAATTCGTAGCCGGTCCACATCGAACCCGCTACGCACACCACGACGTAGAAGCTCAGTTCGCGCCTAGCAACGTCGCGCCACAAGAAAAAGCCGTACATGAAGATGGCGAAGGGCGCGCCCTCGAAAACGGGTAGGCACAGCAGCGGGTGGGTCGCGAGCAGCCGCTTGAAGACGAACGGCGCAGCGAAGGCCAGTGCGGTAGCGGCAGCGGCGGCCGTTCGCGCGTGCCCCATGCCGGCGTTCAGCGCAACGAGCAGGATCGCGCTTGCCGCGAGGCTGGCGACGAGGCGTGTGCGTCGCGCCTCGCGTCGCGCCAACAGCGCGTGCCCGGCGGGATAGTCGCGTTCGAGGTCGTCGAGGTCGTCGATCAGGCGAAGCTGGACGAACAGCAAAAAAAACGACGCAAGACCGGCCAGCAAGCGCCAGCCCGGTTCACTGGCGACGCCGGCTATCCGTCCGTATAGCAGCAGCGAGCAGACGAACGCGCCGGCGATCGGCACCGCGTCGGCCGCCAGAGGCAAGCGGCCGAGCGTGTGACCGAACGCGGCTGCCGCAGTGGCGAGCCGGCCACGTCTCGCATGCGCGGTGACCAGCGAAAGGCGCGGGCTCATGTGCGCAACCCGTCATTGGCGTCTACACGGACGGCGGCGTGCCGGATGCACAGGTCCACTAGCGAGCCGACCGTGAAATACGTTTCGGCGCGTTCTTCGTTCAACGCTTCTAGAGGCAGACGCTCGATGCCAAACGCCTGCTCGATTGCGACCACGGCTTCGACGAGCGACAGCGAGTCGAGGCCAAGATCGGCGATCAGCGAACTGTCGAGGCGAATCTCCGTGTTGAAATCACGCTGATGCTCGCGGCAGACGCGCAGTAACTGCGTGCGTACGACTCCGAATACGGTGTTGCGCGTCGACGCATTTTTCGATGTGCTGGCCATGCTGGATCCCTTTCCGTTCACGCGTTGCTCGACGCGGCGTAGCGCCACGGCAGTATCTGGCCGCCGGCCAGGATGCCCTGTGGATGCGCGAGCGCGACAGGCTCGATCGCCAGCTCCAGGCGGACGGCTTCGAGTGGCCGCTGCAACGCTTCTTCCCAGCGGTAGGAAAGGGGAATGCGCGCGCGCTTGCCACGCAGCCACGCGCGGCGCAGAAAACGATGGACCCAGAAGTTCGGCCACCACGGCGCAGTCAACGCGGTGCCGAGCAGACCGACGATGCGCGCGCGCATCGGTTCGAGCCCGCAGTCGAATGCGAGAAGCGAGGTCTCGCCGGCCCAGTCCTGGCCATAGCCCGTCAACACGTGCAGCAGGTCATGAATGCAGCCGGTGCGCTCGATGAACCACTGACGGTCCGGGCCGGGGAGGATTTCTTCGAGGCCCGCGGCCAGCCGGCTCGCCTGCAGCAGACCATCGGCGCTGTAGCCGCTGTGCTCCATCATCGCCATGTAAGCGCAGCCGAACGAGCCCGGCGGCAAGCGCAGCAGCGTGTCGGAATCCGCGAGCGTGCCGAGCAGTGACGGCTGCTCGGCAAGCAGCGCGCCGGCGCCGGGCTCGCCGAGAAAACGCTGGTACATCGCCTCCATCTGGCCGCCGTCGAGCGCGATCATCACTTCGTAGGCATGCTGAATATCGTCTACGTTCGCCCTCAACGCCTTGATCGCCCGCAAGGCGCGCGGCCAATCGATGTGGCGTCGCGCCAGCGCGTCGTCCTTCAAGGTTGCTGTCATCTGCGGCTCCCGGCAAAGATCAAGAGGGCGAGTCACGAGTGGCAATCGACCGGTGCCTCGCGATTCGGGTTCGGCTACGGCAAGAAGGAATCGAGGCAGGCCGGCCACCAACTGTGGATGCTTTTTGCAGGGTTCATGCCAGTCGTGCGTCGGCAGCACGAAGGTCCTCCTCATTCCCTGCAAGAACGGACCGAGGTGCCCAGATCTCAAAAGGCCGCGCGGGTTTCGCGCCGATTGAAGCGGAGTCTGCGATTTGCCGACGCCCGTTCGGGGCGAGCCCGTCGCAGCCTGCTGGTTGTCGGTGCCGGGCCAACAGGTGAAGCGCATCTGTTGGTTGAGATCGACTGCGGGACGTTCGATACCGGCCCGGTACGCATGCCGACGTCCAAACATCTAAACGTGCGCATGTATCGCGCTGCCCTTTGAAATCTGGCTGCCCGCTTGCGTCATTGCTTCTGACGAGGACTCACGTCGCGCTGCAAGAGCGTGCCTGGCACGAACCGTGCGCCAGGAGCGCGAACAGTGAGTGGTGCGTATTGATGGTCGCGAAACGTATCGCTTGGGAATACTCACGAGGATGGAGGTAGAGCAATGAATCAGGCATGGAAGGCGAAAGCGGGGCAGTTCCTGCCGGGTGCGAATCTGACTGTGCTGCCGCACTGGGAGCGCGACGCGGTACCGAGCTACGATCGTGCCGAGGTCTCGGTGCCAGGGCGCCTTCACTTCGCGGTATTCGACTTTATGCAAATGGCGCCCGGCTTCGGCGGCGGCGGACTCGGCGTATCGACGAGCACGGTCGGACACCGGATCACCGTCACGAAGACGACCAACGGCGAGGGCGGCTGCGACGTGCCGAGCGGGCGGCACATGCTCGAGTTGTTCAAGCGAGCCGTCGGCTACGCACGTGACGACATCCGCGTCGATCGGGTGCGCAGCATCCAGCACCAGCACAGCGGCTTCGGCTCGAATGTCTCGTTCAATACCGCGACGCTCGCCGGCTTGAACGCGTTGTTCGGCTCACCGTTTTCGCCGCACGACATGTGGGAAATGATCACCCGCAACTACGTCGAGACCGCGAAGGATGACGAGCACGTGTATTTCGGACTGGAGACCGGCGTTGGCGAAGCGTGCCTGTTCTTCGGCGGTCTGGTCTGGGTCGACGAGAAGCACGGCAACGGCCGTTTTCTCGGCAACCTGAGTTCGGAAAACCTGTGGGTGACCACCGCCGTTGGCAACTACGACACGCTATCGACCGAAGCGCTGCGCGCCCATGGCGAAGGCGCGGACATGTCCGGCACCACCGAGGCAGGCTTCGTGCCGACGCATTTTGTCGAGTGGCAGAAGCGCTACGGCATCGCGTGGCGCAACTTCATCGAGCAGAAGTTGCGGCCAGCACTGCATCGCAACGACCTGTTCGCGTTTCTGAAGCACGGCTGGGAACTCAACAGCATGAGCAACATGAAGGTGCTCGAAGGCATTTTCCGGACCGACGTGATGCGTGAGTTCGACGAGACGATGCAACGCGAGGGCGCGGTGTACGCGGGGATGAGCAGCGCGGGTCCGGGCTTCTATGCATTCTCCGACTGCGAGGACAAGGCGAAGCACCTCGCGGCGGTGATGATGCATCGGTTCAGTGATTTCATGAGCGAGATGACGGTGGCCCGCGCGGGCCAGAAGCTGTCCATCGACGTCGCCGTCTAGGCGCATTCCTGCGAGCCCTCGCGAACCTTTCCACCGAGACCGATCGAACATGGCCAAGCGCGTCACCTTCGTCAACACGAACCAGATCAAACCGGCGATTGCGCCGATTGCGTTCGACTACCTGTCGGCGCCGATGGAGGCGAGCCGGGTTCGAGCTCGATTTGCTCGACCTGTGCTTCTCCGACGATTGCGAGGCGGCCATTGCCGCGCACTGCCGCACCGCCGCGCCGGATTACTGGGGGGTGACGCTGCGAAATACCGACGACGTCTATTTTTCCAGCGGCTACAGCTTTCTCGACAGAATCAGGGACATCGTCGCGTTGCTTCGGCGCGCGCGCGCGGTTCCGGTCGTGATGGGCGGCGCGGGCTACTCGGTGATGCCGGAAAAGCTGCTTGCTTACCTCGACGCCGACTTCGGCATCGTCAGGGAAGGCGAATTCAGCTTTCCCGAGTTGCTGACCTGCCTCGAAGAAGGCAGGAGTTTCACGCACATACCCGGCGTGGTCTACCGCGATACGGCCGGGGTGCGCGCTACGCCGCTCGCCCCGAACGCATGCGGACCGCTGGCCAGCATCGGGCCTCACAAACGCGAGCTGGTCGACAACCCCCACTACTTCGCCAAAGGCGGCCAGATCGGCATCGAAACGAAGCGCGGCTGCAATCGCTCCTGCATCTATTGCGTCGAGCCGCTGATCAAAGGCCGCACGGTGCGCATGCGCGAACCCGATGATGTCGTCGCCGAGATGGCATCGCTCGAAGAACGCGGGGTCAACGTCTTTCACATCAACGACTCGGAATTCAATCTGAGCGTCGCGCATCCTCTTGCGCTGTGCGCGGCCATCATCCGGCACGGGCTCGCCGGCAAAATCCAGTGGTATGCGTACGGTATGCCGCGGCCGTTTCCCGATGAACTCGCGGCTGCGATGAAAGCAGCCGGTTGCGTCGGCATGAACTTCGGCGTCGACACCGCCAGCGAAACGATGCTGAAGATACTGCGCCGCACCTTTAGCGCCCACGACATCGAGCATGCGGTCAATACGGCGAAGCGCCACGGCCTCGAGCACATCATCGAGCTGCTGTTCGGCGCCCCCGGCGAGACGCAGGAAACCGCGCGCGAGACGATCGAGTTCATCAAGCGGGTCGATCCGGAGCGCGTTTCGGTGACGGTCGGGCTGAGGATTTTCCCCGGCACCGAACTCGAGCAGATGATTCGCCGCGAAGGCCTGCACGTCGGAAATCCGAATCTTCACGGCCATATCGAAGGCAACGACGATCTGCTGCATCCGGTGTTCTATCTGCCGACCGCATTGGGCCCGGACCCGCAGCAATTCATTGCCGAACTGATCGGCAATGATCGGCGGTTCTTCGGGACCAACGCGAGTCTGTTCAACTACAACGCGAACGACGCGCTGGTCGAAGCGATCGCGCAAGGCGAACGGGGCGCGTATTGGTCGATCCTGAACCGGATCGAGAAACGCTTCGAAGCGGCCCACGACGCTCGCGGTTGTCACCGCACGTCCGCGGCCGGCGGCGATGCGGATCGGGCACCGATCGAGGTTGTGCCGATCGAGCAAAGTGCCTGATGCGGTGTGCGATGCCCGAAGCGGCCAGTCATCCAGTGGCCTGCGTACTTTCAACCCAGGAGGAGTGCATGCTTTTAGAAAACAGCCAGCCTGAGCCGTACAGAATCAAGATGGTCGAGCCGATCAGGCTGATCGACCGCGAGCAACGGCAGGCGCGGCTTGTCGCCGCCGGGTACAACGTCTTTCGCCTCGAAGCAGACGACGTCTACATCGATCTGATGACGGACAGCGGCACCTCCGCGATGAGCGCGAACCAGTGGGCCGGCATCATGACCGGCGACGAATCATATGCCGGTTCCCGCAGTTTCACGAAGTTGACGCAGGCCGTGCGGGACATGCTCGGCTTCGACTACGTATTGCCAACCCATCAGGGCCGGCCGGCCGAGCACTTCCTGTTTCGGACCCTCGTGCGCCCAGGCCAGGTGGTGCCATTCAACGCGCCGTTCGATTCGACCGAGGCACACGTATCGATTGCCGGCGGGACCGCGATACCGTGCGTCGCCGAAATCGGCTACCAACCCGCTGTCGAGCACCCGTTCAAGGGCGACGTGGATGTGCAGAAGCTGCGCAACGTGATCGAAAGCGAAGGGCGCGACAATATTCCGCTGATCATGGTCTCGCTGACGAACAACGCGGGCGGCGGCCAGCCGGTGTCGATGGCGAACCTGCGCGCGGTGAGGGCGTTGGCCGATGAGTTTGCGATTCCGGTCTACTTCGATGCGGCGCGCTGCGCGGAGAATGCTTACTTCATCCAGCAGCGCGAGAGCGGGTATGCGAACCGGTCCGTGGCGGAAATTCTGAAGGAGCAGTTTTCCTATGCCGAGGGCTGCACGTTCAGCTGCAAAAAGGACGCACTGGTCAACATCGGCGGCTTGCTCGCGACACGGTCGCGCACGCTCTATGAGCAGGTCGTGCCGCTGCTCGTGCTGTACGAAGGTTTCGTCACCTACGGAGGGATGGCGGGCCGCGATCTCGAGGCGCTCGCGATCGGTCTGCGCGAGATGGTCGACGACCGATACCTGCAACACCGCGTAGGTCAGGTCGAACGGCTAGGGGACACACTGCTTGCCGGCGGCGTTCCGATACTGAGACCGACCGGTGGACACGCGGTGTACGTCGATGCGGCCGCCTTCCTGCCGCACCTGCCGCGCTCGCAGTTCCCGGCCGAGGCGCTGGCTGCCGAGCTTTATCTGGAGGGCGGCGTGCGCGCCGTCGGTCTGGGCTCGTTGGCGTTCCTGAAAGAAGATCCGTCGACGGGCAATGTCAGCGCCCCGAGGCTGGAACTGCTGAGGCTGGCCATTCCTCGCCGCGTCTACACCGATAGCCACCTCGCGGCGGTTGCCGCCGCGTTGATCCGGGTCTACCAACGACGCGATGCGATCCGGGGAATGCGCATCGTCTCGGCACCGTCGATGCTCAAGCACTTCACCGCGGTCCTCGCGCCGATCGAGGCCCGTGACGAGATGCTCGCGGAGTCTCGGGAAGTTATGGTCTGAGGTGATTTCATGTCGAATGGTGTCTTCGAAACGCTCGAGCTCAAACCGCATGCTTATCCGGGGGTTCTGGTCACGTTGTGCGGTGTGGATGGGGCAGGGAAGTCGTCACTGATGGAAAGGCTCGAAAGCGCGTGCACGCGTGCGGGGCTCAACTGCGTGACGACGTTTACGCCGACCCGTCGAATCCGCAAAGATGCGCTGTTCCGGGATATGGTGGACAGCCACTGGCATACATCGAGCGCCGGTGCCGGACTCGACGTAAACCGACGGCGCGTCGACATGCTGGGCATTCTGCTGTCCATCATGGGAGACCTCGTCCAGCATCTGACCGACACGGTCATACCGGCACTGGAACGCGGCGACGTCGTTTTCTGCGACCGCTACGTGTTCACCTCTCAGGCTGAAATCGGCACGCGTTCCGATCCCGCTGAGACTGCGCCTGTGCTCCGCAGCATCGCCGGTCACTTGCTGCGTCCCGATGTCGCCTTTGGTCTGAACGTTTCCGGCGCGACTTCACACCGTCGCGTGCGGGCAAGGAACGACAAGAACGACCAGCCGCCGCCGATGAGCTTTCTGACGCGTCAGGTGGCGGCCTACCGCGCCGTGTTCGAGGTCAACGGCGTTGTCGCGCTGGATGCGGAGCGCAGTCTCGACGAGACGTTCTGTCAGGCACTCAGTCATCTCGTGGCGATCGACCGTGTTGCGGGGCGGTTGGGCTCTATCGGGGCGGAACCTCCTGCACGAAGCGTGGCGGCATGCTGAGGCTTCGACCTGCGCCCGGGAAGCCGGAATCGGGCATCGAGGTATGCGACAAAATGCGCGTCGACACGTTTTGATGAGCATCTATCCTTCGAGGAAGGACCATGATGCATGGAACATCAGAGCCAGGGAGACGACGATGCTTAGCCCACATGAGATCGCAACGCTCATGCTTCTCGAGACAAACCCCCGTCCAGAAAATTTCGATCCCGGCGATCTCGACGCGTTGTGCGAGCGCCAACTTGTATTTCTGGAAAAGCTCGCGTCTGGATACGCGCGAGGGCGTCTGACCGCGCAAGGACGCTCGGTATTGCGGTCGGTCGGGAGGGTGAACTAGTGCCTCGCTCTGCATCGCCTGGGAACTGTGACCTTCAGGAGCAAAATGATCGTTGAAGCGCACGCACGCATGCGGGAATAGTGGGCAGCACCGGAATGTGACGGGCGACGCTCGCGCTCAGCGGGCTAGGCCGCCAACGGGACAGCGCCCGTACATTTGATTTCATCGAGGCAAACGCTGGACTTGACTCCGCTCACGCCCGGAATGCGCATCAGCGTATCCAGCAGAAACTCCGACAGCGCTTTCAGGTCTTGCGCCACGACCTTGAGCATGTAATCGATATCACCCGTTACGACGAAGCATTCCTGAACCTGGGTGAGTTCCGAGATCATTCGCTTGAACTTCGACAGGTCGCGGACATGGCCTCGCTCCATCGTCACCTGGATGAAGGCCACTACGCCAAAGCCCAGCAGCTGCGCGTCGAGCCGCGTCTCGTAGCGTTTGATCACACCCATTTCCTCGAGCCGGCGATGCCGCCTCAGCGTTTGCGCGGGCGACAGTTTGATCGCCTCCGCAAGTTCGAGATTGGAGATGCGCCCCTGGGACTGAAGAATCTCCAGTAGACGCACGTCGATACGGTCGATGTCGATTGCCTGCACTTTTATTTCCTCGTTCTCCAGTGAAATGAAATATTAATGCACAAATCAGGGTTTGTCTGCGTCTGCAAGGAAATCCAATTGCGTCGATAAAAACTTACACTGAATCCAAATGGCGCTGCGACGACGCCGGAAAATGCGTTGAGAGAGTGGTCCGAGGACGCTGCCTGCGTGGCGATTGGAGAAATTTGCTTTCATTTTTCCGACACCCGGCACCACTCGGTGCCGGTTGCTCGCCACAAATCATTCACCCTCTGCTGAACCTGAGAGATCATGGCCGACCTGTTTGACAATCCAATGCAACTGATGGGCTTCGAATTCGTTGAATTTGCCTCGCCCGTACCCAATGTCCTTGAACCGCTGTTCGAGCAGATGGGCTTCACACTGGTGGCTCGCCACCGTTCGAAGGACGTGCTGCTTTACCGCCAGGGCGAAATCAACTTCATCGTCAATCGCGAGCGCAACAGTGCGGCCGCTTACTTTGCCGCCGAGCATGGCCCGAGTGCGTGCGGCATGGCATTTCGCGTGAAGGATTCGCACAAGGCCTACGCCCGCGCGCTGTCACTAGGGGCTCAGCCGATCGAAATCGCAACCGGTCCAATGGAGCTGAGATTGCCGGCAATCAAAGGCATTGGCGGCGCACCGCTTTATCTGATCGACCGCTTCGAGGACGGCAAGTCGATCTACGACATCGATTTCGAGTTCATCGAAGGTGTCGAGCGGCGGCCGGCCGGTCATGGCTTGCGCCTCGTCGACCACCTCACGCACAACGTCTATCGCGGCCGCATGACGTATTGGGCCAACTTCTACGAGACGCTGTTCAACTTCCGTGAGCTACGCTACTTCGACATCGAGGGCGAATACACGGGTCTCACGTCGAAGGCGATGACGGCGCCGGACGGCAAGATCCGCATTCCATTGAACGAGGAATCTGGCAAGGGGAGCGGGCAGATCGAGGAATTCCTGATGGCCTTCAATGGCGAGGGCATTCAACACATCGCGTTCCTGACGGACGATCTGATAACGGTTATCGACAACCTGCAGATGGCAGGCGTGCCGCTGATGACGGGGCCCAACAGCTACTACTACGATGCGCTCGAGACGCGCTTGCCGGGCCACGGTCAACCGGTGGGCGAATTGCAATCGCGCGGCATCCTTCTCGACGGAACGACGGCAGACGGGTCGCCGCGCCTGCTGCTGCAGATTTTTTCCAAGCCGCTGCTTGGCCCTGTCTTTTTCGAATTCATCCAGCGCAAGGGTGATGAAGGTTTCGGCGAAGGCAATTTCAAGGCGCTGTTCGAGTCGCTCGAACGCGATCAGATCGAGCGGGGCACGCTGAAGGTTTGACGCGCGTACAACCCCGTTGATAGCTCTCGACCAGAGCAGGCGAAAAGCGAGGCGTGGCGTCCAGAACCAACCGCAGGACAGAGGAGACAACATCGTGGCACACCAGCAACAGGGCACGCTACAGCGCGGCCTGAAGAATCGTCACATTCAGTTGATCGCGCTAGGAGGCGCAATCGGCACCGGCCTCTTTCTCGGCATCGCGCAGACCATCAAGACGGCAGGGCCGTCCGTGTTGCTCGGGTACGCGATCGCGGGCATCGTCGCCTTCTTCATCATGCGGCAACTCGGCGAAATGGTCGTCGACGAGCCGGTTGCGGGATCCTTCAGCTACTTCGCAGGCAAATACTGCGGCCAATTCTCCGGCTTCGTGTCCGGCTGGAACTACTGGGTGCTGTACGTTCTCGTGTCAATGGCAGAACTGTCGGCCGTTGGCATCTACATGCAGTACTGGTGGCCCGGTCTGCCCACGTGGGTCTCCGCGCTCGTCTGCTTTTGCGTCATCAACGCGATCAACCTCACCAGCGTGAAGTCGTACGGCGAGCTCGAGTTCTGGTTCTCGATCGTCAAGGTCGCGGCGATCGTCGGCATGATCGGCTTCGGCGGCTACCTGTTGATTTCGGGCCACGCAGGCCCTGACGCGGGCGTGGCCAATCTCTGGCGCCACGGCGGCTTCTTTCCGAACGGCGTGTCGGGCCTCGTGATGGCGATGGCTGTCATCATGTTCTCGTTCGGTGGACTGGAACTCGTCGGCATTACGGCCGCCGAGGCGGAAGATCCTTCGCACACCATCCCGCGCGCGACCAACCAGGTGATCTACCGGATCCTGATTTTCTACGTCGGCGCACTCGGCGTGCTGCTGTCGCTGTATCCGTGGGAAAAAGTCGTTACGGGCGGTAGTCCGTTCGTGCTGATCTTTCACGCGATGAATAGTAACTTCGTCGCCAACGTGCTCAATGCGGTGGTGCTCACCGCCGCGCTGTCGGTGTACAACAGCGGCGTCTACTGCAACAGCCGCATGCTTTACGGCCTCGCAGGCCAGGGCAATGCGCCGCGCGCTCTGCTGAAGGTGAACGCCCGCGGGATTCCGCTCGTCGCGCTGGGTGTTTCCGCCGTGGCGACGGCCACCTGCGTGGTGATCAACTACCTGATGCCCGGCAAGGCATTTGAACTGCTGATGGGGCTCGTCGTCTCGGCGCTCATCATCAACTGGGCAATGATCAGCATCATTCATTTGCGCTTTCGCAGCGCGAAAGCGCGAGCCGGTGAGACGACCGTATTCCGCAGCCTGGGCTATCCGCTTACCAACTATCTGTGTCTGGTGTTCCTTGGCGGCATCCTGGTGGTGATGTGGCTGATACCGGATCTGCGCATGTCGGTCTACCTGATCCCCGTTTGGCTCGTTGCGCTGGGCGTCGGCTATCGCTTGCGCAATCGACGCGCGGACGCCTCGGTACCGGTTGGTGTGCCGATGCGCTAGACACCCCGTTTCTGCAACCATTTGGCCTAATCCAGGGAATCAGCATGTTTGAACACATCGATGCCTATGCGGGCGACCCGATCCTCACCTTGAACGAGAACTTCGCGAAGGATTCGCGCGACCATAAGGTCAATCTGAGCATCGGCATCTATTACGACGATCAAGGCCGCTTACCGGTGATGCAAGCCGTACGCGAGGCCGAAGGACAACTGCTCGCCGAGCTCGGTCCAAAGCCGTACCTGCCGATGGCGGGCTTCGCCCACTACCGCGATGCCGTGCAATCGTTGGTGTTCGGCGACGACTCGCCGGCACGTACCGAGGGGCGCATCGCGACTGTGCAGACCTTGGGCGGCTCGGGCGCGCTCAAGGTCGGTGCGGATTTCATCAAGCGCTATTTTGCGGGCTCACGGGTATGGGTCAGCGATCCGACGTGGGAAAACCACCGTTTCATCTTCGAGCGCGCGGGATTCGAAGTCGACACGTACCCGTACTACGACGAATCGAGCGGCGGGCTCAAGTTCGAAGAGATGCTATCGGCCATCGACGCGCTGCCGGCGCGCAGCGTCGTCCTGTTGCACGCGTGCTGTCACAACCCGACGGGCGTCGATCTGAACGACGCGCAATGGGTGCAACTGATCGAGGTCATCAGGAAGCGGACCCTGCTGCCATTCATCGACATGGCGTATCAGGGCTTCGGCGCGGGCATCGACGCGGACGCATTTGCGATTCGTGAACTCGTGCGCCAGAACGTGCCGGCGTTGGTGGCCAATTCATTCTCGAAGAACTTCTCGCTGTATGGCGAGCGCTGCGGCGGACTGTCGGTGATTTGCGAGTCGCCGGATGTTGCCGGGCGCGTATTGGGTCAATTGACGAGCGCTGTGCGCGCGAACTACAGCAATCCGCCGACGCACGGCGCAAAGATCGTAGCGCGCGTGCTGACAACACCGGCAATGCGGCAATCATGGCAACAAGAGCTTGCATCGATGTGCCGGCGCATCATGCGTATGCGTGCGGAGATCCATGAACGCCTGCGCGGCAAGGTGCCGGACACGATGCTCGCGCGCTACCTCGAGCAGCGCGGTATGTTCACGTACACCGGGTTGTCGGCAGACCAGGTCGACACGCTGCGCGAACGGCACGGCGTCTACTTGATCCGGTCCGGGCGCATGTGCGTCGCCGCGCTCAATGACAACAACGTTGCGACGGCTGCGGAGGCCATCGCGAGGGTCATCTCGCGGGCAGGCGATTGAGACTACTGCCGCAAGCCTGGAGCCGCGGCTGGACACGCGATCAGTCCGGCTAAGGTGCGCGCGATGGCGGATCGGTTCCAGACCGACGTCGAAGCCGTCGCTAACGCTCTCGATGCGGTGCGCAGCATGGAAATCGTCCTTTTCAGTTTCGTCGCGCGCTCGCGTTGCCGCTGTGCTTGAGCGTCGGATCGAGCAACGAACCCTTGACATCGAGCGAAGACGCTTGCCCGAGTTTCGCGTAGTCGTTCTCGAGCCATACGTTCGCCACTTCGCGGCCACGCTCGAAGAGCGTTTTGAGCAATGACCAGGACGTGCTGCTCTTGGAAACAAAACCGAACTTCGCGAGAAAATCGTCGTCGCGAATCAGGTGAAACCTGACGGGCTTGAAGCGGCTTTTGCGCGCCGCTTCCTCGCCGACCGAGTCGAGCACACGGTTGACCGCTTCGATCGCGTTGATCTCCAGTACGACGGACGCGTTGAAACCGATTTCATTGAGCCGGTCGAGAATGCCGCGCGCGTCTTTAGGCGGCATGTCGTGGCGCACGAACGGATTCGCGAGAACGAGAATCAGGTCCTGGGCATGGGCGATCAACGGCGCCAATGGCGGGTTGCCCAGATAGCCGCCATCCCAGTACGGTATGCCGCCCACGCTGATGGTGCGAAACTCGCTCGGCAGGCATGCGGAAGCGCGCAATACGTCAATGGAAATCTCGGGGCGGGTGAAGATTGCGCGTTGGTTGGTTCGTACGTCGGTTGCGCAAATGAACAGTTGCGGGCCATCGCGCGTGGTATTGAGCGCGGCGAGATCCTGTTCGGGGAGGGCGGAACGAATCACCGGCCCGAGCGGATCGCGGTAAAACGGATTGCCGTAAGGCGAAGCGACGAGTCCCACGGCCTCCAGCATGATGGCGGCGGGATTCCAGTCGATATTCCAGCCGCCGAATGGGCCGGGTTCGGAAAAGCCGAGGAGCGCGTTGCCCGCCAGCGCGCCGGCGCGCGATACCGCTTCCCAGAAGGCGCGCAGCATCTCGCGTGCTTTCGGTGCGCCGCTGGTTGCGAGACCCGCCGCGCACAGCGTCGCATTGATTCCGCCCGCGCTTGCGCCGCTGATCGCCGCGATATCGAGCGGGGTTGCCTGCGACGAAGCCTCCAGCAGACGGTCGAGCACACCCCACGTGAAGGCGCCGTGCGAACCGCCGCCTTGCAGGGCAAACGCGACCTTGGGGCCGTTCTGTCGCGTCGGGTTCCGGGGTTCCTCCATCGCCATGGCTCCTTCGCGTCTTCATCGCGTTCCCGGCAATCTTACGCGCACGCGAGGATACTTGCGTCGGAAACGTCTAGCTTTTAATGCTTCGTCCTGTCCCGCATGCCATGGCGGATCGCCCTGGATGCTGCGATACTATTTATAAGCGCGCGCTGCGTAACCTACTAAAACGGTCCATGACAAAGAGGTTGACTGACACAAACCGGTGTGCCGCGACGGCATCGCGAGCTCACAGCTTTTGTCCGGGGGTACCTGGATGAAACGGCATCTCGATCTGGATTCCCGAGGCGCGATCACGCTAAACGGGCTGGCGCACAGGCTGGGGCGTGCCCGTGAGCAACTGATGCATCGCTGGATCGCCGAGACCTCGGAGCAGGCCGCGCACACCGATGCGGACAGCGGGCAGGAACTCATTGGCTGTTTCGCCTATATGCTGGCCGAAGTTTGCGCCGCCCTGCTGGTCGCCGAGAGCGACGCGTCACTATCCGCGCATGTGGCTGTCGCGTACCCCGGCAGGTTCTGGCCAGAGAGCTGGCGGGTCACGGATCTGTTTCGCAACATCGATCTGATGCAGCGCTTTCTGAAAGACGAGATCCGCGCGTATTTCGGTCCGGTTGCGGCTTCCGTCGACGTTCACATACGGGCACACGACATCGTCGAGCGCACGTTTCGCGCGATGATCGAAAACGCCATCGAGGCGCAAATGCAACGTCAGGCGGCCGAGGTGGCGGCGGCGCAGGACAGCCTGCACACGGCGCTGACCGCGCTGAAGCTCACCGAGGAGCGGCTGCGTGTCGCCACGAGCGCGGCCGGCATCGGCATCTTCGAGTGGTGTGGCGCCTCGCGACAAGGCGTGTGGGAAAACCGCCAGATGTACGACATCACCGGGCAGCCCGAGGAGAGGGGGCCGTTGACGGAAACCGAGTTCATGACGTCGGTCGTTCATCCCGACGATGTCGAACTGCTGAAATGCCATTTTCAGTCCCGGCTGGTCTCCGGCGAGCCGGTGCATGTCGCGTTCCGGCTGCACCGCGTAACCGACCGCGCGCTCAGGACCGTCGAAATGTTCGGGTATCTGCGTCCGCCCGTTCAGCAGGACGATTACACGTTCATTGGCAGCTTGTGCGACGTGACGGAGCGGACTGACGCAGAGGCGAAATTGCAGGACGCCGATCGCCGCAAGGACATCTTTCTGGCCACGCTCGCGCACGAGCTGCGCAACCCGTTGGCGCCCGTGCGCAACGCCGCGCATCTGCTGGGCCACGGCGCGGGAGCCGATCCCGCCAAACGTGAGTGGCTGCGCAATGTGATCGAACGCCAGACCGGCCACCTGTCGCATCTGATCGACGACCTGCTCGATGTATCGAGGATCACCACCGGCAAGATCGAGCTGAAGCGCGAGGTCTTCGATATCAGGCTGGCACTCGACCACGCTCTCGAGATCACGATGCCGGCTGCGTTGCAGCGGCATCACGACATCGTGCGTCTGCCGCTCGCGCACCCAGTGTACGTCCACGGTGACCCGGCGCGGATCACCCAGACATTTGCCAATCTGCTGGATAACGCGATCAAATACACCGACGAGGGCGGCCGGATCGTCGTATGCGCGACGCTCGTCGGTCAGGAGGTATCCGTTACCGTGTCGGACACGGGCACGGGTATTTCGGGCGACGCACTGCCTCACGTGTTCGATCTGTTCGTACAGGGTTCCTGCCACGGCGAGCCGTCCAGGGGCGGTCTTGGGATCGGGCTCTCGGTGTGCAAGACGCTGACCGAGATGCACGGCGGGACCATTGTCGCCAGGAGCGAAGGCAAGAACAGAGGCAGTGAATTCGAAATACGTCTACCCGTTTGCCAGGGCAGCAACCAGCAGGCGAAAGACGGTGCCGAAGCAGGTCGACCGCCGTCCGATCCATTGCGTGTTCTGATCGTCGACGATAACAGCGATGCCGCGCTGTCGCTCGCAATGATTCTCGACGCGCACGATGTGCGCACCGCACACAGCGGGGAAGAAGCGCTTCAGATTGCCGCTGCCTTCGAGCCGCAGATCGTTTTCCTTGATCTTGGTCTGCCGGGAATCAGCGGCTATGAGGTTGCGCGTCGGCTGAGGGACCGTCAGGCGGCCGGCAAGCGCCTTGAAATCGTCGCCGTGTCGGGCTACGGACAGCCTGAGGACGTGGCTCGCTCAGCGGGAGCGGGGTGTGATAGTCATCTCGTCAAACCCGTCGATATCGAAGAACTGCTCGCGATCATCAGGCGAATGACCAGCGAAAATCCGTCCACCGCGTAGTTTTCGATCGACCCTCTTTGTGCGAGGCGGCGTTCTGGGGCGACGACGAAAAGCACTGTTCGGATTTCCCCGCTTATCAGTCGAATTCCCTCGCGGGAACGACGTGGCAATTTTCGCAATGCTCTACCATCAATCCATCCAGGAGGTAGTGATGTCACGGACTGTCAGGTTTGCCGAGGCCGGTGGGCCGGAAGTGCTTCGATTCGTCGACGAATCGGTCCGCGGCCCCGGCCGCGGTGAAGTTCGCATCAACGTGAAAGCGATCGGTCTCAATCGCGCGGAATCGATGTGGCGCACCGACCGGTACATCGAACCAGTCCGCTTTCCGGCCGGACTCGGGTACGAGGCGGCCGGCATCGTCGACGCGGTGGGCGAGGGCGTCGGCGGTTTCGCGCCCGGAGACGAGGTCAATGTGATCCCGTCGTTCTCGATGAATCAGTACTTCACCTACGGCGAAGTCATCATCGTGCCGGACCATGCAGTCGTCAGGCATCCGAAATCTCTTTCCTTCGCCGAGGCCGCGTCGGTGTGGATGATGTTCGTCACCGCATATGGCGCGCTGATCGAAGATGCGAAGGTGGGCGCCGGCGACTATGTCGTCATACCGGCCGCTTCGAGCAGCGTTGGACTGGCAGCGATCCAGCTAGCGAATTACGCTGGGGCGACGTCGATCGCGGTCACGCGCCATGCTGGCAAGCGACAGCAGTTGCTCGACGCGGGTGCCGCACACGTGGTCGTCACGGACGAGTCGGACCTTGTCGAAGCGATCATGCGGATCACGAATGGCAAGGGGGCTCGCGTCGCTTTCGATCCGGTCGGCGGCCCGAACTTCGCGAAACTGGTCTCGGCGCTGTCCTTCCAGGGGATCGCGTATCTGTACGGCGCGCTAGACGAACGTGCCACGACGCTGCCCGTGCTGCAGATGATCGCCAAAATGATTTCCGTGAAGGCGCACAACATCTGGCTGACGAGTGGCGACCCGACGCGCCGAAAGGCTGCGGTGGAGTTCGTGCTCAAGGGGCTCGAAAGCGGCTCGCTGAAGCCGGTCATCGATCGCACCTTTGGGTTCGACGAGATCGTCGACGCGCACCGCTACCTCGAAACCAACGGGCAGTTCGGAAAGATCGTGGTAACGGTCTAGCCCGCGAACCGACATTGAGGTGAGGCAACGCGCTGCTTTTCCGCTTGATATTGTCGCTGGCCGCGTTCGCTCAGGCGCGGCCATCGCGAAGTGCTGAGGTCCAGTTCATGCAGCATGTGGCGGCATTGGGGTAGCGCATGACATGGCGATTCTTCGGTCGGATCGCGCATGCCGGCGTTGGTCTGGCTGTCGCGCGACCTTCATCACGGGCCCATCGGTACCGTTTCCACGCGTGCCCGGACTCACGCGTGTCAGGACACCACATCGGCCAGCGGCCGCCTCGGCGCATGACTGACGCGCGGGCCGCGGCCGACGCGGAGCAGAAGCTGCGGAATCGCCTCCGTTCCCAGCAGCGTCCGGAGCCGCTCACGCAGCGGGTCCACTTCGATCGGCTGGTTCAGGTAGGAAGCGGTCAGTCCCGCGGACGCCGCGACCAGCAGCATCCGCTCGAGCGCCTGTCCCGCCGCGAGCCATGCCTCGCGGTCGTCGCGCATCGTGGCGATGCCGACCATCAGCGGCGAGCCTTGCACGAGGTGCTGATGCGTGGCGGGCTGTCCCGCGCCCACATCGAATACGCGGACGGCCAGGCCGACGAGCGGCGCCGCGAAGTCGAGCAATGCTCCGAGAGCGGTACCGTAAGCCGGCATGCCATCGTCGCGCCGGCGCGGGTGGATCCAGCTGGCGAGCTCGCGACGGAAGCGTGGGTCCGCGAATTGCGCGTGATCGGCGTCGGCGATCAGTTGCGCAAGCGCCTCGCGCGCGGTCGTTTGCTCCACGCAACAGGCAATCGCGCCCTCGTCGTCGCAGGCGTCGCTGAGCTTGCGTTGCAGTGCCGCCGGAACGGCTTCGTCGACGAACGGCGCACGCGTGGTCACGCGCGCCGTCAGCGCGTCGAAGAGTTCGCACAGGTGGGGATCGCGGAGCCCGTCGCGCGACACGCGCACGAGCGCCACGATGTCGGGGTCGGCTTCCGATGGAAACAGCGTGATCGCATAAGCGAGACCGAGACGGCACAGCGCCACGCGAAGATTGAGCAACGCCGCGCCGCAGCTCATCAGAAGTTCGCGATCGAAAGGATCGACCACGGGAAGCGCGCGCATGCGGTCGGCGCAGATCTGTACGGTCTCGCCGTCGACGATGAACCGCCACGGTTGCGTGTTGTGATTCGACGGCGCGAGCACCGCATAATGCAGCGCAAAGCGCAGCTGCTGTTCCAGTGGCGTGGAGGCGTGGAAGTGCGGTTCGCCGATTTCCCACGCGTCATGTTGGGCGGCATCGTTCATCTCGAAGTCTCCTTTCGGATCGTTCCCGCGAGCACGCGGTTCGTGTCGTCATCGTGTCGCCGGGTACCGTGGCAGGTTTGTGGCAGGTCGACGTTTCAGATGTCTCGCGTACGCTTTGCGCGGGTCTCGCAGCGGAGAAGCGCTACAGGTCGTTTCCGTCGTCGAACAGCTTATGGCGGATCGCATAGCGAACCAGCCCGTTCTCGTTCGGCATCTGCATTTTTTCGAGGATGCGCGTCTTGTGCGTGCTGATCGTCTTCACGCTGACGCATAGTTCGTTGGCGATCTCGGTGATGCTCTCGCCTTCGACCAGGCGCCGGAACACGTCGAATTCGCGATCGGACAGCCGCTGGTGCGGCAGCGCGTCGGCAGGCTCGTTCAGGTTCTGGGCAAAGCGTTCGGCCATCGCGAGGCTGACATAAACGCCCCCTGACGCGACTTTCGTCACCGCGCCGACCAGTTCCGCGCTCGCGCTTTCCTTGGTCAGATAGCCGGACGCGCCCGCCTTGAACGCTCGCACCGCGTATTGCTGCTCGGCGTGCATCGTCAGCACCAGAATCCGCAGGCCGGGTTTTTCCTCCTTGATCTGCTTGATCAGTTCAATGCCATTGCGCCCCGGCATCGACAGGTCGAGCACGAGCACGTGGGCCTGCGTCGCGCGAATCAGCGCGATCGTCGTCGCGCTGTCGCAAGCTTCGCCGGCCACTTCGAAGCCGCTCGCCTGCTGCAGGATATGGCGCAGTCCGTCGCGCACGAGCGTGTGGTCGTCGGCCAGCAACACCTTGATCATGGGGTGATCTCTCCCGGTTGCATCCATTGCCAGGGAAACCTGACCGCAATCGCGAAATCGGCGTTTTGCGCTGTATCGATCCGCATGGAGTCGCCGAGCATCGGCGCGTGTTCGCGCACGCCGACCAATCCGAACGGCATTTTGTGACCGCTGGCTCCAACCGTCTCGCGATCGGCGTCTCGCGATCGGCGTCTCGTTCACGATCCATTATCCGCTATCCGTGGCGGGCAGTCGGGCCGTTTGTGTGAGATGTCACTTCGGCCGTGTTTCGCCTTCGCATGGCGGCGACCTTATTCAGCGCTTCCTGAACGAGGCGGAAGGACGGTGTCGCGTTTCGCCGTGAATGGTTCGCATTGAGCGGACCGAGGCGGCGCGGGAGTTGATGCGCGGCGCGCAGGCGCGCGGCGTGTACCGCCCCACGCCGCGCAGCAGCGTTCGTTCGGCACGGCGTCCTGTCAATGCGCCATTAGCACGGGCACCGTCATCGATTCGAGCATCGTCCGCGTAACGCCGCCCCACACGCGCTCACGCGCACGCGCACGCGAATGGCCATACGCGCCCATCACGAGCAGATCGGCATGTAGATCCGACACCCGGTTCAGCAGCGTCGCGCCCGTGCCGGCGATGCCGAGGCGCGGCGTCGTCGAGAACGACGCGCGCACGCCGTGCGCTTCGAGCCATGCCGCGACGTCGATCGCGCTGGGTCCCGCTTCATGGTCGTGCGTGGGCTCGACGACGGCGACGCCAACGAAGCGCGCCCGTTCGAGCAGCGGCATCGCGTCGGCGATCGCTCGCGAGGCTTCGCGGCTGCCGTCCCACGCGATCAGCACGTTCTCGCCGAGCGTCGGCACGGCGCCCGCGCGCGGGATCACGAGCGCGGGACGCCCCGCGCCGAGCACGACCTCGCCGACGAAGTGCCGGTCGACGTAGCTGGCGGGATCTCGCGGGTCGGGCTGGCCGAGCACCAGCAGGTCGGCGTGCCGCGCGTGAAGCGTCGTCACGGCGACGGGGGAGCCCTCCGGCGCGCGCCATTGCGCTGCGCGGCCGGCGCGCTCGGCCGCGGCGAGAAATGCATGCCGCGCCGTCTCGCGGCGATCGGTCGTCAGTGCGGCGCGTTGGGCAACGAAACCGTCGTCGGTGCCGAACAGCGGTTTCGCGAGGCCCTCGCACACGACATACAGACCGATCAGGTGTGCATCCCAACGCTGCGCAAGATCGAGCGCGAGCGCGACGCGAGTGTCGCAGCGGCGGCTGTCGTCGATGTGAACGAGCAGGGTCTTATAGCTCATGTCAGTTCCTTTTCGGCTGAGGCCGGGACGGAATGGTCGGCTGGTTCGACGCCTGCATGGGCCGGGATCGTCAGAACCGGGCAGCGGGCACTGCGCAGCACGCGCTCGGCGACGCTGCCGAGCATCAGTCGTTGAACACGACGGCGGCCGTGCGTGCCCATCACAATCGCGTCGGCGTGCCATTCGAGCGCCGCCGCGACGATGCGCTTCGCGACGTCTTCGCCAGGTGTCGAGGCTTCCACCGTGCGTGGCTTGTAGCTCATCGCCAAAGCGCCGTGACAGAACGTGGGGACACCGGCGTAAGCCCGTTGTCAAATGGAGTCTATGGGCCGGCCCGGCGCGACTATTGACGCAGATCAAGCGCGCCGATGCCGCACGCCAGTTGATGTAGGTCAAGCTCTGCCGGCTGCGCGCAAATACAGTGATAGCAGCGGACGTCGCGCCGTAGCGGTGCCTGCAGTTGCGTGCCGTCTGTGGAGGGCAACGATCACGGCCAGGGAATGTTCCGGTTAATCCGGGCTGAGTCCATACCCCGGCTCGGCGTGCGCGCTTCGCGCACGCAACGAGTGACGCCCAATTGGCGGACGGAGCGCCCAGTGTCTGCTGCCGGAGAAGGAACATGACCGAGCGTTGCAGGATTCTGATCGTTTACTACTCGCGAACCGGCACCACGCGACGTGTTGCCGAACTGCTCGCGTCCGAACTCGACGCCGACATCGAACCGATCCGCGAACGCGCCGGGCCACGATCGCGTGATGGCGCACGCGGCTACGTCAGATCGGTGATCGATGCGCTGTGCCATCGGCGCGCCGCCGTGATGCCGGCGGTGCTCGACGTCGCCGCGTACGACCTGGTCATCGTCGGCGCGCCCGTCTGGGCAGGCGGCGCGTGCGCGCCGGTTCGGGCGTGGCTGGAATCGAACGGAGGACAGATCCGTCACCTGGCGCTGTTCTGCTGCGAGGGCGCGCGCGGCAGCGGATCGGCGCTGAAGCAGATGTCGGAGGCGGCGGGCAAGACGCCGCTTGCGGCCTGCGTGATCAGCGGCAGCGATCTGTACCGCCGCAGGGACGCGAACAAACGCGACGCGTTCGCGCAGAAGATCAGGCAAAGAATGGCGGCGCGGCGGGAGACGGAGTGGCTGGTGTAGCTCGGGCGGTCGCACGCGCGGTCGGGAAGGATGCAACTAAACCCGCAGCGAACCGCGCAACGCGCCGAAGTCGGTGCGTGGATGACGGTGCACCGGCGTTGCGTCCGGTACCGTGAAAGCCGGCTTGTCGAGCTCCGGACGAATGACATTCGCGAGGTCGAAAGGAAAACGGTGACGCGCCGCGTCGTAGCGCCGTGCCGCTTCGTCATAGCGGTCGCACGCGGTTTGATCGTAGTCAATGGAACGTGGATCGGCATTGCCGTGCGGATGTCTCCGGAGGCCGTGGCTACGCGTCGCTCGCAAGGTTTGATCCGGAGCAGCTTGCATGCTGGGCGGGCCGCTATCGTGAGGGAGTTGCGGAGCCGCTCGTCGAGCGCGCGATGCACGAACGTGCGCGCGCGGCGCAAGCAGCAGGGAGTCCCGATGAGCAGCAAGCTCAGTGAGATCGAAAGCCGCACCGCTTCGGCGAGGCAACTCGAAACGGTGATTGGCGCGATGCGCGGCATCGCCGCCGCGCGCGAGCGCGAGGCGCAGGCGCGGCTCGCGGGCATCCGCTCGACGGCGGCGACCGTCGGCGAGGCGATCGGGATGGTGCTGGCTGCCGCATCGTCGGCACATGCGGCGCAATACGCGCCACCGGAAGGCACCGCGCGCATTCTGATCGTGCTATGCACCGAGCAGGGTTTCGTCGGCGGCTTCAACGAGCATCTGCTGGCGCGCGTCGAACGATTGAAGGCGGACGAGCCGGGCGAGATTTTCATCGTCGGCACGCGCGGCGTGATGCTCGCTCAGGAACGCGCATTGCATTACGGCTGGTCCGTGGGAATGGCCTCGCACGCGGAGGACGTGATGCGCGTGGCCAGTCAGCTCGCGGACGCGGTGTTCGCGCGCTTTCGCGATCAGGCGTCGTCGCAGGTGTGGCTCGTGCACGCGACGCCCGGCCCCGGACTCGACGAACGCATCGTGACGCGGCGGCTGGTGCCGTTCGATTTCACGCGCTTCAGGGTGGCGTCGCGCGGGCAGGCGCCGCTTTTGAACCTGCCGCTCGACGGCTTGCTGAGAGGCCTCACCGAGCGCTACGTGTACCTCGAACTGTGCGAAGGCCTGATGCAGTCATTCGCGGCGGAAAGCGCGGCGCGCGTCGGGGCGATGCTGGCGGCGAGCCGTCATGTGAAGGACCGGCTGCAGGAACTCACGCGCGACTATCGGATCGTCCGGCAGGACGAGATCACCGCCGAAATCGCCGAACTGGCCGCGACGGGCGCCTGCGTGCCGCCGGCTACGTCGTCACAGGGGCAGTCGTGAAGCGCGCCGCGTGCTGGCTCTGCGTGTCGCTGCTCGGTTCGGTGACGTGCGTTTGAGCCTCGGCGGTGGAGCACGGACCGTGTCGTCCGATCGTTCAACTGGGGTCAGCCGATTCCTACGACCGGCGACGACGGACTAACCCCGTTTCCGCCGTCGCTGATTTAGATAACGCCAGCCGTTGCCGATAATAGATTCGACGACACGCCGCGATGTCCGGCGCCAAGGTCGGCGAGTCCAGGGAGGCGGCAATGAACGACACCATCATCCCGCTGCGCGCACTGGTCGAGAAATGGCTTGCGCCGACCGGCACGACACCGGCGCACGTGGTGCGCACGGGCCGCCTGGCGATCACCCGGGCGCGGTATGTCTGGCTCGAAGGCGCGATTTCTTCGAGACCGCTGACAATCGTATTTTTCCGGCACGGCAAGGGTTCGTGGGACGTGTTTCCGCCCGTTGAACAGGCACCGGCAATGAGCGCGCGCTACTTCTAAGCGCCCACCGGTATCAACGGATCTGGTGAAGCATCGGCCAGCCGTGATCGACGCGGACGCGACCTCGATCACGCGCGCAGATCAATGACCCCGCTTCGCGTCGGAACACGATCAGCGGGTCGCAAACGGCGCTGACTGCATCAGTGCAAGCACGGGTCGCCAGAACGCGGGGGAGTCGAACGCCGCCATCGGTACCGCGGTGTCGAATGACAAGGTCAACGCCTGTTCCGCCGGCGTCAGTGCGTCGGCGCTCGCGAGTTGACGCGCGAGCGTCGCGGTGTCGGCGTCGGATAGATCGCGCGGACCATGCCGGCGCGCTTCGATGCGTTGCGCGAGCACCGTTGGTTCGGCACGAAAGTCGAGAATGCGGGCCGGTACGCCAAGCCGTTGGGCGAGCGCGAAAAACGTGTCGCGGTGACGGAACTCGAGAAAGGTCGCGTCGACGATCGCGCTGTGGCCGCTTTGCAGCACGCGGTGCGCGAGTCGAAGAAGGTGGTCGTAGATCGCGTGACGTGCGGCTGGCGTGTAGTGTTCGGCGCCAAGCGAGGTTTGCGCGTCGGGCGCCGGCCGCGGACGCTTGCGTTCGGCATCGCTCGACACTCGCACCGCGCCGCACAGGTCCGCAAGGGCCCGGCTCGCGACCGATTTTCCCGAACCGGAATAGCCATGACACAGCAGCAAAACGGGTCCCGGCTTCTGCGTTTGCGCGCGTGCCACCTCGAGGTAGCGCAGGGCCGGATCCGGGATGGCGACGCTGCGGCCCGCTACGTATCCCGCTTTCAGGCACGCGACCCACGCCCGCACCAGCGCGCGATAGGCGACGTACAAAGGCATCAGCGACAGCGCCGCATAATCGCCCGACGTTTCCAGCCAACGGTTCAACAGTCGATTGGCCAGACGGGGCTCCGCTCGCGCGCACAGGTCCATCACGAGAAACGTGACGTCCGCTGCGACGTCGATCCAGCGTAGCGCATCGTCGAAGTCGATACAGTCGAACATCGCGATTGCGCCGCGCCAGCGAACCACGTTGTCCAGATGCAGATCGCCATGGCAACCCCGCACGAAACCCTCGGCGCGGCGCCGCCCGATCAGCGGCGCGAGTTGGTCGAGCTGTCGCGCGCACCACGCGGCAATGCCGGGCAGCGCGGGATGGCTGCAATTGGCCAGCAGCGCCGCGTTGATCGTTTCGATCTGCGTTCGCACCAGCGTGGCGCTGCCGTAGCGCGACGACGGCGCGTTGCGGGGCGCCCTCAGGTGATAGTCGGCGAGCCGCTTCGCCGCGCCGTCGATGTCGCGCGGCGTCAGTGCTCCCTTCGCCGCGAGACTCGAAAAGAGCATCGCCTCGTCGAAGCGGCGCATCTTGACCGCGTGATCGACTGTCACGCCGACGTCCCCGAGTGTCAGCACGCCGGCGTGGCGCGCAATCGGCAGCACGCCGGCGTAAATACCTTGCGCGAGTGGCCGGTTCAGACGGAGCTGGGCTTCGCAGCAGCGCTTGCGGGTCGCGGTGGCGGTAAAGTCCGCGAAACCCGGGGCGACGGGTTTGATGATCTTGTACGCGAAGCGCCCGGCGAGATACACGACGGATATGTGCGTTTCGACCCGGACGATCCTGCCCGCCGGATGACGGTACGTGCCCGGCCTGCGCAGCGTCGCGTCGAGTCCGCGCACGCTGCGGCGCGCGGCGCGGACCCGGTTGGCGAGATGCTGGATGCCGCGCATGCCTGCATTGGCGCGTGGTGAAGAAAGCTTGCGGCTCCGTGGCGAACTCATGCCGGACTCCACCTCGCGGGCAGCTGCGCGCCCATTTCTTCGTGGCGACCGCTCAAGTCGACCGAGCCCGCGACAACCAGACCGGAATTCGCGAAGAGCGGCACGCCGGGCGCGCGTTCGACGATCACGCCGCGGCCGCCGAAACCAGGCTGACCTTGACGGCCTCGGCGAGCGCATTGATGCCATCGAGCAGCCATTGCCGGGCGTCATGGTGAAGCACGAGCGTCTCATTCGGCACGGTTGACCTCCGCGTGGTGGGACGGCCGGCGCCCGCCTTGCGCGCGAGCCGGAATCGTCTACTCATTTAAGCCATCGGGTATGGTAACCGGCTTGATCTGTATCAACGAGGCGGTAGCCGGGCATCGCCAGTCGCTCGGCAACTGCCTGCACGCTTCCATACGAAATGGAGCGTGGGTCACCGATTGACCGCAGTCAAGCCGCGTGCGATCGTGGCAGCAACGCGCCGGTGGAGCAGCGGATGAAGCGATTCGATATTTTCAATGGCGATGCCGACGGCATCTGCGCGCTGCATCAGTTGCGGCTCGCCGAGCCTGCCGACACCATCCTGATCACGGGAGCCAAGCGCGAGATAACGCTTCTGCAACGCGCGAACGCGCAGCCGGGCGACAGCGTGACCGTGCTGGATATTTCGCTCGACTCGAACCGCGAGCCACTCATCGCGTTGCTGGATCTTGGTGTAAAGATCGACTATTTCGATCATCATTTCCCCGGTCCCATCCCCGCACACGCGCTGCTGACGACGCATATCGATACGTCACCGGATAGGTGCACTGCGCTGATCGTGGACCGCCATCTTCAAGGCCGGTACACGCGATGGGCGGTGGTCGCGGCCTATGGCGACAACCTGCATCGGGCCGCGCATCGGGCCGCCAGTGCGTGCGCGGTGAACTCGTCCGATGAGCGCAAACTGCGCGAACTCGGCGAAGCGATCAACTACAACGCCTACGGGGACAGCGTCGTCGATCTTGCCGTCGATCCTGTCGAGATGTATCGCGCCATTCAACCCTATTCGGATCCGCTCGAGTTCATTGCGTCGACCGGCGTGCTGCCCGAACTGCAGGCGCGACGAACGGAAGACCTCGAACTGGCCTTGGGACTCGCGGTAACGCGGCGGCTCGCCAATGGAACGCTGCACATTCTTCCCGACGCGGCGTGGGCGCGGCGCGTGCGAGGCGATTTCGCCAATCTCGTCGCGCGACGCGACCCGGCGCGAGCGCACGCGGTGCTGACGGCCGGCGCCGATGGCCGATACACGGCGAGCGTACGGGCTCCGCTCGATTGTCCGCGAGGCGCCGACGTCCTTTGCAGGAAGTTCGGAGGAAACGGCAGGGTCGCTGCCGCCGGTATCGACGGGCTCGATCGCGCGCGGCTCGACGAATTCGTGACAGCGTTCAGCGTTGCGTTTTGACGCGACGTTCGTGGAGCGCGTGACCGGTAATTCACCGCCGCATCGCAGTCGGCAGTGCGAATTCGCCAGGTGACGCATCGAGCGCGAGGTAGCGGCCATGGAAGCATGCCCCTGTACCGGCATCGCCGGCGAGACCCGTGAAAACTTCTCCGTTCAGGAGGACGCTTGCTGCGGCCGATTGATGGCATAGTGGCTCTGGCAACGCGCACCGACGTTGCGGGAGGAAAAGCGATGGGCAACCTGTTTCGCGACCGCGCCGACGCTGGCAGACAGCTGGCCCACGCACTGCGCGACTATCAGGGTCGCGGCGATCTGGTGGTGCTGGCTCTGCCGCGCGGCGGCGTTCCTGTCGCGTTCGAAGTTGCACGGGCATTGCACGCGAAGCTCGACGTTCTCGTCGTCAGAAAGCTTGGGGCGCCGCAAGACGAGGAACTGGCGATGGGCGCCATCGCGACGGGGGGCGCCCTTCATCTGGAAAGGTCGGTGCTTCGCGAACTGCAAATCAGTGACGCCCAATTGGCCGACGTGATCGCGCGCGAAACAGCCGAACTCGCGCGCAGGGAACTGGCGTACCGTGGGGAATGCCCGCCGGTGCCAGTACAGGGCAAGACGGTGATCGTGGTCGACGACGGCATCGCGACGGGGGCATCGATGCATGCGGCGCTCGACGCACTCCGCAGCAGACATCCCGCTCGGATCGTGGTGGCGATCCCGGTGTCGCAATCCGATGCGTGCACGGCATTCGAAGGAATCGCGCACGCGTTCGTGAGCGTGCTGCAGCCGGATTGGTTGATGGGGATCGGCGGGTTCTATGTGAATTTCGACCAGACGACCGATGAAGAAGTCCGCGCCTGTCTCGCCGCCGCGCGCGATTGGGAGCCCGAGCAGGGCTCGGACTCGGCCGGATGACGGCGCAACGAAGGCAGACACGGCGGCGGGCCGTGTCGAACATGGGGCATCTATCGACGGCTCACGTTCCGACCGACACGTACAAGAGCACGATCGGCGCCTTCGAACCATTTGGTGTCGCCGAGCGTAACGGCGCGCCATAGGTGCAGCGCAAATCCACGAATCTCGACCATTGGACGCGCACGCCCGCGCCGATGCCCGCGAGCAGACCGG
Source organism: Paraburkholderia sp. MM5482-R2 (assembly GCF_050436125.1). Lineage (NCBI taxonomy): Bacteria > Pseudomonadati > Pseudomonadota > Betaproteobacteria > Burkholderiales > Burkholderiaceae > Paraburkholderia > Paraburkholderia sp. MM5482-R2. The sequence goes on along the minus strand of NZ_JBNDLP010000004.1, from coordinate 50,971 downwards.
GGTTAGTTTCGGCTGGCTGGTCGATCGTGCTCCATACGCGGCCCGCATCGAAAAACACAAAGGGTTGCACGACTGCGTTGCTCGCGCCGAGCGAGATCGCAGGCGTGCGCACCTCGGTCTGAATGTTCCAGCCGCGATCGCCGAGCGTGACGTATGGGTCGTAGCCTCGCACACTGGACTCCCCGCCGAGCCCCATCTCCTCGCTCGGTAATAACGTGTTCGGCGTCCACTGGAACGTTCCGTTCGTGATCAGCGTGAAGCCAGCCCCAAGCGCGGTGGCACGAGACGCTGTCAATTGCATATAGACGTAGCGGGCCGTCGCGCCCTGCCGCGCGGCGTTAAATGCCGAATCCTGATTGTTGCCATCCAGTCCGCCCGGACTGGCGACGAGTGTCGCCGCGGCGTGCGCCGTGCCAGCCTCGGTCGGTTTGCTGATGTCGTAAGACAACACGAACTGATGTATGTGCGTATTCGAGTTGAAAACCTGGGAGCCGCCAAATTCCAGATCGTTGTTGCTGCGCTTGAAGTCGTATCCGATCTGGATCAACTGTGTCGTGTCCGTGATGGTCGGCAGACGCAAGTCGTAGCGAAAGCTGAGCTGCGCAGAAATGCCCGTTTGCCCATACGTGTCGGGCAACCGTGGCGTGCTCTGCGCGTAGACGCCGAACAACTCGATACTGTCGAGCCAAGGCAGCGGCGCCGTATAGTTCAGCGCGTGCGCGGTGAAGCGGGCGCGGTTCGGGCGGCCTTCGATATTCGGATTGCCGCTGAAAAAATCGTTGCTGGCCGTGAATTGATAGGCGATCTGCTGATCGAGACCAAGCAGGTTGCCGTAGCCTATGCCTGCAAAGAACCGATCACGACCGAGCTCCGGCACGCCTTCATTGTCATAACCCGCGCTTACGCGAAGCGGCAGCCGGTCTTCGGTTTGCAACACGACGTCGGTCGTGTCGGCGGCCTCACCGGGCGCAAAAACAGCATCGACCCGTCGGTAAGGATTCGCGTTGAGCACCGCAAGTCCCTTCGAGACCGCCGATTGCAGGATCGGTCCGCCGGGCTCGAGCGGCATTTCACGTTCGAGAAGCCTGCTCGAAAAGTAGGTGTTGCCGCTGGCGTGAACCCGACCCAGTTTGAATTCGGCAATGGCGATACGCACGACACCCGAGCTCACGTCCTGTTCCGGCACGTAGACGTCGACGAGCGGCTTTCCCGCCGCCCGATAACGCGCGACCACGGCGCGGCGTATCTCGGCGAGGCGGCCGAAGGTCAGCGGCTTGTCGAGGTCCGTGGCGAAGCTCTGCAGGAAGGCGGCGTCGAGTACGGGCAATCCTTGCGCGACGATACGACCTTGCTGCCTCGGCGATGCCGCCGCGGACGCGCCGGCTGGTTCGAAGACGAGCCCGGCAAGCCGCTCGACAGCGACCCGTGCAGACTCGGCCTGCGCTTCCGGGGAGGAGGGTGACGACGCGCTTCGCGGCGCCTGCGGTGCGGGTTGCGGCGCGAGGTCGCGCCATGCCTGTGCCGCTACTGGTGAGGTCTGCATGATGCCCGCAATGCACGTTGCGATCATCAGGACAGCAGTGCAGGCGGCGGATCGCGATTTCATCGATCGCTTATATGCAAAGCGCTGTGCCTATTGGCAGGCTGGCCGCAGGCTGCGGCGACCAGCAGGCCGCCGCCCTCAACCCGATGTCGCGCATGCAATACGAGCCTTCCGTCGTTCATGGCGATACCTATTAACGGGTGTGGTGCATCGAATCCGGAGCCGCACGTCGAAATTATTCTAGTCGAAGCGCCCGCGCCAGTTTCCAAAAGCGATCCGAACCCTCTTCACACCTCGCGAATGCTATCGAGGAAACATTTAGTAAGGGTTTCCACGATATGTACTGACCCGCGTCTTGTCTTTACTCTTCTAGACTTGTCATACAACATGCGCGATGACGATTCTCTCGTGCGCCTACAACTATTTGTCCGGAGGGGACTCCATGTCCAAGCTGTCGTGCGATCTTGATAAAAATGCGCCCGCAACGGGCGACACCTTGCGCATTTCGCGCCGTGGCTTCATTGGCCTCGGAGGCGCGCTCGCCGGCAGCGCACTCCTGCAGGCTTGCGGCGGCGGAGTTTCCGCTTCCGCGGCAGGCGGAAGCAGTAGTTCCACGCCAGCGACGGGAAGCACGCCGTCAACGGCTGCGGCCGACCCGATCTGGGGTCCCAACGGCTCAGCGACGAACATCATTAATGCGCTGCAGAAGATCACGCAGAGCGCGTTCCCGGCCGTCGATTTCCAGGTCGAGCAGTACGGTGCGCAACCGTGCGCGGTCATTGCCCAGGCCAACCCCTACACCGGCAGTTCATCGCCCCTGAGTACGGGGGCCGGCGCGACCAACGCACCGGGATCGTTCGATTCACGTCCCGCTTTCCTCGCGGCAATCGCGGCCTGCAGTGCAGCCGGTGGCGGCCGGGTCGTGGTGCCGGCGGGCACGTGGTATTGCGCGGGTCCCATCGTGCTGCAGAGCAACGTCAACTTCCATCTGAGTGCGAACTGCACGATCTATTTCAGCCCGAATCCCGCCGACTATGCGAAGGACGGTCCGGTCAACTGCGGCGCCAACGGCAATCTTTACTACAGCCGCTGGCAGGCGAACGACTGCCTGAACTTCGGCTCGCCCGTGTACGCGCGAAATGCGAACAACATCGCGGTGACTGGCGAAGGCCCGACCTCGGTGCTGAACGGTCAGGCGATGACGCCGTTCGCCGGAAGCGGAAACACCAGCACTTGCTGGTGGACCTACAAGGGTTCCAGCGGCGCATACGGCTGCGCGGGGTCGACCACGCCGTCCCAGGCCTATACGAACCCGAACAACGTCGATCTGATGGTGGTCGCCCCTACCATTCCGGCCGCGCTCTACGCGATGTTGACCAATCCGGCTACGCCGTGGCAGCAAGACCAGAACTACCTGCCGGCGCTCTCCGAAGCGGGCGTGCCGGTCGCGCAGCGAATCTTTGGTCTCGGCCACTATCTGCGGCCGTGTATGGTTGAGTTCATCGGTTGCACGAACGTGCTGATGGAAAACTACCGAACCAACAACACGCCGTTCTGGCAGCATCATCCGACGGACTGCACGAACGTCGTGATCCGTGGCGTGACAGCCGACAGTATCGGACCGAACAACGACGGCTTCGACCCCGACGCCTGCAACACGGTGCTGTGCGACAGCGTAACGTTCAACACCGGCGACGACTGCATCGCGATCAAGTCAGGCAAGGATCTCGACACGGAGTACGGACCCGCGCAGAACCATGTGATCCAGAACTGCATGATGAATAGCGGTCACGGCGGCATTACGCTCGGCAGCGAGATGGGTGGCGGCGTGCAGAACATCTACGCGCGCAATCTGACCATGCTCAATCAGTTCTGGGCAACGAATTCGCTGAACATCGCGATCCGTATCAAGACGAACATGAACCGTGGAGGCTACGTCAAGAACTTCTACGTGAATGGCGTCACGCTTCCGCACGGCGTGAGCCTGACGGGTGGAGGCTACGGCAGCAAGATGCTGACGGGTAGTCCGATCAACGGCACCGTGCCCATCGGTGTGGCCACCGCAACCGCCGCCAACCCGTCCGCGTCTCAAGGCGGCCTGATCACGTTCGATTGCGATTACCAGCCTGCCGCCGATGCGATTCGCACACGCCCCGCGCTCATTGACAACGTCAACATCACGAACGTCAATGCTTCGAACGTGACATTGGGCAGTACAACCGGCTCCTGTTTCCAGGCCATCGTTGCACAAGGTCCAGTTGCGTTCGACTACAACGGTCCGGCGCCTGCGCCGAGCGTACCGGCAATCACGGGAGTGACGATTTCCAACTGCGACTTCGGCACGCCTGTGGCCGCAGGCCCCGCGAGCGCCAGCACGCCGGGTCCGATCTACCTCTACAACGTGCACGACATTACGTTGCAGAACGTGATCATCGCTGGGCAGACGCTCAATCAGACGCTGTCGGATCCGCGTTAAACACGACGCACCAAAGAGCGGCGAGGCGCCGCTCTTTGGCGTCGCACAGCTAAAGTGAAGTCGTCGCGCGGGGGGCTCTCAAGACGAGCCACATTGCAGCTCGCTCATTAGGCTCGCCGCGTAGGCCGGAATATTCGCCGCTGGCTGTGGCGCGGCGAAGTAGTATCCCTGAACGATCTCGCAGCCGGCCTCGGCAAGAAAAGCCAATTGTTCCGCTCGTTCGACGCCTTCCGCGACGACTTAGAAACGCAGATTGCGGGCGAGTGCGATGATCGCACCGATAATCGTCTCATCCACGAGACTGCTGCCAATGCCGCGGATGAACGGCATGTCGATCTTCAGACGGTCCGCGTGAAAGCTGCGCAGGTAAGCCAGGCTCGAGTAACCGGCGCCGAAGTTGTCGATCGCTATGGACACGCCAATGTCGTGCAGGGCGCGCAGGGTGGGCAGGGCGCCCGGTGCAACCAGGCCTCCTTCGGTAATCTCCAGTTCGAGCCGGTCCGCGGCCAATTGTGACGCCGCAAGAGCACGACGCACGACGGCGCCGAAATCACTCGAAGTAAGCTGGCTGGGCGACACGTTGACCGACATGCGCAGCCCCGGCAGCACTTCCTCCCAGCGCTTTGCCTGTGCACAGGCAGTTTGCAGTACCCATTCTCCGATTGACGCAATCAAACCGATGTCTTCGGCCAGGGGTATAAACGTCGTTGGGCTGACCGTGCCGAAGTCCGCGTCGTGCCATCGGATGAGCGCCTCGACTCCAGTCAGCCGGTAGCTGCGTATGTCCACTTGCGGCTGGTACGCCAGTTCAAAGCCGTTCTGCTCGACGGCGTTGCGTAGCTTGTGCGATAGCGCGATACGCTGAGTCGCCGCATGCGCGAGCGAAGGGGCAAATCGCTCGACGCCGTTACGCCCGCCTGCCTTGACGCGATACATCGCAAGGTCTGCATGTTTCAGCAAAGTTTCGCACTCAGTGCCGTCTTGCGGATAGCAGCTGACCCCGATGCTCATCCGGACCCGCAGTTGCATGTCGTCGATTTGCACTGGCTTGTCCAGCGCTTGCGCACGCGCGTCAACAGCGCGGAGAGTTCGTCATCGTCGGTTGAACCCTTCAACATCGTCACGAACTCGTCGCCGCCATATCGCTTCACCACGCCATCCGTTCCGACCGATGTCGACAACCGCCGCGCAACTTCTTGCAACAGGCGATCGCCTGCGCCATGGCCCAGGCTGTCGTTGATGTCCTTGAAATGATCGAGGTCGATGAACAGCAGCGCGAATTCGTGACCATCGAGAATCGCCGTGTCAATCAGCTCACGCAGCGTCACGCGGTTCGGCAAATCCGTCAGCCCATCGCGACGTGCCTGCCTGACCAGTAGATCGCGCGACTCAATGAGTTCCGTCAGGTCGCTCACCACGCTGATGTGATGCGTAACCTTTTCCGCCTCGTCACTCACCGGTGCCACGTACAGCTGATACCAGAACTCTGTTCCGCTCGCGCGCCGGCTGTTCGTCAGCGTGGTTGCCTCGCGTTTCTCGGCAACAGCGGTACTGATCTGTTTCCACAATCCAGGTGTTTCCGGCCGCGCGGAATGATCTGCGATCTGCGGGCGCTCGCCACGCGACCGGCTGCACACCGCGCCGCCTGGCTGGACGGAGAAGATTTGAAACGTGAGCCGCCAACAGCTTGAGATTTCACCAAGAGTTTGCGCGTAGAATCCATTCACGAATCCAATACGCCAGCGTCCGGCCAGCCATGTATGCCACGTCACGATACGATGCAGCTGCGTGTGTTATCCACTGGCTTGCCGTTGTCGCGGTCGTGCCTACCGTTCGTCGATGGGCACACATCGGGAGCGCTATAGTGAAAAGCTCTGCCACACGCTACGGTTCAATTGCCCAATTCCTCCACTGGTGCACGGCAATTGTCGTGCTCGTGACGTTCATGTATGGGCCCGGCGGATCTGAACAGCGCGTCTACTCTTCGGTGCACGAGTTCGACCGGCGACTGCACGAGACTTTGGGTTTGTGCGTGTTCGCGCTCACCCTCGTCCGCCTGCTGTGGCGAGCATACGACGCGCGTCCCGAGACACCTCCAATTTCTCGCTGGATAGCTGTGATGGCAACAACCGTTCGATGGATGCTGTATCTGCTTCTCCTCGCGCTTCCGCTTACCGCCATCTCGGGCGCGTGGCTCGAAGGGCATCCGTTGACGCTGATCGGCGGTTACGATATTCCGCCTTTACTCAGTAGTTCGCATGGAGCAGGCTCAGCCCTCGCATCGCTGCACGCGTGGCTCGGCGACGCCATTATGTGGCTTGCGGGGTTGCACGCATTCGCGGCTATTTTTCATCATGCCTTCCTTAAAGACGACGTCCTGATCGCGATGCTTCCACGCTGGTTTCCGGCGGGACGGGCACGTACTGGCCGATAAGCCCCGAATGCCACGAGGCGAGATTGGGCGACGATGGTCCTTGAACACCCGTGGTTGGCCCGCCAGCTTCACCGAGAATCAGGTCGCTTGCGTTCCCCAATGATCCTGTCGACACAACGGAAATCAATGTTGTCCGATGCTCAGTGGCCGATCCTGTCGGTGATCTTGCCGGCGAGGAAGATGCTGGCTGAATCGAAAATCGGCAGACCGTCTTTGGGAGAGACGATATTGCCGCTAGCATCATGGTTGAGCCTCGTCCTGGTCACGTCGAGCATCGCCATCACGGCCACTGGAATCGTACGTTCACCGAAGGTATATCCGTTCAGCTTGAACATTCGACCGTACGGCATCAGTTCGGGAAACTGTCCGCCCGCGTGACATGCCACGCAGCTTTGCCCTGTTTGACGGGCAAATATAGGCAGCGCTCGAACTACCGCTAGATCTTCATGCGCTGCAGAACGCGGTCGCCGGCGACGAACTGATGAAACATCGCCGCTGCGATATGCAAGCAGATCACGCCGAATAGAACCCAAGCGAGGACGCCGTGAACATCGCCCATCGCATGTCCGAATGACGAACCCGGTGCCGACAGTGAGGGCAACGAAGCAAGTCCGGCGAGGCGGACCGTCCACGTGCGCGACGAAGCGTTGATCCAGCCGAGCAGCGGCACCAGCACGAGCAGCACATACAGCGCGAGGTGCGTGAGCTTCGAAGCGGCGCGAAACAGCGGCGGCAGGCTGTCCGGCGGCGACCGATGAGTCACGCGCCACAGCACCCGCAACACCATCGCTGCGAGCAGTGCGGTGCCGACGCCAAGGTGCCAGGCGATTTCGCCGTCCGGCACGGTATCGCGGTGCACGTCCGGCATCGTCCAGCCGATCACGAACTGCGCGGCAACCAGCCCGACGACGAGCCAATGGAGCAAACGTGCGACGATATCATAGCGGTGTTCAGTGGAGACTTGCATAGGGGAGCCTGTGAGTTGGATTCAGTCGAAACAGATCGTACACGGCCGCGCCTTAAGGCCAGGTTAAGGGGCAGTCGCCAAGGCCGCCTGTCTGCGCCGTTCCAACCACTCGAAGACCGCCATCCCCGCGATCATCGCCGCCACGAACACCCACGCTTTCACCGACCCGAGTCCGAGCGCAACGAGCGCCGGGCCGGGACAGAACCCTGCAATTCCCCAACCGACGCCGAACGCGAGGCTGCCCACCATCAGCCTTCGCGTGACGTGCGTTGACGCGGGAATCTGCATCGGCAATCCGAGCAGCGACTTGCCGCGGCGCTTCGCGATCGCGAAGCCGATTGCTGCGACAGCCACCGCGCCGATCATCACGAACGCGAGCGACGGGTCCCAGCGTCCTGCGAAATCGAGGAAGCCCAGCACTTTGGCGGGGTTGGCCATGCCCGACAACAGCAGGCCGAAGCCGAACAGCAGCCCGCATACGAATGAAACGACTGTTGCCATCCTATGCTCCGAGAAGATGTCGCATGATATAGACGGTGACGAAACCGGCCGCCATGAACGTCGCCGTCGCTACGAGCGAGCGCATGGCGCCGCGTGAAATCCCGCACACGCCGTGTCCGCTCGTGCAACCGCTGCCATAGCGGGTGCCGATGCCGACCAGAAAGCCGGCCGCGATCACGGCCGGCCACGACGCGTCGACGGTGATCGCGACGGGCGCACCGACCGCGCGCGCGATTACCGCGGCAGCGACCAGCCCGGCAACGAAGGCGACGCGCCATGCGCCGTCTCGCCTGGTCCAGCGCAGCAGGCCGCCGACTATCCCGCTGATTCCGGCGATGCGGCCCAGCAAAAGCACCATCGCCGCAGCCACGGCGCCGATCAGCAGGCCTCCGCACAGGGACGCGAGCGGGGTGAAATGGTCGAGATCGATCATCGTTCAGGTTGACTGTCGTGTGGGTTGGAGGGAAGCGGCAGCGCTCAAATCAGCGCCGCTTTGACCAGCAGGCCGAGCGCCACGCAGACGAGGATGCTCGCAAAGCCCAGTTGCACCTGACGCGCGGCGATGTGATGCGATGCAAGCCGTCCGCTGAGCATACCGGCGGCGGTGGCGCCAGTGAACCACAACGCGACTTCGAGTGGAAGCGTTGCGCCGTGCGTGGCCGTCGCGAGAACGCCGCCACTGTCGACGAGTGCGATCACCATCAGCGAAGTCGCGACGATACCGTGCATCGACAGGTCCGTCAGCTTGCGCATCATCGGCACGATGATGACGCCGCCGCCGACACCGAGCATCCCCGTCATCAATCCCGTCAGCGAACCGGTGGCCGCGAGCGCGGCTGCGGTCGGCCAGGTCCAGCGAAAGTGGCCGGTCGCCGGGTCGACATGCGCGACGCAGATTGACGATTGTGCCTCGCGCGACGCGCGCCGGCGGCGGCTGATCGAAACTGGCACCTTCAGGCGCCTGTCCGGCTCGTCGCGGCCACGCACAAGCCGCTCGAGCGGATGGTCGCGGACGGCCAGTTCCGTGCCGATCTGTATTTCCGGATCAGTGCGTTTCCGATTCATTTGCCCGCGGGGCGCGAGCGTGTCGACGACATCGCGCTGCTCGCGGATTCGATCCTGCGGCGCATTGCGTCGGCGCGCGCCGGATCGTCGCATAAAGCGTCGATTTCCACGGATGCGATGGCGCTCCCCCCTCACACGGTCAGTGGCTTAGCTGCAAGTGAAACTGCTTGCCGAGTTCACGTCTCCGCTGGTATAGCGGGCCACCTTCGGATACGCGCAGAGCGGACGCGTGCGCCCGGCACCCCAGCTAGTCGGCACCTCGCCATTCGGAATCGCGTTGGTCGTGTCGCGAGCCGTTGCGATGACCCGGTTCGGCGCTTGCCCTTGCTCGACCCATGCCACCATAGGCGTCAGCATGTCGAACTGATCGGCCGTCGGACCGCCGCTGCAGTGGTTCATCCCTGCTACCGTGAAGAGCCGGGCGAAATTGCTCGCGTCACCACCACTAGCCGTGGACAAGCGCTGATACCAGTCGGTCGTATCGTTCGACGAGAACACTGGATCGCTCGTCCCGTGATAGACGATCAACTTCGCGCCCCGGCTCCTCAGACCGCTCAAATCAGTCTCGTTCGGCGGGGTCATGAATGACCACGAAGACTCGGAATAGACACCGCTCGTTGCGAAGATCTTCGGCGCGTCACTGTCCATGTTGAAGTTCAGAGCGTAGGCGCCGATGGAGCTGAGCAGCGAAGCGCTCTGCGGCGGCGACGTAAATACGAAGGCCGCCGCGGCCGGGTCAAGGCTGATCGAATTGCCTTGCTTCCACGCGGCCCAGCCTGATCCGTTGACACCGACGTCATACGGAAAGCTCGCATAGAGCGCAGTGCCAGCGCTATTTTTCGCCCCAGAAAAAATATTTCCAACGGCTTGCTTTTGAGCCGCCGTGAGACAGGTGCCGTCGCGTCCATTGCTCGAACATGTCGGTACGTCCGTGGCCAGGTCGAAGTTCGCCTGGCACGCTTTGATGTCTTGCACCATCCCGTCCGCTACACCATCCAGCGAATCGCACTTCGCGATGATCTTCGACGCGATGAGCTGCCTTTCAGCAGTCGTCAAGCCGGTGGTGATATCGGCAATTCCGGACGACGTTTTGGCGGTCGCGACGGTAGCTAGCTGTTGTGCGCTCCACATCTGCCCGATCGCCGCCTTTGGCAAATGAAAGCCGGGATCGCCGGCAATGATGCCGTCGTAATCCGCGAAAGACCTGGCTGCCGCCACCATCGCATGACGGCCGCCGTTCGAGCAACCTTCGAAGTAGCTGCGGTCGGGGCCCTTGCCATAGGCCAACTTGATCACCTGCCTGGCCATTGGCGTGAGCGTAGCAACGGCGTTATAGCCATAATCGAGGCGCGCCTGGGGATCGAGACCAAACAGCGGGTTTTGCGACCCGGAATGACCTGCATCCGAACTGATCACGGCGAAGCCCATGTTTAGAGCGTTGTTCAGCGGGCCCCCGCCACTGAGCACCCCCGTCGCCGGTGTCACATTACCGTCGAGACCACCGTTGGCCTGATAGAAAAAGCGACCATTCCACGCGATAGGTAGCCGCATTTCAAAACCAATCGCATAAGTTTGGCCGTCAACGGCGCTCGTGCGTTGATTCATTTTCCCTTCGATCACGCAATGTTCGGGCACGGACTTTCCTGCCACCGTGAGCGTTCCGGCCGGCACGTCGGTAACGGACGTGAACGTCGTGGCCGCAAACGTCAGCCTGGCGGCGAGCGCGCTGCAGTTTCCTGACAGCGTCGCGGGTTGTGCTGCGGAAAGCCGAGGCAATTGTGTCGCACTGGTGGAGAGCGAGTCGGAACCGCCGCCGCAGGCCGCCAGCATCGCGGACACTGCCGATACGCACATAGCAATTGAAGTTCGTTTCATTCTCGCCCCCTATCAGAACATGTGTTTAATGCCGACCATCACGCCCGTTTGACCCATGCCCGCGCCTGGCGTGGTCCCACCGCCGCCACCGCTGACCGAATAGCGCGCCTTCGCGCTGTTCGCCAGATACGCAGCCTGCGCATAGACCGACGAACGCTTGCTCAGAAGATAGGTGGTGCGTAACGTTCCCATCGTGGCGCGGGTATCGTGGTCGCTATTGATGATCCGAAACACTTCGCCATCGAGGAGGAACGCAGGCGTGACCATGTACGAAGCGCCCAGGAAGAACAGATCCGAACGGATATTCGGTACTGTCGGCGACTGGGTCACTACGCGGCGTCCAATCCAACCTGCGCCGATCTTCGCGCCTGCGTACTGCGCATAGGCGCTCAGTTGGGTACGGGCGTCCTTGTCCGCGGCGTTGATGAGAGGTGTCGGCGCAATTCCGTCGAAGAAGTTGGCGGCTGCGGTCGCGCCGCCGCGTTGCTCCTCGTACGACGCAGCAGCGCCGAAATATTGAGAGTCGTACTTGAGCATTGCGGACCAGTCGCGGCATTCCGTGGCGTGGCCTGGAACCGAGCCGGTACAGGTTCCTTGTCCCGGCGAGTTGCCGGTACCCGCCGCGTCCCGTCCGAATGAATAGCCCGCGCCCAGCGTAAAGCCCTTGTACGAGCCAAGATAGGTGATGGAGTTGTCGGCGCGTGCGTTGGGCACATAGGCATCCAGGGAGCCCATGCCGTAAATGTCCGGACCGATGATGTCGGCGCCCTGAACCGCAAGATAGGTCATCGTGTACTGACGGCCGAACGCGAGCGTTCCGTACGGGCTTTTCATGCCGACGAATGCCTGGCGTCCAAACAGCCTCCCGCCCTGTCCAGAACTGCCGTCGCGCACGTTAAAGCCGCTTTCGAGCGTGAAGACAGCGCTGTAGCCGCCGCCTAGATCTTCGTTGCCGCGCAGCCCCCAGCGTGATGGGAACTCTCCGGTAACGGATGGCATGCGAAAGACGCTGTCGCCCTTGGCGTTCGCGTGCGAGACATACTCGATCCCCGTGTCCACGATGCCATACAACGTGACGCTCGATTGCGCAAAGGCTCCAGTGCTCAGCGCGCATAGCGCACCGAACATGAGAACGTGAGTCGACTTCAATTGCATGGTGATGTCTCCAGACCAGTTGTATGTTTTTTTGTTGAACTGCGATTGAGGGATCTTCGGTTTCAGGCGATTGCAGCGATGAGCGTGACGGGGATGCTGGCGCCGATCACCGTTGATGCAATATCAGGCAAGCTGATATAAAGAACAAAATAAAGCGCGTCCTGGAAGACGCGCCTGTCCGTCGCGATAGTTACGTATTTGATATCAGGTATCCTGACAACGCAAGCATGAAATGTTCGGTAGATACCCTATGCAGCGGGATGGATGCGAGGCGAGCATTGATCCGTGACGGCTGCCCTTCCGACGAGCAGCGCAAACTGTACGAGCTCCCCTACGCGCAGGTCGACTTCAATATGGACGCTCGCCGGCTCGCTGGTTTCGCCCACGCTGGCGCTGCGCATGCGGTGGGGCGAAGCTTGCCCGCAGGCCATCCTGCGTATCGAGCGCGATGTGCTCGAGCGTCATGCACAGCGTCATTTCGGCGACGCGGCGGGTGGGGAAATCGAATTCGAGCCAGAATTCGCACTAACGTCGGCACAGGGGTGTGCCTGATGCAGTTGCTGCCGATGCTCGCGGAAATCATGAGTACGGAGGCGCATCCGCTGCGCTATCCACTCGCATTTGAGCAGTTCGAGTCGACACTGCTGAACGCGCTTATCTACGGTCAACCGAACAGCGTAGGAAGCGGCATGACGCGCGAGCGCAGACCGCTTGCGCCGTTTTATGTACGACGGGTGGAGGAATACATCCGTGCGCATTTGCAGGAGCCGCTAACCATTGAGCGGCTCTCGCTGACGGAGTGTGGGCTGACGATACATCCTGAAAAGTCAAAGATCTTGTATTGCAAGGACAGAAGTCGCACCCAAACCTACCCGAATGTGACCTTCTGGAGTTGACCCGCTTTCGTGGACACCTATCTTTGGAACAGGAGGTGTCCATCATGGGTAAACGCCTACTTTGTAAAATACTTTTTCTGAAAATGAAATAATCAGAATTTATCGGCGCAAAATTGTTAATTGCCTGTACGCCTTGAAGAGCAATCTCATGCGGGCACGGACGAAAGGGGCCGTCATCGTTAGCGCACGTAAACGTCCGAATCTTGACGGGCGATTATTCATCCGACAGCGACAACTGGCAACGGTGACCGGTGGATTCCGGGCTTCCATGTAGGCGCTGAACACGTAGGCCGAGGGCAATGAGCGCGTTCGACATTCAGTCCGCGCACCTGCTCAACACTCCACACAACCACAATCACCAGAAAGATCGGGCCGTAGCCCCACTGGGTCCGGATGCCACAACAGCCCAAAGTACTATGCGGCGGGCCTCTCCCGAGATAGGCGATGCACATCGCGCATCCTTCACGCGGATTCCGGCTTTTAAATCAGTTTTCGATATTCTGGATATCAAACAATTGATGTCTCGTCGGGCGAGTGGGTATTCGCCGTCGACGGAGCGTGGCTCGCCAGAGCGGTCCGTCACGAAGACCAATACACTGACAAGGTTATATATACAGGTCTAGAATGAAATTGGCGTTGGGCCGTTCGCGAAATACTTCTCCCGAAACGGAAAGCGATTCGCGACGTGGCCAGGAATCCCCACACAGGACAGTGTCGCTCACTCCAAACGTGCGGTTTTCGTTTCGATGTAATCTGGACCAAAAGGGTCCTGATTAAAACGGGAGATGTTCCGATGTTGCGCATGAGCAAACTTGCCGATTACGGCACGGTGATCATGACTGCGATGGCGCGCGATCCCGATGCCGTCCACAGCGCAAGCAGTATTGCGGCGGCGACCGGGGTCGCGATGCCTACGGTGTCAAAGGTGCTGAAAGTGCTGACGCGCGGTGGTGTCGTGGAGTCGCTGCGCGGCACAAACGGCGGCTACCTGCTGCCGCGGCCGCCTGCGCGGATCACGCTGGCGGAGGTGATCGCCGTCGTCGACGGCCCGATCGGGATGACCGAATGCAGCACTACGCCAGGCCTGTGTATCCAGGAGGCGGCGTGCGCGGTGCGCGCCAACTGGCAGAAGGTCAATCGCCTGATTTACGAAGCGTTGCAGCAGGTCACGCTGGCGGACATGGCGGGCCCCACCTTGCGCGCGGTCGATATCAGCGCGATCCGCGCGCGTAGTATCTCCACCCATCGCGCGGGCGCGACGCCCGCGCCAAGTCGATTGACGGAGGCCACGCATGAGCGCATCCACAACCGGTTTCGATGAACTGATCAGCCGCGAATACCAGCACGGTTTCGTGACTGATCTGCAGGCCGATGCGCTTCCGCGCGGGCTGAGCGAGGATGTGGTCCGGCTCATTTCGGTGAAGAAAGACGAGCCGGCGTTCATGCTCGAATGGCGACTCGCGGCCTATCGCCACTGGCTCACGTTGACCGAGCCGCATTGGGCGACGGTCGAACACCCGGCGATCGATTATCAGAACATCATCTATTATTCCGCGCCGATGACGCAGAAGAATCGTCCGAAGAGTCTCGATGAAGTCGATCCGGAACTGCTGCGTACCTACGAAAAGCTGGGTGTGCCGCTGAGGGAGCGCGAACTGCTGGCGGGCGTAGCGGTGGATGCGGTATTCGACAGCGTGTCGGTAGCGACTACGTTCCGCGAAAAGCTGGCGGAACTCGGCATTGTGTTCTGTTCATTCTCGGATGCCATACAGCATCATCCCGAACTGGTGCGAAAGTATCTCGGCTCGGTCGTGCCGCACACCGATAATTTCTTCGCCGCGCTTAATTCCGCCGTGTTCAGCGATGGCTCGTTCTGCTATATCCCGCCGGGCGTGCGCTGCCCGATGGAACTGTCGACCTACTTTCGTATCAACGCCCAGAATACCGGGCAGTTCGAGCGCACGCTGATCGTCGCGGACAAAGGCGCGTACGTGAGCTATCTGGAAGGCTGCACCGCGCCGATGCGCGACGAAAACCAGCTGCATGCCGCTGTGGTCGAGCTGGTCGCGCTGGAAGGGGCGCAGATCCGCTATTCGACCGTGCAGAACTGGTATCCGGGCGATGCGTCGGGCAAGGGCGGCATCTACAACTTCGTGACCAAACGTGGCGACTGCCGCGAGGCCAATTCGAAGATTTCATGGACTCAGGTGGAAACCGGTTCGGCGATTACGTGGAAGTATCCGAGCGTGATCCTGCAGGGCGATAACTCGGTCGGTGAATTCTATTCGGTGGCACTGACCAACCACTATCAACAGGCCGATACCGGGACGAAGATGGTTCACCTCGGCCGCAATACGCGCAGCACGATTCTGTCGAAAGGCATTTCGGCGGGCCGCGGAAAGAACGCGTATCGAGGCCTCGTGAAGGTCGGCCGTGCGGCGGAAGGCGCGCGCAACTACACGCAGTGCGATTCGCTTTTGCTCGGAAACCGTTGCAGCGCTCACACATTCCCCTACATCGAGGTCAAGAACCCGACCGCGAAGGTCGAACACGAAGCATCGACATCACGCATCGGCGAAGACCAGTTGTTCTATTGCCGGCAGCGTGGGTTGTCGCCGGAAGATGCGGTGTCGATGATCGTGAACGGCTTCTGCAAGGAGGTCTTCAAGGAGCTGCCGATGGAGTTTGCAGTCGAGGCACAAAAGCTGCTCGGCGTCAGCCTGGAAGGCGCCGTGGGATAACCCACAGCGATTCGCGAGGGATTCGGACCATGCTTGAAATCAGTAATCTGCAGGTCGAAGTCGACGGCAAGAAAATTCTGCGTGGCATCGATCTGGATGTAAGGGCCGGCGAGGTGCACGCGATCATGGGTCCAAACGGCTCGGGCAAGAGCACGCTTGCCCAGGTGCTGGCCGGGCGCGAGGACTTTGCTGTCACGGGCGGCGAGGTCTCGTATCTCGGCCGCGACCTGCTGGCGCTCGCACCCGAGGAGCGCGCACACCAAGGACTGTTTCTCGCGTTCCAGTATCCCGTCGAGATACCCGGCGTGAGCAACGTTTATCTGCTGAAGGCGGCGCTGAATGCGCAGCGGCGGTATCGTGGCGAGCCGGAGTTCGATGCGATGGAGTTTCTGCAACGGGTCAAGGAGAGGATGACGCTGATGCGGATGGACGAGAGTCTGCTGTATCGCGCCGTGAACGAAGGGTTTTCCGGCGGAGAGAAGAAACGCAACGAGATTCTGCAGATGGTCGTGCTGGAGCCCCGGCTCGCCATTCTCGACGAAACGGATTCCGGACTCGACATCGACGCATTGCAGATTGTCGCGCAGGGCGTCAACAGCATGCGCAGTCCAGAACGGGCGATCGTGCTCGTGACGCACTATCAGCGGCTATTGGACTACGTCGTGCCGGATCGCGTGCATGTGCTGGCGAATGGCCGGATCGTGAAGTCGGGGTCCCGTGAACTGGCGCTGGAGCTGGAGCGTAAAGGCTATGGTTGGATCGACGATGAAGCGGTGCAACCAGAAAATACAGCAAGCCAGGAAAGTGCGGGGCATTCATGAAAAACGAATCTCTTGACTATTTCCATCAGTTTGGGCAACTCGCGAAGACGTTGCCCGGCGTTGAGTTTCCATGGCTGCGTGCCGCGCGCCGAAGCGCGTTCGACCAGTTCGACGCGCTGGGTTTGCCGACCACGCGGCACGAGGACTGGAAATACACGAACGTGTCGGCGATTGGCAAGCGTCCCTGGCATTTCAAGGCACAACGCACGGACGATAGCGACGTGCGGCACGTCATCGATGAACTCAAGCTGGACCCTGCCGCGCATCGACTGGTCTTTGTCAACGGTCGGCATGTGCCGCGGCCGTCGAAACTGAATGGTTTGCCACACGGGGTATTTGTGGGCTCGCTCACCCGGGCGTTGAGAGAAATGCCACAACAACTGGAATCGGCATTCGCCTCGCAGGCGTATTCAGATGGCTTTGCCGCGCTAAATACGGCGTTTATGACGGATGGGTTTGCCATCGTGCTGCCGCCTGGCGAGGTCATCGAACAACCGCTGCAGATCCTGTTCCTGACCGACGAAGCGGGTCTTGCGGTGCAGCCGTTCAATGTCGTGCTTGCAGGAGCACGCTCGGGCTGCACGATCGTCGAGCATTTTGTAGGGCTGAGCGACGACGCGTACTGGACCAATGCGGTTACCCGCATCGTCGCAGACGAGCAGGCAGACGTGCAGCACTACCGGTTGCAGCAAGAGGGCCAGAAGGCTTTTCATATCGCGTCGGTCGCCGCTGCGCAGCAACGGGGCAGCTGTTTTACCTCACATGCGTTCGCGTTCGGCGCCGCGTTGTCGCGCACTGGTATCGGCACAAGCCTGAACGCCGCGAACGCGGAAGCGACGTTGAACGGTCTCTATTTTGTCGGGGGCCGGCAGCACGTCGATCACCACACGCGCATCGATCACACAGAGTCGCATGGCACGAGTCGCGAACATTACCGCGGGGTGCTCGACGGCGCAGCGCGCGGCGTGTTCAACGGGCGCGTCATCGTGCATCGCGATGCACAGCAAACGGACACGCATCAGGCGAATCACAACCTGCTGCTGTCACGCGATGCGGAAATCGACACGAAGCCGCAACTCGAGATCTACGCCGACGACGTGAAATGCACACACGGCGCGACGGTCGGTCAACTGGACGACAACCAGCTGTTCTATTTACGTGCACGAGGTGTCGAAGAGCGGATGGCACGGGCGCTACTGACATACGCATTTGCGCGCGACATTGTCGAAGGTGTGCGCATCGATTCGCTGCGTGGCCGGCTCGAAAACCTGCTGTTCGCGCGCACCCCGGAAGGCGAGCGCATCAGGGAGTTGCTATGAAGCCGATCGAACAGATGCAGACGCCCGATCCGCGCAATGTCGAGCACTGGCGAGCCGATTTTCCGATTCTGGGCGAGCGCGTGCATGGCCGTCCATTGGTCTATCTCGACAATGGCGCCACGACGCAAAAGCCTGCCTCGGTCATCTACGCGGAAAACGCTTACTACCGGCATAGCAACGCCAATGTGCACCGCGGCGTGCATCTGCTGTCTCAGCGCGCGACCGATTCATTCGAGGCCGCACGCGCGAAGATTGCACGCTTCATCAATGCGCAGCGTCCGGAGGAGATCGTGTTCGTGCGTGGCACGACCGAAGCGATCAATCTCGTCGCCCAGAGCTATGCTCGCCCGCAGATCAAGCCCGGCGACGAAATCCTGATTAGCGCGATGGAGCACCATTCGAACATTGTGCCGTGGCAGCTCGTCTGCGAGCAGACGGGCGCGGCGCTGAAAGTCGTGCCGATCGACGATACGGGCGCACTCGATGCCGGCGCGTACGAGCGCTTGTTAAGCGAACGTACGCGGCTGGTCGCGATGACGCACTTGGCCAACGCGCTCGGCAGCATCAATCCGGTGGAGCGCATCGTTGCAGCGGCACACGCGCGGGGCGTGCCGGTGCTGCTGGATGGCGCACAGGCAATCACGCATCTGCCGGTCGACGTCCGCGCGATAGATTGCGATTTCTACGCGTTGTCCGGGCATAAGGTGTACGGACCGACTGGCATTGGCGTGCTATACGCCAAGGCCGCACTGCTTGAAGCGATGCCGCCATGGCAGGGCGGCGGCGACATGATCCGATCGGTAACGTTCGAGAAAACGGAATACAACGCGATTCCGTGGAAGTTCGAGGCGGGTACGCCGAACATTGCCGGCGCGATTGCGCTGGGCGCGGCGCTCGACTATGTCGACAGCATCGGCATGGAAGTCATCGCCGCGCACGAGAACGAACTGCTCGCCTATGCGACGGCCGCCCTGCGGGTGATACCGGGCTTGCGTTTTATCGGTAGCGCACGCGACAAGGCAGGCATTCTGTCGTTCGTGCTCGACGGCGTGCATGCCCATGATGTCGGCACGATTCTCGATCATCACGGCATCGCGGTGCGTGCGGGCCATCATTGCGCGATGCCGGTGATGCAGCGCTTCGGCGTACCGGCGACCGTGCGCGCGTCGCTCGCCCTCTACAACACGCACCAGGATATCGACGCGCTGATCGAAGGTCTCGGAAAGGTCAGGGAGATATTCGGAAAATGAGCGATCTGCGCGATCTGTATCAGGAAGTCATCTTCGACCACTACCGGCGGCCGCGTAACTGTCATGGACTGTCCGGTGCCAATCACACGGCTGAGGGCTATAACCCGCTGTGCGGCGACCGGATTACGCTTTATCTGCGAATCGAGGACGGCATCGTCAAAGAAGCGAGTTTCGAAGGCGCGGGCTGTGCAATTGCGACAGCATCAGCGTCGCTGATGACCGAGGCGCTGAAAGGCAAAACGGAAGCAGAGGCCGAAGCGCTGTTCGGGCGCTTTCACGACATGGTGACAACACCCGCTGCAGGGCAGGCGACAGCCGCGCCGGAGATGGGCAAGCTGGCGGTGCTGTCCGGTGTACGTGAATTTCCCGAGCGTGTGAAGTGCGCGACGCTGGCCTGGCATACGCTCCACGCCGCGCTGCACGACGAGGATCGCCCCGTTTCGACAGAGTGAGGCAGACGATGAGCACATTCGACTGGCTGAAGCGCGCTGAGGCCGCACAACCCGGCAGTGGCACGACAACAGAAGGTCTTGAAGAACGCGTGATCGATGCACTGCGCACCGTGTTCGACCCGGAGATTCCGGTCAACATCTACGATCTGGGGCTTGTTTATGGTCTTGACGTGGACGAAGCCGAAGGCCGCGTTGGGATCCGCATGACGCTGACCGCGCCCGGCTGCCCGGTCGCGCAGACCTTCCCGGCGACGGTGGAGGATGCGGTGTTCTCGGCGATCGGAGTGAACGACGTGCACGTTGAACTGGTGTGGGATCCGCCGTGGTCGAGAGACCGGATGTCGGATGCGGCGCGCCTGCAATTGGGGATGCTTTGACATGTCCGACTGGGTCGATGTCGCTGCGATCGGGGATTTTCCGGCCGGGTCTGTTCGCAGCGTCGAGGTCGATGGCGCGCAGGTTGCTGTGTTCAACGTCGACGGCACCTGTTATGCAATCGAGGATGTCTGCCCGCACGACGGCGGCATCCTGACTGGCGGTGTGGTGGAAGGCGACGTGGTCGTCTGTCCGCGCCACGGTGCACGATTTTGCATCAGGACCGGAAAGGTGCTGGCGCCGCCGGCATATGAGGATGTGGTGGCGTTTCCGGTGCGGATCGAGGCGGGCGTCGTTCAGGTGCGTGACGAGCGGTGGGATTGAGGTGCGCTGTCGACCGGCTCTCGTTCTCAGTAAGCGGCTCAGCTGGGCCGTTCGTCCATTCGCGCGCGCGTGAGGCGGCATAGCCATCCAGTGCGATGGTCTTCGGCGGCTTGCCCTGATGTTTGAGAGCTTTCCTGAAAAAGGCTTTGGCCGCCTTCACGTCGCGCTTTGCACGTAGCATGAAGTCAACTGTCTGGCCGGCCCGATTCACCGCCCGGCGGAGCTACACCCACCTGCCGCGGATCTTCAGCTACGTTTCATCGACACGCCACGACGGCTCTCTATTCGTTCAGCAGGACACTCTAACCGATTCGCTTGCGCCGTTTGCACCATGTATGGACGACTCCCTGGGGTTACGACTCCGCAGAATCGTCGTGCTGTAATGGTCACCGCCCTGTCATTATCCGGAGGATTTTCTGCACGATGCGCTCATGCTGCTCCAGCGCCTCATCAAGCGTACTTGCTCCGTAGCTCCTGTTGTCTTGCGCCTGCATTCCGGCGACGCGCGTCACGAACAGCAAAGCCTCCCCGGTTTTCGGTTTGGACACACCACGGAAGCGGGTCGTGACCGTTACACCGTAGTCGTCCAGCAGTGTGCGGCGGAAGATCAGTTCGTTTTCCGTCATCCAGCGCGACCACGCGCCGTGGTCGAACACCTCGACAGGCCTGTTCTTCGCATCGAGAACATAGATGCGCTCCGAGTTGGACGAGACCGGTGGCGTCTTCATATTTCAATGCAAAGGCGTGAGAAGGAAGTCGGTCGCCTCCCGCCACCAAGGTTTCGTCGACCTGGCCAATCCAGTCGTTATGGTCAGCCGCCTTCACCACCACGAGTTTTCTCGGTGCGGACAGCGAGTTGTAAAGCGCCTCGCCGTAGCGCGTAGGGACGATGCTGTCGCGTTCCGCAACCACGAGGAGAATCGGGCGGTCGAACGACGCCAGATGGGTCACGCTGTCGTATCGGTCGCGCAGCAGCCACCTCACGGGCAGCCACGGATAGTGGTAAGCGGCGACGTGCTCGAGCCGATCCCATGGCGTGATGAGCATCATGCCTGCGATCTTGTCGCGTTCACGCGAGCCGGCCGCAGCCACCACGCCGGCCCCAAGCGATTCGCCGATGAGCAGCAGCGGCGCTCCATAGAGGCGATGTGCGAGCGCGATGGTTTGTTGAGCATCGTCGACCAGACTCGCTTCGCCTAATGCACCGGTGCGCGGCCCGTAGCCTGGATATTCGGCGAGAATCACGCGCAGCCCGAGCCGGGTGAGCGCCGCGGCATAGAATGAGCGGTGGCCGGCATGCCCCGCGTTGCCATGAAAGACGATGACCGTGGCGCGCGCGGACCCGGCCGGCTCCGCCACGAGGCCCCTGAACGCCTCAGGTGTCGGCCAGGCGCGCAGTCCGCCGGAGGTGACCTCCTCGATTGCGGCTTTCTGAGGGAAGTAGAGAAAACGATCCTGCAAGATGGCGACTCCGGCTAACACGATCATGTACGCGACGGCGAGGCCGACCATCATTCGGGTGAATTTCATCGTCTTGCGCTCGACCCACCGAACTTTTCGATAGCACACACCCAGTTTAGCGCGCGGTCGCCACCGCTCATATTCAGGCGTGTCGTCAGGATGTGGGCGTCTAAGTTATGGTACGGAGAGTATCTCCCTGCCTTGTATCCTCGATATTTTCCGAGCGACGCGACCAGGCGCGGGGTTGGTCCGTACGAAGCAGCCCAGAACAGACTGAAATCGAGCGCGACCGACGCTAGCCGTGCGAAACAATGCTACGTCCCGGCTCGTGCGCCCGCTTTTTGGCGCACCTCGCATCGGACGAATCCGGACCCCTTATCCTCAAAGCCGTCATCCGCATGGCTGGTTCTCCAGAAGACCTGCCTGATAACCGTCGCGTACACTTCGGCCATAGCGGTCGGTTGCCGATCGGGCAGCGTGCGGCGGCAGCAGGTCGCTTTGCTGACCTTCGCAAGCCGGTGCCGATGAATGTCTGCTAAGTCATGGATGGATGAGTCTTGCCGACCCAGAGCCGACTTCCGGCATGTCGAAGCATCAATGGCTCTTTGAAGAGTGAAGCGGACTTTCGTCGCGGAAAGGCTGCTGGTGGGTCATCGGCCTGAGCCGACGTTCGCCGATCAAATTGGTGCGGCTGTCGCGTATCGCGTTGCTGACTTTTACAAACTGGCGTCGGCGAATGTCAGCTCTCTGTCCATCAACGCGTCTTACCGACCCGTCCAGACCTTTCACAGTCCGATCGCCGACGGCCTCAAAGGTATGCCGTCAAAGGTGCGGCAAATCGTCAATGCATTTTTCGACATGATCGCCAGGGACATCCGTGTCGATCCCGGCGGTTCCGTCGGTGTGAGAGACAGACACAATTTTTGGCCCGAGATACCGTGTGCCACCAAGCGTAAAAAGGGACCAAACAACATCTCCCCGACGGATCGCGGCGACGACTTCGACCACCTCCACAATCGCAGGGGGGGACAGCCATTCACGCGTCGCCGGATCGACGGGAGCCCAACGCACATGAGTAAACCTGTCGTTCGTCGGGTTGATGCGAACGGCGTCGATAGCAAAAGTTGTCACATCTACCTCCATCATCCTGACAAAGGGATGTGTGCATTATGCGCCGCTTCTTTTGCCGGGGATCAGCAGGATCGGTCGTGAGGGCCGTTGTCAGCCCTTGCTGCACGTATCGCTCTCGCCTGACGCGTGCCCCCGAACTGGATGTCTGGTGCGTGCGGCGAATACTCCGGGACAGCCCGGACCTGGATAGTGAAGCCTAAGTGGAGTTCTCGTCGCACCACTGAATCGCCCAACGCTGCGCCGCCTCAATGGCATCCGCGTCGGAGGGGTAATCGCCGAGGTCGCCCGAATACTTTACCTCGACGGCATCGCCACTCGCCGAGGCGCGCCGGTAGATCTTTGCGCGAGCGTAATAGCGGCCGCCTTCATCAAGAGGTGACGCGTCGATGTGGAATTGTTGGTAGTCGAAATGCATGGCTGTCTCCAAACGATTGCCCTAATCGTCGTCGCGTTGGACGAGGTGGACCTCGTTGTCACCGCCAAGGTCGCTCTGTCAGTGTATTCGCAGGCCAAACTCAACGCTGTGGCAAGACGACTGAACGAGCGTCCAAGAAAGACACTGGACTACGAGACGCCCGCCGAACGATTCCAGCAAACTATTGCATCCACCGGTTGAATCCGCCGGGCGGACCCGCCGTCTGAATGTCTGCGCGACGGAACGGACGAATGACGCTTGATGGCCGGCAGTACGCGTTCACACCAACCACGGGAAAGCTGCCGTTGAGAATTCCAACGTCACCTCTGTAAAACGTTCATCGAACTGGTGCTATCGGCCATGACCGGTCACTCGACATTGGGGGCTGAATCGTCGACAAAGTATGTCCGGCGTGAGGCGAGAGTCCGCCGTCTAAGGACGGATCACCGTCATCCTGTATGGGCCGCCGTTCGCAGCTGCGTGAGCCACCGCGTCGTTAGCGTCATCAAGGGGGAAGGTTGTGACGTCAAAGTGGCCGAGATCCAGCAGCCCGGCACGGATCAAGCCCGTCATGCGCGTCACTGCTGCGGGCGGATACATCCATTTGCCGCGTATCGTGATGTCGTTGCGCATGATCCACGCATAAGGCAGGTCAAGCCCTTCGCCGCCGAGCATGCCGACGCCACCCATCAGCACGACTCGTCCATAAGCGCGGACGGTCGTGACCGTCGCGCGCACCGTGGTCGTGCTAACCGACGGCGGCATCAGATCAATCACGCAATCGATCGGACAGGGCGCCGCCAGCCGCATCCGTTCGCGGTCCTCTTCTTCACGACCCGAAAGCTTCACGGTCCGGATGCGCTCGCCGAAGCGGCGTTCCAGATCCGCGAGGGCCTGTTCGTTGCGTCCCGGCGCGACCACGCAGCGCGCGCCCATCGCGAGGGCGACGGCGACGCACGCGCTGCCGAAGTTGCCTGTCGCGCCGCTCACGAGCAACGTCTCACCTGCCTGCAAACCAGCTGCGAGCAGTCCGCCGTAGGGCACCAGCATGACATTGAGCGCACACCACCGGGCGACATCGGCCGGATCGATCTCCCCGATGCGAACGGCGTTTTCCGTCGGCACTCGCACCTGTTCGGCGAAGGGGCCATCGTGAAAATGCCGTTGCAGACGTTTGCCGCCGTCCCCGCGCGCGCTCCAGCCCTGTAGTGCGATGTCGGGGATCAGGGCGTCGTCGCGCGAGCGCACGGTCGGATCGCAGAACACCCAGTCACCCGGCTTCAGGTGCGTGGCGTCCGGGCCAATAGCACGCACGCGACCAATCGCGCCGCAGCCGGGAACCATCGGCAGGTCAATTGGGTATCGGCGTTCGCCGCTGAAGACTTCGTTCGCGTAGGGCAGCACGGGGGCGGCGGCGACATCGACAATGACCTCGCCTGTGCCGATCAAGGGGGCCGGCATGTGTTCGATCTCGAGTGGCATGCCGAGCGTCTTCAGAATCGCAGCTTTCATTGTCGGTCTCCGGTCAGGGTAATTGGACGAGACCATTCTGGCAGGCGTAGCATTCGTAACAAGGCCTAGCACTATCCTAGGACTTCAGCGTGCCTCCCAAGGCGAAAACGACAATCATGACGACATCGAGTCGAAACGAATTTGGCGATTTCCTGCGCTCACGCAGGGAAAAACTGAGTCCGGACGCGGTCGGACTCAACGACGATCGGCGCCGCCGCACACCGGGCCTGCGACGGGAGGAAGTGGCGGAACTGGCGGGCATCGGCGTGGACTGGTATGTGCGGCTCGAGCAGGGCCGAACCGTCAGGCCGTCCGATACCACCCTCGACGCGCTCGCTCGCGCCCTGCGCCTCGGCAAGGTCGAAACAGCACATTTGCGGGCGCTCGCGGGCAACGGCGATCGGGTCGCGTTCACGCGCGAGAGCGTCACTCCGGCGATCGAACGTCTGGTCGCGCGCCTTGATGTGCCGGCGTACGTAACCGGCAGGCGCTGGGACATCCTGACGTGGAACACCGCCGCTGCGGACCTCCTGGGCTTCGACCGTTTCGCCGAAGCGGACCGCAACATCCTGGTCTTCATGTTTATCGAGCCGGAATCGCGGCGGCTCTTCGGGGTCACCTGGTCCGATGAAGCCCGTCGAATGATTGCGCTCTTTCGCGCGACCCACGATCTCCATGCCGACGATCCGGCGTTTATCGAACTGGTCGAGCGCGTGCGTGCCCGTAGCCGGGAGTTCGCGCGGTGGTGGGACGCGCATGACATCCGCAGCAGCGTGGCCGGCCAGAAAGTGCTCGCGCACCCGCAGCGAGGCACGCAGCGCTACGAATACACGACGTTTCAGGCGAACGATGACCCTGCACTAAAGTTGGCGATCTACACGCCTGTCTGAGCGGTCGTGTGGCGGGAAGCTTGGTGCATTCCGGGGATGGCTCAGCGAGATGCGTCCGCCTTGCTCCTTCCTGTGACGCCACTGCGCCTGGCGCCAGGCAAGCCCATGGGCGAATGCGAATTTGTTGCCAGGTCGTCGCGATATCTGAAAGCTGGTCGCGTACCAGCTAAACAGTTCCGCACATAGCTTGGACGACCGTTATGGAGAAAGGGGACCGGCCCTTGTGGGTCGACATGAGCCAAAGCGTATCGGGCAGTAGACGGCCCGAACCGGTCATTCAGCATGAGGAAATACCCTGTCGTAGGGCGTCCGGTCCAGGTCGGATAACTGCCGTTCAGGAATGACCGGAAAACTTGCTAGAGAGGTTGGCAGGCCAGACGGCCATGAGAGAATTCTTTCTTGCTCTTGCACTTGTCCTCATCGCCTCATGAAGATTCTCGAATACACAGGCCTCGACACTTCACGCGTCAAGGCCAGCTACGACAAGGTGTCCGCGGCCATCGCTCGCCACGACTTCCGTGCTGCCCAAGTCAAGAAGCTTGCCAATCTGAGCCACGGCAAGTTCTACCGGGCGAAGCTGGATGACGCCGACCGGCTGCTGTTCTCGCTGGTGCGCCACGGGGATGAAGTCTGCGCACTGATGCTGGAAGTGATCGCCAATCACGCCTACGATAAGTCACGTTTCCTGCGCGGCGCGGCGATTGACGAGAGCAAAATTCCAGACATCAGCGCTGATGACGCCATCAGGGAGGCGCAAGCTCTACGCTACCTTCATCCCGAGCGTACCGGCATTCACCTGCTCGACAAACCGATCTCGTTTGATGACACGCAGGAGACCATTTACCGACAGCCACCTCCCCTGGTTGTCGTCGGCAGCGCTGGCAGCGGCAAGACCGCACTGACGCTTGAAAAGCTCAAGCATGCCGAAGGTGAGGTCCTCTACGTCACTCACTCCGCCTTCCTGGCGCAGAGCGCCCGCGACCTTTATTACGCCAACGGTTTCGAGCATGGCGCTCAGGATGCCGTATTTCTGTCCTACCGGGAGTTTGTCGAGTCGATCCGCGTTCCGGCAGGACGCGAGGCTAGCTGGCGCGACTTTGCGGGCTGGTACTCGCGTATACGGCAGAACTTCAAGGATGTCGATGCCCACCAGGCTTTCGAGGAGATTCGCGGCGTGATTGCCGCCGGGTCGGGCGGTGTCCTGTCGCGCGACGAGTATCAAGCACTGGGGGTGCGTCAATCGATCTTTCCCGTAGAACGGCGCGACCAACTCTACAATCTGTTTGAGAAGTATCGCGCCTGGCTGGCCGAGGCAAAGCTCTACGACCTGAATCTGGTCGCCCAGGACTGGCAAGCGCTGGCTGCGCCGCGCTACGACTTCGTGGTTATTGACGAGGTGCAGGACATCACCACCGTGCAACTCGCGCTCGTGCTGAAAACCATGAAGAAGCCTGGCCATTTCATGCTCTGCGGGGATTCCAACCAGATTGTCCATCCCAATTTTTTTTCCTGGAGCCAAGTCAAGAGCCTGTTCTGGAAGGATCCGAAACTGGCCGAGCGGCAGGAATTACGCGTGCTAATGGCCAACTTTCGCAACGGGCTGGAGGCCACTCGCGTCGCCAATCAGTTGCTCAAGATCAAGCAGCGGCGCTTCGGCTCCATCGACCGGGAGAGCAACTTCCTGGTCCAGGCCGTCGGCGGCGAAACCGGCCAGGTTACGCTGATACCCGACAAGGACGCCACCAAGCGGGAACTGGACCAGAAGATTCGCCAATCCGCCCAGTTCGCCGTCCTGGTAATGCGCGATGAGGACAAGGCCGACGCCCGCAAGCACTTTGCCACGCCGCTGTTGTTCTCGATCCACGAAGCCAAGGGTCTCGAATACGAGAACATCGTGCTCTACCGTTTCATCTCGGATCACCGGGGCGAGTTCAACGACATTGTCGAGGGCATCGCCAAGACCGATCTGGCGGTCGAGACACTGGATTACAAACGCGCTAAAGACAAGAGTGACAAGTCGCTCGAAGTCTATAAATTCTTCGTCAATGCCCTGTATGTAGCGCTGACGCGCGCCATCAAGAACATCTACATGATCGAGTCGGACACAGGGCATGATCTGTTCGGGTTGCTGGATCTGATCGTCGGCCAGACCAGGATCGAGGCCAGGCAATCCACGCTCGAAGACTGGCAGAAGGAAGCACGCAAACTTGAACTGCAGGGCAAGCAGGAGCAGGCGGAGGCCATCCGCCGCACCATCTTGAAGCAGGTCCCGGTGCCGTGGCCGGTGTTCGATGAGGCCAAGGTCAGGGAACTGCTGATCAAGGTCTTCCGCGAGCAGTCTCCGGGCAACAAGGGCAAGCAGCAACTCTTTGACTATGCCACCTGCTTCGATGAACCGCAGCTCGCCGAGTGGCTGGCAGTCGAGGCGAAATTCGAGCAGGCACGAACCTTTGATCAGCAGCGCGCGGTGTTCGCCCGCAAGAGCTACGTCCCTTTCTTCGCCAACCGCTTCAAGGACATCCTCAGGCAGTGTGACCAGCATGGCGTCGATCATCGTCTGCCAATGAACCAGACGCCGCTGATGGCCGCAGCGGCTGCAGGAAATGTGGCGCTGGTGGAAGCCCTGCTGGAGCGCGGTGCCGACCGCGATGCCGTCGATCACTATGGTCACAATGCCCTGCACTGGGCTTTGCGTCAGGCATTTGGCGATGCAAAGTTCGCTGCTGGCCCGCTGGCGGCAATCTATGAATGCCTGGCTCCGCCCTGCATTGATGTCAGAGCGGGCGATCGCTTGGTCCGCATCGACCGGCATCTGTCTGAATACTTTCTGTTCCAGACCCTGTGGGTATTGTTCAAAGCACGATTCAGCAAGATACGAGGCAATACAGACAGCGCGTTCCAGACCCAAATCATCCTCGATGCCTGGCAACACTTACCCGCTAACATCGCGCGGCCAGAGCGCAACAAGCGCCAGCATCTTTCTGGCGTGCTGGCGAGGAACGAAATCGACAGAGACTATGCCTACAATAGATCCCTGTTCCTGCGCGTATCCACCGGGCGGTACCAGTTCAATCCCAAACTCGCTGTGCGTCGCCGCCAGGGCGAAGAAGAAAACTGGGTCCCGATCTACACCGCACTCAACCTCCCGTTGATTAGCGAGTTTGCCTACAACGACGGCTGGATCAGCACCTGGGACAATATCGACAAGCTTGTGGTCCTTGCTGGACTACCTGAACGAACCACACCCATCGCGGCTGAACGCTTCGCCGAACGGCAAGCGGCCAAAATGAGGGAGCTGGACGAACGCAGAGCCAATCAACTTGCTGCCAAAGCACGCATTCGTGCAGCCGCCGAAGCCACCCAGAACAGAGCGCCACGATGGGGAACAAAGGAAGCTAAACGGCTTGAAATCGAACGTGTGAAACAAGAAATCGAAAGACGAAAGAAGGGTTGACTTGCCGATATTTCTTTTGGGGCGGCTTTCGGCCCATCAACTGTCGTTCGCTCAGCGATCCGGGCGGACATTCGAAGATCCGCTTCGCTCAGTTATCGCAGCCGGCAGGCTTACGCATTGGGGTGACCTGGATGGCCCTGACATCGCACTATGGGTGTCCGCGCCGAATGAATTTTGAGCCGCCGCGCCGATCGAGTTTTGAGCCGGGGTGGAGACCGGTCTGAAGAAGGACCGGTTGTGGATAAGTGTATGTGTTTCGGGAGTGCTTGTCCTCCTTCGTGTGAGGCCTCATTGCGCAGTGGAAGCTGCGAAGGGCGTAGCCCGTTGCGGCTTCCACTGCGCGGCAAGCGACGATCAGGCCGATTCGTTCGCGCTCGCACCGTCGGCTCTGCGCGCTGCTTCACGCGAGCGGATA
This sequence comes from Paraburkholderia sp. MM5482-R2, assembly GCF_050436125.1. Taxonomy (NCBI): domain Bacteria; kingdom Pseudomonadati; phylum Pseudomonadota; class Betaproteobacteria; order Burkholderiales; family Burkholderiaceae; genus Paraburkholderia; species Paraburkholderia sp. MM5482-R2. The sequence continues at coordinate 21,499 of NZ_JBNDLP010000004.1, read as the reverse complement.
CGCTTCTTTGCACTGGCGCTGCTATGGCGGAAACGGTAGCTTTCGTTGCCGGTTTCCACGATGTGGCAGTGGTGCGTCAGCCGGTCCAGCAATGCTGTGGTCATCTTCGCGTCGCCGAACACACTGGACCATTCGGCGAAGTCCAGATTCGTTGTCACCGCAACGCTTGTATGCTCGTACAGGCGACTCAGCAGGTGGAATAGCAACGCCCCGCCGGCCTGGCTGAAGGGCAGATATCCGAGTTCGTCCAGAATGACCAGGTCGAGGCGCAGCAGGCTCGCCGCGATCCTCCCGGCGCGTCCCTGCGCCTTCTCCTGCTCCAGTGCGTTGGCCAGATCCACGGTCGAGTAGAAGCGCACCCGCTTGCCGTGGTGCATGATGCCGGACACGCCGATGGCGGTCGCCAGATGCGTCTTGCCCGAGCCCGGGCCGCCGACCAGAACCAGGTTGTGCGCGCCCTCCGTGAACGTCATGCCGGCCAGTTGCGTGACGAGCTGGCGGTCGACCGGCGAGCCATCGAAGTCGAAGCCGGCGATGTCGCGATGCACCGGGAACTTCGCCGCGTTCATCTGGTGGCTGACCGAACGCACGGCCCGATCCGCGACCTCGGCCTGCAGCAGCCGTTCGAGCAGCCATTGCGAAGACGCCGCCTCGACATTCACCTGTTCAAGCAGTTCGGCCCAGCCGGCAGCCATGCCGTGCAGCCGCAAGTGTTTGAGTTCGACGATCAGATCACGCATGACCGGCCTCCGGCTGTTGCAGCGCCGGGCGCAGCCCGTCGTAGCGCGATGTGTCGGCCAGCGGTGGTGTCGTCAGTTGTAGCGCAGTATCGATCTTCGGCGGCATCTGCACGCTGCGCATGCGCGACAGCACGTTCACCACATGCTCGACGCTCACGCGCCCGGAGGGCGGCGCCTGCTCCAATGCGAGTTCGACTGCAACCACTATGGCATCCAGACCGCTTTCCGGGACCAACGCCAGAACCTTCGCCATTACCCGGTCACCACCTGGCTCGCGTAGTAACGCCCGACGCAGGCGTTGCAGCGGCTCGGGCATATCCTGGAACGGCGCACCGTTGCGCAGGGCGCCAGGCTTGCGCTGGATCAGCGGGATATAGTGCTGCCACTCGTATCGCACCAGTCCTTCGTCGGCCAGTCGATCGTGTTCGGCTACCACCGCGTCGTCGCTCACCACCACAACACGGCCAGGATAGAGCCGCGTGCTGAGCATCTGGCCTGCGAATTCGCATGGCACCGAGTAGCGATTGCGGCCAATCACCACCAGGCAGGTCGACGAGACTCGTGCCGCACGCTCAACATAACCGTCAAACGGTGTCGGCATCGGCATCAGATGGGCGCGCTCCTGCTCGAACACGTCGGCGACGCTCAGGTCACGATAGTCTGGATGCTTCACCTGATCCCACAACGACCGGCACCGGGTCGCCAGCCATGCATTCAGATCAGCGAAACTGCCGAAGCGTTGCGCACGCGCCTCAATCCAGATGCGCAGACGGCTGTCCTGCACGTTCTTCTCGACGACGCCTTTCTCCCAGCCACTGGCGACGTTGCAGAAGTCCGGATCGAACAGGTAGTGCGAACACATCACTGCGAAACGCGGATTGACCGTGCGACCCTTGCCTTTGTGAACCTTGTCTACGGCCGTTTTCATATTGTCGTAGATGCCCCGGCGGGCCACCCCGCCGAAGGCCGCGAACGAGCGCGTATGGGCATCGAACAGCATCTCGTGCCCCTGGCTCGGATAGGCAACCAGCCAGAACGCCCGCGACGCACATAGCTTCATGTGCGACACCTGCAGCTTGCGGTAAATGCCGCCGACAACCAGTCCTTCCTCGGACCAGTCAAACTGGAATGCCTCGCCCAGCTCGAATCGCAACGGCACAAACGCCGATTTCGAAACCGCCTTGCCTTCGCCTTGCCGCCAGGCCCGGATGAAATCGGTCACCCGCGAGTAACAGCCGTCGTAGCCGCCCGCCTTGATCTCCTGGAACAGCATCCAGGCGGTGCGCCGCTCCTTCTTCAGTCGCCGCGCGTCGACACTGAGCGCCTGCACCAGCACCTCATGAAACGGCGTCAACCGGGTCGGCTGGGCGCGCCGCTGATACTTCGGCTCCTCCTGAACATCCATGTTCAGATATTTACTAATCGTGTTGCGCGACAGGCTTGTGAGACGTGCTATCTCGCGTACCGACTTGTTCTGGCGGTGGAACATCCGCCGCACCTTGCCAATCATCGTCATCGGGATCATCCCCAAACACCCTGCCAGAAAAACTAGCAGAAAAGGTTGATTGCCCGGCTCAATTTTCAGTCGGCGCGATCCCTACATGTGGCTGAATTTTCGGTCGGCGTAAACACACTATGGGCGCTTTATCCTTCGCGGCGCTTGCTAAGCCCTCGCGTTTCCGCCTTTCTCGATCACATTAAGGAAGCATTCCCCCTGGGAAAACCCGAGGAATTGGCTGGATTTATAGGATCGGAACCGTGAGACCGGTGCGGACCACAGGTCGCTCTTACGTTGAGTGCTAACGGCTGCGCGCCACCGCGTATGACCATCTCGTGTCATCGGGAAGCGCGCGGCAAGGCATGGGCTTCCCAGGACCGGGCCATCGGGCACAAGTCGGCCATCAAGCCGCCCTTCACGGGGCAAGCGAAAGTCGGGAATTGCGAATTCAGGTACCAGCGGCTCACGGCCGAAGGGTCGGGGAATCTTGAAGCATCTGGTGCAGCCGGAAGGAACGCATCTCGCGGCACCCGGTCCCTTCCCGACGCTCGGCACGTCTGTCAGGACCATCAGTACTCGGCGCGCAGTTCAACCAATAGGCAATTGCCGTCTCGAACGCCTCCGCAAGCAGAATTACGACGCCGGTTACCGACCTCGTACGGGATCAGCGCCTGTAGCCGGATGAACCATGCAACGTTCGCGTGTTAGTCTCCGATAACGACATGGAGGCTTTCATGCAACGAGTGATCACCTATCGTGGCTTCGAGATTCACGTCGAGTTGACTCCGGCTGCGGAGGACACGTTCAACGTGACTGTCCAGATCAAAGGCGGTACCAACCTCGAAGTGCTCGGCGCGCGGGGGGGCCGGATCGCGCTGCGCAACGGCCCTTTTACTGAACGATGGGCCTACCTGGTTGGGGAAGTCGCCGGTCAAGCCGCAATCGACCTGCTGCTTGGCCCGACTGGCTGATTCCATTCCTGTTTCGCCGCCTCGACACACTCACTCGTCCCGCCGAGTACGGTCACTAGCTGCGTTCGACGTCGCACGCACGACGGTCGTCGCCGTTGAGAGCATTGGCGTCAGGCCCAATCTCTCACCGGGAGACGGCGTTCATTTCATTTCAACAGACCATAGGGCCGCTCAGGCCAGGTAGCGGCGATTGTTTTTGAATGCGAGCGTGACGCCCGGCGTCGTGGGATCATCTGTTGTGGCTGTCTCGGGCCGCACGCCTTTGAGTTGCCAGCCCCAACCTCCGGGATCAGACGAACAGGATAAATATATGAAGCTTCGCGTCGGATACGAACTGTCGTACGAGTGCTCACAACCGACGCCGATGATGCTGATGCTGAACACGCACTTTTCGCATGCAAAGGATATTGTCGAGGCAGATCTCCTCGTTACCGATCCGCCGGTGGCGACGAGGCAGTACCGCGACTTGTTCGGCAACCTGTGCACGCGGATAATCGCGCCCGCCGGGCGGGTTGGCTTGAGCACGACCGCGCTTCTGAATGTGCCAAATGCGATGGAAACGCGTCCGAAAGACGGTCGGGGCCATCCAGTCGAGCAGTTGCCCGACGATACGCTCGTTTTCCTGTTGGGCAGCCGCTATTGTGAAACCGATTTGATGGTCGACGTCGCGTGGAAGGTTTTTGGACAGTGCGCGCCGGGCCGCGAGACTGTTCTCGCAATCTGCGACTTCGTGCACCGGCATATCGCATTTGATTACCGGCACGCGCGGCCGACCAAAACCGCAGCGGACGTTTACCGCGAACGAAGAGGCGTCTGCCGGGACTTCGCCCATCTGGGCATCACGCTATGCCGCGCCATGAATATTCCGGCTCGCTACTGCACCGGTTATATCAGCGATGTCGGTTTGCCCCCCGTCGCAGCGCCAATGGATTTCGCGGCGTGGTTTGAGGCCTACGTAGGGGGTAGCTGGCAAACCTTCGATCCGCGTAACAACGCACCACGCATCGGGCGCGTTTTGATGGCATACGGTCGCGACGCCGCCGATGTTGCGATAAGCAATGCGTTTGGGGCCGCCGTGCTAACGCACTTCAAGGTGCATTGCGATCAGGAATAACCGCGCACAATTGGCCATTGCTGAGCCGACGGGGAATTTTTGAATCCCCTCCCGGTAACGTAAGCATTTTGGACCGCGCTGGCCTAATTGATTGCGCGCCTGAGCGTCACCGCGTCGTTCACCCGTTCCACGCGTCAGTCGTTCGGTGGACTATGGGCGACCGGATGCGCGGCGGAGTATGTCCAGCAAAGTTACTCGGCGAATGAGCGCTGTGCTCCTGGACGGAGACGGCGAGGCCCCTCGAAACGCTTGACGGACTGACTCAGGGCGTGAAGTGGTTTAACCGGCTGGCCAGCGCCCGCAACTTCATCGCGCACATCGGCGCGTTCTATCTGGCCCTCGACATCACCGAGCCCGCTTGGGACCTGCTGCTCGTCAAAGGGAATACCAAACAGTTCGATGACCCGCGTACCTACGTGCGTTTCTCCAGCGTCATGGAGATCATGGACGGCTTAGATGAAGTCGTGTGTTTCTCCATGACGGAAGCAATTGTCTGCCGTTGGCGACGCATCGCTTAGGATTGGAGGGCGACGGAAAAATTCTGCCCTTGCCACGTCTGACTCGAGGTCCAGAAGAAGGTGAATGCAAGCGATGAACCGGCCTGGGCTGCTTGCGTGACCAGATCGACGTAGTAGATGCCGAGCGCCGTTGCGGTGGCTTCGCTGTCCTCCGACGTGGCCCAGTCATCGATCGTCCAGCGCAGGCGGAAAGGCGCAGCCAAAGGGATCCGAATTGTCGTGGCGGCCGGAATCGACGGCAGCGGGCGGTTGAAGTTCCAGATTTCGATATTGCTGCGAGCGCGCGGCGCCTGGCCGGGCTGAGACTGATAACGATCGGCGACGACTTTCAGGTGGTTAAAGACCTGACCGTCCGAAGCGGAGCGAACGAGCTTGATGTATTCGGCGTGGGCCCACGCAAGCGGCATGGCAGAGCCAGTCGGCCCGCCAGTCACGAAGGGCGGGTCTGCCAGATCGGGCAGATCCCACACTTGCTCGGGAAGCAGAGCGCGCGTTCCGGCGAACGCCTCGAGAGCGCGGATGTAGGGGGTGGGGTCGCCACCGGCGGCCAATTCGTAATGGCCGCGTTCGCCAGTGAGCAGCGGCCAGGGTCGACCAACGCCGAAGGTAGCGCCGTCGTACCAGTCCTCGCCGAGATTGCCTTGACCATAACCGTCGTGGTTGTATCGGTAAAAGGCAGGCCCCTGCGGCAGAATTTTTCTGATTACTGCATCGACTACCTTGACCGAGTTGACGATGATCGGATCGTTCGCGGCCCGAATGCCATAGCGCACCAGTTCGAGAAAACCCGCGTCCACGATGGTGTTTGCGTTGTAGTCTTTGTTCCAGACGGTTACTTGGGCGCTATCTGGATCTTCTGGAAAATTAAAGACGCCATTGACATGCGTCGGCAAGATTCGAACGTAGTGCTGCGTCACGCCCGGAACCGGTGAGCCTTCCGCAGCGACGCACCATGTCTCTAGATGCGATTCCAGAAAATCCGCGTATTCGAGCAGGAACTGGGCGGTGCTGGCGTCCGCCCATTTAGTAGCCGCACAGACTAGCGCCGCGATGTTCGATGCCAGTGTCGAAGGGGAGTATCCTTCGAGTTCTTCCCATCGTTCCTGCTGAGTCATGGGGCCGTTCTTGATCAATGCGCCTGCTGCGGCCAGCACCATGCCGGTGGGATCGAACTGACGCAGCAGACCGGCTTCGCTCAAGTGATAGGCCAGAATGATTGGAAAGGAATATTCGTCGAGCTGCGAGGCATTGTCCCGCCAAGGCTCGCCGTCAATGAAAAACTTTTGCGGAAAGCTACCATCCGCCAATTGCGACGCAGCGAGAAACATCAGCCCGCGTAGGGGCGCATCCTGCGCGCCCGCGGCCAGCAGCGCGAGTGCGCTTTGGCACATGTCACGCGGCCAGACCATGTGGTAGCCGGCAGCGAGGTCCCGCATCGTCTGTCCCCACGGGATGCTCAATGAAGCCACCAGTGCGCCGTCGGCCGTCTTGTCCTCATGCGCGAGCAACACGTTGCGGCTCATGTTGAAAAGCGCATTGCCATCGCCCGTTATGTTCGCCTTGGGCTGGAACGGGTCGCGAACAGCGTCGTTCCATCCCTGGATGAACGCTTGCTTGTGGCTGTATGGGTCGGCGGGTCCGTCGAAGGGGTAGGCCAGCGCCTCGGATACGGCGGTCAGCGCCTTGTTGGGCGTGCTCTGCGTAATCGGCGTCGGTTCGTCGACGCAAAACGCCAGTGCCAGAACGAATTGATTCTGCCCTGCGCGGTTGATCTCTGCCGTCACGGCGACGTATCCGTCCTTTGCTGCGTCGTAGTTCCAGACCGGCAAGCGCTTGTTTGCGAGGATGTCGGTCCAGCCATCGTTCACTCCCACGAAGCCGCAACTCGTCGTGCCGAAGCCGCAGTCGGCGCCCAGCGCGAGCCAGTAATGGTCACGCGTCGCGACCAGGCGATCGCCATTTGCGGTGCTGACGCGATGCGCGGTGTTGCCAGCGCCGTATCCCGCCATGTGAGGCGTCAACAAGGCATAGACGTGCAGTGTGTTAAGGAAATCCTGGTCCCCCTGCAGTGTCGTGCGAACCAGCACGCAAGCCGAACCCTTCTCGGCGATCACGTCCTGCACGACGGTGTAGGGTTGCCCTTTCGCCTGGGATGTGAGCCGGCAGGATAAGGCGGGCGGCTCCGGCCATTCGCATCGATGGTCGAAGTCCTTCTGCGCGTCGTGATAGAAGGTCGACCCGTCGGTAATGATCAGCTGGAAGTCTCGTACCTGAGGGGTGTCGACATCCGGGAAGTAGATTTCCGTGAGGATGCCGCCTGCTGTCGTGTACCAGACCTGGCTCGACAGCGAGTACGCCGTTCCGACGGCGTCTTTGTCCGCGCGGCTCCAGTTCAGCGGATTGCCAGGTGCGCCCGGAGCCGGATTCGATTCAAGCAGATTTGCCATCGCATCTCACTCCATATCTTTGCTTCGATCGATCAGAAATCCACGTGATGAGCAGAAGAGCGGGCATGCTACGCATTGTAGCTATCGAGGATAGCGCTTTTGACGTGCATAGAGAGGCACACGTGAGGCCGCTCAACTGCCGGAACGCCATCGCATCGTCCCGCCAACTCTCCTCGTCGAAGTCGACGGCGAGCAGGTAACAGGTACCGTCCGCCATTAGCGGGTAAAGGCCCACGGTACGATCGCCGGAAAGATGCGCATCGAAGACCTGATCGTCGGTGACAGCAGCAGCCGATGCGTGCAGTCCGCGCAGCGGATGCGGGGCTTTTCGCAGATGCACGCGCGCCACTCGTTCGCGCACACCGGCGCGTAACCGGATTTTCCGGAATTGCGGCTTTCCCACCGAAGCGGATAGACGTCAGTTCGGCCGCGGAAAAGCCTCCGGAAAAGTTGCACTTTCTGTAGTGGGGAAGTGGGGAAAGCGAGGAAGTGCCTGCATTTTGCACAGCCGGCGAGGCATTACGCGGGATCGCTTGCCCCGGGTTGCCTGGTACCGGGCACGATGGCTCGCAGCATGGCAGCGAGCCGGCTGTTTTCGGCCTGCAGACGGGCGAGTTCTGCCCGCAACTCTTCGCGCGTGAGATCGTCCCACTCTGGGCGTGACAGGTTGCCGTCGTTCGTCGCCTCGTCCGTTGCTGTCCGAGGGGTAAGACATGGGCGACCGGGCTCTTGGCCGTGTCAGCCGCGCGGCCAGGCGGGGTCATCAAGATTCGGCTGAGACCTGGCCGCGTAGTCCCTGCCCGCCATAGTAGACGCCGAGCATCGCGACCGTCTCGCCCAAAACGCGGTATGCGATCACAGCACGGCCGCGGGGAGGGTATCGAGCTCGCAGAGTGTGACGATGGCGTCGACGTATTCGGCCGCCTTCCGTGGGGCGCCTGCGGTCGCGATTGCTGCCTCCAACTCGCCAGTTGATCGCATGCGTCCGGCGCAAAGACCACACAGCTTCAAGTGCGGCAGCGACCAGCCCGACCGAATCGCGCAACCGGGCCTCGATAGCACGTTCACGTAAAGCGAGTTCGGGCAGGCCGTCGTGGATGACTTCTGACTCCGTCGCGTTTCACCGCTCCGGACGCGCCTGCGGATTTCCTCGGCCATTTCGTTCGGAAGCGTGATGCTCATTTGCCGGGTGGTTCGCATGAACACGCCGAGTTCATCAGGCACACGAACCAGTGGGTCGAAGAGAACGGACTTCCTTTGGCGCAATACCGGATGTTCTGATGGCGCGATTCGACGTCTATGCCAACAGCGGTAGAGGCCGCGCCAGTACACCGTATCTTGTCGACGTGCAAAGCGACTTTCTAGAAGGTCTGTCGATCCGCGTCGTCGTACCGCTGATTCAGGCTGATGCTTTTCCGCCCGGGAAGCTCCCGGCGGACTTCACGCCATCATTCGATATCGGCGGCATCCGGTGCATCCTGCATCCGGCGTTTGTCGCGGCCGTGCCCTTAAGCGAACTGGGGCCGAAGACCGGTTCGCTTGTCGAACACCGTGACCGGATCACGGCCGCGCTGGATCGCCTCCTGGGCGCTTACTGATTATTCTGGACGGTAGACACGCCGGGGCAGGACATTCCCGCTATCTCAGGCGGGCATACCAGAGTCGCCGAGCTGCGCCGTCTAGCTTGTCGAGAAGTGTGGCAGCGTGCGAGCACGGTATTTATGCAACGGGCTGTTGCACAAATTCCCAACGGCGAAAGGCTTGCGCGCGCATGTACGCATGTATTTGAGGCCGCCGGGCGAGAACCCGCGCATGTTGGGAAACACTGCCTCGAGATCGCGCGCGAGCCGCTCGACGGCACTGGCACCCTCAGCCTGGTTCCTTCTGCAGGTCGAGGATGTCCCGTCTGATCTCCCTGTACAGTGTGACCAGCTCACCGTTTGCGCTGGCCATGGCGCGCCGACCTGACACGAGTCCTTGCGGTCCGTGTTCACGCAGCCGGCCGACAAGACGACGGATTTGCCGCGTCGTCAGCCCAAGTCGCTTCGCAGCCCGCCACGGTCTGAGCACGCCATCGGCAACATCCTGAATCACTTTGTACCTGTCCAGTTCGCGCATCGTCATCGTGATCGTCCCAGATGCGTTCATGGCCGGCGCTCCTTAAGGAATGCTGGCCACCAGCCTGAACCCGCAAACACGACATTTCAATTTAGCGGAAACGCGACATTTCTAAAAAGCCCTGACACATCATGTCGAGGCCAGATAGAAATGTCCGGGTTGCGACTTTTTAGAAATGTCCGGTTTTGAGGTTCAGAAATCTCTATGTTAGGGGGCTTTTGAGCACCGAGCCAACCCGCATTCCGGCAGTTGCCAGAATCGCTTCATTCAACTGCGCCCGGGTCAGCTCGCGCTGCGTGCGGGTGCCCACCTTGCGCTCCTTCGGCCGCGGCGCTTCGCCCTGATTGGTCCTCGATGGCGAGCCCGACGCCCGCCGGTCATCACGCTGCGCCTGAATGACCTGCGCCATCTGCAACGTGTGGCCCAGCCGCTTGTGATCGACCACCGCCGCCTGATCGATCTCCGAGAGCCGGTCATACGGCACACAGGGCAGGGCAGCGCCATTCACCCGGATCTCGATGCGCCCATCCGGATACTCGAACACATCCAGATAACGGTGAATCAGGCGGCGGTTCGCCACCGTATCCTCCAGCAGCCAGATCACCCGGTCGTACTGCACCGTCAGCACCTTCGACACGCGCCGCGGCACACGAACCGTCAGGATCAGATCGAGATCGTCATCCACCCGCAGCGGCCGGTGCGCATCGAACGTGCTCCGCGGCATCTTGCCAAACCGACCATTGAAGTCGGCGATGAAGTGGGGCGCGTAAGCGTTGGCCGCCTCCTTCGTGCTGATCCCGCGAAGCCGTAACTCCTTGACCAGCCGGTCCTGCAACGTCAGGTTGGCGCGCTCGACACGGCCCTTCGCCTGGCTGCTACTGGCGCAGAACGTATCCACATTGAGCTCGTACAGCGCGCGGCCAAACTGCGTCACACCCTTGCCAGGCGTCGCCGAATGGCTGTTGCAATGGAAGACGCTGGCCCTGTCGCTGTACAGCGCCACCGGCTTGCCATGCTGTTCAAGGTACGCGCGCATCGCCTCGAAGTAGCTGAAGGTCGATCGGTCGCCGTAAAGTGCAGTGCCATCAGCCGGCCTGTTGCATCGTCGATGAACACCAGCAGCGTGCACGCTGGCGCGCGTTCCTCAAACCACCGGTGATCACTGCCGTCGATCTGCACCAGTTCGCCCAGGCATGCCCGCCGGTTTCTCGGCTGGTGAAGCTTCGGCGGCCGCTGCTTGCGCGGAATCCACAGGCCCGCATCGCGCATCCAGCGTCGCACGGTTTTCTTCGCCAGCACCACGCCATGACAATCGGCCAGCTTCTCGCAGGCCAGCGTCGGCCCGAAATCGGCATAGCGTTCGCGCACCAGCGCCATGGCCCGCGCACGGACATCCACCGGCAGTTCGCGGTTGCTGGGCTGTCCACGCCGCGCTGAAACCAGCCCGGCCGGTCCCGCCGCCTCGTAGCGCCGCACGAGCCGGCTGACCTGACGCTCACACAGCTGCAGTCGTTCAGCCGCCAGTACGCCCGTCAGGCGATGCTGGACGACCGCCTCGATGATCTTCACGCGCTCGAGCTCGTGCATGCTGATCGTGATGAATCCACGTCCGTTCATGGTCTGGCTCCGGGCTGACGGTGATGCCGCAGCATGCGCCACAGCAGCCAGCCCGGAGCAGGAAACCGGACATTTCTAATGAGCCAGAACCGGACATTTCTAAAAAGCTCTGACATCAAAAATGTTGATAAATTACATTATGTCAAATCTAGCTGCACATGGACGCACCGGAGATCGCCGCCGGACGTTAATGGTTTAAATTTGGTCCTATGTGAACCTCACCGGAGCGCTTGATGCATCTCGCCGATCATGTGAAGCCAATCAGCTACCTCAAAAGCGAAGCGGCGCGAATCGTCAAGGACCTGACTGATTCGGGAGAGCCGCTCATCATCACGCAGAACGGTGAAGCGAAGCTCGTCGTCCAGGATGTGCGAAGCTACGAATCGACGCAGCAGACCCTCGCGCTCCTGAAAATCCTGGCTATCGGCCAGAAGCACATCGAGCGCGGGGATCACGTCGATGGCGACGAGTTCTTTGCGGAACTCAACGAGCTCGATCGTCAGGAAAAGCTCCGCTGATGGCGGCACCGCTGCTGAAATACCGCATCCTCCCGACGGCGCGGATCGGCATTGACGAACTCAGAAGCTATGTTGTCCGCACATTCGGATGGGAAATGTGGCGTCAGACATCGACGCAACTGCAGGAGACGATCACGCACATTGGCCAGTCCCCCGCTAGCGGTCATGCGCCTGCCGAGCTTGAGGGCTTCTTCGAGGACGGTTTCCGGCAAGGCCTTTCCGGCAAGAACCGGATCATTTATCAGGTCCGCGACGAGACCGTTTTCGTTCATCTCATGGTCGACGCTCGACGCGACCTGCCCTCCCTCCTTCAGAGAATCGTGCTTCGGCTGATGTAACGGGTCAGGACGGCCGCCTTGCGTTTCACACGCATTGCATGCGCGCGCTGCGCGCCCGACTCAGGAAGCCGCCGGACCCGTGCGAAACCCGAAAATGTCCAGCACATGCGGCGCGCGTGCAACGGGTATGCTAATCAGCATTCTCTCCCGCTAACGGCCTTCCCTCGACAATCGCCAATGAACCAGAACAAACAATGGAGCATCGACGACATCACGCCTCAGCACGGCAGACGCGTCATCATCACGGGGGCTAACAGCGGCATCGGCTATCACGTCGCTGCAATACTGGCTCGCACAGGCGCGGAAGTCGTACTCGCCTGCCGTGACGAACAGCGCGGCGCCGATGCCCTGTCCCGTCTGCAGAGGGAACTGCCCGCCGCCCGATTGCGGCTTCAACGACTGGATCTCGCAAGCCTTGCTTCGGTGCGCGCCTTTTGCGATCGCGAACTCGCGCAATGCCGGCCGCTCGACATCCTCATCAACAATGCGGGCGTCATGGCGCCCCGCCGACGCCTCGAAACGGTCGACGGCTTCGAATTGCAGTTTGGCACCAATGTACTCGGGCATTTCGCCCTGACGCGCCTGCTGTTGCCTGCGCTCGAGATGGCGGCAGGAGCGTCTGCCGAGCGGCCGCGCGTGGTCACGGTTGCCTCTATCGCACACAAGACCGGGCGGCTCGACTTCGACGACCTTCAGGCAACCCGTCGTTACCGGCCGATGACCGCCTATCGACAGTCGAAGCTCGCCAACCTCATGTTCGCGTTCGAACTCGATCGCCGGTTGCGCGCCGCACGATCGCGCGTGATGTCCGTCGCCGCGCATCCCGGCGTTGCCAATACGAATCTGTTCCGTGCCGATCATTTTGCCGCAAGCCCGATCGTCCGCTCTGCACTAGGCGGACTGATCGATATCTTGTTCAACAGTGACCAGACCGGCGCGCTTTCCACGCTGTATGCCGCAACCGCGGCCGATGTCGTCGACGGCGGCTACTATGGTCCGCTCGGATTGTTCGAAACACGTGGTCGAGACGTGGGACCAGCGAACGTCGCCAGTCAGGCAAGAAACGGAACCGATGCAAGACGCCTCTGGCAGGCCTGTGAATCGCTGACTGGAACAGCGACCGGATAGCGCATGGATCGCGGAACGCGGGAAACACTAACCGCGAGATACGGATTACTCATTCAACCATGACCGCACCCCGGCTCGCGCTGTTCTTGTATCTGATCGCTCGATGGCGAACTCCGACGCAGATAAAAAGCGCCGACCGGTTTGCACTCGAACTACCGGGGCGCAACGCGAATCCTGTCGCGTCGAGCCCCCGATATCCCCTGCAATGCCTCCACGCGTTGCCGTGTTTATTGTGGTGCGTCACCTTCGCGATGCACCGGCTGCGTCTGCTTCAGGCTCTTCGCGAGGCGCGAGGCCTGCAGATAGCCGGGATTCGCGGGCCGCTTCAGATAACGCCCGGCTCCGCGCCGCGCGCGCAGGTCGCCGTCCGCCCACACGAGTTCGCCTTGTGAGACGGTGTATGTCGGCACGCCGCGAACCGTCATCCCTTCGAACACGTTGAAGTCCACGTTCTGATGATGCGTCTTGACCGATATCGCGCGCGTGGCCTCGGGATCCCAGACGACGAGATCGGCGTCGGCACCCACGGTCACCGTGCCCTTGCGCGGGTACAGGTTGAAGATTTGCGCCGCATTGGTGGAGGTGACGCGCACAAATTCGTTCGACGTGAGCCGGCCGGTGTTCACACCTTGATCCCACAACACCGCCATGCGATCTTCCACGCCGCCGCAACCATTCGGAATTCTCGTGAAATCATGGCGGCCCATGGCTTTCTGCGAAGCGCAGAACACGCAGTGGTCGGTTGCGGTGGTGTGCAGCAGGCCGCCCTGAAGCCCGCGCCAGAGCGCGTCGCGATGCTCCTGGGTACGGAACGGCGGACTCATCACGTGGGCGGCGGCGCGCGTCCAGTCCGGGTCGCGATAGACCGACTCATCGATCACGAGATGCCCCGCGAGCACTTCGCCGAATACGCGCTGCCCTTCGCCGCGTGCGCGCGCGATCGCCTCGAGCGCGTCTTTCGCCGAGACATGCACGATGTACACCGGCACGCCGAGCACCTGCGCGATGCGGATGGCGCGATTCGCTGCCTCGCCTTCGACTTCGGGTGGCCGTGAAAGCGGATGCGCCTCGGGCCCCGTGAAACCGCGCGCAAGCAACTGGCGTTGCAACTGGAATACGAGCTCGCCGTTTTCCGCATGCACGGTAGGCAGCGCGCCCAGTTCGAGTGAGCGCGCAAAGCTGTTCACGAGAATCTCGTCGTCGGCCATGATGGCGTTCTTGTAGGCCATGAAGTGCTTGAAGCTCGATACGCCATGCTCGTTCACGAGGAGCCCCATGTCCCGATACACGCTTTCATCCCACCACGTCACCGCCACGTGAAAGCCATAGTCGGAAGCGGCTTTCTCTGCCCAGCCGCGCCACTCGCGAAAGGCGTCCATCAGCGGTTGCTTCGGGTTGGGGATGACGAAGTCGATGATCGATGTCGTGCCGCCCGCAAGCCCCGCCGCCGTGCCCGTGTAGAAGTCGTCGCTGGCGGTCGTGCCCATGAAGGGCAGCTCCATATGCGTGTGCGGATCGATGCCGCCAGGCATCACGTATTGGCCACCGGCGTCGACCACGGTCGCGCCCGCAGGCGCATCGAGGTTCTCGCCAACGCTCTGGATCACGCCGTTTTCGCAGAGCACGTCCGCACGCCAGCTCTTGTCTGCATTGACGACGGTGCCGCCTCGAATCAGGATCGCCATGATGCCAAGTCTCCTTCAGTTGAACATTCACGCTTGAAACGCTCACGCGCTCGCAACACGTGGGCGCCGGCTCTTGCCGAGCTTCATCATCACGCCATAGACGAGCGCCGCAATGGCGAGCCCCACGAACCACGCATAGGTGTAAATGCTTTTGAACGCATCGGGCACGGCGGCAAACGCATTCGGGAACGCGACATTGAGAAAGCCCGGCAGGTTCGGCAGCACGCCTGCGATCAGCGCGATCACGGCAGCCGGATTCCAGCCGTTCGAGTAGGCGTATTCGCCGTTTTCCTCGAATAGCTGGGCCGTGTCGAGGCGTGTGCTGCGAACGAGAAAGTAGTCGACCATCAGGATGCCGGCCACAGGCCCAAGCAGCGCCGAATAACCGACGAGCCACGTGAAGATGTAGCCCTGGGTGGTGGCAAGGATCTTCCACGGCATCATCACGATGGCGATACCCGCGGTGATGAGACCGCCCGTCTTGTACGAGATGCCCTTGGGCCAGAGGCTCGAGAAGTCGTAAGCTGGCCCGACGAGATTCGCGGCGAGATTGCAGCACATCGTGTCCAGTGTGAGGATGATGAGCGCGATGCCCACACCGACGCCCTCCATGCGACTCGTGAGGTCGATCGGGTCCCAGATCGCCCTTCCGTAAATCACAACCGTTGCCGAGGTCACGACCACGGAGACCACCGAGAGCAACGCCATCGGAATGGGCAGGCCGATGGCCTGGCCCACGAACTGGTCTTTTTGCGTTTTTGCGAAACGCGTGAAGTCGGGAATGTTGAGCGCGAGCGTGGCCCAGAAACCCACCATGGCCGTGAGGCTCGGCCAGAACGTCGCCCAGAAGAGGCCCGCCTTCTTGCCGCCGGCGGCGAACTGCGACGGTTGCGACAGCATCGAGCCCACGCCGCCTGCCTTCGAACATGCCCACCACACGAGCACTGCGCACATCACCACCTTGATGGGCGCGGACCAGCTTTCGAGCCAGCGGATCGAATCGGTGCCGTGCAGGATGAAGTACAGCTGGAACACCCAGAAGACGAGGAAGCAGCTAGCCTGTCCGATCGAAATGCCGAGCCACGGCAGTGCGTCGCCCACCAGCGCGTTGTGCGTGAGGATGTTGACGAGCGTGTAGATGGCGCTGCCGCCAAGCCATGATTGAATGCCGTACCAGCCGCACGCCACGACGGCGCGCAGCATGGCTGGCAGCTTCGCGCCCTGGGTGCCGAACGACGCTCGCACGAGCACCGCATAAGGAATGCCGTACTTCGTACCCGCATGACCGATCAGCAGCATCGGCATGAGCACGATCAGATTGCCGAGCAGCACGGTTAGCACGGCCTGCCATGGCGCCATGCCCTGCTCGGTAAGGCCGGCGGCGAGCATGTAGGAGGCAATGTTCATCACCATGCCTACCCATAGTGCCGCGAAGTGATACCAGCGCCATGTGCGCTGCGCAACGCCGGTGGGCGCGAGATCATCGTTGTATAGCTCGCTTTCGGCGCGGCGCGCATTGGCGTCGACTGCAAAGGGCTGGCTCATGAGGTGGGTTCTCCGTGCTTGTCGTGGGTCCGGCTCGATCCGGCTTCGAAATGTCAGGCGGCTTTCGGGTCGGCGACACGCGCCGGGTTGTTCGGGTGCGTGGTCCAGTTCTCGTAGCGCTCGCCCGAATCGACACGCTCCATCGTGATGCATTGATCGACCGGGCAAACATGCATGCATAGATTGCACCCGACGCAGTTCGCATCGACCACCTCGAAGTGGCGCTTGCCGTCGCGCGTGGCGGTGATCGCCTGATGCGAGGTGTCTTCGCAGGCGATATGGCAGAGCCCGCACTCGATGCAGCGGTCCTGATCGATACGCGCCTTGATGTCGTAGTTGAGGTTCAGGTATTGCCAGTCGGTGACGTTCGGCACGGCGCGGCCGCGAATCGCGTCGAGGCTGGCGTACCCTTTGTCGTCCATCCAGTTGGAAAGGCCGTCGATCATGTCGCTGACGATCCGGAAACCGTAGTGCATCGCCGCGGTGCATACCTGCACGCTGCCCGCTCCCAGCACGATGAATTCCGCGGCGTCGCGCCAGTCGGAAATGCCCCCGATGCCAGAGATGGGCAAGCCTTGCGTTTGCGGGTCGCGCGCAATCTCCGCGACCATGTGCAGTGCAATGGGCTTCGCGGCAGGACCGCAATAGCCGCCATGCGTGCCCTTGCCGTCCACGGTGGGCAGCGGCGCCATCACGTCGAGATCGACACCGACGATCGAATTGATGGTGTTGATCAGCGAGACGCCGTCCGCACCACCCTTCATCGCCGCGCGCGCGCCGTGACGAATGTCGGTGACGTTCGGTGTGAGTTTCACGAGGCAAGGCAAGCGCGTGCCTTCCTTCACCCAGCGGGTGACCATTTCGATGTACTCGGGCACCTGACCCACCGCCGCGCCCATGCCGCGCTCGCTCATGCCGTGCGGACAGCCGAAATTCAGCTCCACGGCGTCCGCGCCAGTGTCTTCCACCTGAGGCAGAATCCACTTCCAGTCGTGCTCGTTGCAAGGGACCATCAGCGAGACGATGAGCGCCCGGTCGGGCCAGTCCCGCTTCACCTGCGCGATTTCCTTTAGGTTCACGTCGAGCGGCCGGTCGGTGATGAGCTCGATGTTGTTCAGGCCCGCCATGCGCTGGCCGCGCCAGGTGGTGGCGCCATAGCGCGAGCTTACGTTCACCACGTGCGGGTCGAGCCCGAGCGTCTTCCAGACCACGCCGCCCCAACCCGCCTCGAAGGCGCGATTGACGTTGTAGGCCTTGTCGGTGGGCGGCGCGGAAGCGAGCCAGAACGGGTTGGGCGATTGAATGCCGGCAATCGAGCAGCGCAAGTCGGCCATGATGCGACTCCTTCGTTTTATCTGGATTCGGTGTAGCTATCACGCGGCTCGGGCGGCCCTGGCGGACTGATTCGCAAGGAAGCGGTCGATCGCATGCGCGGCAAGCTTGCCGTCCTGCACGGCCTGGACGGTCAGATCGGTGGCGCCGTGGCCGGCACAGTCGCCGCCTGCGAAAACGCCCGCAAGGGACGTGGCGCCGTTCGCATCCACCGCGACGCGCCCGCCTTCCTCGGTGAGTTGCAACCCGTCGAGGCCTTCGGGTAACAGCGTTTGGCCAATTGCCTTCAGCACCATATCGGCCTCCACGCGCACGAGCTCCCCAGTGCCGCGCAATGCGCCGCTCATATCGAGCCCGGTGCGCTCGAATTCCACGGCCCGCACCTGCGTGTCGCCGACGATTCGCAGCGGCTTCATCCACTCGGCCAACGTCACACCCTGGCTACGCGCGAATTCCAGTTCGGCCCAGGTGGCGCTCATCTGCGCCGCGCCGCGACGATAGGCGAGCGTCACTTGCTCCGCGCCCAGCTTGCGGCTTTGCACGGCGGCGTCGATTGCCGTATTGCCGCCTCCGAGCACCACCACCTTGCGACCGACGGGCACGCTGGCCAGATCGTCGGCCTCGCGCACGCGCGCGATGAAATCCACGGCATCGAGCACGCCGTCGAGCAGTTCGCCTTCGATGGAGAGCGTATGCGTGCCGCCAAGGCCCACGCCGATGAACACCGCGTCATACGCCGCGCGTAACTCCGCAAGCGTCACGTCATGCCCCAGTCGCTGGCCCTGGCGCAGTTCTATCCCGCCAACGGAAAGAAGCCACCGCACTTCGCGCTGCGCGTAGTCGTCGACGGTCTTGTACGCGGCTATGCCGTACTCGTTCAGGCCGCCCGGATATTCGCGCGCGTCGAAGACGCTCACGCGATGCCCGGCAAGCGCGAGCGTGTGCGCGCAGGCGAGACCCGCGGGACCCGCGCCGACCACGGCAACATGACGGCCTGTCTCGCTGGCGCGCTTGAAGAGCGCAGGGGCACCGGCGGCTTCGCGGGCCATCTGGAAGTCCGTGGCATGACGTTGCAGCGCGCCGATCTGAACGGGCTCGCCATCCTGATGATTTCTCACGCAGGCGCCTTCGCAGAGAATCTCGGTCGGGCACACGCGTGCGCACATGCCGCCCAGCGGGTTCGCGCTGAGGATATCGCGCGCCGCGCCCTTGAGATTGCCGTTGCCGATCTTGCGGATGAAACCGGGAATGTCGATGCCCGTGGGGCACGCGTTCACGCAAGGCGCGTCGTAACAATAATGACAGCGGTCGGCGGCGATCACGGCCGCATTCGCGGAAAGCGGCGGCGCGACGTCGGCGAAATTGCAGCCCAGTTGCTCGGCACTGAGACGGCCTGGCGCGATGCCGTTGGCGGCATTCGAGGTGGTCTGGGACATCCGGATGCTCCTTGCGAGGCAAGACACGGGTCCGCCGGCCGTGTGCGTGACGTGCGCGGCCGGTACGTGGGGAATCGTTGGAAAGACAGCGCGGCGCTGAGACCGCTTGCGTTCGATCGAAATTGCGTCAGCCGGGCTCGTTCGCGCGTTCGAGCATGGCGTGCAGCAACACGTTCGCGCCGGCTTCTATCCATTCGATCGTCGCGTCCTCGACTTCGTTGTGGCTGATGCCGTCGATGCACGGTACGAACACCATCGAGGTCGGCGCGACCGTCGCGAGATAGCACGCGTCGTGACCTGCGCCAGAAACGATGTCGCGATTCGAATAGCCGAAGCGCTCGGCCGCCGCGCGCACGGACTTCACGCACGCCTCGTCGAACGGCACGGGCGCGTAGTAGAAAATCTGCTCGACATCGGCTTCGAGCTTGCCCTGGTCCGCGATCTTCGCGATGCCTTCGCGCAGCTCGGCGTTCATCTGCGCCAGCACCTCGTCCTGCGGATGGCGAAAATCGATGGTGAAGAACACGCGGCCCGGAATCACGTTGCGCGAATTCGGATGCACCTGCATCATGCCGACCGTCGCGCACGCGAGCGGCGCATGACGCAGGCCGATTTCGTTGACGAGCTGCACGACGCGCGAGGCGCCCAGCAGCGCGTCGCGGCGGCGCGGCATGGGCGTAGGCCCCGCGTGCGCCTCCTGGCCCGTGAGCACGACTTCGTACCAGCGCTGACCTTGCGCGTCGGTGACCACGCCGATCGTCCTGTTTTCGGCCTCGAGTATCGGCCCCTGTTCGATGTGCAGTTCGAACGCCGCGTGAATCTTGCGGCCGCCGCACGGCAACGCGCCCGCGTAGCCGATGCGCTGCAATTCCTCGCCGATGGTCTTGCCGTCGACGTCCTTGCGCGACAGTCCGTACTCGAGCGCAAACACACCCGCAAATACGCCCGAGGCCACCATCGCCGGCGCGAAGCGCGAGCCTTCTTCGTTGGTCCAGATCACCGTTTCAACAGGGCGCTCGGTTTCGATGCCGTAATCGTTGAGCGAGCGAATCACTTCGAGGCCGCCGAGCACCCCATAGATACCGTCGAAGCGCCCACCGGTTGGCTGCGAGTCCGCGTGCGAGCCGGTCATCACGGGCGGCAGGTCGTTGTTGCGCCCCGCGCGGCGCATAAACACGTTGCCCATCTGATCGACACTGATCGTGCAGCGCGCCTCTTTCGCCCATTGCACGATGAGATCGCGGCCCTGCTTGTCGAGGTCGGTCAGCGCCAGACGGCACACGCCGCCTTTGGGCGTGGCGCCAATCCTGGCCATCTCCATCAGGCTGTCCCACAATCGCTGACCGTTCACGTGGATCGCGGTCGTCAGCGCGGCTTCGCTTACTGCGTTCATGCGTGTTCTCCTGTCCGTGCTCGTCAAACGTGCATGCATGCCACCGTGTTGGGCGCGAAGGATCACGACGGTGCACGTCTCGATGGCACTGCGCGGCCCCTGAAACCCAGCCCTTCGAATCCTGTCCGATTGGACAGGTTTTAGACGAGAAACTTCGCGAATTCAATGCGGAGTTACGAGCGAGAAGCGTGCCACTGATGCTGCAGTGCGCGAAAAAACCAGGCGTCCGTGCTGCGCGTTTCTCCTGATGTCGGTGAATTCGCGGCGCACTTGCATCGTGGCTACAATGATTCCGGCATGCGCGCGGCCGCCGCGCTCCTTTTCTCTTCCGAATGGACCGAACATGCGCGACGACGAACCCACCACGCGAGCCGCGCCCCTCGCGACGCGCGGCACCGTGCAGGCGCAACGAGCCGCCGACACATCGCACAAGCCACAGCGGCGCAAAGCCTCCATTCGCGCGTCGAATGAATCCCATCTACTCGCCTGTGCCGAAGCCGTGTTTGCCGAACGCGGATTCGAAGGCGCGAGCACGGCGCTGATCGCCGAGCGCGCGGGTTTACCGAAGGCGAATCTGCACTATTACTTCCCGACCAAGCTGGCGCTGTACTGGCGCGTACTCGACGATGTGTTCGAGGAATGGAACGCCGCCGCCAACCTGTTCGATGCAAGCGACGATCCGGTCGCGGCGATTGGCGGCTACGTGCGCGCCAAGATGGCCCTGTCACGGCGCCGCCCACTTGGATCGAAGGTGTGGGCCAACGAAATAATCAGCGGGGCGCTGCACATGCAAGAGATCCTGCTCGAACGCGTGAAGCCGTGGATGGACACACGCGTGAAGCTGATCGAGCGATGGATAGCCAAAGGGTTGCTCGCGCCCGTCGACCCCCGGACGCTCCTCTTCATGATCTGGGCGACCACGCAGCACTACGCCGATTTCGAAGCTCAAATATGCGCGCTCTCGGGCAAACGCGCGCTCTCGACGAAGCGCTTCGAGGCTACGACGGAAGAAGTGGTGAGCATGATCCTGCGGGCGAGCGGAGCGCGATCGCCGGTCCGATGAATCGTCTAGGGAGTTTCCCTGATGACGTCATTTTCTCG